>NZ_OV100759.1:1380843-2071265 GCF_920939465.1 Aggregatibacter sp. Marseille-P9115
CTCCTAAGTCATACATTGCCTGCACTTTGGCGACGTCTTTTTCAATACGGCGAATAGGCAGAGTGACAGAAGGGCGAATGACAAAGATTTCGCCTTGTTCGTTAAGACGAATGACATCTTCCACTGCACGGTTATAGTCGGCATAGCGATTGGTCAGGCGTTCGACCAGTTTTGGGTAACGGCGATAAAAAGCATTAAAAATCAGCGGATTGGTCGGCGTTTTGCGGTAATCCAATGGGCGGGTGAGAATGACGATGATTTTGTCGTAGCCCAACTGTTGACAGAAACGCAACGGAATACTGTCCGCAATGCCGCCGTCTAAATATTTTTTGCCGTTGATTTCTACCATTTTGGACACGAAAGGCATGGCGGAGGTGGCACGCAGGGTTTCCATTTGCTCAAAGGCATCGTAGATTTTCACATATTCCGCTTCGCCGCTTTCCACGTTGGTTAACACCGTGTAGAAGTCGATGCCGGAACGGGCGAATGCTTCTTGATCGAATACGTCCAATTCAAAAGGCAATTGATAGAAGGCAAAGTCTTTGTTGACGATATTGCCCGTGGTGAACAGGCTGTGCCAACCCATGTAGCGTTTGTCATTGAGGTATTTTTTGTTGTAACGCAACACGCGGCCACGTTGTTTGGAAGGTAAATTTACGCCGAACAGCGCTCCGGCAGACACACTAACGATGCCGTCAATGTGAATCTGTTCATCCAAGAAGACATCCAACACGCCGGCGGTGAACATCCCGCGCATGGCGCCACCTTCTAATACCAATCCGACTTTCATCAACTTAACTCATAAGGCAAGGGTTGCATGTCGAGCAAGGTTTGGCTGTTCGGCAAGCGGAATGCCTGACCTTCTTCCAACGGCGTATTTAACACGGCCTGCAACCATAAAACGCCGTGAAAATTGACCGCACTTGTGATGGTACCCGTGGCGCGCCAATTGTCACCAAGTGCCATTTCCAATGCAGAACCGATGTCCGGCAGACTTTGTGTTTGTGCTGCGAAAATAAATAAAGCGCGTTTATTGGCACCACGATATTTGGCGCGCGCCACGGTTTCCTGCCCGATGTAACACCCCTTGTGGAAGGAAATCGCCTGTTCGACACTTTGTAGGTTTAACGCTTGCGGAATAAATTCTAGTTGAGTCGCTGCCGCTAAACCAGGCACGCCATCTTGAATATCCAATAAATCCCAAGCCTCTGCTTCAACAGTAGGTTCGAGGGCTAAGCGGGTCGGGTTGAGTAAAATCACCCGCGGTTGTTGCCCATTTACATCAATGCGAATTTGCGCAGAAAATTGACCGCACTTTTCGATGCCTTTTGTGCCGGCTGCGCCGAGAATTTGCCAATCTAACGAAGTAAAAGTGACTTTGGAAAACACCGCATATTTTTTCAGTTGATCTAGCGCCGATGGCAATAACGCACTTTTTAACAGCATATAAAAGGTCTGTTCATCTTGACGAATTAAACGGAACAGCGAGCTCATTTTGCCTTTCGGATCGCAATGGGCGGTAAGAGTGGATTCACCGGCTGCCAATTTGGTCACATCGCAAGTGAGTTGCCCCTGCAAATATTTTTCCGCCTCTGTGCCTTCAATTTGAATCAGCGAGTAGTGCGTTAACGGGCAAATAATGTCATCTTGTTGTGCCGTTAAAAGGGAATAGGCCATCGTACTTTCCTTAAAAAATATCAATCAATTACTCAAGATTTTGAATTTGTTCGCGCATTTGCTCAATTAACACTTTTAGCTCAATAGCGGAATTAGTCACATCAACATTGATGGACTTGGATGCCAAAGTATTGGATTCGCGGTTGAGCTCTTGCATCATGAAATCCAACTTGCGTCCCACCGCACCGCCTTTGCGCAGAATGTTTTGCGTTTCTTTGACGTGTAATTGCAAACGATCTAATTCTTCTGCCACATCAATGCGTTGTGCCAACATAATCAGCTCTTGTTCTAAACGTTGTGGATCCGGTTGCAGTTGGACTTCTTCAAAGCGTTGCAACATGCGCTCGCGTTGCCATTGTAAAATCTCCGGCATTTTGGACCGCACTTTTTGCTGTTCTTCATTGATGGCTTCAAGGCGTTGTGTCAGTAACGTGTGGATTTTTTCCCCTTCGCGTTGGCGCATAGCGATAAATTCCTCGACCACTTGGTCAAACGCCGCCAATAAATCTTGGCTGATTAAATCTACATCCTGTTCCGGCACTTCCACTACACCCGGGTAGCGTAATACATCGGTTAAATTGAGTTCACCTTCGCCCGCTTGCTGTTTTAGCCATTGTAAAGATTGCAATACTTGCGTGGCGAGTTCTTGGTTAATGTGTAATTCTGTCGCGGCTTGCTTTTTGTTATCAATACGCAGGGTACATTCGATTTTGCCACGAGTGAGTTTTTGACGCAGGGTTTCGCGTAAGGTGTTTTCCAAGCTGCGGAATTGTTCCGGCAGGCGGAAAAAGGTTTCTAAATAACGTTGATTGACCGAACGGATTTCCCAAACTGCGTTTCCCCAGTCTTTTTTGATTTCCAAACTGGCGAATGCCGTCATGCTATAAATCATAATAATTCCTTCATTTTTAGGCGCTAAAATTTGCGTGCTATTGTACTGCCAAATTTCGTTTCTGTCAGTTTGCGTGCTAAAATGGCGCGATTTTTTATTGCTTAACGAGGAATTTTTCATGCGTCCGAATCAACGTGCCAACAACCAAACCCGCCCGATTAAAATCACCCGTCATTACACCAAACACGCGGAAGGTTCCGTGCTGGTGGAGTTTGGCGATACCAAAGTGTTGTGTACTGCCACCGTAGAAGACGGCGTGCCGCGCTTTTTAAAAGGACTGGGACAAGGTTGGGTCACCGCGGAATACGGCATGTTGCCACGTTCCACCCACAGCCGTATGCAACGTGAAGCGGCAAAAGGCAAACAAGGCGGCCGTACTTTGGAAATTCAACGTTTAATCGCCCGTTCTTTGCGCGCTATGGTGGATTTGGAAGCCCTCGGCGAACGTTGTATTACATTGGACTGTGATGTGATCCAAGCGGACGGCAGCACTCGCACCGCTTCCATTACCGGCGCTTGCGTGGCGTTATGTGATGCATTGAACGGTTTAGTGGCAAACGGCACATTGAGCAAAAATCCGTTAAAAGGCTTGGTGGCGGCGATTTCTGTCGGCATCGTAAACGGCGACGCAGTATGCGATTTGGAATATGTAGAAGATTCTGCCGCAGAAACGGACATGAATGTGGTCATGATGGAAGATGGGCGCATGATTGAAGTACAAGGTACCGCAGAAGGCGAACCGTTTAGCCACGAGGAATTATTAACCTTATTAGATCTCGCCAAACAAGGTTGTGAGGTCATTTTCCAAACCCAACGTGCAGCGTTAGCAGAATAAGGATAGGAAGATGGAAAACTATAAACAACAGTTTATTGAATTCGCCCTTGCCCGTCAGGTTTTAAAATTTGGTGAGTTCACCTTGAAATCCGGCCGTGTGAGCCCTTATTTCTTTAACGCCGGTTTATTTAACCAAGGCGCCGATCTTGCCCGTTTAGGTGAATTTTATGCGGCAGCCTTACAAGATGCCGGTTTGCAATACGACATGATTTTTGGCCCTGCATATAAAGGCATTCCCATTGCCACTGCGGTATCCATTGCGTTATTCAACCGCTTTGACATCAATAAACCGGTATGCTTTAACCGCAAAGAAACCAAAGATCACGGCGAAGGTGGCAATTTAATCGGCAGTCCGTTGCGTGGCAAGGTGTTGTTAGTGGACGATGTGATCACTGCCGGTACGGCAATTCGTGAATCCATGCAAATTATTCAAGCTAATGAAGCGCAATTAAGCGCGGTATTGATTGCCTTGAATCGTCAAGAACGTGGCAATGGCGAGCTGTCTGCTATTCAAGAAGTCGAGCGCGATTACCAATGCGACGTGTTATCTATCATTGATTTTGCCGATTTGATGGCGTTCATTGAAACTCAACCGGAATACCAACAATATTTACCGGCAATGCGCGCTTATCGTGAGCAATACGGCATTAAATAAAGCGAAAGTGCGGTTGTTTTTCCACGCGTTTTTCAATTTGCTGAGAAAAGCCACCGCACTTTTTTGACCCTAACGGAGCGACAATGAATTTTATTGGGAAATTTTTAGGTGCCTTAATCGGCTTTCGATTGGGCGGTTTTTTTGGCATGTTGGCGGGAGTGTTTCTCGGTCATCTTGCAGACAAAAAACTGTATGAACTGGGCACAGTCAATTCTTCTTTCTTCAAAACGAAAACCACCCGTCAACTGTTGTTTATGCAAACCACCTTTGCGGTGTTGGGACATTTAAGCAAAGCCAAAGGACGCGTGACGGAGAATGACATTCTGTTAGCGACCCATTTAATGGATCAAATGCAACTGGACGATGCCGGTCGTCGTTTAGCGCAAGAGGCATTTAACCGTGGCAAACAGACAGATTTCCCGATTCGTCAGGTGATTCGTGAATTTCGTCTTGGTTGCGGACAACGTGCGGATTTATTGCGGGCATTTTTATCCGTGCAAATTCAAGCCGCCTTTTCTGACGATCATTTACATGACAATGAAAAAGACGTGCTGTTTATTGTTGCCGAAGAACTGGGCTTATCCCGCGTTCAATTTGAGCAAATGTTGGCAATGGAAATGGCGGCGCGTCATTTTGCACGCGGCGGTTTCTATCAACAAGGCGGCTACTACGAGCAACATTCCGGCTCCCAAGGCGGCTATCAACAGCAATCGCAATCTTCTTCCGGCCCGACCTTAAACGATGCTTATCAAGTGCTTGGTGTCAGCGCGACAGACGATCAGCCCACAGTGAAACGTGCCTATCGTCGTTTAATGAATGAAAATCATCCGGATAAATTAGTGGCAAAAGGGTTGCCACCGGAAATGATGGAAATGGCGAAAGAGAAAACCCAGCAAATTCAAGCCGCATACGACTTGATTTGCAAAGCCAAAGGCTGGAAATAACCTTTGCGCGTCATTTTAGCCCCGATGCAGGGCGTGCTTGATCCTCTCGTGCGTCAATTATTAACGGAAGTGAACGATTACGATTTGTGCATTTCCGAATTTGTCCGCGTGGTGGATCAACGCCTCCCACCGAAAGTCTTTTATCGTCTTTGCCCTGAATTACTCCAACAGGGCTACACGCCAAGCGGTACGCCGGTACGTGTGCAATTGCTCGGTCAACATCCTCAATGGCTGGCGGAAAATGCCGAACTTGCCATTCAATTAGGTTCCCACGGCGTTGATTTAAATTGTGGCTGCCCGTCGAAAACCGTCAACGGCAGCAACGGCGGCGCGTCTTTGTTAAAACAACCGGAACTTATTTACCAAGCCACCAAAGCCATTCGTCAAGCCGTCCCACCAGAACAGGTAGTGAGTGTCAAAGTGCGCTTAGGCTGGGATTCCACCGACTTTGCTTACGACATTGCTGACGCGGTGCAACAAGGTGGTGCGACAGAAATTGCGATTCACGGCCGCACCAAAGCGGATGGTTATCGCGCTGATCGTATCAACTGGCAAAAAATTGGTGAAATCCGGCAAAAACTCCATATTCCTGTGATCGCTAATGGCGAAATTTGGCGTTGGGAAGATGGGCAACGATGCTTAGAAATGACCGGCTGTGAAGATTTAATGGTTGGTCGTGGGGCGCTTAATATGCCTAATTTAAGCCGTGTGCTAAAACATAACGATGCGCCGTTAAGCTGGTCTGAAATCCTGCCGATTTTGCGCAAATACGCCACATTAGAAAATTGCCACGACAGCGGTTTTTACCACGTGGCACGCATTAAGCAATGGCTACAGTATTTAAAATACGAATATGAAGAAGCCACCGCGTTGTTCGAGGTGGTGAAACGGTGCCATGATGGAGATGAATTAAGAGCGTTATTGGAAGCGTACTTGGGCTAGCTTCCTGTTTGAAAAATAACTGAAAAATGAACTGCACTTTTTAACTCATATGCTCATGAATAGCGCTTTTTTTACCTACAACGTAAATTGTAAGCGCCATAAAGCCAACGCTTATTCCCCATAAAACAAGCCCGTGCCATATAAATACACCTCAACCTTATCTCCCACATACAACTCAATTCCGTGGTGTTCCTCTAATTCAATTTCGAAGCCATTTATTTCAATTTGAATCGCCGTAATTTTGCCTTTGAATTCCACGTGGCGGACGATGGCGTTAAAAAGTGCGGTCGAATTTTGCGGTGTTTTTGACAAACAGAATTGTTCCGGACGGAGAAGTAGCGTGCCGCTTTGTTGCCCTTGGCTTTTGTCTATGATGGCAATGTCACCTAATTGGCAATGCGCCGTTGAAGGTGAATTTAAGGTTGCCGGCAACACAATGCTTTCGCCGATAAAGGTGGCAGTGGAAAGGTGTTTTGGTGACCAATAAAGCGTACGTGGGTTGGCAATTTGTAAGATTTCTCCATTTTGCAACACTGCGATTTTATCGGCATAACGCAAAGCCTCGTCACGATCATGGGTGACGAAAATGGCGGAGGTGCCACTTTGGCGCAGTGCTTGCAACATATCATGACGGATTTGTTGTCGCAGATGTTCATCTAAGGCGCTAAAAGGTTCGTCTAATAAAATCAGTTCAGGATTTGGCGCAATGGCGCGTGCCAAGGCGACACGTTGTTGTTGCCCACCGGAAAGTTGGTGTGGAAAACGGTCGGCGAGCGCACAAATGCCGGTGAGCGCCATTACTTCGTCAATGCGTTGTCGTTCTTCAGGGGAGCGACCTTTGCCATCGCCCAACCCGTAAGCAATATTGCGATACACATTCAAGTGTGGAAATAACACGCCTTCCTGCACCACATAACCTAGCCGACGCTGTTGCGGTGGAATATTGCAATTTGAGCCAAAAATCAACCGCTCTTTTAGGTAAATTTCACCGTTATCAGGTTGTTCAAAACCGGCAATAGCACGTAGCAAAGTCGTTTTCCCACAACCGGAAGCACCGAGTAAAAACAAGATTTCGCCACTGTGCAATTCAAGGGAAATATCACGTAGCACATGCGTCTGCCCGAAATGTTTATTGAGGCAGTGGATTTGGAGGAGTGGTATTGTTTGCATGGAAGTTTGTATTGTCATTATTTAAACGCATATTTTTTCAATAAAAACACCGGAATGCCGGAAAATAGCATGAGCATTATGGCATAAGGTGTGGCGGCTGCATATTGGGCATCGCTAGTGTATTCCCAAACGGCGATGGATAAGGTTTTGATGTCGTTTGGGGTGAGCAATAAGGTGGCGGTGAGCTCTTTCATCAGGTTTAAAAACACCAACGCAAAGGCACCGGTAATGCCCGGTAACATGGCGGGAATGGTGAGCGTACGGAAAATATAAAAATGACTACGCCCAAGGCTTTGCCCTACTTTTTCGACGTTATCGGAGATTTGTTCCAAGGAGCTACGCAACGTGGTTTGTGCCAAGGGTAAATACAACATGAAATAGGCGACCACGACCATGAGGAAGGTTTGGTAGAAAGAATAGGCGTAGTTAATAGTGAAATACACCAAGGACAAGGCAATTACCAAACCTGGCATCGCATGCAATAAATATGGCAGGCGGTCAATCCACACAGTGAGGCGGCTACGATAACGCACAGCACTCCAAACCAGTGGCAGCGCGCAAAGTACGGTGAGTCCCGCGCCTAAACCGGAAACCAACAAAGAATTGCTGAAGGCTTCGAAAAAGGCGGAAAAATCCACCGCACTTTCAATAGACGTGCCCACAAACATCCAGTGAATCAACATAATGAGTGGTACACCGATGCTGAGGATAAAAATTGTGAGGAAAAAAATAACAGCCAAGAGTTGCTTGCCGGCGGGTAAATTTTTCACCGGATAAGGGCGAGTCACGCCTTTGCCGCTGTTATACAGGATTTGTTGTCCACGAAAGAAAATTTCGCCGAACACGATCAAGGCACAAATAACCATTAACACCGCCGACAGTAACGCCGCCGTATTGTTATTAAAGGCCATTTCATACTCTTGGAAAATAGCCGTGGTGAAGGTTTGATAATTCAAAATAGACACGGCACCGAATTCCACCAATGTATGTAACGCTATGAGTAAAATACTGCTGCCGATAGCCGGTTTTAACTGGGGGAATATGGCATACCAAAAGGTATCGCGACGGCTTTTACCGAGAGAAAGACTGACTTCCTCCAATGACCGATCCAGCCGTTTTAACGTGGCGGCAACAGGCAAATAGGCAAGCGGAAAATAGCTTAAGGTCATAATGCCAATCGTGCCCCAAAAGCCCTCGACGCTAAAAGTGAGACTAATCCAGGTGAAACAGCTGACAAAGGCAGGAATACAAAGCGGCAAGGTCATTGCTACTTGAAAAAAGGGTTTACCCCAAAAGCGATAGCGTTCCAATAAAAAGGCGCAAACTGTGCCGAGAATGATGGAAAATGTCGTCACACACACCATCAGCAATAACGTGTTGCTCAACAGCTCCCACATACGCGGCCGCCAAAGCAATTCAATACTGCGCACCCAACCCACATCAACCGCCCGAACCACCACATAGAGAAACGGTAGAATCAACGGCAAGCTGATAAGAATAATCAAGGCGGTCAGCCAAAACGGAGGATTACGGTTCAAGGGCTTGTCCTTTTTAGTATTGGGTTAAAATTAATGGCTCGGGTGAAGGGGGGATTTTATGATAAGGGAGGATAATAAAACAACTGAATGTTACGTTCCAATTCCGTATCAACAACTCTGACCACCATATACAAAAACAATAGAGTTGGTAGCATTCAGATAAGTATAGTGAAAACAATAAGATAGTTTATTTATTCTCACAAAGAAAAGGTTGTCATCCTATGAAATGCTCGGTATGCTTCAGAGCACTTTCTGTTGATAAATTCAAGAGGATTAAAAATGAAAATTAACTATTTGGAAATTAAAGGATTTAAAAGTATCCACAATGTAGAGCTAAAAGATGTTTCTTCTTTTATGGTTTTAGCGGGGGCAAATGGTTCGGGTAAAAGCAATTTTGTCGATGCCTTGGCATTTTTATCAAAAGTGATTGATATGGGAGTGAGCAAGGCAGTATCTGAGTTTGGTGGTATAGAAAATTTAATTGGCCCAAAACATAATAGTGGAAACATTAGCTACAAAATAAAATTTGAGATTGAAGAGCAAGTATATGAATATGAAATAGATATTCTTCTAAGTAAATCATCGTTACTCCCCTCATTGCCTACAGTGCCTGTGTCGGTGAAACATGAATATTTGAAAATTTTTAAAAATGGAGAAACTATTTTTGACAGTAGTGAGGAAGCTCGAAAGTTAGAATTAAAGAAAAAAGAAGGAAATGAAAATAAGTTTGCAGAATATCTATCCTCAATTTTATTAGGGATAACTGGTGGAACTGTTTTGGGGGCATTAAAAAATAGTGATGAAATGAGTAAGGAAATCGCTAAAGGTGCAATGACGGGTATTATTCTTAAATTTTTAAATGATAATAAAAATTCATTAGATACCAGCATATTGCACCAAAATAATTCATTTAATTTACTTAAAGATGTAAAGATATTTCGTATAGATCCGTTTAAAATCAAAGATCTTCGCAATAATGCCAATAACCCTGAAAAGCTAAATACAGACGGTAGCAATATTGCTGCAGTGTTAGAACATCTTGAGGATAACGAAGAATTACGCGAGCAAATCATTGAATGGATGAGCGTGATTGTCCCCGAAATGCAGGAACTCTCTGTGCAACCGCAAAAAATTGATGACTCAAAAGGGTTATTTTTCGAGGAAGACAGCGGTAATCGTTTCCCCGCTCATATGGTTTCGGACGGCACAATTTATGCCTTATGTTTGTTGGTTGCCGTTTTAACGCGTGTAAAACAGCCTGGCATTACGATCATTGAAGAACCTGAACGGGGCTTGCATCCGAAAGCTATCAGCGAACTAATTAGCTTTATTCGCGAACATGTAAGTCCCTTCCATCCTATTATTCTGACAACTCATAGTGAATCGGTAGTGCGTAGCCTGGAATTGGAAGAGTTATATTTTGTCAGTAAATCTCAAGGCAAAACCCAAATTAAAGATGTTCGGAAGTCGGGTGTCGATAAAAACAAAATTCCGTTAGATACAGCTTGGCTGACTAATCTGCTGGGGGGAGGATTGCCATGGTAAAAGTTGGATTTATTGTTGAAGGGTCATGCGAAAAGATTATTATCGAATCAGAGGCATTTAAGAACTTTTTACACAGGAATGGTTTTGAGTTGGTTGAGCCTGTTATTGATGCCAAGGGCGGCAGTAATTTATTGCCCCAGCATATTGAACCCTTTATCAGTGCGTTGGAAACGCAGGGGGCAAAAAAATTGTATATTTTGACGGATTCTGAAGGAGCGCATGTTGAGGAAGTTAAGGAAAGAATTCGTCATGAGAAAATTACCAAAAGTTTTATTGCAGTTAAAGCGATTGAAGCATGGTTTCTGGCAGATATCGAAGCTATGAGAAGATTTTTACAACTTGAAGATTTCACGGGAGAAGATTACCCAGAGGAAACTCCAAAATTACCTTGGGAGAGAATTAAAGAAATTGTCGAAGAAACCAGATCTGTTAAAGGACGAGGAAAAAACAAAGTTGTCTTTGCAAAGAGAATGATTACACATTGGGGATTTTCAATTGAAAATGCTGCACAGCATCCAAACTGTCCGAGTGCAAAAAATTTTGTTGAATATTTTCAATTAAATCAATAAATTCCTATTTGTATAACTAGTTTCCTAACGTGTTTTTCTTTTGCTTATTATATCTGAATACAAAAAAGCCACCCGAAAAACGTGTCAAAAAACGACCGCACTTTCAGGTGGCTTTTTATATTTTTAACTGTACCCACGGTATTTCACGTTGAGAGATACTGTGGTGATACGATTATTTCAATCCCGCTTGCTCAATTAATTTATTGGCTTTTTCTTTGTCTTGCGCAGTTGTTGCAGTGACTTCAGGGGCTTCTAATTTTGCGTAAGGTTCCATGTTGAATGGGGAAACTACGTCAGCGCGCAATGGGTATTCTGCGCGGGCAGCTACAAGCGCTTCTTGGCCTTTTTTGCTGGCTAAGAATTCGACGAATTTTTTCGCTTCTTCTTTATTTTTGGAGCCTTTTAACACAGCAGCACCGGAGTAGGTGACTAATGCGCCCGGATCTTGGTGGCGAATGAAATACAAACGAGAGTTTAATTTATCTTCGCCTTTTTCTTTTGCTAAGGCATACCAATAATAGTTGTTAATCAACGCAGCCGGCACTTCGCCATTTTCAACGGCTTGTAATGCCACGCTGTTTTTCGCATAGAGTTTGCCATTTTCTTTCAAGCCTTTTAACCAGTCTAAAGCCGCTTGTTCGCTTTTTAGTTTGGTGATGGCTACAACTTGTTCTAAGAACGCACCGGAAGTTGGCACATAACCGATTTTATCTTTCCATTTCGGCGTGGCGTAATCTAACACGGATTTTTCCATGTCTTTTTCGGAGAGTTTATTTTTGTCATAAACCACCACACGGGAACGACCGCTTAAGGCAATCCAGTCTTTTTTCGGGGCTACCGGTACGCCTTTATATTGAGTTTGTTTAATGATGTCTGCAGAGAGGGGTTCAAGTAGATCTGCGTCGGATAATCCAACAAAGGAGGCGACTTGTTCGGTATAGAATACATCAGCCGGGGTTTTGTCGCCTTCTTCTTTTAACTGACCGGCAAGCTGTTCGCTTTTGGCGCTGTTTAAGGTCACTTTGATGCCGGTTTCTTGGGTAAAGGCTTCGGTGACGGCTTTGGCCGCTTCTTTGTGTTGACCGTTATACACGGTAATGTCAGCGAAAGTGGCGCTAGAGAATGCCAATGCTGCGGTAAGTGTTGCTAGTTTTAATGCGTTAAGTTTCATAAATGCTCCTTTTAAAAGATGTTTATTCAAATAGATTTTGCCTAAATGGCAAATTTGAACTTTGTCTATTCTAGGGTGATGAGTTTATAAATGCAAATTATTCTCAATATTTAGATTTGATCATGAGACTGGAAAGTGCGGTCGTTTTTTTTCGTGAATTTTGGACCGAGAAAAGCGTAAAAAGAAAAACGGTCGTATTTGATACGACCGTTTTTTAATGATGTTACAGTTTTTCCACTAACTGTACTGCCGCGCCGATATAGCTTGCCGGTGTAAGTTGTTGCAAGCGTGCTTTTTCTTCTGCCGGAATGTCTAATTTCTCAATGAAATCAAACATCGCTTTGGCATCGACGCGTTTGCCGCGGGTGAGTTCTTTCAGTTTTTCGTACGGTTTTTCAATGCCGTAACGACGCATCACGGTTTGAATCGGTTCGGCGAGCACTTCCCAGTTTTGATCCAATTCTTCACGTAAATGGGCTTCATTCACTTCTAATTTGCTGATGCCTTTTTGGGTCGCCGCATAGGCGATTAAGCAGTAGCCTAAACCCACGCCAAGGTTACGCAACACGGTGGAATCCGTTAAATCGCGCTGCCAGCGGGAAATCGGTAATTTGCTGCCTAGGTGTGCCATTACGGCGTTTGCCAAACCAAGGTTGCCTTCGGAGTTTTCGAAGTCGATTGGGTTGACTTTGTGTGGCATGGTAGAAGAGCCGATTTCACCGGCGATGGTGCGTTGTTTGAAGTGATTTAGCGCGATGTAACCCCATAAGTCGCGGTCGAAGTCGATCACAATCGTGTTAAAACGCGCTACGCAATCAAACAATTCGGCGATGTAGTCATGCGGTTCGATTTGGGTCGTGTACGGGTTCCATGTGATTCCTAAAGAAGTCACAAATTCTTCGCTGAAGGTATGCCAATCAATATTTGGGTAAGCGGATAAATGGGCGTTATAGTTGCCCACGGCGCCGTTGATTTTGCCAAGAATATCGATTTGTTGTAACTGTTTGTATTGGCGTCTTAAACGATACACCACGTTGGCCATTTCTTTGCCCACGGTGGTTGGCGATGCCGGTTGACCGTGTGTGCGGGAAAGCAATGGAATGGTTTTATATTGCTCGGCAAGTGCGGTGATTTTTTCGATTAAATTTTGCCACTCCGGCAACAAGACTTCTTCGCGTGCGGTTTTTAACATTAATGCGTGGGAAAGGTTGTTGATGTCTTCGGAGGTACAGGCGAAGTGAATAAATTCGCTGATTGCCGCTAATTCAGGCAATGCCGCGCTTTTTTCTTTAAGGAAATATTCCACCGCTTTTACATCGTGGTTAGTGGTTTTTTCGATTTCTTTAATGCGCTCGGCATCTTCAATAGCAAAATTAGCGACAATTTGGTTAAGGTAATCGTTTGCTTCTTTTGACAAAGAAGGAACTTCGGTGATTTGTGCGGTCGCTGCCAATTTTTGTAACCAACGAACTTCCACCGTAACGCGGAATTTTAATAAACCGAATTCGCTGAAAATATGACGTAAACGGGCGGTTTTGTCTTGATAACGACCATCAATCGGGGAAAGTGCGGTTAGCGCGCTAAGTTGCATAGATGAAAGCTCCATATTAAAGAGAAGAGAGAATGTGTTGTGCCGTAGTGGCGATTTTGCGACGGAAAAACAGCAGTTGCCATTTGGTGCCGCCCACTTGTTGCCACAAAATAGCGGAACGGATGCCGGCTAATAACGCGGCGCGAATGCGATTTTGTGTGCCTAAATGTTGTAAATATTGAGTAACGCCGGTTACTTGAATTCGGCGACCTAACGGGCTGATAACGTCCACATAAATGCCGGCAAGGTTAGACAACATCTGTTCGTCGAGTAAGTGGTAATGTTCCAGCTGTGTGGGTAAATATTGAATGCGGCGCGCCAATTCTTGTTTGGCTTCCGGAGTTTTGTTGAGTTTCGCTGCCAATGCTAACAGACTGAGCCAATAACGACCTAGTTCCGGCTCACTGCCGTTAAGCTGTTCGCAAAGTGTGGTTAACCCCAATTTCAGGTTGTTTAGCTCGCCGCCAAAAACATCCAATGTCGTATCCGGTGCAGTTTGTAGCAAACTGTTTAAACCGGTTTCTAATGCCGTTGAGTCCGCTTCACCATTTAACGCCAGTTGTTGCACTAATTTTGCCGCTTGGCAGACGCCGGCTAGGGCGAGTGTAATGTCGTAATAATTTGCCATTGAGGTTTTAGAATTGCATAAAAATAGGTATGAAAAAGTGGGCGGTAATATAGCATTTTTCTGCTATAGTTTAAAGGCAATCGGCAATGCCGACGAAATCAATAAGAAATGAAAAAGGAGAAAACGATGCGACGTATTTTTAAAACGTTGTTTTTTATGACCGCACTTTTGCCTCTTGGCACGTTGGCAAAAATCAGTGTGACCAATCCGATCATTTTTGCAACCCAACAGGCGGGGGAGCCAACGGCTGTTTTTATGGAATTGCATAATGACGGTAACGAAGCCGTTAATCTTGCGATGGTGCAGAGCAGTCAGCCGGCAAATTTGGTTTTGCACGGCACACAAAACGGCAAAATGATCACCTCGGACGGCATTGAAATTCCTGCTAAAGGTAACGTAAAACTGAAGCCGGGCGGTTTGCATATTATGGTGTTTGATTCTGCTACGGCTTTGCAGGCTGGGGGACATTTTCCGCTGACGTTGCTGTTTGATAATGGTGAGAAAATTCAAGTTAAGGCGAATGTCGTTAAGTATTCACAGTAATATTCTGTAAAAAGACTTAAAAAAATGACCGCACTTTTTATTGCTCTTTGTGAGCGCAGAAAGTGCGGTCTGTTTTTTAGCTATTTTTAATAGCGATTATTTTGTTGGGTAATCCCACCAAATATCAAATAATTCGCTAACTTCCACTTGTTGTAAGCCGTTTTGCGTTAACCAGTTTTTCACTAATTCTTGGTGAGACGCATCGCATTTACCGATTTTTTCTAAGCACACTAAACCTTCCCAGTGTAAGTAGCCGCTGCCTTCGTAAGCCAAACCGTTTTGTTGGATCACTTCGCTGATGAAGCGGTCAACGGTGCTGTCGATTTGTTCTACGGAAGTGCCTTCAGCAAATTGCCATTGCACTAAAAAGCCTAATTCTTGGAATTCGGCGATATGCATTTTTTTGCGTTGTCTTTGGTTACGTTTAATAGCCATGATGATTTCCTTCTATTGAGGTGGATGAAATTAAGATTTGATGAAATACAGATCCCATACGCCGTGCCCAAGACGGTGACCGCGTTGTTCAAATTTGGTCAGAGGGCGAAAATCAGGGCGAGGGATGTAGTCGTTTGTGTCTGAAGTATTGCGCAGTTGCGGATATTGTTGCAACACGTCCAGCATATGTTCTGCATAGTTTTGCCAGTCGGTTGCCATATGAATGAAAGCACCCGCCTGTAATTTATTCAATAAACGGTCGATAAAGTGCGGTTGCACGATACGGCGTTTGTGATGTCTCGCTTTGTGCCACGGATCCGGGAAAAACAGTTGTAACCCACTGAGACTTTGATCGGCAATGCTGTCACGCAGAATTTCAGTGGCATCGTGGCAAATCACGCGTAAATTGGTGACGCCTTTTTCTACGGCATAAGCGATACAAGCGCCTACACCCGGTGTATGCACTTCAATGCCTAAGTAATTTTTATCAGGATTTTGTGCCGCCATTTCCACCAACGAACTGCCCATGCCGAAGCCAATTTCCAAAATGACAGGATTGTCGTTGCCATAAATTGCATTGAAATCAAATGGCTGCGGTTGATAGTCTAAGCCGAGCGCCGCCCAGTTTTGGTTCATGGCGTTTTTTTGATAATCGCTTAAGCGTCCGGTGCGTAACACGAAGCTGCGCACTTTGCGTTTATAACGTCCGTCTTCGGTAAACTCGGCAGCCTCAACGGTTTTGCGTTTTTGGTCGGCAAAAGTCGGTTGAATGGAATGTTCTGATTGCGTTTCTAACATGAATTCTTTGAAGTTGAAATTATTGTCTGCGGAAAATTTTAGCGGCTGATTATAGGCTGTTTCCAATACATTAGCAATTTAGCCCGGTTAAACCTTAAGGGATTTCTTGAAGTTTGCTGAAGGTGCATTGTACTTTGTGATAAACTTTGCCGGTTTTTATGTTATCAAGCGGTTGAAAAACAGCGAATATTTTACACACAATCGAATTAAGTTCGGTTGTTTGCCCCCTTGGATTGGCGGCAAATTGACGCTTAAAAACATTGTTTTTTACGACCGCACTTTTATGAATATATCAGGATTTATGCTCGCTCAATCATCTCCCCATGCGCCTTTTGCACATGCCGTACTGTCATGGTATGCAAAGTTCGGGCGGAAAAATTTGCCGTGGCAACAACATAAAACCTTGTATGGTGTTTGGTTGTCCGAAGTGATGTTGCAGCAAACGCAGGTAGCAACGGTCATTCCGTATTTTGAACGTTTTGTTAAAACGTTTCCTAATTTGACCGCACTTGCTGATGCGCCGTTAGATGAGGTACTGCATTTGTGGACGGGCTTGGGTTATTACGCGCGGGCGCGAAATTTGCATAAAGCCGCGCAAATCATGCGTGATCAATATGGCGGCATATTTCCGACAGAATTTGAACAAGTCTGGGCATTGCCCGGTGTGGGGCGAAGTACGGCGGGGGCGGTGTTGTCTTCTTGTTTGAATGCGCCTTATCCTATTTTGGACGGTAACCTGAAGCGGGTGTTATCCCGTTATTTTGCTGTGGACGGTTGGCCGGGTGAGAAAAAAACGGAAGATCGTTTGTGGCAATTGACAGCACAGGTGACACCAACGGAACAGGTGGCGGATTTTAATCAGGCAATGATGGATCTTGGTGCAATGGTGTGTACGCGAACCAAGCCAAAGTGCGATCTTTGCCCGCTAAAAAAGGATTGTCGAGCAAATGCCGAACAAAATTGGCTGGCTTACCCCGGCAAAAAACCGAAAAAAACGCTACCGGAACGGGAAAGTTATTTCTTGTTATTAGAACAAAATGGCAAGATTGCGTTGGAACAACGGGAAAATAGCGGTTTGTGGGGCGGGTTGTATTGTTTCCCACAATTTACTGAAAAGCAGGCGTTGCTAGCTTATTTGGCGGCAAACGGGATTAAGCAATATCAGGAGTGGCCGGCATTTCGCCATACATTTAGCCATTTTCATTTAGATATTTATCCAATTTATGCGCAAGTTGGCAGCTTAACCGAGACCGCAGATGAGGATTGTTCCCCTTGGAAAAAAGTGCCGAAAAAAACGGAGGAATATCAATCAGACCTATTAAGTGCGGTCAAATATTGGTATGATCCGCAACATCCTGAACCTATCGGGTTGGCAACGCCCGTGAAGAATTTATTAACTCAATATGTAAGGAATCATTATGGCAAGAATGGTGTTTTGTGAACGTTTAAAACAAGAAGCCGAAGGGTTGGATTTTCAGTTGTATCCGGGTGAATTGGGTAAACGCATTTTTGATTCTATTAGTAAACAAGCATGGGGCGAATGGATGAAAAAACAAACCATGTTGGTGAATGAGAAAAAATTAAACATGATGAATGCGGATCATCGTAAGTTATTGGAACAGGAAATGGTGGGCTTTCTTTTTGAAGGCAAAGATGTGCATATTGAAGGTTACACTCCTCCTGAAGCGAAATAAAAAATGAAGAAGTATTTAATTTTAGCCCTTATCCCTTTTTTATATGCTTGTGGCGGCGGTTCGCATCATCGGGGATTGGATTACGATGAAGCCTTTGCAAAAGATACCCGTGGCTTGGATATTTTAACCGGACAATTTGCCAATAATATCGACCGCATTTGGGGGGTAAACGAGCTGTTAGTGGCGAGCCGTAAAGACTATGTAAAATATACGGATCGTTATTTCACCCGTAGCCATGTGAGTTTTGATGAGGGCTTGATTACTATCGAAACGCAGGCAGATTTAAACCGTTTACATAATGCTATCGTCCATACATTATTGATGGGCTCTGATGCGAATGGCATCGATTTATTTGCCTCCGGTGATGTGCCGATTAGTTCTCGTCCTTTCTTGGTTGGACAGGTGATCGATAACCGTGGCGGCTCTATTGCAGATCAGTTTGCCGCAAGTAATTTCGCCACGTATTTAATTCAAAATAAATTGCAAACGCGTCGTTTATCGAATGGCAATCAAGTGCAATTTGTGGTGATTCCAATGATTGCTAATCACGTGGAAGTACGTGCACAAAAATATTTACCGATTGTGCGTAAAGTTGCGCGTCGTTATGGATTGGATGAAAGTTTAATTCTGGGCATTATGCAAACGGAATCGAGCTTTAACCCGTATGCGATAAGCTATGCTAACGCCATGGGCTTAATGCAAGTGGTGCCGCACACCGCAGGACGCGATGTGTTTCAAATGAAAGGCATGAGTGGTCAACCAAGTAAAAATTATTTGTTTGATCCTGAGAAAAACATTGATGCCGGTGCGGCGTATTTATGGTTGCTACAAAATAAATACTTAGATGGTATTACGAATCCGACATCAAAACGCTTTGCCATGATTTCGGCGTATAACAGCGGTGCCGGTGCGGTATTGCGCGTATTTAACGATGATAAAGAGATGGCCATGATGAAAATTAACCAGCTTTATCCGGAACAAGTGTATCGTATTTTGACTACTAGTCACCCATCCGCGCAGGCGCGAAATTATTTGGTGAAAGTTGATAAAGCGCAAAAGAGCTATCGTGTCAGACGTTAATCGCAATCTTTTGTGAAATTTATTGCCCGCTTAATAAATATTGAGCGGGCTTTCTTTTTATATAAGAAGTAAATATTTTTCGATAAATGTAGCATTTATGTACGTTTCGGTTGTTAAATGTGCAAACAAGTTAATTATTTCGTATTTTTTAAAAATAGATGTTGACTTGAAATTCAAAAAAACGTTTAATACGCACCACTGATGAGTTGCCTCGATAGCTCAGTCGGTAGAGCAGGGGATTGAAAATCCCCGTGTCGGTGGTTCGATTCCGCCTCGAGGCACCACTATTCCTCCTTAGTTCAGTCGGTAGAACGGTGGACTGTTAATCCATATGTCGCAGGTTCGAGTCCCGCAGGAGGAGCCAAATTCTAGAAAGCCGCTAAGTAATTAGCGGCTTTTGTTTTTTCTGATTTTGTATTTTGCAAAGCAAAAAATAACGCATAAATCGGAATCAAATTTATGCGTTATTCTTATCTTTGGTATTGTGACCTAAAAACACTTGGTTTTTGTACCGCTCTTTTCTGAACTCAGCTAGAAAGAGCGGTGGTTTTTCACTGTGTTTTTAGTTAGCGTATTGATTAATTGCCTGAGTGACTTCTTGGTCTTTATAAATAGATTGAACAATGTCATTAAAGGTTTCACCTAACACCTTTTGGATCTCTGAGTTTTTGGCAGAGAATGCACCCGAGTGGCTACGTGTTGTACCAATATTTTTGGTGAATTGACCTTTAGCACCTTGCACATGAATGGCTAACTGGATTTTGCTATCGATATCATAGCGTAAGTTTCCTTGATTGACTTTAGCAAAAAACTCTTGCACGTTTACGGTGACTGCCGCATTCGCGTTATTTGCCGTGCCGATGCGAAATCCTTTACTGATAAGGTTTTGTTGTTCAACTTGTTGGAATAGCTCGGTGACACTTGGCATAGCCGATAATTTGACGAGTTTCCCATCGGCAACATAACTGGAAATCTCAGGGGCTTGGCGCATATCGCGAGTGGTGACGTAAACAACCGCGGATTGGTTTACATTCATGCTCGCTTGTGGCGCAGCCGGTGTAAAACGTAACGTGTTGGATTCACTTTGGCAACCAGTCAATAATGCACTTGAAAGTAAGACTGAACCGAGTATTAAGGTTTTCATGTTAAATTTCATAATATCCTCATAAGTTTAAATAAATTTGCATTATTCTTACAAAGTTATAACTGATTGTATAGTCTCCCATTTAATTTAATCATTTGTTTTAGGAAGAAAGAAATATGTCAAAACAACAAGAATTAGAGCAACGATTACGCCAAGAATTTCAACCGCACTTTATTGCCGTCGAAAACGAAAGTTATATGCATAGTTCTGGCCGTGGTGCAGATTCACATTTTAAAATCGTATTAGTAAGTGACGCCTTTGAGGGGAGTAGCAAAGTTGCTCGTCACCGCAAAATTTATCAATTACTCTCTCAAGATTTACAAAATGGCATTCATGCCTTGGCATTGCATCTTTACACCAAGCAAGAATGGGATGAATTGGGGCAACAATTCCCAAAATCACCTGATTGTGCGGGTGTTGGGCAATAAGTCCCTTACCTCTTTGTAATTACCCAATAAAAATTAAAAAATTGATTTTTGGCAAATAATGTGAAGTTTTTCACAAAAATACATAAACAATCGGCTTTCAAAGTGGTAAGAACGTTATTATTTGGTTAAAATAAGCTAATTTTTTTAGCAAAAATTTAACGTTTTTACGGACGAAAATGTCCGTAAAATTGAAACAGAATTTGAGTTTTATTTTTATCGGTTGGAGAGTGGTTATTTAGGCATAGCGGTGTTTTGCCGTTTTCTTCTTTAATCATTTCAACAACTATCACTCAAGACGAGGTAATAACCTTAGGGTTATTGCTGTATTTTTAATCTAACAAAAGTAGTGCAAACAATATGATTACGATTAAAAAAGGCTTGGATCTTCCTATTGCAGGAAAACCGGAGCAGGTAATCCATAACGGGAATACCGTTACTGAAGTTGCTTTGCTTGGTGAAGAGTATGTGGGAATGCGCCCTTCTATGAAGGTTCGCGAAGGTGATGCAGTGAAAAAAGGTCAGGTGCTTTTTGAAGACAAAAAGAATCCTGGTGTCATTTTCACCGCGCCTGCGAGTGGCACGATCACAGCAATTCATCGTGGCGAAAAGCGTGTATTGCAATCTGTGGTAATTAAAGTTGAAGGCGATGAAGCGCTTTCTTTCGATAAATACCCGGTAGCTGAATTGAACACGTTAAGTGCCGAGCAAGTGCGTAAAAATTTACAGGAATCTGGTTTGTGGACAGCGTTCCGTACCCGTCCATTCAGCAAAGTGCCTGCGATTGATGGCGTACCTTCATCCATTTTCGTTAATGCGATGGACACGAATCCGTTAGCGGCAGATCCTGCGGTTATTATTGCTGCGTCTGAAAATGATTTCGTCAATGGTTTAACCGTGTTAAGTCGTTTACATGACGGCAACATTCACTTATGTAAAGCGCCTGATAATAAAATTCCGGCATCACATGCGAGTAATGTGGTGATTAATGAATTTGCAGGTCCTCATCCGGCGGGTTTAAGTGGTACTCATATCCACTTTATTGATCCTGTAGGAATGAATAAAACCGTTTGGTATATCAACTATCAAGATGTGATTGCTATCGGTAAATTATTCACAACCGGCGAGCTTAATCTAGAACGTGTGGTTTCTCTTGCAGGACCTCAAGTCAAATCGCCACGTTTAGTGCGTACGGTTATTGGGGCTAACCTTTCCCAATTAACGAAGGACGAGTTAAGTGCGGGTGAAAATCGCGTTATTTCTGGTTCGGTACTTTGTGGTCAAACGGCAAAAGGCCCGCATGACTATCTCGGTCGTTATGCATTACAAGTTTCTGTGATCGAAGAAGGTAACGAGAAAGAATTTTTCGGCTGGATTACACCACAACCGAATAAATATTCGATTACCCGTACAGTGCTTGGTCATTTCGGTAAAAAATTATTCAACTTTACTACCGCAGAAAATGGTGGTGAGCGTGCGATGGTACCAATCGGTAGTTATGAGCGTGTCATGCCGTTGGATATTTTACCGACATTATTATTACGTGATTTAATCGTGGGCGATACCGATGGCGCACAAGCGTTAGGTTGTCTTGAATTAGACGAAGAAGACTTAGCGTTATGCTCTTTCGTTTGCCCGGGTAAATATGAATACGGTTCAATCTTGCGTCACGTATTAGATAAGATTGAGAAGGAAGGTTAAAAATGGGTTTGAAAAATCTTTTTGAAAAAATGGAACCCGCGTTTTTACCAGGCGGTAAATACAGCAAGCTTTATCCGATCTTTGAATCGATTTATACCTTGCTTTATACACCGGGTACAGTAACGCACAAAAACACACACGTTCGCGATGCGTTAGACTCAAAACGTATGATGATTACGGTTTTCCTAGCATTGTTCCCTGCGATTTTCTACGGGATGTATAATGTGGGTAACCAAGCGATCCCTGCCTTAAATCAATTAGGCAATTTAGAACAATTAATTGCGAGTGATTGGCACTATGCCCTTGCAAGTTCATTAGGTTTAGATTTAACCACGAATGCAACTTGGGGCTCCAAAATGGCATTAGGGGCGATTTTCTTCTTACCAATTTACTTAGTGGTATTTACCGTATGTACGATGTGGGAATTATTATTCTCAGTTGTGCGTGGCCACGAAGTGAATGAAGGGATGTTCGTTTCTACCATTTTATTTGCCTTAATCGTTCCGCCGACATTGCCATTATGGCAAGCAGCACTTGGTATCAGCTTTGGTATTGTTGTTGCAAAAGAAATCTTTGGTGGTGTAGGTCGTAACTTTATGAACCCTGCGCTTGCTGGTCGTGCATTCTTATTCTTCGCTTATCCGGCTCAAATTTCCGGTGACTTAGTATGGACTGCTGCAGATGGTTTCTCAGGCGCAACCGCACTTTCACAATGGTCACAAGGTGGTCAAGCTGCATTACAACATACCGTAAGTGGTCAACCAATTACTTGGATGGATGCGTTCATCGGTAATATTCCTGGTTCAATGGGCGAGGTTTCAACCCTTGCATTGTTAATCGGTGGTGCAGTGATCGTGTTCACCCGTATCGCCTCTTGGCGCATTATGGCGGGCGTGATGATCGGTATGGTCGGTACGGCAACCCTCTTTAACCTTATCGGTTCTGATTCTAACCCAATGTTCTCTATGCCTTGGCATTGGCACTTCGTATTAGGTGGTTTTGCACTTGGTATGATCTTCATGGCAACTGACCCTGTTTCTGCTTCATTTACCAATACCGGTAAATGGTGGTATGGCGCGTTAATTGGTGTGATGGCAGTATTAATTCGTACAGTGAACCCAGCTTACCCAGAAGGGATGATGTTAGCGATCTTATTTGCAAACTTGTTTGCACCAATTTTCGACTACATCGTGGTTCAAGCAAATATCAAACGTCGGAGAGCAAGAACAAATGGCTAAATTTAATAAAGATAGCGTTGGCGGTACAGTTACCGTTGTTGTATTGCTAAGTTTGGTGTGTTCTATCGTGGTTTCCGGTGCCGCAGTTGCATTGAAATCAAAACAAGATGAACAAAAAGCACTTGACGTTCAGCGTAATATTTTAACGGTTGCCGGCCTAATGAAAGAAGATAATGCTTCTGTCATTAAAGACACTTATAACAAGTTTATTGAACCGCGTGTAGTGGATTTGCAAAGCGGTGATTTTATTCAAGCATCAAAAGATGATGTGGAAAAGTTTGATCCAAAAACAGCGGTAAAATCGACCGCACTTAGCCAAGCAATTCCTGCTGAACAAGATAAAGCGGGTATTAAAGTGCGTGCAAATCAGGCGCGTGTTTACCTTGTGAAAGATGAACAAGGCAATGTCAGCCAAGTGGTATTACCAATGTATGGTCGTGGTTTATGGTCAACAATGTACGGTTTCGTTGCGGTTGCCCCAGATGCCAATACCATCAAAGGCATTACTTACTATGATCAAGGTGAAACAGCCGGTCTTGGTGGTGAAATCGCTAATCCGCGTTGGCAAGCACTTTTCGTAGATAAAAAACTGTTTGATGATAATCAACGTGTGGCTATTCGTGTTGCTAAAAATGCGTCTTCTAACAAAGAACACGGCGTTGATGCCTTATCAGGTGCAACTTTAACCTCAAATGGTGTGCAAGGTTCTTTTGATTATTGGTTTAGCCAAAATGGTTTTGGTCCATTCTTAGCAAAATTTAAAGCGGGGGCAAGATAATGGCTGATGCAAAAAGCAATTTAAAAGCACTTTTGCTTGATCCGATCGCAAAAAATAACCCAATTGCGCTGCAAATTTTGGGTATTTGTTCTGCATTAGCGGTCACCACTCAACTACAAACCGCGATCGTTATGGCAATTGCAGTAAGTTTAGTAACCGGTTTTTCCAGTATGTTTATTTCAATGATTCGTCATTACATCCCAAACAGTATTCGTATCATTGTGCAACTGGCGATTATCGCGTCTTTGGTAATCTTGGTTGACCAAGTTTTAAAAGCCTTTGCTTACGGCTTGTCCAAACAATTATCGGTATTTGTCGGTTTAATTATTACCAACTGTATCGTAATGGGCCGCGCAGAAGCTTTCGCGATGAAATCTCGTCCGCTTGAGAGCTTTGTTGACGGTATCGGTAACGGTTTAGGTTACGGTGCAATTTTATTAATTGTTGCAACGTTACGCGAGTTAATTGGTTCTGGTCGTTTACTTGGCTTCCCGGTATTCCAAACCATTCAAGACGGTGGTTGGTATCAACCGAACGGCTTGTTCCTTCTTGCACCAAGTGCGTTCTTTATTATCGGCTTCATCATTTGGGGCTTAAGAACGTGGAAACCTGAGCAACAGGAGAAATAATCAATGGAACATTATATTAGCCTATTTGTGAAGGCGATCTTCATTGAAAATATGGCGCTTTCTTTCTTCTTAGGAATGTGTACTTTCCTTGCCGTATCGAAAAAAGTGTCAACAGCATTCGGCTTAGGGGTTGCGGTCACCGTTGTGCTTGGCATTTCTGTACCGGCGAACCAATTTGTGTTTGAACACGTGTTAAAAGATGGGGCTTTAGTTGAAGGCGTAGATTTATCCTTCTTAAGCTTTATTACGTTTATCGGGATTATCGCGGGTATCGTTCAAATTCTTGAAATGACGCTCGATAAATTCTTCCCGGCACTTTATAACGCATTGGGGATTTTCCTTCCGCTTATTGCTGTAAACTGTGCGATCTTCGGTGGCGTATCCTTTGCGATTCAACGTGAATATACTTTCGCAGAATCTGCCGTGTACGGTATTGGTGCAGGCTTGGGGTGGATGTTGGCAATCGTTGCGTTAGCAGGTTTAACTGAGAAAATGAAATATGCCGATGTGCCGGCCGGTTTGAAAGGTTTAGGGATCACCTTTATCTCTGCCGGTTTGATGGCGCTTGGCTTTATGTCATTCTCCGGTATTCAGTTATAAGGAGTACATAAATGAACGAAACAACAATTCTTGTACTCGGTGTTGCAGCCTTTACAGCGATTGTTTTGGTGCTTGTTGCAATTATCCTGTTTGCTAAATCCAAACTAGTTGATTCCGGCGACATTACCATTCAAATTAACGATGACCCGAGTAAAGCCATTACCTTACCGGCAGGTGGAAAATTACTCGGTGCGCTTGCCAGCAAAGGGATCTTTGTGTCGTCTGCTTGTGGCGGTGGCGGTTCCTGTGGTCAATGTGTGGTAAAAGTGAAAAGCGGTGGCGGTGAAATTTTACCGACAGAGTTATCTCACATCACTAAACGTGAAGCGAAAGAAGGCTATCGTCTTTCTTGCCAAGTGAACGTGAAAGGCAATATGGACATTGAATTGCCGGAAGAAATCTTTGGTGTGAAAAAATGGGAATGTACCGTTATTTCTAATGATAACAAAGCCACCTTTATCAAAGAGCTGAAATTAGCGATTCCTGAGGGTGAGGAAGTACCATTCCGTGCTGGTGGTTATATCCAAATCGAAGCTGATCCACATGTGGTCAACTATAAAGATTTCGATATTCCAAAAGAATACCACGAGGACTGGGATAAATACGATTTATGGCGTTATGTATCCAAAGTAGATGAGCATATTATCCGTGCTTACTCTATGGCATCTTATCCGGAAGAGAAAGGCATCATCATGTTGAACGTGCGTATTGCAACGCCTCCACCACGTCAACCGGATGCGCCTCCGGGACAAATGTCTTCTTATATTTGGTCATTAAAACCGGGTGATAAAGTGATCATTTCAGGTCCATTCGGTGAATTCTTCGCGAAAGAAACTGATAATGAAATGGTCTTCATCGGTGGTGGTGCAGGTATGGCGCCAATGCGCTCCCATATCTTCGACCAATTAAAACGTTTGCACTCTAAACGTAAAATGTCTTTCTGGTATGGTGCGCGTTCTAAACGTGAAATTTTCTATCAAGAAGACTTTGACCAATTACAAGCTGAAAACGATAACTTTGTATGGCATGTGGCACTTTCTGACGCATTGCCGGAAGACAACTGGACAGGTTACACCGGCTTTATTCACAACGTACTTTATGAAAACTACTTGAAAAATCATGAAGCACCTGAAGATTGTGAATACTACATGTGCGGACCTCCGGTGATGAATGCGGCGGTAATCAAAATGTTGAAAGACCTCGGTGTTGAAGACGAAAACATCTTATTAGATGACTTCGGTGGTTAATCCCGTTTTGGTTTAAAAACACTGTAAAAACGACCGCACTTTCTTCTTAAGTGCGGTCAATTTTTACAGCGTTTTCCATCTTGATTCATCACACGCAAATCAATTTCAACAGTTGGTTTGCGTGTGATCCATTTTATGTTAGGAAAGTATTGTGCAAATCTCTCATTTATTCGTTCGCGGGCTTGCTTTTGTCGCCATCGCATTGACGTTAAGCGCTTGCGATCAGAAAGCAGCCTCACAACAAGCAGAAACGCAGCAAGCAGTGGCAGCAAAAAATGAAATAGTTGCCCTGAGTGGTAAAACGATGGGAACCACTTATCACATTAAATATTGGGGCAATAATGAAGTTTCTATCACATCACAACAAGCGCATGAACAGATTGAGTCGATTCTGAAAGCGGTGAACACTAAAATGTCCACTTACATCCAGGATTCTGAAATCAGTCGTTTTAATCAAAATACACAGACGAATACACCGATCGAAATCTCGGCAGATTTTGCGCTTGTGGTTAAAGAAGCAATGCGCTTAAATCAAGTGACCCAAGGAGCATTGGATGTGACTGTTGGACCGGTAGTTAATCTTTGGGGCTTTGGGCCGGAAAAACGCGTGGAAAAACAGCCAACACAAGCGCAAATTATTGAGCGACAAGCTTGGGTCGGGATTGATAAGCTATCACTCACTGAAGAGAGTGGTAAGTTTTTTCTCGCAAAAAGCGTACCACAGCTTTATGTGGATCTTTCTTCTATCGCGAAAGGTTTCGGTGTTGATCAAGTAGCGGATTATTTAGAAAGTATTCATGTGCAAAACTACATGGTGGAAATCGGCGGTGAAATTCGTGCTAAAGGAAAAAATGCCGAAAATAAACTGTGGCAGATTGCGATTGAACGTCCGACGTTTGATGGCAAGCAAGCCGCTCAACAGATTATCGGTTTAAATAATATGGCGATGGCAACATCAGGTGACTATCGTAATTATTTTGAACAAGATGGTGTGCGTTTTTCCCATGAAATTGATCCGAAAACAGGCTACCCGATTCAACACGCGTTAGCCTCAATCACTGTATTAGCGCCAAGCTCTATGACCGCTGACGGCCTTTCCACCGGTTTATTTGTATTAGGCGAGGAAAAAGCCTTAGCGGTGGCTGAACGGGAAAATTTGCCGATTTTTATGATCATTAAAGACGGCAAAGGTTATCGTACGGAAATGTCTTCTGCATTTAAGCAATTCTTGGCTCAGTAAAAAACAGAGTGAGAAAGGACCGCACTTTGAGTGATAAAGTGCGGTAGATATTTAGAGTATTTATGGAGAGATTATGAAATTATTCTTAGTGACTTTTGGGATTTTCATCCTGATTATTTTGGCTATGGCATTGGGCTATATCGTAAAACGCCAAGCGCTGAAAGGCAGTTGTGGCGGTTTATCGTCTTTAGGGATTGCGAAAGCCTGTGACTGCGATAAACCTTGCGACACTTTGCAAGAAAAATTAGATGCAGGCGATGAAAATGCCAAGGCAGAATATGAACAAAAATTTGCGCAAAAAGAGAAAGCTCAATTTTACGAAGTGAAGTAGTTCCATTTAACGTTGTGATGAGAGAACAGTATGCCGTATGTCAATATTAAAGTGACCGGTGGTGCAGAAGCTCCGACAGCTAAACAAAAAGCGGAGTTAATTGAAGGTGTCACCCATTTATTACAGAAAGTGTTAAAGAAAAATCCCGAAACGACAGTGGTGGTTATTGACGAAGTCGATATGGAGAACTGGGGGATTGGAGGAAAAACGGTAACTTCTCGACGTTCAATGAAGTGATCATGCCGTAACCTGTATGAAAGTGCCCGAAATTGTCGGGCATTTTTACTCTTACTTGATTTGCGGTAGAATGCCAAATTATTTATTTAGTGGAACGTTTATTACTAAACTATGAAATCACAAACCTACGAAAAACATTTCCCGAAACTCTCTGCTGAACAACTTGCCGAAAATGCCACGAAAAAAGTCATTTGTGGCATGTCAGGCGGGGTAGATTCCTCTGTGTCTGCTTTTATTCTGCAACAACAAGGCTATCAAGTGGAAGGCTTGTTTATGAAGAATTGGGAAGAGGATGACGACACCGATTATTGTACAGCTGCCGCGGACTTAGCTGACGCTCAAGCTGTGTGCGACAAGCTTGGCATTAAGCTGCATAAAATCAATTTTGCGGCAGAGTATTGGGATAATGTATTTGAACATTTCCTTAACGAATACAAGGCTGGTCGTACTCCGAATCCGGATATTCTGTGTAACAAAGAAATTAAATTTAAAGCCTTTTTAGAATATGCCGCAGAAGATTTAGGCGCGAATTATATCGCTACCGGACATTATGTCCGTCGTCGCGGTACTGATGATAACGCACAATTATTGCGCGGTTTGGATGCCAACAAAGATCAGAGCTATTTTTTATACACATTGAGCAGTAAGCAAGTGGGACAAAGTCTGTTTCCTGTTGGCGACATTGAAAAACCGATTGTACGTGCCATTGCCGAAGATTTAGGTTTGATCACGGCGAAGAAAAAAGATTCTACCGGCATTTGTTTTATTGGTGAGCGTAAATTTAAAGATTTCTTAGCCCGTTACTTGCCGGCGCAACCGGGCAACATTCGCACGGTAGAGGGTGACATTATTGGTCGCCACGATGGTTTGATGTATCACACATTGGGCCAACGCAAAGGCTTGGGCATTGGTGGCGTGAAAGGCGCCACTGAAGAAGCGTGGTATGTGGTGGAAAAGGATCTGGTCAATAACGAGTTAATTGTGGCACAGGGGCATGATCACTCAGCGTTACTTTCTACCGGTTTAATCGCACAACAATTGCATTGGGTCGATCGTCAACCGATTCGTGAACCGTTGCGTTGTACGGTGAAAACCCGTTATCGCCAAACGGATGTGCCTTGTACGATTGAGCCTATTGATGACGAAAGCATCAAAGTCATTTTTGATGAGCCGCAAATTGCCGTCACGCCGGGGCAATCAGCCGTCTTCTATTTGGATGAAGTTTGCTTTGGCGGCGGCATCATCGAGCAACAGCTAAAATAGAACAGAAAAGTGCGGTCTAAAATTCATATGTTTTTTAGACCGCACTTGCCAATAATAAAGCTACCTATTTGGTGGCTTTATTTTTTCATGAAAAGATTAATTTTTGACAAAATCGCTAAAAGTAAGCTCGTATTCATCACCATCCCGACTGTAGGAAATAAAGCGCGGGAATTTTTCCCCTTCGTGTTTTTTTACCACAATATCTTTGCCACCGGTTTTAAATTGATAGGTGATTTCAGTCACCTCTTGTTTGTTGTATTTCACTTGTTTTTTCGTTGTGTTTAGCACTACGTTTTCCATCGGATAAAGCTTTTTACCATTCGTAATTTGGAAGCTATTTGGCAACTTACCGTAATAACTTAGCTGGAAGGCTACCGTAAATAAATCATAGGTTGGTAGGGTTAACTCCTCGGTTTTGAGTCCATTTTTTATTTTGCCGTACTCAATTTTTCGATTGGCAATTTTTGCTTCGGCATAAGGTTTGTCATTACGAGTGTCTTTGTAGCTGAACATGTTAAAAACATTGCTACTTTGCGCACCTTTCGAGATAAATTGAATTTTGTACAAGGGGATATTGATGTTGGCATTGATCGTATATTCAAAGCCATCGGAGTGAAAATGCACATAAGCAGGCATGAGATAATTGGAGCTGTATTTGATGTTCAAATCCGTTGCTTCGGCAGCTTGTACACCGGGAATATAAAGTAATGTAGCCAGTAAAAATAATTTGAGTAATTTCATGTGATTCCTTTTATCTCGTTAAATTGTTGTGCAACTTAGAGCGGCGGTGAAAGCATAAGTTCCGACTTGAAAAAGTGCGGTGCTTTTTGGTGGCGTTTTGATAAAGCGGTGAGCGACCTTTCCAAAAGGCGGATAAATTCTCCCTAAAATCGAATAAAAAAGAAAGTAATGTTCAAATATTTGATCAAGATAACAGTTTTTAGGTAGAAATTTTCATAGAATAGGGGCAGTTTTTATTTTTAACACAAAGAGGTAATCTATGACTGACTTAAGTAAAGTTATTAAAGAACTTGAAGCTCTTGGTATTCATGATGTCAAAGAGGTTGTTTATAACCCAAGTTATGAACAATTATTTGAAGAAGAAACTAAACCAGGCTTGGAAGGTTTTGAAAAAGGTACGTTGACCACAACCGGCGCCGTGGCTGTTGATACCGGCATCTTTACCGGTCGTTCGCCTAAAGATAAATATATTGTGTTGGATGACACCACAAAAGACACCGTTTGGTGGAATTCCGATGCAGCGAAAAACGATAACAAACCAATGACCCAAGAAACTTGGGCGAGCTTGAAAGGCATTGTGACTAAACAACTTTCCGGTAAACGCCTATTTGTGGTTGATGGTTTCTGTGGTGCTAGCGAACAAGACCGTATTGCGGTACGTATCGTGACAGAAGTAGCATGGCAAGCACATTTCGTGAAAAACATGTTTATTCGTCCGACAGAAGCTGAATTAAAAGATTTCAAACCAGGTTTCGTGGTGATGAACGGTTCTAAATGCACCAACCCGAACTGGAAAGAACAAGGTTTGAACTCTGAGAACTTCGTTGCATTTAACTTGACTGAACGTGTTCAATTAATCGGTGGTACTTGGTACGGCGGTGAAATGAAGAAAGGTATGTTCTCCATGATGAACTACTTCCTACCGCTTAAAGGTGTTGGTGCAATGCACTGTTCCGCTAATGTAGGTAAAGATGGCGATGTAGCGGTATTCTTCGGCTTATCCGGTACCGGTAAAACTACCCTTTCTACCGATCCGAAACGTGAATTAATCGGTGACGATGAACACGGTTGGGATGATGTGGGTATCTTCAACTTTGAAGGTGGTTGCTACGCGAAAACCATTCACCTTTCTGAAGAAAACGAACCGGACATTTATCGCGCAATCCGTCGTGATGCGTTATTAGAAAACGTGGTTGTGCGTGCAGATGGTTCTGTTGACTTTGATGACGGTTCCAAAACAGAAAACACTCGTGTGTCTTATCCGATTTATCACATTGATAACATCGTTAAACCGGTTTCCCGTGCAGGCCACGCAACGAAAGTAATTTTCTTAACCGCAGACGCATTCGGCGTGTTGCCGCCGGTTTCTAAATTAACTCCGGAACAAACTAAGTACTACTTCTTATCAGGCTTTACTGCAAAATTAGCGGGTACAGAACGTGGTATCACCGAACCAACCCCAACTTTCTCAGCTTGTTTTGGCGCTGCGTTCTTAACTTTACACCCAACTCAATATGCGGAAGTGTTAGTGAAACGTATGCAAGCGGTAGGTGCGGAAGCTTACTTAGTGAACACCGGTTGGAACGGTACAGGTAAACGTATCTCTATTAAAGATACTCGTGGTATTATCGACGCGATCTTAGATGGTTCTATCGAAAAAGCTGAAATGGGCGAATTACCAATCTTCAATTTGGCAATTCCTAACGCTTTACCAGGTGTTGACCCAGCTATCTTAGATCCGCGTGACACTTACGCAGACAAAGCACAATGGGAAGCAAAAGCGAAAGATCTTGCTGGTCGTTTCGTGAAGAACTTCGAAAAATATGCAACAAATGCTGAAGGTAAAGCATTGATTGCTGCAGGTCCTAAAGCGTAATCTGACGAAAGAATAAAAATCCCCGCTATTATCCGCGGGGATTTTTTTATGGAAGAGTAAATCAATTAACGAGCTGATAAGGATAATCCCAATGTCTGCAAGAAACGATGTTCTAATGCGAGATCGTTTTTCACTAATGGGTTATGTTGTAGATAATCCGTTTCAAATGTTAAGTGCCAATCTACCAAAGTGCGGTCAGTTTTTAATGTGATTTTTTGAGGTTTTTCTGTCGCTTGACGGCCTCGATTGAGAATAATTGCTAAGCGTAAAATGCGAATTAATGCCAGCACATCTTGCTCGTGATAACGAGAAAATTTAAACATCTCTGGCAATTTGAAATTCCCTAAGTGATAACGCGCCAAAGTTGACAGCAAACGATGTTGTTCGTTGTCGTAGCCCGGCAACTCAGTATTGTATAAAATATATGCAGAGTGTTTTTGTAGATTTTTGTGATTGATGACAATCCCCACTTCATGTAAACGCGCAGCCCACAAGAGAACGTCTTTCATTTCAGCAACCATTTCTCGGTTTTGCCAATGTTGGTATTGCTCAAATAGTAACGATGCACTCTGATATACCCGTTCGCCCTGTGCTTGGTCAATATTAAATTGTTCCATTAAACCGAGTGCGGTGCGTTCACGAATATTATTGACTTGGAAGTTTTGCTCCAAGCTATACATTACCCCTTCTCGCAGCGCACCATCGGAATAACGCATTTTCTCAATTTGAAAGTTTTCAAAAACTGCACTTAAAATGGCCAAGCCCGGCACAAAAACGTCAGCGCGATCATGATTTAGTCCGTTAAATTGGATTTGATCAAAGTGGCTAAATTGCAGTGTTTGTTGAATCAGTTGGTTTAAACGTTCAGCCGTAATGGTGCCATTCGGATCAATGTTTTCACAAATAACTTGATGGACGGTTTTAATTGTGCCGGAGGAGCCGAGCACGGATTGCCAACCCAAATTACGGTATTCCCAAGCGAGATCTTCAATCTTGTTTAAAGCGCTTTGCTTTGCCAGACGAAAATTTTCTTCATTGATTTGACCGTGAGGAAAAAATTGTTTTGCAAAACTCACACAGCCCATGTGGCGGCTTTCGTAAATTAATGGTGTAAAGTTATCACCGATGATCATTTCTGTTGAACCACCACCAATGTCGATAACAAATTTTCGACCAATTTCTGGCTGTGTATGGCAAACGCCGGCGTAGATGGTTTTCGCTTCCGTTTTACCGCTGATAATGTGAATAGGATAAGGGAAGACTTTTGCCGCTTGACGTAGAAATTCTTCATTGTTTACAGCACGGCGTAAGGTATATGTGCCGACGACATTGACGTTGTCGGCTGGAAACCCCTGTAAGCGCTCTGCAAATAACGCCAAACAGTTGACACCACGTTCAATCGCGGCTGGACTTAGAACTTGGTTTTCATCTAACCCCTCGGCAAGCTGTACTTTTTGCTTAAGACGGGAAAGCACTTGTAGTGTGCCGTTTACAATGCGGGCAATAATCATGTGAAAGCTATTAGAGCCGAGATCAATGGCAGCAATTTCACGCACTTCGCCGCGTCGCGCATGCAGTTCATTGGCTTTACTGAGTAAGTTTTCGTTATTCATAGATTAAAATTCAAACTGGTAGAGTAAATCAAAGGCTTGATTAACGCCTGACACCGATTGTACATAAAGTTGTGGTAACAAGCGATAACGCAAGGTCACTTCAGCTAAGCCATCGAACAAACCCACACCGTATTTGACTTGTAAACGTGGTGTGATATTGCCGCTCACTACCACTTTAGAACTGTCACCGACGCCTTGTGTGCCGAGATTCAGATCTTTAATTCCGAAGGCTTTTCCAATGCCGCCTACAACATTCCCAGTCTTAGCTAACCCCATACCTAATAGAGCCGCCCCCACAGAGCCACTTGAAGATGCATCGCCACTGTTTTCTAAAGAACGTCCGGTGAGAATGTAGGCTAAAGCTTGATCCTGTGGCATGCCGGGCTCGGAGAAAACAGTAATGCTTGGTGAGCCGGCTAATCCAGTGACTTTCACGCCGGCAGTGACGCTATTGTCCTCCATCGCTTCTGGGTTGCGAATGGCTTCAATATTTAAGAATGGTTGGGAAGGCTGCCCGACAAAACTGATTAAGCCTTTGCGAATAATCAAATCCTGCCCAAAGGAGGCGTAACGCCCATTTTTAAGATTAACTTCGCCGTATAAACCTAGGTTTCCCTTTTCTTGTCTTACGCTAAGCAAGCCATGCAAATAGGTTTTGAGCCCATAAGCCTTTAAGCTGACATCATCCCCAATATGAATTTTCAGATCAGATTTTACCGCCATGCCGCTTCGTGTTTCTGCTGGAATATTTTTTGGCAATGTTCTTTTTGTCTTTCCGTCTAAAATGACTTCATCACCACTGACTTCAATGGCGCTCTCCGGCAAGTTTTCAATGGCGATTCGCGCTTTGGGGATCTCAATATTTCCCGATAATTCTAAGAGTTTTGGCGAGGCACTGATTTCAATATTGGGACTAATCGTCAATTTCGCCATTGATGGGATGTCCACTTTAAATTTCTCTGCTTGCGCGTTCAAGCGGGTGCGCCATTCATTGATATTCTTCCAATGGGCTTCACCGCTGAGATTTAAGCGACTGTCATCTGTTTGTACAAACCCTTTTAGCGTAGAGTTGGTACCGGCAAAATGTAACGCTAATTCGCTATTTTTAATATCGAAAGGTAATGCCCGAATTTTTGCGTTCAGTTGTTTAAGTAGAATATCGCCGTTCAGTGTTGGTGCGCTTAGGTTTCCACCTAATGTGAGATTGGCTTTGAGTTCTCCACTGACTTTTTCATCGTTTGCTAAAAGTTGGTTAACAATTGCAGGATTAAGATGAGGAATCGTAAAAGTACCACTCAGTTTACGAGTGTTAACAATATCCTGTAATTTTAAATCGGCATTGATTTTGCCTTGTTCCTGAACATGAACCTCTGTTTTTAAGGCAAGATCGTTATTTGCTAAATTGGCATTTAGCACGACTTTTGGCATATCTAATTTAAACGTACGGTAATCCAATTTTTTTGCCAAAGATAAGGCATTACCGTTGATTTGTATCTCAGCTGATAGTGGTGTCTGTGTTGACCAGGCTACTTTCCCTTTGCTATTCAGCTGACCTTTCAATAAGTCGTTTTCAAGTATTTTATTGATGAATGCCAAATCAAAGCGTTTGATTTCAAAAGGTATTTCACCATTAGTGCCGACATTAAAGGTTTGCGGAAAACAAAGATCTATGTTGCTGTGCATCCAGCAATGGGCGGCAATGGTGCTTTGGGTGCTTTTATTGTCGTATGTGACAGCCACGCTTTTGTTCGTTTGGATGTGGCCAAACTCCGTTTTTAGCATAAGTTGGCTAATCGTGCCTTGCCATTGTTGTAAAGTGCGGTCGAAATTTCCGATGATATTCATGTTGGCAGCAATGGGATTCCCTTCTGAAATTAGCTGCAAACTGTGTTTTTGTTCATCTCCAGAAGCAGAGAGTTGGAGACTATTTATCTTGATGTCATTGTAATGAAAGCCATTAAGATGGGCATTAAGTTGACCTTGAATGCGTTGTTCCGTATTTAGCTGCCCCTTAATGCTGGCTTGGGTAAGTTCTATGTCGCGGAAATGAAACTGTTTTGCGGTTAAATCCACAACAAGATTTGGGTGCATAATGTTGCCGGTTATGGCGCTCTTGCCATTAATAGAGGCGGATAAACCGGTCAATAAACCGCTTAAATTCGGTGCATTAATATCAAGAGTAAAATCGGAAACGGAACCAAGCTTGCCTTGTGCGTTGATTTTGTTGTCGCCGTAAGTAAACGTGAGCTGTGGTACATTAAGTAATGGCTGTTCTGCCATATGTAAATTGCCGGTTAGGCTCAATGGACGTTGCAACAGTGAGCCTTGCAGATCTATATCTGAAACCGAAATTTGTTGCTTGTCTTGAGTGATTTTTCCTTGTGAATTTAAGCTGCCGGAAATGATTGCCGGAAAATCAGCTAAGTAGGCACCAAGCGCCATCTTTGCCAATGCTAAATGCCCGTTCCATTCCACACCATCACGCCAATTGAGGTTGCCTGTTAAATCTGCTGTTCCATTTGATATATTGAGTTTAAGTTGATGGATTTCTATGCCGGATAAATGTGAGATGGCTTGTAATGCTAAATCACTGTTTGGTATTCCCATACCACTGACCGCACTTTTAAGTTGTATTTGTGCGGTAGCTAAGTTGCCGTCTAGGGTGAAATTGAAATCCTGGATTTTTAACGGATCTTTGTTATTAAAAGGGTATTGTGCTTGAGGCACAGTCAAGTTCACTTGAAGTGGAAGGTTGGGTTCAGCAGCCTGAATTTGAGCATTCAGTTGTGATTCCAACGCGCCTTGGGTTTGCCAAGAAAGTGCGGTCTGTTTTTTTAATGCGCCTGAAAGATGGATTTCCGCTTGGCTTGCAGGCAAAACGAGGTCGTTATTTTGACGTATGTCATTAATTTTAGCGAAGGCATCAAATTGCAATGGGAAATCTTGTTGAAAAGCCACTTGCCCATTTGCTTGTAACTGACCAAGTGAGCTTTGCACATCAAATTTAGCTAGTTTGATAATATCATCAGTTGCGCTTGCTTGAAGTTCTGCAGAAGAAATGAGGATATCTTGCTCGACAGTATTTTTTCCACTGAGACTTTGATATCGCCAGTTTTTGCCTTGCACGCCTTGAATGTGTATTGCAAAAGGCAGTTCAACTTGCTGCAATTCACTAAGCAGCGGTTTACGGAGAGACTGTTCCAACTCTTCCCATTGAATTGGTGTGGAAGTTTCAGTCTTTTTAGGCGTATCGGTGTTTTTTGTGGTTGAGGTTAAATCGTGAATAAAACTGAAATTCTCAATTTGTGTCGGCGCTAATGTTAATCCATTGGCGTTATTTAAACTTGCCGCTGTATGGAATGTACCTAAACTGATGTTATTTTTATCAAGAGATAATGAGAAATCGTTAACGGCTAATCGATTGATTTGCACTGAGATAGGTAGGTACACATGTTTCATGTTCCCGTTGCTGTTCTTTTTAGGGGCAGAGGGTGGCAGCAAGGTGGTGTCAATCAGAATGGATGGTTGTGTCAGGGTGATATCATCAATGCACACGTCTAAATGCCATAAACAGCTTAATTGCAGCTGCAGATGCGCTTCCTCAATATGGGCATCCACACCTTCTGTCTGAAAGCGAAGATGTTTTAATGTTAATCCTTCTTTTAAATTGCCTTGTGCTTGTTCAATGGAAAGAGCATCGAGCCCTGCATCTGCCCAGTGGAGGAGTTTGTGCTGACCACTTTCTGTTGAAAGGAGGGCGAAGAGGGCAAAAATAGGTAAAAAAATGACCGCACTTACGAGGCATAAAATCCATCGCCAAAGGCGTTTTGGCGCTTTTGGTTTTGCCGTTTGAGCCGCTTTTTCTATTTGTTCTGTCATGAAGTAATCCGTTTTATGTTGCTATATTTCACTACCCAGCCCGATATAAAACTGAATGTTTTTACTCTTGTCTTTGTCTTTTATCGGGGTGGCAACATCAAATTTAATGGCGCCTACCGGAGAGGCCCAGCGCAATCCAAAGCCCGCACCATAGCGTAATTCATCAGGTTTAAAGCTATTTGCCGCTAGACCGGTATCAGCAAAAGTAGCTAGCCACCAGTCGGGATAAGCCTGATATTGGTATTCAATTGTTCCTGTCGCTAAACGGGAGCCGCCGACTAATTTGCCATTTCGATCTTTTGGCGAGATTTTTTTATAACCATAACCACGTACGCTGCGATCGCCGCCGGCAAAGAAACGTAATGAGGGTGGAATTCGGTGAATATCTGCAGTGTTGAGTACGCCAATTTCTAGACGAGTAAGAAAACGGTGATTTTGCCCATAGGTTCTGACCCAAGCGGTGGACGCTTGAATTTTCCAGAAATTGACATCAGAAATTCCCAATTTACGACCAAAATCGAAGGTAATACGTTGTGAATCACCCCAATCAGGAAAGGCGCCACCGCGTAAACGGGTACGGGTTAAAGAAGTGGTTGGATAAAGTAGTAGTGTTTTGTCTGATATATTCGCTTGGGTAAAGGCATCGTGGCGCAAGCGTAAACCCAAGGCATACTGCCATCCGGTAGGATGGTTCCAATAGCGTAGTGCGGCAAGAGTCGATGAGGTTGTTTTGGTATCGTTCTTATTTTCACGTTCAAAACCGCCGGAATATTCATAGTAATAATTCAGCGGATTTTTCAGTAGGGGAATTTTATAGGTCAGTTCGAGCGTTTGCTCCGGTGAGGAAAAATAGAGATTACTTCTGACACTATGCCCGCGATCATTGATCCAAGGTTTCGTCCAACTCCATTGAAAGCGAGGTCCAACATCAGTGGAATAACCGAGTCCGAGGTTCATAATATTTTTTTTTCGCGGGTAGAGCAGCACATCCACATCCACTAATTTCTTTTTATCGTCTAAGTGCGGTTGCAATAGCACTGAGCTGAACCAGTTTGAGGAGGAATAATTGTTGGTTAAGGTAGAAAAATCACTCATTAAATAGGGTTCATTTGAGTGAATGTTGAGCATGTTGCGTAAATATTCTTCTCGAATTTGCGCGTGTAAGAAATGAATTTTCCCATAGTGGTAGCGTTTTTTGCTATCGAAGGTGAGATTCCACCAAGCTTCGCGCGTGGATTTCATCACTTCTAAACGGGATTGTTCAAATTCTGCATCAAAATAACCGCGAAATAGCGCGAGTTGTTGCAGTTGGTTTTTATAATCTTCGTAAGTTTCGTGATTGAGTATGGTGCCGGTTTTGGGAACCTGTTTTTCCAGTTGCATGAATTCCGGATCTTGTTTGGCCTCCCCTTTAATCACGATGTCTGTGGCAGCGATTTTTACCGGTTCGCCTACGGTAATGTGAGCGATTAATAGCGGCTTGTTCTTGGTTCGCGGTTTTAATTCAAATTGAATCTGGTGATCATAATAGCCTAAAGCACGCAGACCTTTATCAACGGCTTTGCTGACAATATCTTGATAACGTTCAGAGCCGTCTGCCTCTTCTTTATCGATGGCATTGAGGTGAATCTGGATATTGTTTTTCAAAGCATCGTTTTTTACCCCATCAATTTGTAAATCAACGAGATGTTCGGCGTAGGCTGAGGAATGCCAAAATAAGCATGAAAATACAAGTGCGTAGAAACGTTGGCTCGCTTTTTTATTGAACAATTGCTTCATATAACTCCCACATTAAACTTTGGTAGTTTACTCGTTAGGTTTTTTCCCTGCAATGCTTAGCCTATACAAAGTGCGGTGGATTCTTTCGATATTTTTAAGAAAAGGGGACGAGTAAATTGATAATAAAAAAATAGCCGACAATGCTGTCGGCTATTTCTTGTGAAATTATACGGTTTAGCCGTTTTTATGCTCAAAATAAAGCACTGTTGCGGCAACACGTGAGTGAACGTTAAGTTTACGTAGCAAATTACGAATGTGCACTTTGACGGTTTCTTCTGAAATAAACAATTGACCGGCAATTTGTTTATTGGAAAGACCGGTTGCCACTAAACGCAGTACGTCAATTTCACGATCGGTAAGAGAGTCAATAGGGCTTTGCGAAGATTGATGCTCTAATAAGAGATTTTTAATGGAATCACTGAGGATAACTTCACCTTGAGCGATGCGTTTTAGTTGAGAAAGCAATGTGTCGGGTTCGGTATCTTTTAATAAATACCCGTCCGCACCGGCATTAATTAAGGTAAAAATGTCGTTTTTAGCATCAGACACGGTCAAAATGACAATACGTGCATCAACATCTTCTGCTCTCAATGCTTTAAGCGTATCTAAACCGGATAGTCCTTTCATATTCAGATCTAAAATAATGAGATCCGGTGAGGTTTGTAGCGCTAAATTAATCCCTTCAGAACCATTGCCTGCACCGCCAACAACCTCAAAACCTTCTTCTAATTCAACAAGTTGTTGTATGCCGCGGCGCATTAACGGATGGTCATCAATAATTAAAACTTTTAATTTGTCATTCATGTTACACCTCAAGACAAAGCCAAACGGCTATGGAAAGGAACAATCGTTATTCCTTCTTCTGTCATTAATAATTGGTAGAATTGTGGATAATTAAAATCGCGTTGTACGATTTTATACGGATTCTCATTTTCATCCAAGCCTGAGAGTTGATAAATTCGATTTATCTCATGAATTTTTTTCTCTTTTGTCCCATCGCAGTTGCGGTAAATCTCAAGGCGATTCAGTTCATCTAAAATATAAACGTTAAAACTACCGTTTGGATTATCTTCAAAGAAGAATTGCAGGAAACCTTCCGTTGCAAATCGATCGATTTCTCGTGGATACTTTTGATGCTTCGTTGGAACCGGATCCGTTGCCGCTGCTTTTTTATTAAGTGCGGTGTCAAATTGATGTGTTTTTGTGACCCGCCCGTGATGAATTTCTTGCAAACTAATACCGCGTTCTTCAAAGAAAAATTGCCAGTTTTTTCCCGCTACTCGCAATAAATTGTTTTTCGGCGGTTCGGTGACCCCGAGTTGGATGCTGATACATTTATTAATGAGTGTCGTGACGATGCGGCGTAAGGCATGTCGATAGTAACGGCTATAACAAAAAACTTGTACAAATTTCGGTGATGGCGCACCACGATAAATTTTGTTGGAAAGCACTTTTAACGCCAATAAAATCGCATTCGCTCCTTCAAAATGTAGCGTTCTGACCTCATTCCATACATTACGGTAGGTTAAGTCAATGCTGCCGACCAAGCTTTCTTCATTCGGACCAAAGCTAAACAAATCACTGGCTTGGATGGTGGGCTTGATATCCTTCAACTGTTGTGTCGGATCTTGAGTTAAATTGATAATCACGGCAAGACTACGGATTTCGCAAGGATGACTGAGATCAGAATTGCTTGCAAAAGTCGTTTCAATCGGAAACGTTAAACGAAGATCGGTAACAAATTGGCGCAACGTTTTTAATTCGACGTTATCGCTGGAAATAAATAATTGCGTATTGGCGGTTAATAAACGATTGAAATAGGCCCAAGCCACAAGCTTATTCAAGCTTTCGTTGTATTCAATATAACGAGGATGACAACAACCTTCTACATCTGGTGTTTGATTGATGACATACCAACCGTCTTTAAAATGTCGATTATGTTTGACTTCAATAAACGTCAATGCCGGTTCTGATAAATCCACCGCCAGTTGTGGGTTGAGCAAGGTCACTTTACCTGGCAATTCTTCAAAAGCAGCGTACAGTTTACGTGTCAGCACACTCATATCTTGCGGCATGATGCTGGCATTTACTTGGTGTTTACGTGCAAAATGGACTAAGTTGCGATAGCTCAACATGAGGAATTTAATCAAACTATTATGTATTTTCATGGTTTGTTTGATTTTCCAATGTCGGCGATTATTGAGGCACTCTAATTGACCGCATTTCCATCCCCATTGTTGAGCCAGTTTGAACAGTTCATCCAAACGCCAGTTCGTTTCCCCTGGGGCTACTTCGTTTTCGTGTACTTTGATATAAAAACAGCAACGCACAAAGTCCAACCGTTTAAATTCTTTTTGACGAGTTAAATAATCGGTTACCCGCTGCAACATGGCTAAATAAGCATCAAATTGGTGTTCAACGTTCACATCACCATTTAGTAAGGCTTGCTTAAATTCGCGAGAAATCAAGAAGGTGTTTGGGTAATCCCAAGAATAAGCTTCGAGTAATAAAATTTTGAGCAGCGATTTATACGGATAATCAATGCCTTTATAAAGCTGCCACAAGCTTGCGCCAAAATATTCGTTTGCTGAGAACGAGCCTAAACCACCAAAATCGACCCAATCGTTTAAATCCAGCTGCCCTTCTTGAGTTAAACGCTCAATTTCCGCTTCATAATTTTCTTCATTTTCAACCAATAAATGTAGCCACAACAAAGGTTTGCCGGCAAGACGTATGGCGGAACGATAAAACTCATCTAGCAATAGCATATATTGTGTTGAACCACAATTTTCACCGTCCATCAGTTCGGTATAACGGAAACAACGGAAACGCTTTTGATCCATTAAGTAGAAGTTAATTTCTACTAGAAAGCGTTTTGCCCATTGTTGAATCGCATTGGTTTTTTGTTGTAACAGCTCGAGCGCGCTTTGGCTTAGATCTTCCCGATGACAAATCCAGATATCCAAATCAGAAGATGGTGTTTGGGCGATGGAAGCAATACTGCCCATCACATATACGCCTAGAATTGCTTCTTGCTCAAAAGTGCGGTGGTTTTTTTGAATGTTTTTTCTTTGTTCTTCAGAAAGTGTTCTAGCAAGGTAATCTTGTTGAAAACCACTGAGAGAAAAACGTGCAATCCCGGTTGGCGCGTTCGCAACATAGCCAGGAAGATCCGGATGGTTAAAATGAAGTAATAAAGGAATGAGTTTAAAGACAAGTTGAAAGGATTCAGTCGTGTCGGATAAAGCGCGATCAATGCGTAATTTATCTAGAAAGTCCACGCGTTTTTTGGCTTCATTGAGATCAAACTTCAATTCGTATCCTAACTTTTTTACAACAGTCATACTTGGCTGGTGGGTACTCTATCACCAGTACTTCAGGAAAGCAAAAAAATTAAATGGAAACTGACAATACGGGCTAACAATGGTAGGATAAAGCACATAAGATCACTTTCATATCTCGTTATTATGTTTAAAAAAACTTTAAAAATTGCCACTCGTCAAAGCCCATTAGCATTGTGGCAGGCAAACTTTGTGAAAGCGCGTTTACAGCAACTGTATCCCGATTTATCTATCGAGTTGGTGACGATGGTCACTAAAGGCGATGTGATTTTAGATTCGCCGTTGGCGAAAATCGGCGGTAAAGGTTTGTTTGTGAAAGAATTGGAAAATGCATTGTTGAATAATGAAGCGGACATCGCTGTGCATTCTATGAAAGACGTGCCGATGCAATTTCCTGAGGGGCTAGGTTTATCCGTCATTTGTAAGCGTGAAGATCCGCGTGATGCATTCGTTTCAAATACTTACCGCACTTTAGCCGAGTTGCCTCCAGGAGCCATCGTCGGTACATCCAGTTTGCGTCGTCAGTGTCAGCTAAAAGCCTTACGTCCGGATTTGGAAATTCGCTCTTTGCGAGGCAATGTGGGGACGCGTTTGAGCAAACTGGACAACGGTGATTTTGATGCGATTATTTTGGCTTCTGCCGGTTTAATCCGTTTGGGATTGGCAGATCGAATTACTTCTTTTATTGAGGTAGAACAGTCACTTCCTGCTGCCGGGCAAGGCGCCGTAGGGATTGAATGCCGTACGAATGACGAACAGGTGAAACAATTATTAGCACCGTTGGCTGATGTCGAAACGACTTATTGTGTGTTGGCGGAACGCGCCATGAATAATCGCCTACAAGGCGGTTGCCAAGTGCCTATTGGTGGTTATGCCGTGTTGAGTGAGAGCATGTTGTACTTGCGAGCCTTGGTGGGGAGTGTTGACGGTTCAACGATTATTCGTGCGGAAGGTCAAAGTGCGGTAGAAAATGCTGAGGTTTTGGGCGTGCAAATTGCCGAGCAACTTTTGGCACAAGGTGCTGACAAGATTTTGCAAAATATTTACGCATAAGAGTTGAATATGGCTGTTTTGGTGACACGCCCGGATGAACGAGGTGAGCAACTGGTTGAGATGTTGGTGAAAGCCGGCATTGTTGCGTTGCATTTACCCCTATTTCAGATTACTCGCGGGGCGGAGCTGAATGAATTGCCTGCAAAATTAGCGAGGCTGAAACCTGACGATTATGTCTTTGCTGTTTCTAAAAATGCGGTAGATTTTGCGGATAAAGCTATTAAAAACACCGGTTTCAAGTGGCGTGATGACTTATCCTATTTTGCCGTCGGGAAAAGTACGGCTCAGTATTTTGCTGCCATGACAGAAATGGCTGTTCACTATCCGACTACGCAAGAAAATAGTGAAGGATTATTGCAGTTATCCATGATGCAGGATTTGTCTGAGAAAACGGTATTAATTTTGCGCGGCAATGGTGGTCGCGAGTTTTTTGCCGAACAGGCACAACAACGTGGCGGTAGTATTGAAATTGTCGAATGTTATCGACGTGAACCTCTCGTTTATAATCAAGCGGAGCAAACCAGCTTGTGCAAACGAGCAGGCGTACAAACGATAGTCGTGACCAGTGCTGAAATACTTACCCAATTAGTGGATTTTGTTCCGCAAAGCGAACATAATTGGCTAAAAAGTTGTCACCTTATTACAATCAGTGAGCGTATTGCCCATTTGGCGCAAGCGTTAGATTGGCAACAAGTGACGGTTTGTCCGTGTTCAGACAATAGAACGTTATTACAAACCTTATTACAATGTCGTTAAACCACATTTTTTCTTTATAGGTAAATATTATGGCTAACAAGAAATCTCACCCGTCGAAACGGAATGCAGAAGTGGAACAGAAAATTGATGTCAGTGAAGATCTTGATTTAGCGACACAAGATGAGGCATTAACTGAACAAATTGAGGCTCCAATAGAGGATAAAGTAAACACTATGCAACAAGAACACAATGAAAAGACGATCTCTTCGGCACAGCAATCTGCTGCAGCGGAAACTGTTGCTAACGCTTCCACAACGAAAGAAACACCTGTAAAAGAAACGGTAGTTGTAAAAAAAGGCGGTTCTGCATTAGGTTTGTTAGCAATTTTAATTGCGCTAGGTTTGGGTGGCGCGGGCTATTATTTTGGTCAGTTACAGGTTGAGGAAATACAACAAAAATTGACCGCACTTTCAGGGAAAGTACAACAGTCAGTGCCGGCAGTAATAGCTGAAGGGCAAAATTTTGAAGCTGAAAGAGCACAGCTTCAGCAACTTATTGTATTTTCTCAAGCCGCTAGTGAGCAAATAGGTGCGTTACATCAGGAAGTTGCCGTTAAAGAACAAAGCTTATCAGCGTTGAAACAAGAAGTGCAACGCTTGGCGAACCAAGCAAAAGCAGAGCAACCCAATGATTGGTTGCTTACCGAGGCAGACTTCTTACTTAATAATGCGTTGCGTAAATTGGTGTTAGATAATGACGTGGACACTAGCATCGCGTTGTTAAAAGTAGCCGATGAAACTTTATCGAAAGTTGCGTTGCCAGAGGTAGCTTCGGTACGTAACGCCATTCACGCAGATTTGAAAAACTTATTATCGCTTAATAACGTAGACCAAAACGCCATCATGCAGGATTTATCGGAGCTTGCGAATAATGTTGACGAATTAACGGTGTTAAACGTGAATTTTGATGAAGATCCGAACAACGATAAATTGACGGATTCTTTGGATGATTGGAAAGAAAATGCAGAAAAAAGTGCGGTGAGTTTTTTAAATCATTTTATTCGTGTGACCCCAAAGAAAGCGAATGACAAAGCGTTGTTAGCGCCAAATCAAGATATTTATTTACGTGAGAATATTCGTTTACGTTTACAAATTGCAATTTTATCTGTGCCACGCCAACAAGACGATTTATACAAACAATCTTTGCAAACTGTGGCTTCTTGGATTCGGACGTATTTTGATACCAATACCGATGTGGCGCAAAACTTCTTGAAGAATTTGGATGAATTAGCGGAACAATCAATTTACGTGGATGTGCCGACTCAGTTAAGTGGGTTAAATGCCTTAGATAAATTGTTGAATAAGCCAACACAAGAAGTGCAAAAAATCACGCTTTCTGTGGATAAAGAACTCGAGTCGCACGGTAATTCGGGAACTGAGCCAACAGGAAAAGAAAATGAGGCTGCCATCGCGCCGGCGAATGAAACAAAGCCGGAAGTTAATCAAGGACAACAACAATAGGAGAAATAGATTATGTTACGAGTGCTATTTTTAATGTTGTTGTTACTGGCTAGCTTAATTGCCGGGCCGTATTTAGCGGGTAAGCAAGGCTATGTGCGAATTGAAACGGCAAGTCATATCGTCGAAATGTCCATTACCACTTTAGTGATCTTCTTTGTGCTCGCTTTAGCCTTGGTGTACAGCATTGAAGTCGTCATTAGCCGTTTTTTCCGTTTAAGCAACAACACATACAGCTGGTTTTCTCGTCGTAAACGCACGAAAGCACAAAAGCAAACATTGGAAGGCTTAATGAGTATGGATGAAGGGGATTATTCTAAAGCGGAAAAATTGATTGGTAAAAATGCGAAGCATTCTGATGAGCCGGTGCTGAACTTCATTAAAGCAGCAGAAGCAGCACAACAGCGTGGCGATGAATTCAGTGCTAACCGTTATTTAATGGAAGCAACGGAAATTGCCGGTTCTGATAGCTTGGTTTTAGAAATTGCCCGTACCCGCATTTTATTACAACAAAATAAATTACCGGCAGCGCGCAGTTCCGTTGATAGCTTATTGTTGATGGCGAGTAAAAATAAAGAAGTGCTCAAATTAGCTGTTGAGATTTATTTAAAATCAAAAGCTTATCAGGCATTAGATAATATTTTAGACCAAATCGAAAAATCCGGCTTGTATGCCTCACAGGAATTTATTGCACTACAAACCCAAGTAGAAGATGGATTGCTCGATGAGAAAATGAACGAAGAAGGCGTCGATGGTTTGTTAGATTGGTGGGATCAACAATCTCGTAAACGCCGCAATGATGCCCGTGTGAAACTGGCGTTAATCACGCGATTAATCGATGCCAATGATCATGAGTCTGCTTATGAATTCATGTTGGAGTTAGTGAAAAAATTAGATAGTGACAATAGCCCGTTAACGCAAGAATTGTTTAAACAAATCAGTCGTTTGCAACCTGAAGATAACAGCAAATTGGTGAAATTTATCAGCAAGTGGTTAAAAGGCGCAAACACATCGGCACAATGTTGCGCGCATCGTGCACTCGGTTATTTATATGTACGTAACAATGACTTTGCTAAAGCCAATGAGGTATTTAAAGCGTTAATCGCCAATAAAGAGAAATTGGAGCCGGCGGACATTACAATGGCATCTTATGTTTTTGAGCAAGTTGGTGATAAGGCTGCAGCACAACAATTACGTGAAGACGGCTTGAAGTCTGTGATGGCAGTGGAAAATCTCAACTTATCGGAAGAAACATCAGAAAATCCGACCGCACTTTTAGCGCAAAAATAATCTCTTCAAAAAACAAAATGCCCTGATGATTCAGGGCATTTTTTTATTCTTTCTTTTTTAAGAATTTTGGGGTAATTCCATGTCATTTTCGAGCGCTGCAGTCAGTTGCTGAATCTTACGCAGAATCATATTTAAGAACACACCGTAAGCAGGGACGAACAACAGTAACCCAATGAATAATTTAAATAAATAATCGACGAAGCCGATTTCCATCCAGTGTTCCGCCATAAACGGATCGCTGCTGGCATAGAAGGCAATCGCGAAGAACAAATAAGTGTCTGCCATAGAACCAAATACCATAGAGCTGGTTGGCGCTATCCACCAAGTTTTGAGTTGGCGTAAGCGATTGAATACCAAAACATCCAAGAGTTGTCCGAAAACATAGGCGAAGAAACTCGCGACTGCAATGCGGAACACAAACATATTAAATTCGGTTAATGCTTGTAGACCTTGATATTGGGTATCTGAAAAGAGGGTTGAGACCACATAGCTGATAATTAATGCCGGAATCATTACCACGAAAATGATCCAACGTGCTTCTTTCGCACCGAAGATACGCACGGTTAAATCCGTCGCCAAGAAAATAAATGGGAAGGTAATTGCGCCCCAGGTGCTGTGGAACATAAAGTCTTCTTGTGCGCCGAAGAATGTGAGTGGCACATGAATTTCAAAAGGAAGCTGCACTAAATAGTTACTGACAGCAATGATAAAAATGTGGAAGAAACTGAGCAAAACTAATGCTCGACGTTTTTGGCGATCGCTAAAGATCGAAAATGTGTGTGTCATTTGAATACCTTTTTAGTTTAAATTGGGGTTAGGGAACCCAGAACAGATTGTGAGTCTGCAAAAATGCAGGGCGCAAATGATACTGCATCAAAAAAATAATTCAACCAGAATTAAGTATTGAAACATAATCACAATATAAAAATACCAACCAAACAGAATGCCTTGTAAATAGAATTAATTCGTATTTGCAACAATAAGTGTTATTTCGTTAGAATAAGCGCCCTATATATTACATATTTTTATCTAGGAGCATTTTATGCAAAAACAATCTATTTTCATGTTGAGTTTGCTCAGTACTGCATTATTTGTAAATAATGCAAACGCTGCAGTGGCTACACAACAGTTGGATGAAATTCGTGTTACAGCGGAAAGTCAAGTAAAACAGTCGCTTGGTGTTTCAATCGTGAGTGAAAAAGATTTAGCAAAACGTCCCGTCACCAATGATATTTCTGAGGTGTTACGAACAATGCCAGGGGTAAACTTAACTGGCAACTCAGCTACAGGGCAACGTGGAAATAAACGCCAAATTGATATTCGTGGAATGGGACCTGAAAATACGCTGATTTTAGTTGATGGAAAACCTGTGACTTCACGTAATGCGGAGCGTTATGGGGTGAGAGGAGAGCGAAATTCTCGCGGTGATAGCAACTGGATACCGATAGAGGCCATTGAGTCCGTTGAGGTGTTGCGTGGTCCGGCGGCTACACGTTATGGTTCGGGAGCAATGGGTGGTGTAGTAAATATTATTACCAAACCTGTCACCAATGATTTGCATGGGAGCGTAAGCTATTATACGAATCAACCGGAAGATAGAAAAGAAGGTGCGACGAATCGTGTAGGTTTCAATTTAAGCGGTGCACTAATTAAAGACATATTGCAATTCCGTCTATATGGTAACTGGAATAAGACCCAAGCGGACGATGTGGGCATTAATGGCGATCCGGCTATTGCAGGTCGTGAAGGCGTACGTAACAAAGATATTAACGGTCGTTTAGTGTGGAATATCAATGAGAAAAATAAATTAACCTTGGATTCTGGTTTCAGTCGCCAAGGCAATATTTACAACGGTGATACACAAAATAGCTCAGCAGGGCTTTACAATAATAAAAACTATCCTGAAACTAAAACGTTGGCAGGAAGCAAAGCTGAAACCGCTCGTTTATATCGTCAGAACTATGCTTTAACCTATGAAGGCAAATTCGATCATTTCGACAATAAAACTTATATTACTTTTGATAAAACTAAAAATAGCCGTTTACCAGAATACTTAGCAGGAGGTCCAGAGGGCAGTTATTCTAGTACATCAGCTTTTAGCGATTCTATTCTTAAAAATACGCGTTTTAGTTCAGAATTCTATATTCCGTTTACTTTCGGCGTCGAGCATATGCTGACGGTTGGTTTTGAGGGAGCGCACAGTAGCTTAGATGATGCTTCCTCTATGACACAATTGCTCGGGGGAAGACGTGTCGGCGGTAAAGTCATTTATGATCTTCCAGAAACCTTACCGAGCGGCGTACAGAATGTTCGCGGTGGGCATTCTAGTCAAAGTGAATGGGCTTTCTTTATTGAAGACAATATCTCAGCTACTAAGTCAATGGTTTTAACGCCATCGCTACGTTACGATTACAACACTTATTCAGGTTCTAATGTGAGTGGTGGGTTAAACTTCTTACAAAGCCTCAACGATGACTGGAAAATCAAAGGTGGGATTGCAAGAGCTTATAAAGCACCAAACCTTTATCAAACTAACCCCAATTATGTGTTGTTTACTTTAGGTCAGGGTTGTCCAACGAATGTACCGAATAATAAAACCTGTTATTTTCAAGGTAACAGTGATATAAAACCGGAAACCAGTTGGAATAAAGAAATTGGGATTGAATATGATAAAGACGGACTTCTTGCTTCTGTAGCTTACTTCCGTAATGACTATCGTAATAAAATCGTGTCTGATGGTGAATTTATCGGTCTAACCAACTTAGGTAACTATGTATATAAATGGGGTAATGCAAACCGCGCTGTGATTGAAGGTTTTGAAGGTAATCTGACATTACCATTAATCCAAGATAAATTATCTTGGGTTAATAATTTCACCTATATGCATAAAACCAAAAATAAAGATACCGGCAACCCGCTTTCTATCGTGCCAAAATATACATTGAATTCTAGTTTGAACTATCAAATTACAGAGGCGTTCGATACCATGTTGACCTATACGCAATACGGCAAGCAAACTTCTCGTAAGAATCCGGAGAACCGAATGGAAAATGGTAAGTTGGCAAATTCTTCTGATATCGGTAGCTATGCAGTTTGGGGATTAAGTGCTGGTTATAATTGGAAAAATACCGTGAGTGTTCGAGTTGGTGTAAGTAACTTATTTGATAAACGACTTTATCGCTCTTCAAGTAGTACCAATTATAACGCGCATACTTACAATGAACCGGGTCGTGCTTATTATGCGACGTTGAAATATACGTTTTAATTTTTTCCCTTGATAAATAAAAGTGCGGTTAAAAATGACCGCACTTTTTTCATGAAACAGATTAAAAATCAAATTATCCGTTAATCCATACTACCGACGCCATTCTTCCTGTGACATTCTCTCGGCGATAAGAAAAGAATTTGTCTGCTTCAAGATAAGTACAGTATTCGCCACCGCTGATTTGGGTAATGCCGAGAGCGTTGAGACGTTGCGTAGCGATTTGGTAAAGGTTGCCGAGGAATTTATCTTTCGCTTTCGGATCTGCGATAAAGACGGAGGTGGCTTGGGGATCTTGGGCAACAAATTGATCGATAACCTCTTGACCTACTTGGAAAGCCGTTGGACCAATAGCCGGTCCGAACCACGCTAAGATGTCTTCATGTGGGCATTCAAATTTGGCGACAGTTTGTTCTAATACACCATCGCATAATCCGCGCCAACCGGCATGGGCAGCGGCCACTTCCGTGCCCTGTTTATTGGTAAATAACACGGGCAAACAATCGGCAGTCATCACTAAACACACTTGATTCGGCTGGCTGGTATAAACCGCATCGGCATTGAAATCTTCCTCGTCATAAGGCAGGGTTAATACGCGCGTGCTATGAGTTTGGTTTAAGAACAACGGCATTTGTGGTAAATGGAATTTTTCTACCAATAAAGTGCGGTTGATTTTCACGGCGTTTTTATCGTCCCCTACATGATCACCCAAATTAAAACTGTCATAAGGCGCAAGGCTCACACCGCCATGGCGAAGCGTGGTAAACGCTTTCACGTTTTGAGGGGCTTTCCAGTTCGGTTTAATGGCTTGCATATTAATAATCCAATTCGTCTTTGTGGAGAACATAATCCGCTTTTAAAGCGGTCACTAATTCCACAAAGTCGTCCGGCAACGGTGCGTACCATTCCATCATTTCGCCGCTAATCGGGTGTTGTAAACGTAACATCACAGCATGTAGTGCCTGACGCTTAAAATTGCGTAACACCGCCATGAGTTCTTCGCTGGCATTTTTGGGGGGACGCGGACGACCACCATAGGTTTGATCGCCTAATAACGGGTGGGCGATATGTGCCATGTGCACACGGATTTGGTGAGTTCTGCCGGTTTCTAAACGCAAACGCAAGCGCGTGTAATCGCGGAAACGTTCCATAATGCGATAGTGGGTAACGGCGGGTTTGCCCATCGGATGCACGGCCATATGAGTACGTTTGGTTGGGTGGCGCGCCATGGGCTCATCTACGGTGCCGCCTTTGGTCATGATGCCGCAGGCAACAGCTTCATATTCGCGGGTGATTTTGCGTTTTTGCAAATCACGCACCAGCTGCGTTTGCGCGGGAATGGTTTTGGCGACGACCATCAAGCCCGTGGTGTCTTTATCTAAACGATGTACAATGCCTGCGCGCGGCACTTCGGCAATTTGTGGGTAATGGTAAAGTAGCGCATTGAGAACGGTGCCTTTAGGATTGCCTGCACCGGGGTGAACCACAAGATCTTTGGGTTTGTTGATAACGAGAATGTCCTCGTCTTCATAAACGATATTTAACGGAATAGCTTCCGGCTCAAAGCGGGTTTCATCTTCAATTTCTACGGTAATCTCAATTTGTTCGTCACCGTAAACTTTGGTACGCGGCACATTTTGCACAGCGCCATTGACCAACACCAAATCCTCCTCAATCCATGTTTTTAAGCGGGAGCGGGAATAGTCGGGGAACAATTCCGCCAAGGTTTGGTCTAAGCGCTGTCCCATTTGTTGTGGTTGCACGGTTGCCGAGAGAGTAATTTGTGCCATAAATAAAAAATCCGTTAATCAAGTTTGCTTATTTAGCAATGTTCTATACAATATCGGGCAATTGTAACTCATTTCTCATTTTTCGTAAAAATAAGGATTCTATTCAATGCGTAAACTTAAATCCTTTGCATTACTTACCGCGCTGGCGTTGGCGGTGACCGCATGTTCAAGCTCTAAACAAGATGTAGAACAAGCACCGGAACAAACTTTATACAGCACAGGACAAACCTATTTGCAGGACGGTGATTATTCTCAGGCAATCCGTTATTTAAATGCGGTGAGTAGTCGTTTTCCGGGGAGTTCTTATAGCGAACAAGTACAATTAAATTTGATTTATGCCTATTATAAAACGCAGGACTACTCCGAAACCTTAGTCACTATTGACCGTTTTATTCAACGTTTCCCAAACAGTAGTCATTTAGATTATGCCCTTTATATGGCGGGTTTAACTAATTCTGCATTGGGTGATAATTTCTTCCAAGATTTCTTTGGTGTGGATCGCGCAACCCGTGAAAATACATCCATTAAAACGGCCTTTGCTAACTTCCAAAATTTAGTGCAGCATTTCCCGAATAGTCCTTATACGCCAGATGCCTTGGCGCGTATGACTTATATTAAAGCGAGTCTTGCTCGTCATGAGTTAGCGATTGCGAAGTTTTATTTTAAACGCGATGCTTATGTGGCAACAGCAAATCGTGTGGTTTCTATGTTGAAATTGTATCCGGATACACAAGCGACTTTGGATGCATTACCGTTGATGAAAGCATCTTATGAAAAGATGAACTTGACTCACTTAGCAGATCAAACCGCAAAAATTATTGCAGCTAATGAAGGCAAAAAATTTGATGAGCCGGAAAAACCAAAAGAACCGGAATTAAAAGCGCCACAATAATCCATAAAAAAACCTCCGAATTTTCGGAGGTTTTTTTATCCCGCTAAAATGTGTTCTAAGGGAATATCCCAGCTTTCGATTGGGAGTGTTTCTACTTGTTGGCATTGATGTGCTAAACCTACTGTGATGAAACGGCGTTGTGAGTTTTGTAACGTACGATCGTAAAATCCTCCCCCCATGCCTAGACGGTTTCCCTGCTTATCAAAGGCGACCAATGGCGTGAAGATCACATCCAATTGCTCAAGTGGAATTACATTTTGTACATTTAAGTGCGGTTCAAAAATGCCGAATTTATTGGCTTTCATCGGTGTATCGGGTAAATAGCGTAAAAATAATAAATGACCACGAACAAAAGGATGCAGTACCGGCAAATAAATATGTTTTCCTTGTTGCCAAAGTTGGTTAATAAGCGGTTGTGTTGAAATTTCTCCGTCAAAGGCAAGATAGAGCGCAATGTTTTTCGCCTGTTGTTGTTCGATAAGTTTTAGCGCCTGCTCAGTAATATGTTGCGCAGCTTGCTGCTGTTGAAGTGCGGTTAGTTTTTGCCGAGTTTCTCGCATTTGCTGACGAAGTTGTTGACGAATAGAGACTGTTGAGGGAAATGGGCACATAGTTGTTGTTTGAGAGGACCCGAGGTGCCGTTGTGGATGGTCGGTCCTTGAACCCGACGGTTCAAGGGAATTAGTTGAAATCATTTTTAGGCTTCTTAGCAGAGCTAAGCCTGCACACCAATGACAGGAAACCAATTCATAAGATTAAAAGTATCGGCTCAGGGACGTAACCCACTGGCGAACACCTCAGGAATTTCTTTTATTTAATACTACTCGAAATTAGGTTTAATGACTAGCACTAATTCTTTTTCTCAGATGACATTTAGTTATCTGAAATTATTAGGAATTGAGCTTTTGTGCCCCGATATTTTCAAGGGAATGATCGAGCGGACGTAAAATTCTGTTTTTTAGCACATCTTCAATGAGATGCGTTTTTTGTTGCTCTTGCATGAGTTCAAAGCTTAAATTGAGGGCGACAATGGAAAGGACCTTTTCAACTTGTAACATGCCGGTGCGCTCTTTCATTTCTAAGACGCGTTGATCTAATTCGCGGGCAGCGTTGCGTAAAGCTTCATGTTGTTCTTCCGGACAATTTAAACGTAATACCTGCCCCAAGACGGAAATTTCAATACTTTTTGATGACATTTTAGCCTCAAATTCCTTAATCAAAACTGCCCGTATTATGCCATAGGCAAAAAAACTTGCCAATTTCTAAACTGGTTGCCTGCAGTGTAGAATGATAAACTAAGCGCAATTTCAACAAGGATAATTTCAATGACAACAATTTCTTATCAAAACCTGAATCAACAACTTCAACAAGCCTCTATTCCACTTTCTGCCGCCGAATTACACGGCTTTTTGAGCGGCCTAATTTGCGGAGGGATTCAAGATCAAAGTTGGCAGCCGTTGCTCTATCAATTTACCAATGATAACCACGCCTATCCAACTACACTTTTAACGCAAATTACCGACATTTATCAACAAGTTCATCGCCAATTGGCGGATAATGAAGCGTTTGACTTTGAGCTTTGTTTGCCCGATACAGAAAATGTGTTTGAACAGGCGGATGGCTTAGCGGAATGGTCGAATCACTTTTTGCTCGGTTTAGGCTTGGCACAACCGCATTTGGATAAAGAAAAAGGCGACATCGGCGAAGCGGTGGACGATTTACATGATATTTGTCAGTTAGGTTACGAAGAAGACGATGATCCCGAGGAACTGGCACAAGCGGTGGAAGAGATCGTAGAATATGTACGCACCATCGCCACCTTGTTTTTTACCCATTTCACCAAACAAGAAGACAAACAGCCAACGTTACACTAAGGATAAATGATGGATCTCGCATACATGGCAGCGTTACCGATGGAAGAATTTGTTCAACGCCGTGCCAAGGTTTTTGAACAAATGCAGGAAGATTCCTTATTTTTGGTATTTTCTGACATTGAACGTCGTCGCAATGACGGCTGTGATTATCCTTTCCGTCAGGACAGCTATTTCTGGTATTTGACCGGTTTTAATGAACCGAATTCGGCATTGTTATTGCGTAAACAGCAAGGTGAACAGCAGGCGATCATTTTTGTACGCCCGTCCGATAAATTACTGGAAATTTGGAACGGACGCCGTCTTGGCGTGAACGATGCGCCGCAAACGTTGTTGGTAGATACCGCTTATGCCATCGACGAGTTTGTACCGCAGTTTAAAAATTTAGTGCAAAAACAGACCGCACTTTATTACGCACCGAAGCAACAGCCTTGGGGCGATGCCTTGCTGGAACAAAGTGCGGTGGAATTTTTGAGTGTTTTTAATTGGAAGCCGATGCTCGGTGAGATGCGCCTGTTCAAATCGGAAAATGAAATTGCGCTCATGCAACAAGCGGGGCAAATCAGCGCGCTTGCACACATTAAAGCTATGCAACAAACCCGCCCGAACCGTTTGGAATATGAGGTGGAAAGCGATATTCTGCATGAATTTAATCGCTTCGGCGCGCGTTATCCTTCCTATAACAGCATTATTGCCAGTGGTGAAAACGCCTGCATTTTGCATTATTCGGAAAACAATATGCCGTTGCGTGACGGCGATTTGGTGCTTATTGATGCGGGCTGCGAATTTGCCATGTATGCAGGGGATATTACCCGCACATTCCCAGTGAATGGTCAATTTACTGAAGCGCAAAAAGCGATCTATGAGATTGTTCTACAGGCACAAAAACGCGCCATTGAATTGCTGGTACCGGGCAGCTCCATTGCGAAAGCAAACGAAGAAGTCATTCGTATTAAAACCGAAGGTTTAGTGCGTTTAGGTATTCTGAAAGGCGATGTAGATGAATTAATCGAACAAAAAGCCTATCGTGAATTTTATATGCACGGGTTAGGGCATTGGCTCGGTTTGGATGTGCATGACGTAGGCGAATATGGTGAAAATCGCGACCGCACTTTGGAACCCGGCATGGTACTCACCGTAGAACCGGGATTGTATTTATCTAAACAGGCGGATATTCCGGAACAATACAAAGGCATTGGCATTCGTATTGAAGACAATTTGTTGATTACCGATTACGGCAACAAAAATCTGACGTCCGCAGCACCGAAAGAAATTGCCGATATTGAGAAATTAATGGCAGATGCGTAATCTTTTGAAGGGTAAAAGAGATCTTAAAAACGTTCTGAAAAACGACCGCACTTTATCTTGAATTTATCTGAGAAATTCCCGTTTTAACAAAGCCCGAACATGGATTTTAACTTGCTTTTTATGTGAAAAAGAGTACAATCCACGGGCTTTTTGTCTATATATACAGAGAAAAAAGTAAGTTTAACTCTCATTTAACTTTCGATATTTGAGGGTTTTCTTTTTGTAATCAAATAATTAGAGGAAGGTTATGGTAACCATTCGTTTATCTCGTGGCGGAGCTAAAAAACGCCCATTTTACCAAATCGTCGTTGCTGACAGCCGTTCACCACGTGACGGTCGTTTCATTGAGCGTGTTGGTTTCTTCAATCCAATCGCACAAGGCAATGCAGAACGTGTTCGTATCAATTTAGACCGTGTTAACCACTGGGTTAGCCAAGGTGCTTCATTGTCTGATCGCGTTGCGACTTTAGTAAAAGAAGCGCAAAAAGCTGCGTAATTTTACTTTTTTGAGGTGATGAATATGCAACAACAAAGAATCGAAACTGTCGGCAAATTAGGTTCGACTTATGGTATTCGCGGTTGGTTACGTATTTACTCATCCACAGAACAAGCTGAAAGTATCTTTGATTATCAACCTTGGTTTTTGAAAATCAAAGGGCAGTGGCAGCCAACCGAACTGGAAAACTGGCGTCATCATAATCACGAACTGATCGTTAAATTAAAAGGCGTAGATGATCGTGAAGCGGCGCAAATTCTTGCCAATGTGGAAATCGGTGTCGATTTATCGGTATTTCCAACCTTGGAAGAAGGGGATTACTACTGGCACGATTTAATTGGTTGTGCGGTGGTGAATCTGGAAGGTTATGCCATGGGAACGGTGACTGAAATGATGGAAACCGGTTCTAATGATGTATTGGTAGTAAAAGCCAATGTAAAAGATGCTTTCGGGAAACAAGAGCGGTTAATTCCGTTTTTGTATGAACAAGTAGTTAAAAGAGTCGATCCCGCCACTAAGACGATTACAGTGGATTGGGACGCTGGTTTCTAATCTCAGGTATGCCGTAGCGCTTTGCGGTAACATTAGCATAAGGCTCAAAAGTTAAGGCTAAATTATGTGGATTGGGGTAATAAGTCTGTTCCCTGAAATGTTTAAAGCAATTACGGAATATGGGGTAACCGGCAGGGCTGTTAAGCAAAACCTGTTACAAGTGCGGTGCTGGAATCCAAGAGATTTTACGCACGATAAGCATAAAACCGTGGATGACCGTCCTTATGGCGGAGGCCCGGGAATGCTGATGATGGTGCAACCATTAAAGGACGCTATCGATTCAGCAAAAGAAGTAGCAGGCGAAGGTGCAAAAGTGATTTATCTCTCGCCGCAAGGTCGTAAACTCGATCAACAAGGCGTAGAGGAATTAGCGCAGAATCAGAAATTGATTTTGTTATGCGGCCGCTACGAAGGCATCGATGAACGGTTAATTGAAACCGTCGTTGATGAGGAATGGTCGGTAGGTGATTATGTCCTCACCGGCGGTGAATTGCCGGCAATGACGTTAATTGACGCAGTTGCCCGATTTATCCCAGGTGTGCTTGGTAAACAAGCTTCCGCTGAGGAAGATTCGTTTGCCGACGGATTACTGGATTGTCCGCATTATACGCGTCCTGAAGTGCTTGATGGATTAACCGTGCCGCCCGTGCTGATGTCGGGACACCATGAGGAAATTCGCAAATGGCGGTTAAAACAATCGTTATTGAGAACATGGTTACGACGCCCTGAGCTACTGGAAGGCCTAGCTCTGACTGACGAACAACGTAAGCTGTTAAAAGAGGCGAAAGCCGAATATGACAGTAAACTCAGTTAAATCTAGGATCAAAAAGGATCAAAAATGTCTAACATCATTAAACAACTTGAACAAGAACAATTAAAACAAAACGTACCTAGCTTCCGTCCGGGTGATACCTTAGAAGTTAAAGTATGGGTTGTTGAAGGCAGCAAACGTCGTTTGCAAGCATTCGAAGGCGTGGTTATTGCAATTCGTAACCGTGGCTTGCATTCCGCATTTACTGTACGCAAAATCTCCAACGGTGTTGGCGTTGAGCGTGTATTCCAAACTCACTCTCCGGCAGTTGATAGCATCGTAGTGAAACGTAAAGGTGCGGTACGTAAAGCGAAACTTTACTACTTACGTGCACTTTCCGGTAAAGCGGCTCGTATCAAAGAGCGTTTGGGCGAATAATTTCGCAAAGCAGAAAAAAAGAAAAGGCTTGGATTTCCAAGCCTTTTTTATTTGTGTTGATAAGCAATTAAATGTGCTTAATCCACATATTTGATTCATAGATTATTTCTGTTTTTTCAAAAATTCCACGCCGGTGTCCGGGAAGTCGGTAAACACACCGGTAGCGCCGGATTTATTGAGCAACGCGTCGTACATTTGATTCACATCAGTAAAGAATTCAGGTAATGCATCTTTACGCACGGTATATGGGTGCAATTCAACCTTATATTGCGCCAATTCTTTCACTAAAGGCGTATATTCAATTTGCCCCAGTTTGGATTTATCTTTGTCAATTAACATATACCAGCCCGGTCCAACACCATCGGCATATTTTACAACTTCTGCCATAGCGCCTGGTTTGAACATCCAATCATAGTCATAATTTACCCATTTGCCTTTGGCATTTTTTTCTTCCGTTTCATGCCAATCGGTATATGCCACTAACTGGACAAGTTTTAAATCCATGCCCATTTTCGGTAGTAATTCCGTTTTAATGCGTTTTAACTCATTGAAATCAAAGGTTTGCAAATAAACCAGATCACTTTTCTTGTCATAGCCGTATTTTTTCAACACTTTGAGGGTTTCTAAAGCAATATCTTTTCCATTTTGATGATGGAACCAAGGTGCCTTTATTTCAGGATAAATACCTACTTTTTTACCGGTGGATTTTTCTAAACCCTGGATAAATTCGATTTCATCTTCAAAGGTATGAATTTTGAAATGAGATTGCCACAGAGGGAAACGTCCAGGGTAAACAGCGACCTGTTTTCCTTCCTTCGTTTCAAAGTTTTCTGTCATATTCAAACTTTGAATTTCTTTTAATGTAAAGTCGATAACGTAGTAACGACCGTCTTTACGATGACGATTTGGGAATTTTTTCGCAACATCGGTTAAACCGTCTAAGAAATGATCATGAATGACGACTAAGCGACCGTCTTTTGTCATGGCCAAATCTTGTTCTAAATAATCGGCTTGTTGTGCAAAAGCAAGCGCTTTAGATTCCAATGTATGCTCCGGTAAATAACCGCTTGCACCACGGTGGGCAATAATAATTTTGTCTGATTTCATGTTGTTTATGGAGGGTTGGTGGCTACAACCGGCTAATACGCCTGCTGCAATTAATGTGACGGCTAAGGTTTTTAATTTCATTAGCATTTCTCCTTGAAAGTGTGGTTGATTTTTGAGGTGTTTTTGATTCTATCCAAATACAGAGATAGAAACTTATGTTGGATAAAATCATTTAACTTATAAAATTGAGGTACAAAAAAGGCGCTAAGCTTTCGCTTGCGCCTTTGTATTGTTTAATTATTTAGTGCCGTAGGTGTCACCTATTTTAGCTTTGTGTTTGCCTTCTTCAATCATGACGATAAAGAGCAAGAGCACCGCGAGAACACCACCGCCGATCATGACGTAGAAACCACCGTCCCAACCGTAGTGTTGTGCAGCCCAACCAATAACGGCAGAAGCTGATACTGTACCACCTAAGTAACCGAATAAACCGGTAAATCCTGCTGCTGTACCTGCCGCTTTTTTCGGTGCAAGTTCAAGAGCATGTAAGCCGATAAGCATAACCGGACCGTAGATTAAGAAACCGATTAAGGTCATTAAGATGAAGTCGGTTAATTGATATGGGTTTTCATACCACGCTGCGTAATTTGCTAATTCTGCTTCCGGTGTAGCCGGGTTCATCCAGTAGGCGGCAACCGCTGCTGTGGTTAAGATCATGAAAATGAAACCGGTTAAACCACGTTTACCTTTGAACACATGGTCAGAAACCCAACCGCATAATAATGTGCCCGGTACTGCGGCTAATTCATAGATAGTGTATGCCCAAGCGGTACCTTTAATGTTGAAGTGTTTCACTTCACTTAAGTAAACCGGTGACCATTTCAATACGCCATAACGGATTAAGTAAACGAATACGTTAGCAATCGCAATGTACCATAACAATTTGTTTTTCAAAACGTAGGTAACAAAGATTTCTTTTGCCGTTAAGTCGTTTTCATAGGTTTTTTCGTTGTAGTCATCTGGATAGTCGTTACGCCATTTTTCAATGGAAGGTAAACCACAAGATTGTGGGGTGTCACGCATGACAAAATATACCGGAATCGCACAGAACATTGCTGCAATACCCGGATAGTAAAGGGATTGTTGCCAAATGTCTTTTGCTTGTGCTTCAACACCGTGAGTGCTGAAGAAGATTGCGCTGGCTAATAACACCATGGCGCCCGGCATCATACCACCGATATTGTGAGCGGTGTTCCAAATGGACACGATAGTTCCACGTTCGGATTTAGACCACCAGTGCACCATGGTACGACCGCATGGAGGCCAACCCATACCTTGGAACCAACCGTTTAAGAAAATCATGACCCACATGATCGCGATACCGGAAGTTGCCCATGGGAACAAACCCATTAGTGTCATACAAAGACCAGAGAGCAACAAACCAAATGGTAAGAACACACGTGGGTTAGAGCGGTCGGACATCCCGGCCATGACGAATTTGGATAGACCATAAGCCAAACCTGCAGCAGAACCGATAACCCCTAATTCGGCTTTAGAGTATAAGCCGGCTTGAATTAAGCCCGGTTGTGCCAAGTCAAAGTTTGCACGTACGAAATAATAAGCGGCATAACCGAAAAAGATCCCTGCGAATACTTGCCAACGTAGGCGTTTGTAGGTGGAATCGATTTTGTCAGCCGGCAGCTCAGCAATATGTGGAGCTGGTTTAAATGGACCAAACATAAAATTCTCCAAGAGTTAAATAAGTAATATTGTCTTTATATGAAAAGAACGCAGGAATGATAAAGCAAATATAAAAACAGGAAAGCAAAATTATGAGGTTTTGTGAGAAATATCACAAAAATAAGCACTCTTTTGATTGAATGCGAAATATTTATTATTGATAAATGAACATCTGCTGTTCATTTTCGCTCATAAATTGTAGGGTTAAATAAAAATAAGCGCTGTTCTTAAGCGCTTATTTTGGTTTGGATGAGAAAAGTGCGGTCAAAAATCGCCTCACTTTTTCAATGTCTCACTCGCTAAATCAGCCTAACCGTTGACGGACAATTTCAAACAAACAAACACCGGTCGCAACGGAGACATTGAGAGAAGAAACCGAACCGACCATTGGAATGCTGATAAGTTGATCGCAATGCTCACGGGTTAAGCGGCGCATGCCTTCACCCTCTGCTCCCATGACCAATGCCAAGGCACCGGTGAGCTTGGTTTGATAGAGGGTTTCGGTGGCTTCACCGGCGGTGCCAACAACCCATACATTGTGTCGTTCTTGTAGATCACGCAGGGTACGGGCAAGGTTAGTCACTCGAATAAGCGGGACATTTTCTGCTGCGCCACAGGCGACCTTTCGTGCAGTAGAATTGAGTTGCGCAGATTTATCTTTCGGCACAATCACTGCACTTACGCCGGCAGCGTCGGCAGTACGCAAACAAGCGCCTAAGTTATGTGGATCTGTCACACCATCCAGAACTAATAATAAAGGCGCGTTTTGAGTTTCTAATAAGCGATCCAAATCATGCTCATTTAATTCGGGTAATGAGTGCACTCGCGCAATAATACCTTGATGCGCTTCACCTTCCGCTTTTTTATCCAAGGTTTGACGATTTAAAAATTGAACGGAAATGCCCAACCGTTGAATTTCATTAATCAAAGGCTGTAAGCGTTGATCATCTCGGCCTTTTAACGCCAAAACTTCAATTAAACGTTCCGGATGGTTAGAGACAAATGCTTTTACTGCGTGGATGCCATAAATTGTTTCACTCATGTTTTTTCTTTACCTTTTTCGTTTTGGAGGCGGCTTTGGGTTTCATTTTAGAAACGTGACTTTTTTTGACCGCACTTTTGTTTATTTTTGCCTTTTTGTTTGTCGTTGTTTTCTTAGTCGCTTTGACTTCCGATTTTTTCGCCTTTGTTCTCGCTGTTTTACCACTACGTTTCGGCTTGCGTTCACTTGAAATTAAGGAAAAATCAATTTGTTTTTGTTCTAAACTCACGGTCTCCACACGCACTTTCACCGCATCACCGAGACGGAAAATCATGCCGCTATTTTCACCAATAAGGCGTTGTTTCGGCATATCGAATAAGTAGTAGTCATTCGCCAAACCGGAAATGTGCACTAAGCCATCGATAAACAGATCATTCAAACGGACAAAGAAGCCGAAACCGGTCACGGAAGAAATGACACCGTCAAATTCTTCACCCACATGATCTTGCATGTATTCGCATTTTAGCCAATCGGCGACTTCACGGGTGGCATCATCGGCACGGCGCTCCGTCGAAGAACAATGCGCGCCAAAGAGATCCATTTCTTCAAGTTGATAATGATATCCGCCGGTGTCGGTGGTTTTACGTTTAGAACCCTTTTGTTTCGCCAATAAATATTTGATGCCACGATGTAACGTCAAATCGGGATAACGGCGAATCGGCGAGGTGAAATGGGCATATTCTTCTAATGCCAACCCGAAGTGACCGATGTTGTCGGCGCTGTAAACCGCTTGGCTCATGGAGCGTAACAACATGGTTTGAATTAATTCGTGATCCGGGCGTGGTTTAATCTGTTCAAGTAACTGTGCGTAATCCATCGGTGTCGGTTTATTCCCACCGGATAGGCTCAAGCCACATTCAGCCAAGAAACTGCGGAATGCCGTGAGTTTTTCTTCACCGGGCACGGCATGAATACGGTAAAGCGCGGGTTCTTGATGTTTCTCCATGAAGTTGGCAGACGCAATATTCGCTAAAATCATGCATTCTTCAATGATTTTATGGGCATCGTTACGCACGACTGGCTCAATCCGCTCAATACGTCCAAACGCATTGAAAATAAATTTGCTTTCAATGGTTTCAAATTCGATGGCGCCGCGCTGTTGGCGAGCTTTTACTAACGCCTGATACATTTCATGCAGGTCTTGTAAGTGAGGGACTAAGGATGCATAACGTTCACAATGTGCGGTGTCTTTTTCCAGTATTTTTGCCACTTTGTTATAGGTTAAACGGGCGTGGGAATTCATCACTGCTTCGTAAAATTGATAGTCTGTCATTTTGCCTTTGGCAGAGATCGTTATTTCACACACCATACACAGGCGATCCACTTGTGGATTTAAAGAGCACAAGCCGTTAGACAATTTTTCCGGCAACATCGGTACCACGCGATTTGGAAAATACACTGAGTTGCCTCGATTATAAGCCTCCGTATCCAACGCACTTTTCGGGCGAACGTAGTAACTTACATCGGCAATGGCCACCCAAAGTTTCCAGCCTTTGCCTTGTTTTTGGCAAAATACCGCATCGTCAAAATCGCGTGCATCTTCGCCATCAATGGTCACTAACGGCAAGTCACGTAAATCTACACGCCCACGTTTAGCCTCTTCAGGCACGTCTTCAGCCCATTTTTTAAGTTGTTTTTCCACCGCACTTGGGAAACTGTGGGGAATATCATGTTTACGAATGGCAATTTCCACTTCCATGCTTTTCGCCATATTGTCACCCAGTACCTCGGTGATTTTGCCGATAGGTTGGAAAAACGGCGCTGTGCGCGGATGGAGTTCCACCACTACGACTTGCCCCATGCGGGCACCAAGACGGGCGTTATCAGGAATTAAAATATCGCGTGTAATACGGCTGTCGTCCGGTACCACATAACCGATCCCTTGTTCAAGGAAAAAACGACCGACAATTTGTTTTTTGTTCGCTTCCAACACCCGCACAATGCGCACTTCCGGACGACCTTTGCGGTCAAATCCGTTAGGTTGCGCCAACACATAATCGCCGTGCATGACTTTTTGCATTTGCACGTTGGGAATAAAAAAGTCTTCTTTTTTTCCTTCGACTTGTAAAAAACCGAAGCCTTCTCGATGTCCAATCACCATACCTTTAAGTAAATCCAGTTTTTCCGGTAGGGCATAGCATTTCCGTTTCGTGAACACCAACTGTCCGTCATTTTCCATGGCGCGTAAACGACGGCGCATAGCTTCTTGTTGTTCTTCATTTACGATGGCAAGGGTTTTAAAAATCTCCTCTTTGCTCATAGGAGAATTCTGTTTACGAATAATTTGCAGAATAAATTCACGACTCGGAACCGGGTTGTCATATTTTGCCAATTCTTTTGCGTAATTCGGATCTTGCAATATCGCTTTGTGTGTTTTTTTCGCCATAATGTTCTTTTCGTCAACTAAAGTGCGGTCAGTTTACACGCTGTTTTGCCTAAAGCAAGGGAAATTGAGGCTCAATGCCTTGTCGAAAAATACATAAACAGCACCATTACATTTCAATTTTTTGCGGTTATGAAATAAAATTTTCTGTTATAGGCGCGCATTTTTTGGTACATTTAGCGCAATTTTCTGACGCTCAAAAGTGAGCATTCTTTATTCAATTCAGTTTAACGGAATTCCTATGTTATTTAAAAAAATTCGCGGTTTATTTTCTAACGATCTTTCAATCGATCTGGGTACAGCAAATACATTAATTTATGTGAAAGGACAGGGTATTGTTCTTGATGAGCCATCTGTCGTTGCGATTCGTCGCGATCGTAGCGGTTCATTAAAAAGCATTGCTGCGGTAGGTAGAGAAGCGAAACAAATGTTAGGGCGTACACCGAAAAGTATCGAAGCTATCCGTCCGATGAAAGATGGCGTGATCGCAGACTTTTTCGTGACCGAAAAAATGTTACAGTACTTCATTAAACAGGTACACAGTGGCAACTTCATGCGTCCAAGTCCTCGTGTGTTGATTTGTGTGCCGGCAGGTGCAACTCAAGTAGAACGTCGTGCCATTAAAGAATCTGCCATGGGGGCTGGTGCTCGTGAAGTGTATTTAATTGAAGAACCAATGGCAGCAGCCATTGGAGCAAAATTACCGGTTTCGACTGCAACAGGTTCCATGGTCATTGATATCGGTGGTGGTACGACAGAAGTCGCGGTAATTTCCTTAAACGGCATCGTTTATTCTTCTTCTGTGCGCATTGGTGGTGACAGTTTTGATGAAGCTATCGTGTCTTATGTGCGTAAAAACTTTGGTTCCATTATTGGCGAACCAACCGCTGAACGTATTAAACAAGAAATTGGTATTGCTTATCTTCAAGAGGATGATGAGGTGAAACAAATGGAAGTGCATTGTTCCAATATTGCAGAAGGTGCACCACGTTCCATTACATTAACCTCTCAAGATGTTTTAGAAGCGATTCGTCAACCGTTGAGTGGTATTGTTGCGGCAGTACGCACAGCATTAGAGGAATGCCAACCGGAGCATGCAGCTGATATTTTTGAGCGTGGCATGGTGTTAACCGGTGGTGGTGCTTTGTTGCGCAATATTGATATGTTGTTAGCGAAGGAATCCGGCGTACCGACCATTGTGGCGGAAGACCCATTGACTTGTGTTGCTCGTGGCGGCGGTGAGGCCTTGGATATGATTGATATGCACGGCGGCGATATTTTCAGCGACGAAATTTAAGCCTGATGAACAAGAAAAAGTGCGGTTAAAAATGACCGCACTTTTATTTAGTCGGAATTGACGACAATGAAACCTATCTTCGGTAAAACCCCTCCCTTAGGATTAAAGCTCTTCTTAGCGGTTACCGCTTCTGTCGGTTTAATCCTATCTGACGGACAAACAAATGCGATAATTCAAGCTCGCGGTTTTCTAGAAACGGCGGTTGGTAGTCTCTATTATTTAGCAAATACACCGCGTGCAGTGTTAGATGGGGTTTCTGATAATTTGGTGGATACCAATAAACTGCAAATTGAAAATCGCGTGTTAAAAGAGCAATTGCGTGAAAAAAATGCCGATTTACTGTTGCTTGATCAGTTAAGAGTTGAAAACCAACGTTTACGTTTATTGCTAAATTCACCATTACGAACCGACGAATACAAAAAAATTGCAGAAGTATTGACTGCCGAAACAGATGTTTATCGTCAACAAATTGTGATCAATCAAGGTGAAAAAGACGGGGCTTATGTCGGTCAGCCGGTGATTGATGAAAAGGGCGTCGTTGGACAAATTATTTCCGTGGGGGAAAACACCAGCCGTATTTTGTTGATTACCGATGTGACGCATGCGGTTCCGGTGCAAGTATTGCGTAATGACGTACGTTTGATCGCTAACGGGACAGGACATAGTGATGAATTGACGTTAGATAATGTGCCGCGTTCCGTTGATATTCAAAAAGGCGATTTATTAGTGACATCCGGTTTAGGCGGGCGTTTCTTGGAAGGCTATCCGGTGGCGATTGTGGAATCAGTTTCCAGAAATGGAAAAAATTATTTTGCGACGGTCACGGCAAAACCGCTAGCTTCTATTGATAAATTGCGCTACGTGCTTTTATTGTGGCCAACGAACGAAGATATGCGTAAAGCAAAAACCATTACGCCGGAAGAAGTACGTAAAGTGGTTCAACAACGTCTTGATAATCAAGGTTCTGAAGCCAATAAAGTGAAAAAAACGGTGGTGCCGGAAGAAAATGAACCAAGCAATATGACATCCCCATTACCGACAGAATACATGCCGGCAGAAGCACCAACGGATTCGCAAAATGAGATGAATCATCCACCGTTACCAAACCAATCTCACAGAGAGGAAGATTAATGCAAGGTCGATTTTTCTTTCAATGTCTTGTGCTGACGGCAATTTTTGCGATTGCTTTAGTGATGGAATTGGCGCCATGGCCATCCGGTTTCCAGAGTTTTAAACCGGCATGGATTGTTTTGGTGTTTGCCTATTGGGCCTTGTCAATTCCGCATAAAGTCAGTATTGGGTGGGCGTTTATTATCGGTATTATCTGGGATATGGTGCTTGGCTCAACACTCGGTGTGCATGCCTTAGTGATGTCCTTATTCGCGTATCTCATTACTCGACATCATTTACGGTTGCGCAACCTTTCCTTATGGATGCAAAGTTTGTTGCTGGTGGGCTTTGTTTTTGCGATTCGAGTCAGTATTTTCTTGATTGAATCTGTTTTGCATAGTGCCAATTTTAACTGGCAAGAAATTTTCGGGGCGTTAGCCAGTGGTGTGCTTTGGCCTTGGATTTTCTTACTTCTCAGAAAAATCCGTCGTTATTTAAGTTTGAGTTAATGTGCGCAGAAAATTCACTGAATTTTCTGACCGCACTTTACCTTGGCTAAGCCTTTTCATACCAAATACGATTTACATATAGCTGGATTTTACCGGAAGGGGTTTCGACAGTAATTTCATCATCTTGTTCTTTGCCTATTAAGGCGCGAGCTACCGGTGAGTCAATGGAAATCCAATTTTTTGCCGGGTCAAATTCATCACAACCGACAATGCGATACTGTTTGATATCGCCATCTTCATTTTCCAATTCCACCCAGGCGCCAAAGAATACTTTGCCTTCTTGCTTTGGCGAATAATCTACGATTTGTAGCACTTCCAACCGTTTGGTGAGAAAACGCACTCGACGGTCAATTTCGCGTAAGCGACGCTTGCCGTAAATATATTCTGCATTTTCACTGCGATCGCCTAACGCAGCGGCATCAGACACGGCTTGGGTGACTTGTGGGCGTTCTTCTTTCCATAAGAATTTTAATTCCCGATCCAGCACATTCCAACCTTGTCGGGTGATGTAATTTGACTTTGCCATAATCCTGTCCTCAATTGCCACAAAATTATACCGAAAAAGGAACAAATATTTGAGCCTCTTGCTCAAAAACAGTATGCTATGCCCGTTTTTTTCATTATTAAGAAGCACATATCATGTTAAACCAGCAAATTAGCCAACTTATCGCACAAGAGTTAAATGTACGCGATAGTCAAATTCTTGCCGCCATTCAATTATTAGACGATGGCAACACCATTCCTTTTATTGCCCGTTATCGTAAAGAAGCCACCGGCGGCCTAGACGACACACAATTACGTCATTTTGAAACCCGCTTAATTTATTTACGCGAATTGGAAGACCGCCGTCAAACCATTCTGAAATCCATTGATGAACAAGGCAAATTAACGGATGAATTACGCGATAAAATTCAAGCAACGCAAAGCAAAACTGAATTGGAAGATCTCTATTTGCCGTTCAAACCAAAACGTCGCACCAAAGGCCAAATCGCCATTGAGGCGGGGCTTGAGCCATTAACGGATTTACTTTGGAACGAGCCAAAAACAGAACCGGAAACCACCGCACTTGATTATGTGAATGCGGAGAAAGGCGTGGCAGATGTTAAGGCTGCATTAGACGGCGCTCGCTATATTTTGATGGAACGTTTTGCTGAAGACGCAGGATTATTGGCAAAAGTGCGCGATTATTTAAGCAAAAATGCACTTATTGTTTCTAAGGTGATTGAGGGCAAAGAGGCGGAAGGCGCGAAATTCCAAGATTATTTTGATCACCAAGAGCTGCTTAAAAATGTGCCGTCTCACCGAGCTTTGGCAATGTTTCGTGGTCGCAATGAAGGCATTTTACAATTAAGTTTGAATGCGGATCCTGAAGCGGAAGAGGGGAGTCGCCAAAGTTATTGCGAAGAGATTATTCGTGATTATTTAGGCGTTCGTTTCACCGGTCAGCCAGCGGATAAATGGCGTGAGCAAGTGATTGCGTGGACATGGAAAATTAAAGTAGCCTTGCACTTGGAAACGGAACTCATGGCGACCTTACGTGAGAAAGCGGAAGATGAAGCCATTGATGTATTTGCCCGAAATCTGACCGCACTTTTAATGGCTGCTCCGGCAGGTGCTAAGAATACCATGGGGTTAGACCCGGGTCTGCGTACCGGTGTGAAAGTGGCCGTGGTGGATAACACCGGTAAACTATTGGCAACCGATACCATTTATCCGCATACCGGGCAGATGGATCGGGCGATGTTGTCTATTTTCCAATTAATTAAGCAACATAACGTGGAATTGATTGCTATCGGGAATGGTACGGCCTCTCGCGAGACAGAGCGTTTCGTCAAAGATGTGATCAAGGAAATTAAAGAAAATAAACCACAAACAGTAGTGGTGAGCGAAGCTGGTGCTTCCGTCTATTCCGCTTCCGAATTGGCTGCGCAGGAATTTCCGGATTTGGATGTGTCCTTGCGTGGAGCCGTGTCAATCGCTCGTCGTTTGCAGGATCCGTTGGCAGAATTGGTGAAAATCGAGCCGAAAGCCATTGGCGTGGGACAATATCAACATGATGTGAATCAAAGCCAATTAGCGCGTAAATTGGATGCGGTGGTGGAAGACTGTGTAAACGCCGTAGGGGTGGATCTCAATACCGCCTCTGTGCCGTTATTGGCGAGAGTGGCGGGTATGACTAAAACGATTGCTCAAAATATCGTGGCATATCGTGATGAAAACGGGCGTTTTGACAGCCGTGAGCAACTGAAAAAAGTTCCGCGTTTAGGCCCTAAAGCCTTCGAGCAATGCGCCGGGTTTATGCGTATCGCTGCAGGCGATAATCCGTTAGATGCCTCCGGTGTACACCCGGAAGCCTATCCGGTGGTAGAAAAAATTCTGCAAGCAACGGAACAATCGATTCAGGATTTAATGGGCAATGCAGGCTTAGTGCGCCAGCTTGATGCAAAACAGTTTACCGATGAGCAATTTGGTTTACCGACTGTTCAGGATATTTTCAAAGAATTGGAAAAACCGGGACGTGACCCGCGCGGTGAATTTAAAACTGCCACCTTCGCTGAGGGCGTGGAAGAAATCACGGATTTGAAAGCAGGTATGATCTTAGAAGGTACGGTAACTAACGTGACCAATTTCGGTGCCTTTGTGGATATTGGTGTACACCAAGACGGCTTGGTTCATATTTCTTCCCTCAGTGATAAATTCGTGGAAGATCCGCATCAAGTGGTGAAAACCAGCGATGTCGTAAAAGTGAAAGTATTGGAGGTGGATGTGGCACGTCGTCGAATTGCATTAACCATGCGTTTAGATGAAAGTGCGGTGAAAAATGATGGCAAATCTGACCGCACTTTATCCGCAAAATCGCGTTCTGATAATGCTCGCCAAGACCGTAGCAATCCGCGAGCAAATAATGCGATGGGCAATGCCTTTGCAGATGCGTTGAAGAATTGGAAGAAATAGTAAATGCTAGTTTACTAAAAATATTTAAAATTATGACCGCACTTTATTTCGTGAAAGTACGGTCATTTTTTATTGTGTTTTCACCAGATTCGTTTTATCAACATGATGAAAACAAAAAGGCGTACCATTCGATACGCCTTTCTAATCAGGTCTATTATCAATTATTTGATAATTTTAGCTACCACGCCAGCACCTACTGTACGGCCACCTTCACGGATAGCGAAACGTAAACCTTGGTCCATCGCGATTGGGTGGATTAAGGATACAGTCATTTTGATGTTATCGCCAGGCATAACCATTTCCACGCCTTCTGGTAACTCGATAGTACCGGTTACGTCAGTGGTACGGAAATAGAATTGTGGACGGTAACCTTTGAAGAATGGAGTATGACGACCACCTTCTTCTTTGGATAATACGTACACTTCAGATTCGAAATCAGTGTGCGGAGTAATTGAACCCGGTTTCGCTAATACTTGACCACGTTCGATTTCTTCACGTTTAGTACCACGTAATAATGCACCGATGTTTTCACCTGCACGACCTTCGTCAAGTAATTTACGGAACATTTCAACACCGGTTACAGTTGTTTTCGCTGTTGGTTTGATACCAACGATTTCAACTTCATCACCGGTACGGATGATACCACGCTCAACACGACCTGTTACTACAGTACCACGACCGGAGATTGAGAACACGTCTTCAATTGGAAGAAGGAACGGTTGGTCGATAGCACGCTCAGGCTCAGGAATGTAAGAGTCTAAGTGGCTTGCTAATTCAAGGATTTTTTCTTCCCATTCTGCTACGCCGTTTAACGCTTGTAATGCAGAACCACGTACGATTGGTGTATCATCACCCGGGAAGTCATATTGAGAAAGAAGTTCACGAACTTCCATTTCAACTAATTCTAATAACTCTTCGTCATCTACCATGTCGCATTTGTTTAAGAATACGATGATGTAAGGAACACCTACTTGGCGACCTAATAAGATGTGCTCACGAGTTTGTGGCATAGGACCATCAGTTGCTGCTACTACTAAGATAGCACCATCCATTTGTGCCGCACCGGTAATCATGTTTTTAACATAGTCGGCGTGTCCCGGACAGTCAACGTGTGCGTAGTGACGTGTTGGTGTGTCGTATTCAACGTGGGATGTGTTGATGGTGATACCACGCGCTTTTTCTTCTGGCGCGTTATCGATTTGGTCGAATGCACGAGCTGCACCACCGTAGTGTTTTGCTAATACGGTTGTGATAGCTGCGGTTAAAGTGGTTTTACCATGGTCAACGTGGCCGATTGTACCCACGTTAACGTGCGGTTTTGTACGTTCAAATTTTTCTTTAGACACGATTAAGTTTCCTCAATGTATAAGTCCACAAGCCGGAATGGCTTGTGGATTTAGTTAAACAAAATTATTTTTTACGAGCTTCAATAACTGCTTCAGCCACGTTTTTCGGAGCTTCAGCATATTTCAATGGTTCCATTGAGTAGGAAGCGCGACCTTGAGTTTGGGAACGTAAGTCAGTTGCATAACCGAACATTTCAGAAAGCGGAACTTCAGCGTCGATTTTAACAACGAATTCGTTTGCTTCTTGACCGTTCACCATAGCGCGACGACGGCTCAAGTCACCGATTACGTCACCTACATACTCAGGTGGGGTTTCTACTTCAACTTTCATGATTGGCTCAAGTAAAACTGGGTTTGCTTTTGCGAATGCTGCTTTAAATGCTAAAGATGCTGCAAGTTTAAACGCCAATTCAGAGGAGTCCACATCATGGTATGAACCGAAGTGTAAACGAACACCGATATCAACTACTGGGTAACCCGCTAATGGACCGGATTTAAGTTGCTCTTGAATACCTTTGTCAACTGCTGGGATGTATTCACCAGGGATTACACCACCTTTGATTTCGTTAACAAATTCATAGCCTGGACCTTCTGGCTCTAATGGGTACAAGTCAATAACAACATGACCGTATTGACCGCGACCACCAGATTGTTTTGCGTGTTTACCTTCCACATCGTTAACACGAGAGCGAATTGTTTCACGGTAAGATACTTGTGGTTTACCAATATTCGCTTCCACTTTGAATTCACGTTTCATACGGTCAACGATGATATCCAAGTGTAACTCACCCATACCGGAAATAATGGTTTCGCCAGATTCTTCATCAGTATGAACACGGAATGAAGGGTCTTCTTGTGCAAGACGACCTAATGCAAGACCCATTTTTTCTTGGTCTGCTTTAGTTTTTGGTTCTACCGCAACAGAGATTACTGGCTCTGGGAATTCCATGCGCTCAAGGATAATTGGTGCTTCAATAGCACATAATGTATCACCTGTCGTCACATCTTTTAAGCCGATAGCAGCAGCGATATCGCCCGCACGAACTTCTTTGATTTCTTCACGTTTATTTGCGTGCATTTGAACGATACGACCGAAACGCTCACGTTTTTGACGTACGGAGTTCAACACGGTATCACCAGAGTTAATTACACCGGAATATACACGGAAGAAAGTCAAGTTACCTACGAATGGGTCAGTTGCAATTTTGAACGCTAATGAAGAGAACGGCTCTTCATCGCTTGCATGACGCTCACCTTGAGTTTCGTCAGGATTGATACCTTTGATCGCAGGAATATCTGTTGGTGCAGGTAAGTATTCAACAACGGCATCAAGCATTGCTTGTACACCTTTGTTTTTGAATGCAGAACCACAAGTTACTAAGATGATTTCATTTGCTAATACGCGTTGGCGAAGACCAGCTTTGATTTCTTCTTCAGTTAACTCTTCACCGCCAAGGTATTTTTCCATTAACTCTTCAGACGCTTCTGCAGCTGCTTCAACAAGGTTTTGACGCCATTCTTCACAAGCGCCTTGCATGTCAGCAGGTACGTCTTCATAAGTGAAAGTCATACCTTGGTCAGCATCGTTCCAGTTAATTGCTTTCATTTTGATTAAGTCAACAACACCGGTAAAGTTTTCTTCAGAACCAACAGGTAGTTGAAGAGGAACTGCGTTTGCACCTAAGCGGGTTTTTAATTGATCAACTACGCGTAAGAAGTTTGCACCGGTACGGTCCATTTTGTTAACGAATGCGATACGTGGAACTTCATATTTGTTTGCTTGACGCCATACAGTTTCAGATTGTGGTTGAACACCACCAACTGCACAGTAAACCATTACTGCACCATCAAGAACACGCATAGAACGTTCTACTTCAACAGTAAAGTCAACGTGCCCCGGGGTGTCGATAACGTTAATACGGTGTTGTGGGAATTGTTGTGACATACCGGACCAGAATGCGGTTGTTGCCGCAGAGGTGATGGTAATACCACGTTCTTGTTCCTGTTCCATCCAGTCCATGGTTGCTGCACCATCGTGTACTTCACCAATTTTGTGACTTACACCTGTATAGAACAAGATACGTTCAGAGGTAGTAGTTTTACCCGCATCAATATGCGCACTGATACCAATGTTACGATATCTTTCAATAGGGGTTGTACGAGCCATTATTATTTCCTTGACGATTTCTTATTTAAAATTAAATACGAAATTTTATAAATGAATGAGGCTTCATCGCATAAAAATATGAGATGAAGCCTAAAAACGTAACTGCTAACCGAATATTACCAACGGTAGTGAGCAAACGCTTTGTTAGCTTCAGCCATACGGTGAACGTCTTCACGTTTCTTAACTGCGGCACCTTTGTTTTCAGATGCATCAGATAATTCGTTAGCTAAACGTAAAGCCATGGATTTGTCACCGCGTTTACGAGCGGCTTCAACGATCCAACGCATACCTAATGCGTTACGACGCACAGGGCGAACTTCAACCGGAACTTGGTAAGTAGAACCACCGACACGGCGGGATTTTACTTCCACAGTTGGACGTACGTTTTCTAATGCCGCTTCAAAAGCTTCTAAAGCTTCTTTACCGGTACGTTGAGCTAATGTGTCTAACGCGTTATAAACGATAGATTCTGCGATAGATTTTTTACCATCTACCATGATGACATTGATAAATTTAGCAAGTAATTCTGAACCGAACTTCGGATCCGGTAAAATCTTGCGTTGTTCAATACTACGACGACGTGGCATTGCGAATTTCTCCGTTTTTATAATCTTCAGGGTATCCCAAAACTCGATAAAAATTAACCGCACTTTTATTGAAGGGGCTAATTAGATACTGGAGTTTGCGATTTAAATAAGTTTTACTAATTTAGCGTTTGGCCTTACTTAACGGAGAACCATTAAGCTTTAGGACGTTTAACGCCGTATTTAGAACGACCTTGTTTACGATCTTTCACGCCTGCGCAGTCTAATGCGCCGCGTACGGTGTGATAACGCACACCCGGTAAGTCTTTAACACGACCGCCACGGATAAGCACAACACTGTGCTCTTGAAGGTTGTGACCTTCACCGCCGATGTATGAGGTTACTTCGAAACCATTGGTTAAACGAATACGGCATACTTTACGTAATGCTGAGTTCGGTTTTTTAGGTGTAGTTGTGTACACACGGGTGCATACACCACGTTTCTGCGGGCAAGCCTCTAATGCAGGAACGCCACTTTTTACAACCTTTTTCACACGCGGGTTGCGTACTAGCTGGTTGATTGTTGCCATTAAAAAACTCCAGTTTAATAAAAATTCATTAAAGAATGTTGTTTTACAAATCTGTCCATACAAGAACAGACCGCAGATTTTAATCTTCAAAGCGTAGGCTGTCAACTTATTCTAATGTCGCAATCTCGTTATTGCATATATATAAAAGCCGAAAAATATGGAAAAAACCGACTGCACTGTGAGCCATGATTCATACTATAAAAAAAGAAGGGTAAATTTCTTTAGGTTATAAGATATACAAATTCGATCTTTCCCTCTGAAATTATCTTATTTTTATAATACGTAAACGCTTACGTATTTGGGAATGGTCATGAACTGGCAGTATATTTGGAATGTCACCCCTAGATTTGTTGATGCAACATTTATTACTTTAGAACTTTCTTTCTGGGCAATTGTGCTATCACTTTTAGTCGGTTTCTTCTGTGCAGTAGTTACAACTTACAAAATTAGGATTCTCAATCCCGTGGTGAAGTTTTATATCGAACTTTCCCGCAATACACCTTTATTAATTCAGATTTTCTTTTTGTATTTTGGCTTATCTAAAGTCGGGTTAAAACTGGATGGCTTTACTTGCGCCATCATCAGTTTGGTCTTTTTAGGCGGCAGTTATATGGCGGAAGCTATTCGAGGCGGCTTGGAAGCCATTTCGCGTGGACAGTTGGAATCTGCTTTAAGTTTAGGATTGACTCCAGTACAGGCTTTTCGTTACGTATTATTCCCTCAAGCCTTTGCTATCGCCACGCCGGCCATTGGCGCTAATTGCTTATTTTTAATGAAAGAAACTTCCGTGGTGAGTGCGATTGCCATTGCTGAGCTGATGTTTATGGCAAAGGAAATTATTGGCATGGATTACAAAACGAATGAAGCTCTATTTTTATTGGTCGTATTTTATTTAATGATTTTATTGCCGGTGTCTTTATTTGTTGCATATTTGGAACGCCGTACACGGAGAGCAAAATATGGGGCTTAATGTGTTATTTGAAGGGAGCAACTTTGAGCGATTACTGGGCGGATTATGGGTGACGGCCAAAATTGCCTTTGTTTCTGTTTTTTTCGCTTGTGTTCTTGGTGTAATTCTCGGTTTATTAATGACAAACAAGAACCGGGTCATTCGCGCCCTTTGCCGCTTTTATTTGGAATTTGTCCGCATTATTCCTTTGTTAGTCTTACTTTTTATTACCTATTTTGGCGTGGCGAAATGGTTCAATACGCATATTGATGGCGTTGCCGTATGTATTTTGGTCTTTATTTTTTGGGGCACGGCAGAAATGGGCGATTTGGTGCGGGGCGCATTAACTTCTATTGAAAAACATCAAGTAGAATCCGCCCACGCGTTAGGTTTAACGTCGCTACAGACTTTTCGTTATATTTTATTGCCACAAAGTTTAAAACGTGTCACACCAAGTGCGATCAACTTATTTACCCGCATGGTGAAAACCAGCTCTCTTGCCATGTTAATCGGTGTATTGGAGGTCATCAAAGTGGGACAACAGATTATTGAGACTTCCTTATTCACCGAGCCCTCTGCCGCTTTGTGGATTTATGGCGTGATTTTCTTGTTATATTTTGCAATTTGCTATCCGTTATCCTTACTTTCGCGTTATTTGGAAACTTATTGGGAAAAATAGAAGGTGTGTATGCCCTTATTAGAAATTAAAAATTTAGTGAAATATTACGGCGAGACCCTCGCATTAAACGATATCAGTTTATCCGTTAAAAAAGGCGAGGTGGTGGTAATTTTAGGCCCATCCGGCTGCGGTAAAAGTACGCTCTTACGTTGTATTAACGGCTTAGAGGAGATAAAGAGCGGTCAATTAATTTTGCAAAATGAAGGCGCGTTGGGTAAAGACTTGCCTTGGGTGAAGGCCCGTCAACATATTGGCATGGTGTTCCAAAGTTACGAATTATTTCCGCATATGTCGGTCATTGACAATATTTTGCTTGGTCCGCTCAAAGTGCAGAAACGCCAACGTGCCGAAGTGGAAGCACAAGCCGATATGTTGTTGAAACGGGTCGGGCTGTTTGAACGCAAAAATGCCTATCCGCGCGAGTTATCGGGTGGACAGAAACAACGCATCGCCATTGTGCGTTCTTTGTGTATGAACCCCGATATTATGCTGTTTGACGAAGTCACTGCCGCACTTGACCCAGAAATGGTGCGTGAAGTGTTGGATGTGATTTTAGGCTTGGCGAAAGACGGCATGACGATGCTTATCGTGACCCATGAAATGTCCTTTGCCCGTCAAGTGGCGAACCGTATTGTGTTTATGGATAAAGGACAAATCGTTGAACAGACTTCGCCATCAGATTTCTTCACCAACCCGCAAACCGACCGTGCGAAAACCTTTCTTAACATTTTAAATTACGAACCAAGAGGAGTTAACTATGAACAAAACATTTAAAAAAGTGACCGCACTTTTCGCCACCGCATTATTGGCAATGGGCTTAACTGCCTGCAACGATAAAGAAGGCAAAACGGAATCGGCGACCTCGTCAACGATTGAGCAACTCAAACAAGCCGGCAAAGTGCGTATCGGTGTCTTTAGCGACAAACCGCCATTCGGCTATGTGGACAGTCAAGGCAAAAGCCAAGGATTTGACGTGGAAATCGCCAAAGCTATCACCAAAGATTTATTGGGCGATGAAAATAAAGCGGAATATGTGTTAGTTGAAGCTGCCAACCGCGTGGAATATCTTACTTCCAATAAAGTGGATATTATTCTTGCTAATTTCACTGTCACCCCAGCGCGTGCAGAAGTAGTTGATTTTGCTAAACCTTACATGAAAGTGGCATTAGGTGTGGTCTCGAAAGATGGCGCAGTGATTACCGATGTAAATCAATTAAAAGGTAAAACCTTATTAATCAATAAAGGTACTACGGCAGACGCTTATTTCACTAAAAATTATCCTGACATCAAGCTGTTGAAATTTGAGCAAAATACCGAAACCTTCGAAGCTTTACGTGACGGTCGTGGCGATGCGCTTGCTCATGACAACACATTATTGTTCGCGTGGGCGAAAGAAAATTCGGGCTTTACGGTAGGCGTGAAAAACTTAGGTGATCAGGATTTTATTGCGCCGGCAGTAAAAAAAGGGGATGTTGAATTATTAAATTGGTTAAATGCCGAAATTGAAAAATTGGGCAAACAAGGCGTGTTAAAACAAGCCTACGAAAAAACCTTAAAGCCTATTTATGGCGATGCCATTACAGAAGCAGATGTGGTGGTCGAGTATAAATAATCAACATTAATAAAAAGAAAAATGCGCTTAAAACTAAGCGCATTTTTTATTTATTTTAAACTACCATTGGAAGCGATAGACGGCTTGTACGCCAAATGGCTGCTTGATGTGTTTGCCATCAGCGCGATTCATTTCTAACCCCATTCGATGATTGCCAAAACCGGCGTTAAAACCGACCGCACTTATACACCGACCGCGATAACTTTCTACATTGAGTTGGCTACCATTGTAGTTAATGTCGCTGTGGCGGAGGCGTGTCGTGATCGCATTCGCTTCGGCATAAGGTTGAAGTTTCCATCCTTGGCTCAACTCGAAGGTTTTGGCAAGGCGTAAACCGATTCGAGAAGAAATGGCAGATAAGCTATCTTCTTTTTCTTTACCGTTAATATGCGTCCAAGCCAATTGCGCTTGTGGAGTCACGGTCCATGCACCGGCTAGTTGGAATTGTTTGCCGATTTCACTGCTTAACGTGTAAGCGTTGTAACGGTGTTTTTCCGTATGATTTGAGTTTGCGGTTAAGCGACTATATTGCGCGATGTTATCTAAATAGACACCGTTGTCAGCCATGTAAGTCCCGTAAACCCCAATGGCTTGTCCTTTCACTTTTCCGTTGCCGTAATGATTGTTGAAGTCAATATTGGCTTGGCTGTGTCCGACAAATCCGCCTAAACGCACCTTATCCGTCGCTGCTGCATCCGCACCAATTTGTAAGCTATGTACGTTTTGCTTAAAGCCCGACGTTTGACTTTCGCCCGTGGAAAGTGCAGTGAGTTTTTGATGTGAATTGACGTTTCTCACCCAAATATTGCCTTTTTCACCAGTTCTGATTTCACCTAAACGTTGGTGAATGCCGTTCAATTCATTTTCGACCATCAGTAATTCCGCTTGGCGAAGAGACACTTGTGCGTTTGCGCGCTCAAGTAGTTGTGCTGTCACCGGTAAAGATGGTGTAATACTTGGCTGTGGCTGTGGCTGTGGCTGTGGCTGTGGCTGTGGCTGTGGCTGTGGCTGTGGCTGTGGCTGTGGCTGTGGCTGTGGCTGTGGCTGTGGCTGTGGCTGTGGCTGTGGCTGTGGCTGTGGCTGTGGTTGTGGTTGTGGTTGTGGTTGTGGTGTGACTGCGCTTTGTGAGTGCGCTAGCACCCAATTTTTTCCTTCAGTGGTTAAAAAGTATTTATAAGCACCGAGCGCCACATAACCATTAGCATTCGCTAAGTGAAATTTTGCATTGCCGCTATTGGTTTCAACTAAGGTCACTTTACCGTTTGCCACATGCGCGCCGTGATCCGTCACATTAAGGTTATGATCACCTTCCGCTTTTCCTTTCACGATGATTTTATCGGCTTTGTTTTCAGCGATATTGGTGTTGATATCAAAGGTGGTGGAGCCGGAAAGATCACCTTTAATCGTTAACGTTTTATATTCCGATGTCGGTTCAAATTTGACCGTTGAATTTTGCGTATTCAAATGATGAAGAATACTTGATTGATTAAAACGCCACTGGCTGTTGGCTAATGTGACGTTTACTTCAGTTTTTGCCGGTCTTTGTGGGTTTTCAATAATTGCGCCACTCAGTTTTGAGTTGTTATCAGCACTAAGGTGCAAATGGAACGTGCTTGCTGCATTGGCATCAATTTCTTCCTCGTCTTCCTCATCAAGTGGGAAATTCGGATCATTGATGGAAATAAGTGCTCGAGTGGTATTTAATTCGGTGTTATGTAAGTTCAGAGTAACGGTATGTTCGTCCCCAAACGGTACAGCAAGCAATCCATAACCGGCTTTAATCTTAGAATCGCTTAAGGTAACCGTCTGTGTGCCGCTCTCATGGAGGTTCATGAAGATACTTTTATCGTTTACTGTAGCGTTTAACTTTTTAGCATCGATGATTTGTTCTTCAGTGCGATCATTTCCAATATCAAAAACAGATTGTAAATCTTTATTTCCAGTAATAGTGACGTTTTCAATATTTACAATGTCTTTTCCGAAAAGCGTGTATGCCCCGTTGTTTTCACCATTCATGGTGATTTTATGGTTAGACGAATTAATGATAGACGTTTCTTGCGATTCAATTGCATTTGAGCCGTCATTGTTGAGTTCAATATCTGCTTGAGTATTGATTTTTGCATTACGGGATTCAATGGCAGCATTGCCATCAAAATGACCATTAGCATCAGGAATGTTGTGAATTTGAGAATAGTTTTTGTCAACGGTGAGTTTTACACCCTGTTCTAAATTTGCTGTTGCACCATTGACATGAACTAATTGGCTGGACGTATAATCTTCTTTAAGCGTTGCTTTAACGCCTGATTTTAGTGTAATGACATTATCTTGTTTTGTTAGATCGAAAATATGAAATAAAGCATCAGATGATTGACTTGGTCGGCCTAGGCTAGTACTGGCACCTGTTTCTGTTTTTGCTTTGTTTTGGTAATTTCCGGCTTCAACGGTGACATTTACAGCATCAGTTAATTGAGTCGTTGTACCGTTGATATTCCACGTATTGCCGGGTCCTTGAATATATTTACAACCTGTTGTTGTATTACAAGTGAGATCCGTTGCCCATCCCAAATTTGCTAAACTTAATGTTGTTGCAACCAAACTTAACTGAAAAGTGCGGTTAAATTTTTTATTGTTTTTCATACTGATTCCTTAATTTTTCATATAAAAAAGCCGATTTAAAAAATCGGCTTAATATAATGATATTTGATTAACCTTGCAATGACACGCGTTTCATATCTTTCATGTAACCACGCAATTCTTGACCGATTAATTCTACCGGATGATTGCGGATTTCATCGTTCACATCGCGTAAGGTGATATTGTCGATTTCCACGCTTGGTGTTGGTTCACCGATATCGCCTTTGCGTAAAGTCGGCACCAATGCTTTTTGCATAATCGGACCGGCAACGTTAGCGAATAAGTAGTTACCATACTCAGCCGTGTCGGAAATCACCACGTTCATTTCATATAAACGTTTACGCGCGATGGTGTTGGCGATTAACGGCAATTCGTGTAAGGATTCGTAGTAAGCGGATTCTTCGTAAATGCCGCTGGCCACCATGGTATCGAATGCCAATTCAACACCGGCTTTCACCATCGCAATCATTAACACACCATGGTCGAAATATTCTTGCTCGCTGATTTTGCCCTCATATTTCGGTGCGTTTTCAAAAGCGATTTTGCCGGTTTCTTCACGCCATTTTAAGAGGTTGGCATCACCGTTTGCCCAGTCTTCCATCATCACACGAGAGAATTCGCCGCTGATGATATCGTCCATGTGTTTGGCAAATAAGAACGCCAATTCTTCTTTGATTTGTTCCGCTAACTCGAATGCACGCAATTTTGCGCTGTTGGACAAGCGATCCATCATCAACGTGATACCGCCTTGTTTTAAGGCTTCAGTGATGGTTTCCCAACCGTATTGCACTAATTTGCCTGCATAGGCCGGATCTTTGCCGTCAGCCACTAATTTGTCGTAGCAAATGATAGAACCGGCTTGCAACATACCGCAAAGGATGGTTTGCTCACCCATTAAGTCGGATTTAACTTCCGCCACGAAAGAAGATTCCAACACGCCTGCACGATGACCACCGGTTGCAGCCGCCCAAGCTTTGGCAATTTCTAAACCTTCGCCTTGCGGGTCATTTTCAGGGTGCACGGCGATTAACGTCGGCACACCAAAACCACGTTTGTATTCTTCACGAACTTCTGTACCCGGGCATTTTGGTGCCACCATCACGACAGTGATGTCAGGACGGATTTGCTCGCCCACTTCAACAATGTTTAGACCGTGGGAATAGCCCAATGCCGCGCCTTTTTTCATTAACGGCATGACATCCGCAACCACTTTGGAGTGTTGTTTGTCCGGGGTGAGGTTAATCACTAAATCGGCGGTTGGAATCAGTTCTTCATAAGTGCCCACTTTAAAGCCATTTTCACTGGCACGTTGGAATGACGCACGTTTTTCTGCGATGGCTTCGGGACGTAATGCGTAGCTGATGTCTAGACCTGAATCACGCATATTTAACCCTTGGTTTAACCCTTGCGCACCGCAACCGACGATAACGATTTTTTTGCCTTTCAAAAAATCCGCTTCCGTTGCGAACTCACTGCGATCCATAAAACGGCAACGACCGAGTTGGTCTAATTGTTGGCGTAAGTTTAAGGTATTGAAATAATTAGCCATGATGTTTTCCTTTTGTGTGGGAGTGTTTGTTTAGGTTTGGGTGATTATAGGGTGTTTTGGTATTGCGTAAAGTGATATTATTGGGATTGTGTGTTGCGGTTTTTGCAATTACCTGCATTTAGAGGAATCGGTTTCGCCGATGGCGACCTTCTTTCTTTTGCTTGCCCAAAAGAAAGAAGGCAAAGAAAAAGGCACTCCGACTAAGCCGCTTATCCTTATTCCAATGCAATTTTTTTCACGCTAAATTTCGAACTCGCTTCGCTCAAACAAAGCGAAATTTAGCTAAAAATTGCATTTCCATAAGGGCGTCTTACACGGAGGAAATAATTTGTTTTTTTAAAAAGTGCGGTTGAATTTTTAGATATTTTTTATTTCAAAAAACATTTTTAGAAATGACCACACTTTTGAATCTATTGACATAATACACTTTAAGTAGTGCTCGAATAAAATGGGGTCCCCATCTGAACCGCCTGAGCGATTTGCAATTTTTAGGAAATTTTCGTTTGTCTGAGCCGCTGGAGGCGAGTTCGAAAATTTTCGTAAAGAAAATTGCAAGTGAGTGAAGATAAGCGGTGAAGCTGGGGTGTGTTTTCTTTTGCCTACTTTGCTTTGCACAAGCAAAGAAAAGTAGGTCATTCTCAATGAAATTGAGAATGAAACCTAACTTAAGATTAAAAACATGACTTTTAATGATCTCAAAATCTTCATCACCCTCACCCAAACTCAAAACTTCGCCAAAACGGCGGCGTTGCACCACATGTCGCCGTCAACCTTATCGCGCCAAATTCAAAAAATCGAAGAGGAACTGGGGCAACAGCTTTTGTGGCGGGATAATCGTCAGGTGTCGTTAACGCCGAATGGTGAGGCGTTTTTGGCGTTTGCACAGCAACAATGGCAGAATTGGATGCTGTTTCAACAGCAGTTACATACCCAAGAGGAAGAGCTTAGCGGGGAGCTCAAGCTGTATTGCTCGGTGACGGCGGCGTATAGCCATTTGCCGGGGATTTTGGAGAAATTCCGTGCACATTATCCGAAAGTGGAAATTCAACTGACCACAGGTGATCCAGCGCAGGCGGTACATTTGGTGCAGGCGCAGCAGGTAGATTTGGCGTTGGCGGGGAAACCGCCGGTATTGCCGAGTGCGGTGACATTTCATTATATCGATGATATTGCGTTGTCGATGATTGCGCCTCGTGTGGCATGTTCGGCGACACAGTTATTGCAGCAAGATCCCATCAATTGGCAGCAGGTTCCCTTCATTTTGCCCTTAGATGGTATGGCACGACAGCGGATCGAAGAATGGTTTAAACAAAAAGGCATTAAACACCCGAAAATCTATGGCACCGTGGCAGGACATGAGGGCATTGTGTCCATGGTGGCACTCGGGTGTGGTTTAGCCTTATTGCCCGATGTGGTGATTAAGAACAGTCCGTTGAATAGCCAAATTTCTACCTTGCAGTTAGAGGAACCAATTACCCCTTTTGAACTCGGTGTGTGCGCCTTGAAACCTGCCTTAGAGCGCCCTTTAGTGCGTGCATTTTGGCAGTTATTAGCGTAAAGTGCGGTCATCATTTAAGGAGTTTTTATGCTAAAAGGCGTTGCGTTTTCATTATTTGCCTCTTTGCTATTCGGCTACATGTATTATTTTTCTACCTTGCTGTTGCCTTTGAGCGGCACCGATATTTTCGGTTATCGCATTGTATTTACCCTGCCTTTTGTGGCGGCGGCTGTGTTTTTGTTTAAACAAAAAATGGCGTTGATTGCCCATTTAAAACGCATTCAAAGACAACCGCACTTCGCCTTGGCTTTTCTCTTTACCGGTGCGTTAATGGGCTTTCAAATGTGGCTATTTTTGTGGGCACCTAATAATGGTAGCTCGTTGAGCGTTTCTTTCGGTTATTTATTGCTGCCTTTAGTGATGGTGGCGGCAGCGCGAATTATTTTTAAAGAACGGATTTCACGCATTAAGTTTTTAGCCGTATTGATTGCTGCCGTAGGGGTCATTTCCAACATCGTCTTAAAAGGGGAAATTTCTTGGGAAGCGTTGGTAATTTGCGTGGGATATACCACTTACTTTGTGGTACGTCGAATGTGGAAAATGACCGATCTTGCGGCATTTTTCTTAGAAATGTTGACCCTCTTGCCATTTTGTATTTACTTCGCCTGGCAAGTGGATATTGCCCAAGTACAACAAAGTAATCCGAATATTTTGGTCTTGTTGCTACTGCTCGGCTTAATTAGTGGTACTGCACTCAATTCTTACATTCTTGCCAGCAATCATTTACCGATGAATCTGTTGGGCTTACTTGGTTATGTGGAGCCTTGCTTGATGGTGGGGGTTTCTTTGTTAATCGGCGAAGAAATTGATGCGCAAAGTTATCCGCTGTTTATTTGTTTGGTCCTTGCCATGCTCTTGATTATCACGGATGGCATTCTACAAGCGAAAACGCGCCAATAGCTTTATAACTGCTCAAATAACGGCGTAATGTTCGGCATTACGCCACGCCATAAATAAAATGAATGCGCCGCTTGCGCCAATAACATCCCGAAACCATCACATCGGTTTTGCACGCCTAACGCACGACAGCGTGCCAAAAATGGTGTATCTTTTTGTCGATCATATTGCATGTCGTAAACCGCTTTTGCTGCACGTAGAATCTCATCGTTAATCGCTACTGTGCCACCATGCAGACCTGAGGAGGTCGCATTGATAATCACATCAAAGGATTGCGCGGGAAGTTGACTCAGTTCCACGGCACGAATGTTGCCGTAAGACGAAAATTTCTCTGCCAACTGTTGCGCTTTGGCTAAAGTGCGGTTGGCTATCACAATGTTTTGCTGTGTATGTAAAAGCGGTAACAACACGCCTTTCGTGGCACCGCCTGCACCTAAAATGAGTAGGGTTTGATTCGGTTTAAGCCAATTCAATCGTTGCAAATCCGTCACCAATCCTGCGCCGTCAGTATTGTCCGCATACAGCGTGCCGTCGTCTAATTTTTTCAACGTATTGCAGGCTTCCGCCATCAGACAACGCTCACTGTGTGCATCTGCCAGCTTGAACGCCCGTTCTTTGAAAGGCGAGGTGATATTACATCCCGCCGCACCCTGCGCAAAAAATGCCGATAATTGCCGTTCAAAATCCTGTTCGTCGCCTAACATGGCGTCGTATTGTACGTCTTGTGCGGTTTGTTCGGCAAAAATGCGGTGAATTTGCGGCGATTTGCTTTGAGCAATCGGGTTGCCCCAAACGGCATATAACATGATTTATCCTTGACGAAAAACTTGGTTGGTGAAAATGTCGCGAATTTCGGACGGATTCACTGCGCCGCCCACAAGCATATCCAGCACCGGAAAATCCGTGCCGAATTGTTGTTTCACCTCTTGTGCCGTGCGGCAAGGCGGCTGTCCGGTTAAGTTGGCGCTGGTGGAGGTGAGAGCAAAGCCCGCCTGTTCGCATAACAGCTTAACGGCAGGGTGTTGGCTGATGCGCACCGCAATGCTGTTAAAATCGCCGGTAAGAAATTTGGGTGTCGTTGTTTTTGCCGGCACGACCCATGTCGTTGGCCGATCATATTGCGTGGTTAAGCGTTGCCAATGTTCTTCCATCAAACGGCTTTCATCCATAAAAGGCAACAAAAAATCCGTGCTCGGCGCAATTAAAATCAGCCCTTTTGACATCGGGCGCTGTTTTAAAACAAGTAAATTTTCCACCGCACTTTGGCTGTTTGGATTACAACCTAAGCCGAAAACCGCCTCGGTGGGGTAAGCGACAACTTGCTGATTTTTTAAATGGTTAACAATCTCTTGTAAATTCATGAGGTTACTCGGTCGTAAAAATATGGCGGCAGGTTTTATTCACACATTGCCAAGTGCGTTGTTCGCCCTGTTGTTTTTTTAATAAGGCTAAATTGCCATGGCATTGCGGGCAATCCACTAAATAGGGTTTAGTTGGCACGGAAAACTTACAATGCGGAAAACGGTTGCAGGCGTAAAATAGCTTGCCGGCACGTCCACGCCGCGCCACTAACTGCCCTTCTTGACATTCCGGGCAAGGTACGTGTTCTTCCGTTTCCTCTTCTTCTTCCTCATGCACCACAAAATGACAGTTGGGGTAATTGCTACAACCGATAAACATGCCGAAATGCCCTTGTTTTAACGCCAATAAATGGCCACATTGAGGGCAAGTTTGTTCCAATATTTTAAGGGTTTTTACTTCGTTGGAAGCCTGTAACGGCTTTAAATAATCACATTGCGGATAGGCAGAACAGCCGAGAAATAGCCCTTTTTTGCCCTGTTTTATTTGCAACAACGCACCGCACTGCGGGCAGTGTTCCTCGTGTTTGGTATGTTGAAATAAAGGTTGGTTCATGGCATGCCCTAAAAGTGCGGTGATTTTTCTCGACAAATATTAAAACGCTTCAAGCGCCATTCTACCGCAAGTTTTGCGCCTTTTGCCACCCACGAAATGAAAAAGCAAAAGGTCGGCAAAGGCTGCGGATTTCCTTTATACTAACGCCCAATATTAGGAGGGAATATGTTTGCATTGGATATTGATTTAAATGTGTTATTGGGCGTTTGCGTTGCATTGGGTGTGCTTTGCCTTATTTTGCTTTTTATCAGCGCACGCCGGAAACGGGATAGCGTTGAATTACAACAGGATTTAAATAAAAACATTGAGGATTTTAATCGTTTATTAGAAAAATTTGATGCCGTTACTGCCCGTAAAAATCAATTAGAACAAGAGGTAGTGAAAGCGCAAACCACGGCGGATGGGCTACAAATTCGCTTAAACGAACGGGATGAAAAAGTACAGTATCTGCAAACGGAACTGAATGAAGAACAGGCGCGTCATTCCGCCATCGCAGAACAAATAACGACGTTGAAAGAACGTTTTGGTGTGGCATCGGCACAGGCGGACAGCTTGCGCGGACAACTTGCGCAAAGCCAAGCGCAGATTGTCCGCAAAGAAGAATTGCTGACAAATTTAACGGAAAAACACACCGCACTTTCGCAGGAACTGGCGGAACTGAAAACCACGTTAACGGAAAAAGAAAAGCATTTTGTTGAGCAGCAACAACGTGTTGAGCAAACCAAACAGCAGCTCAATACGGAATTTCAAAACCTCGCCAATCGTATTTTGGAAGAAAAAAGCCAGCGTTTTCAGCAAACGAACCAAGCGTCCATGGACAGCTTGTTAAAGCCATTCCGTGAGCAAATTGAGAGCTTCCAAAAACGGGTGAATGAAATTCATTCGGAATCCCTCAAAGGCAACGCGGGCTTGGAAGCGGAAATTAAGAAAGTGTTGGAAATCGGTTTGAGTATGTCACAACAAGCGAACAATTTGACTTCCGCTCTGAAAGGGGAAAAGAAAACCCTTGGTAACTGGGGGGAAATGCAGTTGGAGCGGGCGTTGCAATCTGCCGGCTTGGTGGAAGATGAACATTACACCGCACAGGCGCATTTCAAAAACGAAGAGGGCAAGCGCAATTATCCCGACTTTATTCTTAACCTACCGGATGAGAAACATTTGATTATCGACAGCAAAATGTCGCTTAACGCCTATGAAAGTGCGGTCAGTGCTGAAGATGAAATCGAACGTCAGGCATTTCTGCGCGAGCACATTAAGGCATTGCGTAATCACATCGACGACTTATCTCGCAAAGATTACAGCAACCTTATCGGTGTACGTAGCCCGAATTTCGTGTTGATGTTTATTGCCGTGGAACCGGCTTACATTGAAGCCTTAAAAATGGACCCGAGTTTGTTCGGTTATGGTTATGATAAAAACGTCATTATGGTGTCATACACCACGCTGATGCCGATTTTACGCACGGTGGCGAACCTGTGGCGGATGGAGCGCGGTAATGCGGAAGCGCGTGAAATCAGCGAAAAAGCCGGTGAGATTTACAACCAAATTTGCCTACTCGCAGAGCGTTTGGCGAAAGTGGGGAATAGCCTTTCTACTGTCAGTTCGCACTACAACAGCGCTGTTACTGCGTTAGTGGGGCAACAGGGGTTAATAGGCAAAGTGGAACGCTTTAAAGCACTCTCTGCCAAAGCCAATAAAACCATGCCCGATATCGAACCGCTGCATCATAATTTTGAAACAGAACGGTTGTTGCTGAATAAAGAACAACAGTAATAAAAAAGTGCGGTAGAAAAACCGCACTTTTTGTTAACAGGGTAGATTCGACAAATACTTACAAGATCGAACTATTTATATAATTTTTCAACTTGTTCAGGGGAGAGCAATCTTTGGTGTTTGGTGAATTCTTTCCCTAAATAGTAAGCACCAAAGTTCGTTAAATGGTCTTGATCGCCATAGAGATATTTCCCTTCCGCCATCACACTGTCTTTAGGAAGATATTGCTGTGCATCAACCCAATGTGCATTCGGGATATCTTTAATTAAATCATGAATGATTTGATTACTTGCATCAATATCGCCCATTCTACGAATCGGTTCGAGGTATTTATCTAGCCCATATTTAGCGAGGAGATGTCCTCGAATAGGGGAGCGGTTAATCGAGCTGTTATTGGCAAAAACATAAACAGGTTTTACTGCGGCGAGTTTTTCCACCATTTTTCTGAATCGGATTTCAAAATCAGGTATTAGAAATGACTCAGCTTCAAATCGTGGAACCAGTTGCCCTTCCATTCGAAGATCATAAAATTCAGAAATAAAAATAACATCATATTTGGCTATTTTATCCCAGTATGATTGGCATTCTGGGGCAATTTCTCCGTTTTTATTAACCAATGCTAGGCAATCGATACCTATATTCAAAATATCTGCTTTCCAGCCTTCTTGTGCACCAACATGATTCAAAAAATAGGCTAAATGATCGGCATGAGAATCACCAATCGTTAAGATTTTTGCAGGAAGAGTTGAATTTATATCTGTTAATGATATTTCTTGATTGATTTGTATTTTCTCATTTTTGATCTGTTTTCTTTCATAGGTGTTATATCCAATTACTAAAATAGAAGGAATCACATAGAGATATAAGAATGCCTGTTTGAAACTTAATTTTGATTTTCTAATTGGCTGCTCAACTAGGTAATAACTCAAGATAGAGAAAAGTACGGTTAACGCCGTGACTAACAATACAATTTGATTATCTATTTGTTTGGTGCCCGTAATATAGTAGGCAAAAGAGATAAATATCCAATGGTATAAATAGAGTGAATAAGATATTTTCCCAATAAATACTATTGGTTTTGTGGAAAGCAGTTTTTTGACAATACTATCTTGCGTTGTGGTGTAAATGACAAGGGCGGCAAGTAAACAAGGTAAAACTAAATTTACACCGGGAATAAAGATTAACTTGTTATGATAAAAATATAGGCAAGCCAGTAATAATAAAAAACTGAAATTCCCAATCAGCTTTTTGTTGAAAGTATGATTTGCCGGTGGATTAATATTATAAATGGCTAATAATGATCCAATAAGCAATTCCGGAAAGCGTAAATTAGAAAGATAATAAGTGTTAGGTTGATGTAATACATCTTTATAAAAATTGTTAGGAATAAATGAGGTTAATAACAATAGGATAAAGAGTATGAGTGTAAACCTATAGATTTTAAATTCCCGGCTTTTTTATATACAAATAATAAAAACAAAGGGAAAATTAAGTAGTATTGTTCCTCAACGGCTAATGACCAAATATGTAAAACAGGGTTTTCTGTCGCATTAAGGTCAAAATAACCTTGCTTAAACCCTAAATAAAAGTTAGAGGAAAAAACAGCGGCAAGCTCAATGGTCTTTCTGAGTTGGTTAAAATCATTATAGATAAATAATGCAGAAGCAACGAAAGACACAAGGGCCATTACCACAATGAATGCCGGGTAAACTCGCTTTATACGGCGGGTATAGAAGTCTTTAAAAGAGAAACGATTTTCTTGAATCTCATTAATGATGATGCCGGTAATGAGAAAGCCGGAAATAACAAAGAAAATATCTACGCCAAGAAAACCACCCGGTAGCCAATTTGTATTGAGGTGATAGATGATCACTGAAATGACCGCAATGGCACGAAGTCCATCTATTTCAGCACGATATTTAATTGAAGAAGACATGTAAATTCCTTAAAAAAGCGATAAAAAAACCGCACTTTAGTGTCTTAAAGTGCGGTTCATTTTTAGACTGTTTTACACGTTGAAACGGAAGTGCATCACATCGCCGTCTTGCACGATATAATCTTTCCCTTCTAAACGCCATTTACCGGCATCTTTGGCGCCGTTTTCACCTTTGAATTGGATGAAATCCTCGTAGGCAATGACTTCAGCGCGGATAAAGCCTTTTTCAAAGTCGGTATGGATGACGGCAGCCGCTTTCGGTGCGGTCGCACCCACGGAAACCGTCCATGCGCGGACTTCTTTTACGCCGGCGGTAAAGTAAGTTTGTAGATTTAAAAGCGCGTAGCCTGCACGAATGACACGGTTTAAGCCCGGTTCTTCAATGCCGAGATCGTGTAAAAATTCGAGCTTTTCATCATCATCGAGTTCAGCGATTTCCGCTTCGATGGCGGCACACACCGGCACCACGACAGAGCCTTCTTTTTCAGCAAATTCACGGACTTTGTCGAGATAAGGATTATTTTCAAAACCGTCTTCGTTCACGTTGGCAATGTACATGGTCGGTTTTAAGGTTAAGAAATTGTAGCTTTTGATTGCCAATAACTCGTCTTTGTCTAACGGCACGGAACGAATCATGCCCGCTTCAGAAAGTACCGGTAAGATTTTTTCCATCACGGAAAGTTCGAATTTCGCGTCTTTATCGCCGCCTTTAGCACGTTTTTGTAAACGTTGAATCGCACGTTCACAGCTGTCTAAATCGGCTAACGCCAGTTCGGTGTTGATGGTTTCAATATCATTTAATGGATCAATTTTTCCCGCAACGTGTACGATGTCATCGTTTTCAAAACAACGTACGACATGGCCGATAGCGTCCGTTTCACGGATATTGGCGAGGAATTTGTTGCCCAGGCCTTCACCTTTACTTGCACCGGCAACCAAACCTGCGATATCCACAAATTCCATGGTGGTGGGTAATACGCGTTCAGGTTTAACGATTTCCGCTAATGCGTCTAAACGCGGATCCGGCATTGGCACCACGCCGGTATTTGGCTCGATGGTGCAAAACGGATAGTTTGCCGCTTCAATGCCGGCTTTGGTTAAGGCGTTGAAAAGCGTGGATTTGCCCACATTTGGTAGGCCCACGATACCACATTTGAATCCCATAATTTTTCCTTATTGGTGAAGAAAAGTGCGGTTGAAATTGACGATGTTTTTGACCGCACTTCTCGGTTAAATTTTAAAACTATTCAGCCGATTGGTGGCTTTGACGATGCCGTCTTTGAAAAGCAGTTCCACGCAACTTGTCGCTTCATCCAAGGCTTTTTCTAGTGCTTCGCGATCACTGGGTGACGGTTTGTTTAATACATAACCTGCTACTAAATCACGGTGTCCCGGGTGACCGATCCCAATGCGCAGACGATAAAAATTGTTGTTATTGCCCAATGCGGCGACAATATCTTTTAAGCCGTTGTGCCCGCCATGCCCACCGCCTAATTTCAGTTTAACGCTGCCGGGTGGTAAATCTAACTCATCATGCAGGACTAAAATTTCTTCGGGTTTGATACGATAAAAATTCGCCAATGCGCCTACCGCTTTGCCGCTTAAATTCATAAAGGTTGTCGGCACCAAAAAACGGATTTCTTTGCCGTTCATCAGCGTTTTTCCCACCTTCCCGAAAAACTTATTTTCCGCATTTAATGTGACATTAAACCGCCGCGCTAAACGATCAATTAACCATTCTCCGGCATTGTGGCGGGTATCTGCGTATTTATCACCGGGATTGCCAAGTCCAACAATTAACTTAATTTCTGACATAGTCTGTTTACGTGAATAAAAATAGTGGCGTATTGTAGCGGAAAGTCGGTTTTTTCTCAATGAAGGGAAGAGGAAACCGCACTTTAATTATCTAAAGTGCGGTTGTATTTGAACGCGTTTTTAATCGCGGAAATTATTGAATTGAAATGGTTGCCCCAGTTCGGCGGTTTTGACAAGTTGAATCACGGCTTGTAAATCATCGCGAGATTTGCCGGTAACGCGGACTTGCTCGCCTTGGATTTGGCTTTGGACTTTGATTTTGGAGTCTTTGATCAACTTTGTGATCTTTTTCGCCATGTCGGTTTCAATGCCTTGTTTCAGCTTGATTTCTTTGCTGTAGGTTTTGCCACTGTGTTCATAGTCGGCAGGGATGTCCAATGAAGTAGATTCGATGTTACGTTTAATGCACGCGTTACGTAAAATGTCGATGAGTTGCTCCACTTGGAAATCCGATTCGCTGCTCACTTTAATGCTTTCGTTTTTTTCGTTAAATTCGATCGCAGCTTGTACGTTACGGAAATCCCAACGATTAGTGAGTTCGCGGTTAGCGTTTTCCACGGCGTTGCGGATTTCATGTCCGCTGATTTCGGAAACAATGTCGAATGATGGCATGGTTTTCTCCTTATTTCATTTTGTCGTTTGCACTTAAAATACATAAAAGTGCGGTTAAATCGGTAAAATTGACGATAACTTGCGCCAATTGTTGTACTTTTGGTTTGGCGTGATAAGCCACGCCTAAATTAGCAACTTGCATCATGGCGAGATCGTTGGCGCCGTCGCCGATGGCAACGGTGTTTTCAGTGGCAATGTTAAATTGTTGTGCCAACTGTTGTAAGGTTTGCGCTTTGTATTGTGCATCCACAATGGCGCCTTGTACGTTGCCGGTGAGTTTGCCGTCAATAATCTCGAATTGATTGGCGGCAATGAAATCTAAGCCGAGTTTTTGTTGTAATACTTCGGCAAAATAGGTAAATCCACCGGAAGCAATGGCCACTTTCCAACCGTGATTTTTGAGTTCTTTGACTGTTTCGACTAATCCCGGCATCAGCGGTAAATGCTGTTTGACCTCTTGCAAAATGCCTTCCGGCGCATCTTTTAAGGTGGCAACCCGTTGGCGCAGACTTTGGCTAAAATCGAGCTCGCCACGCATGGCGCGCTCCGTAATGGCGGAAACCATCTCACCGGTGCCTGCAAGCTTGGCGATTTCATCGATACATTCAATTTGGATGGCGGTGGAATCCATGTCCATCACAAGTAATCCTGCTTGCTCCAAACTCGCGTGAAAATTTAGTGGTGCAATATCCAGTGATAATTCATGGGCAATGCCTATCCATTCTGCTTTCCACTCACCTTTGAGCAATACCACGGTGTTATGCAACACATTCCACGCGGCAAAACACAAAAAATTTTCACCGCACTTTTGCTGAAAGGCTTGTAACTTTGTGAGATTTAGGCTGTCGGAATAGAGAATAAATGCCTGATCCGAATGATAGGGCTTGTCAGCAATGAATGGCGCAGGAAGTTCAGAAAAATGCGCCATAATGGCGTTAAGATTTTGTGTTTGCATAAAAATCCTGTAAATTGTGGCGGTTTTTAAAAGCACTGTATTCTAGCTTACTTATTAAACTTTGGGGAAAATAACTTGCATTTAACAAAAGAAAAAATGATTAAGGTGATGATGTTTCTCGGCATCATTTTGTTATGTGTAGGCATCATGGCAATCATTTTATTTGGCGTAAAACAATTTAAAATTGGCTCCCAGTTGGCCAGTGTAAATCAGGTCGCCAATATTTCTCATTTATTAGCACGCCAGCAAGCGAATCTATTTTCGATGTTGTTAGTGAATAACCCAAAAACGGAACGATTAGTGGAAAATTTGGATAATTTCACCAAAGAAGAATTTGTACTGGATGCGGCAGTGTATGCGCGTAATGGTGAATTATTAGCACAAAGCACCAACTCGTCAGATATACGCAGTTTGTTGGGCTTGGATAAAGAAGAAACGGAAGCGGATTCTCAGCAAATTGTGGAACCTATTTATTCCCCAAACGGCCTGGAAGGCTTTTTACGTGTCACTTTTGATGCCAAATACGGACAAACGACCCAAAGTAAAATCAATCAAATTTTTTACCGATTATATGGCGAAATCGTCATTGTTTTCCTTGTTGGTATCCTTTTTGCCAGTAGTTTCCATTATTTCCTTAGCCACTATCGCCGTAGCCGCATGTATGTTCATGTTGCGGAAAAAACACCTACGCCCAGTAATAAAACAGCGCAATCTATGAGTAAAGCGTTTCATCAGCGTCGGAGACGAATGAGATAGGGAAGTGCGGTAGTTTTTATGATCGTTTTTTCTCTTTTAGAAAAATTAAAATACACAAAAACAAAAAAACCGCTCGTTTGAGCGGTTTCTCTTTATTAGTTAAGCAATAATTATGCTAATTTTTTGATTTGAGCAGCTAATTTAGATTTGTGGTTGGCTGCTTTGTTAGCGTGGATTAAACCTTTAGATGCCATTCTGTCCACAACTTTTTGCATTTCAACGAATGCTGCTTCAGCTGCTGCTTTCTCACCCGCTGCTACTTGAGCATAAACTTTTTTGATGTAAGTACGCATCATAGAGCGTTGGCTTGCGTTGTGTTGACGGCGTTTTTCAGATTGAACCGCACGTTTTTTTGCTGACTTGATATTAGCCAAGGTCAAACTCCTAAAAATTTCTGTTAGTTAATAGTGACAAAATAGGGGCGTAAATATGCCGATTTCTTATACTTTTGTCAACGGGAATTTTGTGTTGATTTCGGTGAGACACAACCGAACGTTGGCATCGTTATACTTAACAAGCTCTTTCTAAATGGGCTCACCAAACGATGTGCGCGGGATTTTAACAGTTTTTTCCCTTAGAATATAGCGTAAAAACGAAATTTCTATACAATTAGGCAAATTTTATCATTCAGAGTAATTCGTTTTGAGTAAAAGATTATTAAAATCCGGCATTATTGTCAGTGGCATGACGCTTGTTTCGCGCGTATTAGGCTTGGTACGCGATGTGGTGATTGCCAATTTAATCGGTGCCGGTGCCGCGGCGGATGTGTTTTTGTTCGCTAATCGCATTCCTAATTTCCTCCGCCGATTATTCGCCGAAGGGGCGTTTTCACAAGCGTTTGTGCCCGTGTTGGCGGAATATCAAAAATCCGGTGATTTATCCAAAATCCGTGAATTTATCGGCAAGGTGTCGGGTACGTTGGGCGGTTTGGTCACGGTCGTTACGTTATTGGCAATGATCGGCTCGCCAGTGGTCGCGGCCATTTTTGGCACGGGTTGGTTTGTGGATTGGCTGAATGACGGGCCAAATGCGGAAAAATTCACGCAAGCCTCGTTATTGCTCAAAATCACCTTTCCTTATTTATGGTTTGTGACCTTTGTTGCGCTGTCCGGTGCGATTCTCAATACCATCGGCAAATTCGGCGTGATGTCGTTCTCGCCGGTGTTGCTCAATATTGCCATGATTGCCACCGCACTTTGGCTGGCGCCGCAGTTGGAAAATCCGGATTTAGGCTTGGCTATCGGGATCTTTCTCGGCGGGTTATTACAATTTCTGTTTCAACTGCCTTTCTTATATCAAGCCAAATTATTAGTAAAACCCAAATGGGCGTGGCATGACGAAGGCGTGAAGAAAATCCGCACGCTGATGATTCCCGCCTTATTCGGTGTTTCCGTGAGCCAAATCAACTTGCTCCTCGATACCTTTATCGCCAGTTTTTTAATGACGGGCTCCATCAGTTGGCTATATTATTCCGACCGCTTGTTAGAGTTTCCTCTTGGGTTGTTCGGTATCGCCATTTCTACAGTGATTTTGCCGACCCTTGCTCGGCACCATGTGAACCGTGATGATAACGACAAAAGTGCGGTGGATTTTCGTAACACAATGGATTGGGGCGTTCGCATGATTTTATTGCTCGGCGTGCCGGCAATGATTGGTATCGCTGTGTTGGCTCAGCCTATGTTGTTGGTGCTGTTTATGCGTGGCAGTTTTACTTTTAGCGATGTGCAATCAGCCTCTTATTCCCTCTGGGGCTTTAACGCAGGGCTTCTAAGTTTCATGTTAATCAAGATTTTGGCGAATGGTTATTACGCCCGTCAAGACACCAAAACGCCGGTGAAAATCGGCATCATCGCCATGGTGAGCAACATGGCATTCAATTTGTTAGCGATCCCTTTCAGTTATGTAGGCTTGGCGATAGCCTCTGCCATGTCGGCAACGTTAAACGCGTATCTGCTTTATCGTGGTTTGGTAAAAGCGGATGTTTATCATTTTAGCCGTCAAAGTGCGGTGTTTTTTCTGAAAGTTTTTTGTGCCGCCGCTATGATGGGCCTATTGGTTTGGTATAACAGCCCAACACTCATTGAATGGAATGCCATGAGTTTTCTTACCCGCGTGCATTGGCTCGCATGGCTGATTGTTTTTGCCGCAATGGTTTATGGTGGAATATTAGTGTTGTTAGGTATTCGTAAACGGGATTTGATGGGCGTGCACACCGCATGAAATTCGCTTTTGTGACGCCTTAATTTATGCGTATAATACCGAAATCTTTTTTCACTGAAATTAAATGGAACAAATTTAACAATGCAGCTGATTCGTGGCTTGGGAAATTTACCGCAAAATTTGCACGCTTGCGCGTTGACTATCGGCAATTTTGACGGTGTGCATTTGGGACATCAAGCCATTTTGCGCCATTTGCGGACAAAAGCCGATGAGTTGCATTTACCCATGGTGGTGATGTTGTTTGAACCGCAGCCACGCGAGTATTTCTGTACCGAAAATGCGCCTGCGCGCTTGATGCGTTTGCGCGATAAATTGTGTTATCTCAAACAGGCAGGCGTGGACATGGTGATTGTGGCAAAATTCGACCGCACTTTTGCCGATTTACCGGCGCAGCAATTTATTGAAGATTGGCTGGTGCGCAAATTAAATGTGAAGTTTTTAAGCATTGGTGATGATTTTAAATTTGGTACCAAACGCCAAGGTAATTTTGCGCTGTTGCAACAAGCTGGGGAAAAGTTTGGTTTTACTGTAGAAGACAGCCGAAGCTTTTGCTTGGATGAGTTGCGAATCAGTAGTACAGCGATTCGCGAGGCGTTGGCAAACGACGATTTAACATTGGCGGAAAAATTACTTGGACGTCCTTATCGAATTTTAGGGCGCGTGATTCATGGTAATGAGCTTGGTCGCACTATCGGCTTTCCGACCGCGAATATTCGCTTGCATCGTCAGGTGAATCCGGCCAAAGGCGTGTATGCCGTCAAAGTGCGGTTAAAATCCGGTGCGTTTTTTAATGGGGTCGCGAACATCGGCACCCGCCCGACCATCAATGGTGTGAATCAACTATTAGAAGCGCATTTATTCGATTTTCAAGGCGATCTTTATGGTCAATGGTTAGATGTAGAACTCTGTCATAAAATCCGCGATGAAATGAAATTTCCCTCTTTTGACGATTTAAAAGCACAAATTGCGAAGGATGTAGAAACGGCGAAAAACGTTTTCAAAACTGACCGCACTTTATAGAACACAAATTTTAATTTTTACATAACACTGGAATATAAAATGACTGATTATAAAAATACCCTTAACCTTCCTGAAACGGGCTTTCCAATGCGCGGCGATTTAGCCAAGCGCGAGCCTGTGATGTTGAAAAACTGGTATGAGAAAAATCTCTATCAAAAAATTCGTGAAACTTCAAAAGGCAAAAAATCCTTTATTTTGCATGATGGCCCTCCGTATGCGAACGGCAACATTCATATCGGTCATGCCGTGAATAAAATTCTGAAAGATATTATCGTGAAATCCAAAACCGCATTAGGTTTTGACTCGCCTTATATTCCGGGTTGGGACTGTCACGGTTTGCCGATTGAATTAAAAGTAGAAGGCTTAGTGGGCAAACCGAATGAGAAAATTTCTGCGGCCGAATTCCGGGCGAAATGCCGTGAATATGCAGCGGAACAGGTAGAAGGACAGAAAAAAGACTTTATCCGTTTAGGCGTGTTGGGCGATTGGGATAACCCTTATTTGACGATGAACTTTGATACCGAAGCGCACATCATCCGTACACTCGGCAAAGTGATTGCTAACGGCCACTTATACAAAGGATCCAAACCGGTGCACTGGTGTTTGGATTGCGGTTCTTCTTTGGCTGAAGCGGAAGTGGAATACGAAGACAAAGTTTCTCCGTCCATTTATGTGCGTTTCCCGGCGGTAAGTGCGGTAGAAATTGAAGAGAAATTTAACGCTGTAGGCAAAGGCCATGGCAAATTATCTGCAGTCATTTGGACAACAACGCCTTGGACAATGCCATCTAACCGTGCGATTGCAGTAAATGCAGAATTGGAATACAACCTAGTCCAACTTGGTGATGAGCGTGTGATCTTAGCCGCTGAATTAGTGGAATCTGTGGCGAAAGCCGTGGGTGTAGAACACGTTGAAATTTTAGGGGCCGTAAAAGGTCAAGCGCTTGAGTTAGTACGCTTTAACCATCCGTTCTATGATTTCACTGTGCCGGTGATTTTAGGTGATCACGTAACCACTGATGGTGGTACGGGTTTAGTACATACCGCACCTGATCACGGTTTAGACGACTTTGTCGTGGGTAAGCAATATGATTTACCAATGGCGGGTCTTGTATCTAATGACGGTAAATTTATTTCAACTACTGAATTCTTTGCAGGCAAAGGCGTATTTGAAGCGAATCCATTGGTTGTTGAAAAATTGCAAGAAGTGGGCAACTTATTAAAAGTTGAGAAAATCAAACATAGCTACCCACACTGCTGGCGTCATAAAACACCAATTATTTTCCGTGCGACACCACAATGGTTTATCGGTATGGAAACGCAAGGTTTACGCCAACAAGCGCTTGGTGAAATCAAACAAGTGCGCTGGATTCCGGATTGGGGCCAAGCGCGTATCGAGAAAATGGTTGAAAACCGCCCGGACTGGTGTATTTCCCGTCAACGTACTTGGGGTGTGCCGATGACCTTATTCGTGCACAAAGAAACCGAAGAACTTCATCCGCGTACTTTAGAGTTACTTGAAGAAGTGGCGAAACGTGTGGAGAAAGCCGGTATTCAAGCATGGTGGGATTTAGACGAAAAAGAATTATTAGGTGCGGACGCAGAAACCTATCGCAAAGTGCCGGATACGCTTGACGTATGGTTTGACTCAGGATCAACCTATTCTTCTGTGGTGGCGAATCGTCCGGAATTTAACGGTCAAGATATCGATATGTATTTAGAAGGTTCCGACCAACACCGTGGTTGGTTTATGTCTTCTTTAATGCTTTCGACTGCTACGGATAACAAAGCGCCATACAAACAAGTATTAACCCATGGTTTCACCGTGGATGGTCAAGGCCGTAAGATGTCAAAATCTATCGGTAACATCGTGACGCCACAAGAAGTGATGGATAAATTCGGTGGCGACATTTTACGTTTATGGGTGGCTTCTACCGACTATACCGGTGAAATGACCGTTTCCGATGAAATTTTAAAACGTGCGGCAGACAGCTATCGTCGTATTCGTAACACGGCACGTTTCTTATTAGCTAACTTAAACGGTTTTGATCCGCAACGTGATGCGGTGAAACCGGAAGAAATGATGAGTTTGGATCGTTGGGCGGTGGCTTGTGCGTTAGATGCACAAAAAGAAATCAAAGATGCTTATGATAACTATCAATTCCACGCTGTGGTACAACGCTTAATGCGTTTCTGTTCTGTGGAAATGGGCTCGTTCTACCTTGATATTATCAAAGACCGTCAATATACCACCAAAGCAGACAGCCTTGCGCGCCGTAGCTGCCAAACCGCCTTATGGCACATTGCCGAAGCGTTGGTACGTTGGATGGCACCAATTCTTTCTTTTACGGCGGATGAAGTTTGGGGGTACTTGCCGCAAACGGCGACGGCACGTGCAGAATTCGTCTTTACGGAAGAATTCTACGAAGGCTTATTTGGCTTAGGCGCGAACGAAAAATTAGATGATGCTTACTGGCAACAACTGATTAAAGTGCGTTCTGAAGTGAACCGCGTATTAGAAATTGCTCGTAATGACAAAGTGATTGGTGGTGGCTTAGAAGCGGAAGTGACGGTTTACGCTAACGATGAATATCGTGCCTTGTTAGAACAATTAGGTAATGAATTACGTTTTGTGTTAATTACCTCAAAAGCAGAAGTGAAAGCATTAGCAGACAAACCTGCGGATGTGGCTGCGGGTGAGTTAGAGGGAATTGCGGTAAGCGTAGCACGTTCTCACGGCGAAAAATGCCCACGTTGCTGGCATTATTCTGACAAAATCGGCGTGAATCCGGAACATCCGACACTTTGCCCGCGTTGCGTAGAAAACGTTGCAGGCAATGGCGAAGTCAGACGTTTCGCTTAATCATGCAGTAAAGCCTAAATAAAAGTGCGGTCAAAATTGACCGCACTTTTTGATCGTAAAGCATTTATTTATTTTTTCAGTTCCGTGGCGTAATGTTCGACTGCCGTTTTCGTTTTCAATAACCCTTGTTGCAACATAAAGTCCGCCATTTTTTCGTAGTTCGCTTTATTAAAGGTACCCGGTTGTTTGCTTAAATAAGGCAGAGTGTCTTTCCAGGCGCGGCGGTTAAGCTCGTTATCCAATTCTGTCGGTTTATAGCTGACAAAAAGCTGCCAACTTTCTTCCGGGTGTGCGTAAAGGTAATCGGTGGCTTGTTGTAGCGCGCTGATAAAATCTTTGTATTTTGCTTCATGAATCTTGTCTTTATTGGCCACGATAATTAATTCATCATAGGTCGGCACGCCATGCTGTTCAGGGAAAAACGCCTTGCCTTGATAACCTTCAATGGATAATTGATTCAATTCAAAATTGCGGAATGAACCAATAACCGCATCCACTTGTTTGCTAATTAAAGAAGGGGAGAGAGACCAATTTACGTTAATCAGTTGGACATCTTGATTACTTAAATTGGCCGACTTCAACATGGCATCCAACAGCGCCGTTTCAAAACCGCTAACGGAATAGCCGATTTTCTTTCCTTTCAAATCCGCTAAGGTTTTGATGCCGCTGTTTTCCAACGTGACCAAGCTGTTTAATGGAGAATCTGCCAATGTCGCAATGCGCACCAAAGGCAGTTTTTCATCCACTTGAATATGCAGTTGCGGTTGATAATCTACGGCGAGATCGGTTTTGCCCGCGGCGACCAATTTAGGCGGCAGAGATGGATCGGCAGGTTCAATAATATCTACCTCCAGATTATGCTCGGCAAAAAAGCCTTTTTGCTGTGCAACGATCAACGCAGCGTGATCCGGGTTGACAAACCAATCCAGCATCAAAGACAGTTTTTGTTTTTCTGCCGCCTGAACGCTAAGCGAAAGTGCGCCGATAATCAATGTTGAAAGAATGTGTTTTTTCATTGTAGCTCCTTTTGGTGGTTAAGCGAGATCCAGCCCCATTTGCCAAAAGGCAATTTCCATGCGGGTGGCCGTCGTAAAGATGTGTTGAATATGATTTTGTTGGGTTGGGGTAAAGTCGGCACAAAGTGCGGTCAAAAAGGCGGATGTTTCTTCTGCTTCTTTCTGAAAAGCCTCCGAAGCATAGGTATCGATCCAGGTTTGATACGGATTATTGGCTAAGCGCGGGTAGTTTTCTGTGATATAGCGTGCGATTTGTGCGTAGCCTACGGCACAAGGCGTAATGGCTGCATAAATTTCAGCTAAACCGCCGGTGGCACCGCAATCTAATAAATAGCGGGTATAGGCAACACAAGCGGCGCTTTCTTGGGTGGTAAATATTTCCGATTCACTAATGCCCCATTGTCGGCAATAGGCCAAATGTAATTGAATTTCCTGACAAATACTGTCCAGGCTTTTTCGTGGCGTTTCCATTTGGCTAAAGTTTTTGGCTTTAAAGATAGCCAAGGCAAATGCACGGCTGTAATGAAACAGGTAAAGGTAATCCTGTTTTAAATAATGGCGAAAGCACTCTGCCGGCAACGAGCCAGTTGCCAATCGTTTGACAAAGTCATGCTCTATATATTGTTGCCAATAAGGCTGGGCGTTTTTAATCAATTGGTTGAGCATTTTTCCTCCTAATGCACATAACTTACCCATGGCAGGGCTTTGCGCAGTAATTTATCCACGATGAAGTAAAGGCAAAGCGCCATGAGCAAAAGTAAAAAAAGTGCCGCAAACATCAAGTCGATTTGCATTCGGGCATTGGCTTGCAACATTAAATAGCCTAATCCTTCCGAAGAACCGACCCATTCCCCCACAATGGCGCCAATGGGCGCAATGGAGACGGCAATGCGTAATCCTGACGCTAATGCAGGCAAGGCTGCCGGTAAGCGTACTTTAAATAGCATCGCTGCAGGAGAAATACGTAAGGTTTGGGCAAGTTGAAGCCAGGGTTTCGGTGTGTTGCGTAGTCCGTCATAGCAGGCAGCCGTGACGGGAAAATAGATAATCAAAATCGCCATAGTGATTTTAGATGCCATGCCATAACCAAGCCACAACACCAGCAATGGCGCGATAGCAAACACCGGAATGGCTTGTGAAATCACCAATAATGGCATTAAGAAAGCCGAGATTTTACGGGAAAGAGTAAGTAGTAGCGCAGAAGATAACCCAAATAAAAAGCCTAAAACTAAGCCTAATAAAATTTCCAGCAAAGTAATTTTGGCATGCATGAAGAGCAAGTCCGCTTGCGTCATTAATCGTTGCCATACAGCAAGCGGGGTAGGCAATAAGTAGGGCGGCACATCAAACAGACTGATAATGCCTTGCCAGAACGTAATGAACAGGGCGCTTAATAAGATAAGACGGGCGATTTGCTTCATGTTGGCTCCGCCATTAATTGTTCGATAAGTCTATTTTGCAGCGCCCACAGCGCTTCTTGGTGAAGCTGATGGGGCTTTATGGGATCTAATTGAGCAACCTGTTTTATTTGCACCGGTTGTCCTTGTAATACATAAATTTTTTCCCCTAAACGAATTGCTTCTTGTGGATCATGGGTCACCAAAATCACGGTTTTTCCTTGTAGCAGTTCGCAGGCAAGATTTTGTAACTGTAAACGGGTAACCGCATCCAGTGCAGAAAAGGGTTCGTCCATTAAAATTAAATCGGCATCTTGCATTAAGGTACGCGCCAATGCCACCCGTTGGCGTTGTCCGCCGGAAAGTTGATAACAAGGTTTATGCCAATGGTCTGCCATGCCGACGGCATGTAATAGTTCTTTGGCTTTCTCTTGGGTTTTGGCATTTTTCTGACTGCTAAGGTGCTGTGCCAACTGCACATTATCTAACACGGAAAGCCACGGGAACAAACTGTCTTGCTGTGCTAACCAAGCCACTTTGGTATGAGGGGCAAATTGGATATGGCCTTGTGTAATCGCTGCATTTTCCAATCCTGCAATGGCGCGTAATAAAGTAGATTTTCCCACACCGGAGCGCCCGAGCAGCACAACCCATTCCCCTTGTTCTACGTGAAAATGAAGATCGACAAACAGCGGCTTGCGATCGAATTGCAAGCATAGATGTGGGATATCGAGACAATGCATCGCAGGCTAACTTAGCGCGAGAGGCCGAAAAGTGCGGTGGATTTTAAGAATGTTTTTAAAAAGAATGGCGATATGGACATGATTTAGTTTCCTACGTCAGTGTTAACTGTTTCAGGTTCACGGGTATTATCTCAGCCAATGGCACCCCGACTAATAATGGCGCAGAGTCTATCGGAAAAAATGTGAAAAAACAAATCGCGCGGTTAAATTTTGTGATCCCTGTCATAGAGAAATTCTGTTCTTTCATGATGTTCCAAATCAGTTTTTCTGTATAAAACCTTGCCTTGTGCTAGAATGGCGGCCTAATTTTGATAATGATTTTATTTAGGTAACATTATGTCCCAACAAAAATCCGGACTCTCTTTTCTCTGGCTAAGTGCGGTCGCTTTTTTGCTTGATTTGCTGACAAAGTATATTGTGGTACAAAAATTTGATTTGTATGAAAGCGTGAATGTTCTGCCGGTGTTTAATCTCACTTATGTACGCAATTATGGCGCGGCATTCAGCTTTTTGGCGGATCACGATGGTTGGCAAAAATATTTCTTTATTCTGTTGGCGATTGGTATTTCCCTTATGCTGGCGTATTTCATGAAGAAAAATCGAGCTGAGCAAACATTACAAAATGCCGCCTACGCGTTCATTATTGGTGGTGCACTTGCCAATATGGTGGACCGTGCCTACAACGGTTTTGTGGTGGATTTCTTTGATTTTTATTGGGATATTTATCATTATCCGGTGTTTAATGTGGCGGACATTGCTATTTGTATCGGCGCCGGTTTACTGGCATTAGATGCCTTTAAAGGTGATAAGAACAAACAAAAGAGCGGTCAAAAATGAAGATAATTTTAGCCAACCCACGCGGTTTTTGTGCCGGCGTCGATCGTGCCATCAGCATTGTTGAATTGGCGTTGGAAATTCATGGTGCGCCCATTTATGTACGCCACGAAGTGGTGCATAATCGTTTTGTGGTGAACGGCTTGCGTGAGCGCGGTGCCATTTTTGTCGAAGAACTGAGTGAAGTACCGGATGGTGCCATTGTGATTTTCTCCGCCCACGGGGTGTCTCAGGCAGTACGCCAAGAAGCCAAAGACCGCAATCTCAAAGTATTTGACGCCACTTGCCCTTTGGTGACCAAAGTACATATGCAAGTGGCGCGTGCCAGTAAAAAAGGGACGAAAGCGATTTTAATCGGTCACAAAGGCCATCCGGAAGTGGAAGGCACGATGGGACAATATGGTAACCAAGAGGGCGGAATTTATCTCATTGAAAGTATTGAGGATATTGCTAATTTGCCGGTGGCTCAAAACGATGATTTAACCTTTATGACGCAAACGACGCTGTCTTTAGATGACACAGCGGAAACCATCAGCGCGTTAAAAGAAAAATACCCTGCGATTCAAGGACCGCATAAAAATGACATTTGCTACGCGACAACCAACCGTCAACAAGCGGTGCGTGAACTAGCAAAACAATCGGATCTGGTGGTCGTGGTAGGCTCCAAAAACTCATCCAATTCTAACCGTTTGGCTGAGTTGGCTTCTCGAATGGGAGTGGCGTCTAAGTTAATTGATGATCCGAATGATATTCAGCCGGATTGGTTTAACGGCGTGCAAACCATTGGTGTCACCGCAGGTGCTTCCGCGCCGGAAGAATTAGTGCAATCAGTGATTGCGCGTATGAAAGAATTTGGCGTCACGGATGTAGAAGAATTACAAGGCTTAGAAGAAAATATGTTCTTTGAAGTGCCAAAAGAATTGCGTGTAAAAGAGGTTGGTTAATTCTCTCCAACATTCGCTAAAAATGAAAAGAAAGTGCGGTCAATATTTGAAACGTTTTGAATATTGACCGCACTTTTTCTTTGTTGAAAAGCGTAAAGAGACAAGCTGAAATAAAAAGCGAATAAATGTCATCGCCATTTATCCGCTTTAAATTAAGACTAACTTACGTTAATTCACACTTGGATTACCAAGAATATTTAATGCCGACAGAGCCTTTATAGCCTTGACGTTTTGCGCCACTTAAAGAGTGTTCGTAGCGAACATCGGCATAGATATGTGAGTTAGCGCTGGTTGCAAGTTGAGTACTTACACCAAATTCACCCCAAGTTTTCGCAAATTTTTCATTGATGTTATCTGCACCAATGTTGCTATCGGCAGTATTTTTGAAGTCATGCCATAAGTTTGCAGTGAAATAAAGGGTTCTGACTTTTTCACGCGCAGTTAGATCGTTGTAAGCAAGACGTGCACCTACGCGACCACGTAAACCGTGTTGTTTGTCTTGGTGTACAGAACGAAGTTCATCGTTGAAGCGGCTTAATCCTAGGTATTGATAGATTAACTGTGCTTGCGGTTCAATGATCCAGCTGTCACCGTTATTCATTTTTTCTTTACCTAAAGCAAATGGATGTCCAACTTCGCTTGATAATGCAACGCCGAAACCGTGGTTTTTAGCTTGTGAATCAAGAGCGTAATATTTATTTTTCACCCAAGAAAGTTGACCCACTAAGTCTAAGTAACTGCCATTTTCAGCATAACGTGTATGTGTTACGCCGGCATGGAAGTTTTCGGTTTTCGCTTTGCCGGTGTATTTGTCATTAAGGACAACACCATTTTCAGCACGATATTCATCATAGAATTTTGAATTTGCGTGCGTGTAACCCGCATAAATACCGGTTAAACGTTTTCCGCCGTTTTCAGTAGAAGCAACATCAAAGTCGTGACCGAATTGGAAACCGGAAAGGTTAGCCGTTAGATTTAAACGCTCTTTACCATCCAAAGCAAGGTGTTTACCGATAATACGTCCCCAAGTTTGGTTGTTTGCTTGAGATTTTTCCCAAGAAAGCGCCTGATTTTCGCCACGACGTTGGTGTAATGTGCCGACTGTTTCATAGCCCACTTCTAAGTTCAATTTTGGCGCAAGTGTGTAGCCCGGTACGGAAGGGACATAAATTGCATTGCCATTTGTTGAGGTTACGGTCCAGAAATATTCAGTGGCGTTACCGACGAGTTTAGAGGCTAATTGTAGTTCACCTGCACCGGTGGTTCTTGTCATACCGGTAAAGTTACGTAAATTGCTTGTGCCTTGTACACGAACGACGGCCGTACTGTTTTTGCCTAAATCTGAAGCGATAGAGCCAATAGAACCGTCAACTAAGTTTTCCGCACCATTTGCTTTTAGGCTCACAACTTTTGTTACGCCTTCTGCATTACCGGTGATTTCCAATAAGTCGGATTTACCGTTATTAGCATCATTACTATCCCAATGAGTATTCACTTTAAGAACACCGTTATTTGCTGTGTAGTTGCCTTCCATAGTGAGTTTGTCTTCATAAGAACCATTGGCAAGGGTGATTTCACCGTTGTTGCTGGTTAATGTGCCGTCAGAGCCATCTTGTTGAACTAGCTTAACTTTATAATCTGTTCCGGTAGCGCCGGTAGGAATATTTTTAGAGGCATCTAATACACCATTATCTAAGGTTAAGGCATTGATGGTAGAACGTTGTTCCGTGCCTTTTTGTTTTAATTCCCAAACAGCTTGGTTGTTCACATGCACATCCAATTTAGAACGCACATTGCCTTGAGATTGTTGTTGCATCAAACCAATGGCTTTTGCTTGATCAGATAAGGTAAATGTCAAATCAGCACCTTTTGTTTTTGCCACTTTGGTTTCGGCAAGCCAGCCATTTTCTGCGGCTTTGGCTTCACTGTCTTTGCCTTTCAACGTGAATTTTGCATTTTCAGCTACAAATTCACCGTTATTAAATTTGTCAGCAACAGAAGGTCCTGCTATAGATACAGCGCTACTATTTACATTTTTCGCTTCCGCCACAATCAGTGAAGCATCATTGGACGTTGTGGTAATTTTTGTATTGTTTAAACGAACTTCTTGGTCTTTATTAGGCTCATTTCTGGACACTTTATCACTAAAGAACAAGGCACTTACTTCAGTTAAGTAATCTTGAGTGTCAAAAACTACAGCTGAATTACCGGATTTGATTTTCCCACTGCTGGTATCTGAATCGGCAATTAAGCGGGATTTTGTGCCAAATAAACGCACGGTTGCAGAATCTTTTGATTCTGTTGTATCAAGTACCATTCTGCCGGTGGAGTTGACGACAGCACCTTTATAGTCAGCCGATTTGACGGTATTTGGGAGTTCCGGTTTGCCAATTTTTAATGCGGCAGAAAATTTTCCATTTGCTTTCACTTTGATGTCAGAGTTTTTCAAGCTCGCTTCTGCACCATCGCCACTAACATAAAGCCCCACTAAATAATCCCCAATTTTAGCGGTGGTTTTATCTTCTACATTAATGGTCAGTTTTTTCTTAGAATTAAAAACAGGTCTAGCGCCATCTTTACGGTAAACTTTCACACCGGATAATTGGTGGCTAAAAGGTGCAGATACGATTCTTTTAAAGTATACAGTGCTTTTTACTGTGTTTTCTGTGTTTTTAACAGTGATATTCGCATCATCGTGCAAAGTTAAGCTTGCGGTATCGGAAGCGTTGCCACCGGCATGATCATATCCTACCGCAATACCGTAAGCAGCATTTGAATCTGCGGCTAATCCTGAATTTCCTTCGCTGGCTAACGTAACATTAATGTTAGTTTTGCCTTTAATTTCAACTTGATTATTTGCACGAACGATAAGTCCTTTGGGACGAGCAAATTTTTCTCCGCTATTAGGTGCTAGTGTAGCTTTGTAATCTCCATCAATGTTTTGATTTGGTTCTTTCCAAAATTCTCCTGAGCCTTCTACTCCTATAGTAGGTGAAGTGTCATCAGCTGCAGCAAGAGTTAATGTAGGAATGGAAAAATAAGAGACAACTAATGTGCTCAGAAATGTCTTTCTGAATTTTTCCTTGGTATTAAGTAACATAATGTGTTTCCTCTTGTTATGTTATATAGAAATAGAAAAGAACATTTTTGTTGGTACAAAGATTGTGCTAATTGTAGCAGGGAAATTAATTTAATACATATGGAATGTTAATGTATAATTAATTGAAATCAAAAGAATAAATTAAATTTTAATTTTTTATTATATTTAAAAAATGCTACAACTTTTAAACTCAATTTATTATGCAAACTGAAAATAATTTTCGCATTGTAAAGATGCAAGTTCTCCGCCGTATTCAACAAGGTTTACAGCTGGCGGAGACCCATTTCAAACAGACTTTTACGCCTCCGCAAATTCATTATGAATTAAAAGGTGTCAAGGCGGGGGTTGCCTATTTACAACGAAATACCATCAATTTTAACCGCACTTTATTGTTGGAAAATTCGGAAGAATTTATTCAGCAAGTGGCATTGCATGAGTTGGCACATATTGTGGTTTATCAGCATTACGGGCATGTGCAACCTCATGGCAAAGAATGGCAATTTGTGATGCAAGAGATATTTCATTTGCCGGCGGAAACCTATCACCAATTTGATTTATCCTCCGTGCAGGGAAAAACCTTTACATATCACTGTGCTTGTCAAACCCATAAGCTCAGCATCCGCCGTCATAATAAAATTCAGCGTGAAAGTGCGGTGTATTTCTGTCGAAAATGTAAAACCCAATTAAATTGGATTGGGCTGGAAAATGAAGAAAATTAACTGCTCCGTTTCGGCTTATTTCCCATAAAAAACACCTTCTTTTTTCTCGTTTTTCGATCTGCTTCACAAAAAAGTGCGGTCATTTTTCTGATCGTTTGTATGGTGCATACAAAATCGCTAGATTAATGAAACCGAAATCAGTACAATCGCACCCTTATTTTTTCTATTGTTTAAAATATAACCAAGAAATTTCGGTATCCGCCGTAATGTGTAATAACGAGGCTCCATGTCAGAACAAACAGTATCAGCGCAAGCTGTTGCCGAACCGGCAAAAAAAGTCAATTTAATGAATTTAACCCGTGCGCAAATGCGTGAATTTTTTGCCGAATTAGGTGAAAAACCGTTCCGCGCGGATCAGTTGGTGAAATGGATTTACCATTTTGGTGAAGACAATTTCGACAATATGACCAATTTAAACAAAAAGCTACGGGAAAAATTAAAATCCGTGGCAGAAATTAAAGCACCGGAAGTGGCGGTGGAACAGCGTTCTGCCGATGGCACCATTAAATGGGCGATGCAGGTCGGCGATCAGCAAGTGGAAACCGTGTACATTCCGGAAGCGGATCGCGCCACGTTATGTGTTTCTTCACAGGTTGGCTGCGCATTAGCTTGTACTTTTTGTTCGACCGCACAACAAGGCTTCAACCGCAATTTAACGGTGTCAGAAATTATTGGGCAAGTGTGGCGTGCATCGAAAATTATCGGCAATTTTGGGGTGACAGGCGTGCGTCCGATTACCAATGTGGTGATGATGGGCATGGGCGAGCCGTTGTTGAATGTGGCGAATGTGGTGCCGGCGATGGAAATTATGTTGGATGATTTCGCTTACGGTTTATCTAAACGCCGTGTGACATTATCCACTTCAGGTGTGGTACCGGCGCTCGATAATTTAAGCAAAATGATTGATGTGGCATTAGCGATTTCCTTGCACGCACCAAACGATGAATTGCGTGATGAAATCGTGCCACTAAACAAAAAATACAATATCAAAACCTTGATTGATTCGGTGAATCGCTATTTAAGCGTTTCTAACGCCAACCACGGTAAAGTGACCATCGAATATGTCATGTTGGATCATGTGAATGATCATGTGGAACACGCCCATCAATTAGCGGAAGTGTTAAAAAATACGCCATGTAAAATCAATTTGATTCCATGGAACCCGTTCCCGGAAGCGCCTTACGCGAAAAGCTCTAATACGCGTATTGACCGTTTCCAAAAAACCTTGATGGAATATGGTTTAACGGTGATTGTGCGTAAAACCCGTGGTGACGATATTGATGCTGCTTGCGGACAATTAGCCGGCGATGTGATTGACCGCACCAAACGTACTGCACAGAAAAAACGTTTTGGCGAGGCGATTGCCGTTCAAGTTCAGTAACCATTCAAACTCGGAGGAAAATAAATGGTTCATTTCCCATTCTTTACTCGAATTATGCCGTTTATTTTCCCCTTTCTTTTTTCTGCTTGTGTTTCCCAACAAGTTTCATCTGATTTTGATAAACAACAAGCAGCAAAAGCCCGTGTTGAATTGGCATTAGGCTATTTGCAGCAAGGGGATCACAACCAAGCGAAGGCAAATTTAGACAGGGCGATTTCTTATGCGCCAGATTATTATTTAGTGCATGCGGCGCGCGCTTATTTTTATCAGCAACAGGGCGATGTGATTCAGGCAGAACAAGCCTATTTGACTGCGATTAAGTTAGATAAAAAACAAGGTGATGTTTTCAACAATTTCGGTACCTTTCTTTGTTTGCAAGGTAAATATTCTGCCGCCTATGAGCAATTCCATAAAGCATTAAAGGCGCCTAATTATTATCGGCAGACTGATACTTACGAAAATCTTGCACTCTGTGCTTTGTCAGCAAAGGATTTAACGGTTTATCAGGAAAATCTGTTAATACTTGAAAAAATGGAATCGGAGCGGGCAAAGAAATTAGCGTTACGCGCTAAATAGTCGATCAAAGTGCGGTCATTTTTGCCGGTGTTTTTAGCCAATTATTTTGTGATTGCTTTTGTTCTCCGAAAATAGGTGAAAATGCCATTTAAAATTGATTTTGTCTTGCGTGACAATTTCCATGTCAGATAACAATAACGCCATATAACTGTTGCAAAACCAGCCTTACCCCCTTAAACTTTAGCACTTAATTTTTAGCTAAAAATACCATTCCTATGAATACACCTAAAACAATTCAAGAAGCGCAAAATAATGCACAAGAAATCACCATTGGTGATAAATTTCGTTTGGCAAGAGAAGCTCTAAATCTTTCATTGGAATCTGTTGCTCAAACCGTTGCATTGCGTCCTTCAATTCTTCAAGATATTGAAAATAACCGATTTATTCATCGCTCAACGCCCGCGACGTTTGTTCGTGGTTATGTGCGTAGCTATGCAAAATTTCTTAAAATTGCAGACCATGAATGGCTGAATGTGATTGATTTTGGTGATGAACAGAAGAATGACTTGTGTAAAAATGCACGAGCAACGAACTCTGTTAATCGATATTCTTCTCATAATCGTTGGGTTAGTTATTTTAGTGCTTTAGTTGTATTGGTTGTTCTTGGTATGACGGTCATGTGGTGGTGGGAAAACTATAAGCAATCTAATGCAGAGCGCGATAACTTAGTGAATTCTTACACCCAATTGTCAGCAGAAGCGCCAGCTGCAGTAACCAATGTTGAGAATGTGTCTGTGGTCACGCAGCCAATCAGTCAGGTAGAAAATCATGTTGTGGAATCAACGACGATTGAACCTATTGTTGAAGTTAAGCCACAAGAGAATGTTGTTGCTACACCAATTGTGGCGACAGAGGTAGCACCGGCAAATGTGTTGCAATCTGAAATGAGTAAAATTAACGGTGCAGAGCAAGTGGCAAGTATGCCTGAAAGTGCAACAATGGAAACCACGGTAACATCTTCTTCAACAGAAAGTGCGGTGAAAAATCCAAATGTTTCTGCGGTCGCGACAAATGATAATTTATACATTGAAGTGATTGGCAATTGTTGGATCAGTGTGAAAGACAAAAACCGTAAGGTGTTAGCACAAAAAGAATATAAACAAGGCGATGTGTTAAGTTTCAACGAAGAAGAGCCTTATTCTTTAATTATCGGTGCGCCGGGGAATGTCAAAATTATTTATAAAGGCGAAGCTTTCCCATTAACACTTGATGGGCGTGTCGCAAAATTTAAATTACCTCAATAATGGGCGAATAATGTTAGAAAAGCCAAAAATTCAGCGTAGAGAATCCACGAAAATTTATGTAGGGAATGTACCCATCGGTGGTGACGCACCGATTGCAGTACAGTCGATGACCAACACACGAACTACTGATGTTGAAGCCACGGTTGCGCAAATCAAATCGTTAGAGCGCGTGGGTGCCGATATTGTGCGTGTATCAGTGCCAACCATGGAAGCGGCGGAAGCTTTTAAATTAATTAAACAGCAAGTGAGCGTGCCATTAGTCGCCGATATTCATTTTGATTATCGCATTGCGTTGAAAGTCGCCGAATATGGTGTGGACTGTTTGCGTATCAATCCGGGTAATATCGGACGTGAAGATCGTATTCGCGCCGTAGTGGATTGCGCTAAAGATAAAAATATCCCCATTCGTATTGGGGTGAATGCCGGTTCACTGGAAAAAGACATTCAGGAAAAATACGGTGAACCAACACCACAAGCGTTGTTGGAATCGGCATTGCGTCACGTAGAAATTTTAGATCGTTTGAACTTCGATCAATTTAAAGTGAGCGTTAAAGCCTCTGATGTGTATTTGGCGGTGGAATCCTATCGTTTACTTGCGAAAGCCATTAACCAGCCCTTGCATTTAGGCATTACTGAAGCCGGTGGTGCGCGTGCCGGTGCAGTGAAATCTTCCATCGGATTAGGTATGTTATTGGCTGAAGGGATCGGTGACACCCTGCGAGTGTCTTTAGCCGCCGATCCGGTGGAAGAAATCAAAGTGGGCTTTGATATTTTAAAATCACTCCGTATTCGTTCTCGTGGCATTAACTTTATTGCTTGCCCAACTTGTTCCCGTCAGGAATTTGATGTAATTGGCACGGTAAATGCGCTGGAACAACGTTTAGAAGATATTATTACGCCGATGGATGTGTCAATTATCGGCTGTGTCGTCAATGGTCCGGGAGAAGCGTTGGTGTCTGATTTAGGCGTCACCGGCGGTAATAAGAAAAGCGGCTATTATCTTGACGGTGAGCGTCAGAAAGAACGTTTTGATAACGATGATTTAATTAATCAATTAGAAGCAAAAATTCGCGCCCGTGTTGCGCAGCAAGACCCTAAAAATCGTATTCTTTAATTTTTAATAAACACAGGAAGTTATTGTGGCAAAAACTATTCAGGCAATTCGTGGAATGAACGATTGCTTACCAACAGAAACCCCGCTATGGCAATGGGTTGAGAATAAAGTGCGGTCGGTTTTAAGTGCGTATGGTTACGCGGAAATCCGTATGCCAATTGTGGAAAGCACGCCGTTATTCGCCCGCGCTATCGGTGAAGTCACCGATGTGGTGGAAAAAGAAATGTTTACGTTCGATGACCGTGATGAGGAAAGTTTGACTTTGCGTCCGGAAGGCACGGCAGGTTGTGTTCGCGCCGGTATCGAGCACGGTTTGTTGTACAACCAAGAACAACGTTTATGGTATATGGGACCAATGTTCCGTTATGAGCGTCCGCAAAAAGGCCGTTACCGTCAGTTCCATCAGGTCGGCGTGGAAATTTTTGGTATTCCTAATCCGGAAATTGATGTGGAACTTATCGCCTTAACCGCCCGTTTATGGAAGGATTTAGGCATTTTTGACCATGTGACGCTTCAACTAAACTCCATTGGTTCATTAGAGGCGCGCAAAAATTATCGTCAAGCCTTGGTCGATTTTTTACAAAATCACATCGATATTTTAGATGAAGACAGCAAGCGTCGTTTAACCACCAATCCGTTACGGATTTTGGACAGTAAAGATCAACGTGTTCAAGAGATGCTAAATGATGCACCGAAATTACATGATTATCTTGACGATGATTCCCGTGAACATTTTGCGCAATTATGCGCCTTGCTGGATAATTTAGGCATTCAGTACGAAATCAATCAAAAATTGGTGCGTGGCTTAGATTATTACAATAAAACGGTGTTTGAGTGGGTGACTTCTGCTTTAGGCGCGCAAGGTACCGTCTGTGGCGGTGGTCGTTACGATGGGTTGGTTGAACAGCTAGGCGGTCATGCCACAAGTGGCGTTGGTTTTGCTATGGGCTTGGAGCGTTTGGTACTGTTGGTACAGGAAGTGAATACACAGATTACCTTGCCAAGTGTGGTGGATATTTACATCGTTTATCAAGGCGAAGGCACTACCGTAGCAGCCTTTAATTTGGCGGAAAAACTTCGTTCAGAATTACCGCACTTACGTACGCTTTTACACTGCAGTGGCGGGAATTTTAAAAAACAATTTAAACGAGCCGATAAAAGTGGTGCGAAGTTAGCCTTGGTCATTGGCGAAGATGAAGTGAAAAACCAACAAGTGGTGGTAAAAAACTTGTTGCAACACAGTGAACAAGCGGTTGTGGCATTCAGCGACATCATCAATCATATTCAAAACACACTCAAATAAGGAAAAAACATGGCGTATACCATTGAAGAAGAACAAGAACTCAGTGCGATTAAGGCGTGGTGGCAAGAAAACTATAAGTTTATTATTGTCTGTTTTGTGATTGCTTTTGGCGGTGTGTTCGGCTGGAACTACTGGCAATCTTATCAGTTACAGAAAATCCACAATGCCTCTGCCGAGTATGAACAAGTGTTGTTTAACTATGCAAAAGATCCGAAAGCACAAGAAGAGCAGTTCTCTCAATTTGTTAAAAATAATGAGAAAACCGGATATGCTGTGTTAGCGTTGCTAGATAAAGCAAAGATTGCGGTAGAGAATCAAGATTTTGCACAGGCTGAAGACGCGTTAAAACAGGCTGTAGCCCAATCAACGGATGAGGTTTTATCTTCTATCAGTGCATTACGTTTGGCTGCGGTGCAATTCCAACTCGGGCAATTTGATCCTGCGTTGGAAAGTTTGAAATTAGTGAAAGATCAAGCTTGGAATGGCGCTAAGAATATGTTGGTTGGTGATATTCAGTTGGCGAAAGGCGATAAGGATGCAGCGAAAAGCGCTTATCAACAAGCCCAACAGAATGCCACACCGTTAGAGCAACAACTCATTCAAGTGCGGTTAAATAATTTATAGTTTTTTTGAGGCTTGGTTTTCCCAAGCCTTTCTTTTGCACTGAATAAGGAATTCGTATGTCATTGAATAAACGCCACATCCCTGTTCCACCACCGTTAATTTTTGTTTTTTGTGCATTGTTGATGAAATACCTTCCGCCTATTTGGCAATTTCCCTCTTCTTTGTGGTTGGTGATTGTATTCGGCGGAATGGGTTGCGCCATTGGGGCAGCCAGTGTTTTGCAATTTTTATTGGCGAAAACAACCTTGAACCCATTTCAACTTGAAACGGCTTCTCAATTAGTCACCGGTGGTATTTATCGATTGAGTAGAAATCCGATGTATCTCAGCCTTGTTTTTATTTTATTGGCTTGGATGGTTTATCTCGGTTCACTGTCGGCGTTGTTTGGCGTGGGGTTATTTATTTGGTATGTTACCAAGTTTCAAATTAAACCGGAAGAAGAAGGGCTAAAACATTTATTTGGTGACGCGTTTACAGCTTATTGCCAGCGTACGCGGAGATGGCTGTAAGAGCCACTATAAAGATAAAATCTCTTTAACGAAGGGAATCGTTAGTTTACGTTGCGCCTGTAATGAGGCCTGATCGAGTTTTTCTAACGCATTAAATAAGGTTTTCATATCCCGTTCTAAACGTTTGAAGAGAAAATTGGCGGTTTCGTCAGGTAATTCAATACCGCGTTGATGTGCGGCCAGTTGTAAGACCGCTATTTTTTGTTGATCATTTAACGGCATTAATTGATACACTTCGCCCCATGTTAGACGAGACACCAAATCCGGTAAATGGGCCGATAAATTAGTCGGCGATTGATCCGCGCTGATCACTAAAAGCGTTTTTCCGGTTTCTCGGATTCGATTAATTAAATCGAAAATGGCCAGCTCCCAATCCGGATTTCCTATCACCTCTTGTAAATCATCCAAACACACTAATTCTTGTTGCTCTAGATTTTCCAGTACTGCCGGAGAGAAATATTGTGCTTTATTCAAAGGCACGTATAAGGCAGGGCGCTGATGTGTTAAGTAATGATGACAAATGGCTTTTAATAGATGGCTTTTCCCGCAACCACGCTGACCCCAAAGATAGAAAAAAGGTTGGCTGAGATGGGAAACGTTTTTTTGTAAGGAGCTGAGCAGAAGCTGATTGTTTTCCGCATAGAAATTTTCCAGGGTGTCATTATCAAATTGATGAATGGGGAGAGGAAGTTGGAAATATGGCTCGCTCAAATCAAATACCGAAAATGCTGAAATAAAGTGCGGTAAGAATAAACGAAATTTTTAAAATTAGAAAGTCATTAGCGGATATTTTTCCTTTCCGCTAATGACTGTTACATATGCGTTTTATGCGGCTTCGTTTTTCGCTTTAGGTAATACCAAGTTCAAAATGATGGCAACCACGGCACAAAGGCTGATCCCTTTTAAGGACACGCCGCCGACATCAACGAACATGTTACCGATACCGAACGTCATCACCACAGCAATGATGCAAAGGTTACGTGCCTCGGTGACATCGACTTTGGCGCGAATTAAGGTGCTCATACCGACAACGGCAATGGAACCGAATACCAACATCATGATACCGCCCATCACGATGGTTGGGATGGTAGATAAAAAGGCACCGACTTTTCCACAGAAAGAAATGGCAATTGCCCAGACTGCCGCCCAAGTCATGATATTTGGATTGAAATTACGGGTTAGCATGACCGCACCGGTGACTTCTGCATAAGTGGTATTTGGTGGACCGCCTAACAATGATGCTGCGCTGGTTGCGATACCATCACCCAATAAAGTGCGATGTAAGCCTGGTTTTTTGATGAAGTCTGTGCCGGTGACGGAACTAATCGCCATAATGCCGCCTACGTGCTCCACGGCGGGTGCAATGGCAATTGGCAGTAAATATAAAATGGCTTCCAATTTAAATTCCGGCGTGGTGATGTTTGGCAAGCTAAACCAAGGGGCATCTAAAACCGGTTGGAAATTAATGAGTCCCATGAAAAGACATAGGATATATCCCACCGCAATACCGAACATAATTGGGATAAGTTTCATTAACCCTTTGGAAAAAACAGCCACACACAAGGTGGTAATTAAGGTGACCATAGACACTAAAACAGCATCATTGTATTGGTAAGCGCTATTTTTACCGAGTGCCATATCGACGGCGACCGGCGCTAAGCCCATACCGATGATAATAATAACAGGGCCTACGACCACAGGAGGGAAAATGCGTTCTAATGCCGCGGCACCACGCAATTTGACTAATGTACTCAGCGCTAAATAAACCAAACCGGCACAGGCTAAACCGCCCATGGTAGCCGGAATACCCCAAGTGGCGACGCCGTATTGAATCGGTGCGATAAAGGCAAAAGAAGAGGCCAAGAAAATCGGCACCTGTTTGCCGGTACAAAGTTGGAATAATAAAGTACCGATACCGGCGGTGAGCAAGGCTGTATTGGCATCTAATCCGGTAATTAACGGTACTAAAACCAATGCACCAAAGGCAACGAATAGCATTTGTAAACCCACAAATGCTTGTTTAACGGAACTCTGTTGCTCCGTAATTGGAGCTTGTGTTGTATGTGTCATGTAAGTTTCAACTCTCTGTCTGAATTAACTTAAAAAGTGCGGTCATTTTTCGAAACATTTTCATTTCTTTTTGCCGTAAAAGAGGCGGATAAAAATCCGCCTAACCTGTTAATAAAATTTCCGGTTTAGGATTATTTCGTACCGAAAATTTTATCTCCTGCATCACCTAAACCCGGAATGATATAACCGTTTTCGTTTAAGTGATCATCAATTGCCGCGGTGTATAATTCAATGTCCGGATGCGCTTTTTCTAATGCAGCAAGACCTTCCGGTGCAGCAACTAATACTAAAACTTTAATGTGTTTACACCCTTTTTGTTTGAGCAAATCGATGGTCGCAATCATAGAACCACCGGTTGCTAGCATTGGGTCAACAACGATAGCTAAACGTTCATCTAAATCGCTGGCTAATTTTTGGAAATAAGGTACCGGCTCAAGGGTTTCTTCATTACGGTACATACCGACAACGCTGATACGCGCACTTGGAACATGCTCTAACACACCGTCCATCATGCCAAGGCCTGCACGTAGAATCGGTACAACAGTGACTTTTTTACCTTTGATTTGGTCAATCTCAACCGGACCGCACCAACCGTCAATAATGACTTTTTCCGTTTCTAAATCGGATGTCGCTTCATAAGTTAATAGACTCCCGACTTCTGTTGCCAATTCACGGAATTTTTTCGTGTTAATTTCCGCTGCGCGCATTAAACCCAATTTGTGTTTCACTAAAGGGTGTTTGACTTCAACTAATTTCATTTTTATCTCCTTAATATTAGACGGTTCGCCGCGAAAAAATAAATCGCGGAATAATACATCAAAGCCTGTTGCTTCTCAAATTTAGCTCAAAAATAATGCCTATGACATCATAGGCATTACGCTTGATTATTGCTCTTGGTTAATAAATGAGTCGTTTATCTCAACTTTCGCTTTAGCGCGTAGTGCATTTAATAAACTGTTTTGTAAGCTCACTTGAGAGAGTTGTTCAATTTGCACGGCAAATTGTTTTTGCTCTTGTTCGGTTAATTTACCGTCAACCACTTTATCTAATGCAATGACAACGACATCACCATTTGCATTGCTAGCGGCTTTATAGGTAGTTTTACCTTCTTCCGGCTTCGCCATGGAAAATACCGTATTGTTTAACACAGGATCTTTATTTTCGGCAAAGACCCAAGTTTGTTCTGCACCAAATTTTACGCCTTCAACAGACTTGCCTTCAGATAAATTTTGGACAATTTGTTCTGCTTGAGCTAATACGACTGCTTCTGCTTTTTGGTGTTTTAAATGTGCGGTAATGTCAGCTTTGGCTTCATCTAATGTTTTGATGCTTTGAGGTTTATGATCAAGCACACGAACGACGACAGAATGTTGTTCACCCACGTTCATCGGTTCAGAATTGCTACCGCCCTGAGACAGATCAGAATCGAAAACCGCAGAAACGACATTAGGATAATTGAGTTCAGCAGGAATATCATCACGAGAAAAATATGCCGTTTCTTGTACTTTGACACCGCCTACTTCTGCAGCCGCATTCAATGAAGAAGGATCTTCAAATGCTTTTTCTGCAACACGTTTTTCAATGGAATAAAATTGTGTATTGACTAAGTTTTGACGGATTTGTGCCGCGATCTGCGCTTTTACGCTTTCTAGTGGTTGTAACTGTGGTTCTTTGCGTTCTTCTACCAAAATAATATGGTAGTGATTGTCAAGATTTACCGGTTGGCTATATTGTCCAATGGCTAAGGCATTTGCAGCATCTTCAAAAACTTTTGGAAATTCACCCGCACTTACCCAACTTAAATCACCGCCTCGCTCAGCACTGGTTGGATCAATCGAGTGATTTTTGGCTAAATCTGCAAAATTAGCCCCATTTTGTAGCTGTTGGTATAACTCTTGTGCTTGCTGTTCTGTTTTTACTTGAATATGGGCTAAGCGTTGTTGTCCTTGGGTCGTGAATTGAGGTTTATTATCTTGATAATATTGTGCAATTTCTACATCAGTAATGTTGATATTGTTCTCCATCGCCGCGCCGGATAAGTCGAGGTATTGTACTTTTACGGTTTCCGGAATCGTAAACTCAGCTTTGTGTGCATCATAGTAAGCTTGAATTTCTTCATCGCTAACTTCTTGTTTGGCAATTTCATTAGCTAAAGATAAATTTGCTAAACGAATTTGACGGCTTTGGAAGAAAAGTTTTGCTAATTTTTCTTGTTGAGCAGGGACGCTAAAGGCAGTAGTGCCTAAACCGCTTTGTAATTGTTCCAGGCGTAATGCTTCGCGAACATAACCGGCATAGGTTTCAGCAGAAATCCCATTATTTTGTAGTGTTTGTTGATATAGCGTATTGTCAAATTTGCCATTATTTTGGAAAGTTGGCGTGGTGACGATTTCTTGTTTAATACGTGCATCGCTAACACCTAATTTAAGTTCGTTAGCGTATTGGCGTAGTAGTTCTTGATCAATTAAAGAGGCAAGTACTTGACGTTTAAGCTTGGCCACTTGTGCAGGTGAATCGATTTCTTGAGGCGTTAAATTACGTGATGCAATATTGTATTGATTTTGAAACGCTTGTTGTGAAATTTCTTCTCCGTTCACTTTTGCTGCTGAGTTATCCACTCGGGTATAAAGATAACCCGCCATCGAGCTGATAACAAATGTGACAGTAATAAAACCAAAAAGAAACTTGGAAGCCCAGTTAGTTGAGGCTCCGTGTAGTTTTTCCATTACCATGAAACGTATCCTATAAAAATAAAGCAAAAATTTGCACGATTATAATCTAAAGCGCCTTTACACGCACTAGCAAAATAAAAAAAGCCAAATTATTCGATGATAATTTGGCTTTTAAAAAACGTTTAATTAATTGACCGCACTTGGAGAAATACTTTTCTTACGACGACTGCTTTTCACCGCAGAAATCGGTTCAAGTTTGACAAACTCAACACCGCTTGGCGGATTTTCCAATGCAATGGTTAACACTTCATCGATGGTTTCTACCGCGTGAATATTTAAATCACGTTTGGCGTTTTCCGGAATATCTTCCAAATCTTTCACATTATCTTTTGGAATAATCACCGTTTTAATGCCGCCACGGTGCGCAGCCAGTAATTTTTCTTTTAAACCGCCAATTGGTAATACTTTGCCACGTAAGCTGATTTCACCGGTCATCGCTACTTCGGATTTTACCGGATTACCGGTTAAACAAGACACCAATGCGGTACACATAGCAATCCCTGCACTCGGGCCGTCTTTTGGTGTCGCACCGTCCGGAACGTGAATATGAATATCGCGTTTTTCGTGGAATTCCGGATTAATGCCTAATTTATCTGCACGGGCGCGTACGACAGTCATTGCCGCTTGAATGGATTCTTTCATGACATCCCCCAAGGAGCCAGTGTAACTGAGTTTGCCTTTGCCCGGCACGGAGGCGGTTTCAATCGTCAGTAAATCGCCGCCGACTTCCGTCCATGCCAAACCAGTGACTTCGCCAACACGATTTTGCGTATCTGCACGACCAAATTCAAAGCGTTTCACACCAAGGTAATCGTGTAGATTTTTCGCCGTCACTTTGATGGATTTTAATTTCTTATCTAACAGTAAGGTTTTTACAGCTTTACGGCAGATTTTCGATATTTCACGTTCTAAATTACGCACACCGGCTTCACGAGTGTAATAGCGGATAATATCCACGATCGCACTGTCATCAATGGTTAATTCACCTGCTTTTAGCCCGTTGCGTTCCATTTGTTTGTTGATCAAATGGCGAGTGGCGATATTCAGTTTTTCATCTTCTGTATAACCGGATAAACGAATCACTTCCATACGATCTAATAATGGCGTTGGAATGTGCATGGAGTTTGAGGTCGCCACAAACATGACATCGGATAAATCGTAGTCCACTTCCAAATAATGATCGTTGAAATGGGCGTTTTGTTCCGGATCCAATACCTCTAATAAAGCAGAAGCTGGATCGCCACGCATATCAGAAGACATTTTGTCGATTTCATCTAACAAAAAGAGCGGGTTTTTTACACCGACTTTTGCCATTTTTTGAATCAATTTGCCCGGCAAGGAACCAATATAGGTTTTACGGTGACCACGAATTTCTGCTTCATCACGCACGCCGCCTAATGCCATGCGCACATATTTACGCCCTGTTGCATTGGCAATAGATTGTCCTAAAGAGGTTTTACCGACACCAGGAGGACCTACCAAGCAAAGAATTGGTCCTTTTAATTGATTTAAACGGGTTTGCACGGCAAGGTATTCCAAAATACGCTCTTTCACGCGCTCCAAACCATAGTGATCGGCATCTAAAATTTCTTGTGCTTTAGCGAGATCTTTTTTCACTTTGGTGCGTTTATGCCAAGGCACTTGAATCATCCAATCGATATAACTGCGCACAACGGTGGCTTCAGCCGACATTGGCGACATCATTTTCAGTTTTTGCAATTCAGCTTCGGCTTTTTCACGTGCTTCCAAAGGCATTCTTGCCTCTTCAATTTTTTGACGAAGCTGTTCAATTTCACTTATCGCATTTTCTTCTTCGCCGAGCTCTTTTTGAATGGCTTTAATTTGTTCGTTTAAGTAATAATCGCGCTGGCTTTTCTCCATTTGTTTTTTCACGCGACTACGAATCCGTTTTTCCACCTGTAATAGATCCGCTTCGGACTGCATTAAACCCAGCAAATACTCAAAACGTTCCACTACATTGGTCATTTCTAATACGGTTTGTTTTTGGGCAACAGAAACCGGTAAATGGGAGGCTAAGGTGTCACTAACTTGTTCCAAATTTTCAATTTGTTGAAGTGCGGAAAGAATATCCGGCTGCACTTTTTTGTTCAAATTCACATAATTTTGAAATTCATCTAAAGCGGCTTTATGGACGACTTGTAATTCTTTTTTATTACCAAGCGTGCTATTAAGCGGTTCTACCTGTGCTTGAAAATGTTCACCGGAATCTTCAATTTGATGAATTTTGGCGCGCTGTTGTCCTTCCACTAACACTTTCACGGTGCCATCAGGAAGTTTGAGTAATTGGATAATATTGGCAATGGTGCCGACATCATATAAATCGTTAATGGACGGTTCTTCTAATTCTGCCTGTTTTTGCGAAACCAATAACAGCTGTTTGCCATTATTCATGGCATCATCAAGGCTGCTAATGGATCTTGGTCTACCTACAAATAACGGCATGACCATAAAAGGAAACACGACGACATCGCGCAATGGCAATACCGGTATAGTTTGTAATTCTGATTTTTTTGCTCTCATCATGTACTCTCTTATCTAAATTCCGCTGATTTCGCCTAATATTGGGGTGGATTCCGTAAATTCAAGCATCAAAAGGAGATGCCAACACATAAAAGTGCGGTGATTTTTTAACGTGTTTTTATTGTTGAAAATGTTGCTCAGTATAACTGAAATAGATTGGAACAAATAAAGATTAAAAAAGAAAATTCATTAAGAATGGCGGTGAGAGAACTACCGCTTTTTATCGCCAAGCCTTGTTGTTATTGGTTTTTCTGCTTTATCGAATACTTCCAAGGGGGTAAGCGAGGGAGTTAAACACAGAAATTTTATCGTTTGTCTTTGCTTGGCGAGGCATTATTAAGAAATTCTATGAGGTGGTCAATCTTTAAATCTCGTTTAATTTCGTTTAATCGCCTTTAGTCTGCTTCTGTTCATGATAAAAATATCGGTGCATAGCAGCGCGTTCCCGTGTTTCTTGCCAAATTTTTTCTTCTCTTTTGCGTTTAATCTCTTTCTTAATGCTGTAAGCAATGCTTCCCATAAAAAACAAAGTCACGGCATACCATAAGAACGGATTATCACTTATCGCGTAAATCATGACAAAGGGCAAGGCAAGAATAGCGACGGCTAGCACTACGATTAATGGACCAAACAGAATTAAGGCAACTAATTTCCCGGCAGTGTCTATTTTAGTGCGGTGTTCATTAAACCACGGTTTGAATGGCGTAAACATTCCCACTAAAAAAGCCATGATGAAGTACAAGACAAGGAGTATTGGAAGGATATTGATTAAATATGTGCCCCCAATGACAAGCCCGGCAATCAGTAGATAAATTGGCGCGGCTATTACAAACAGGAACAAAGTAATCATTTATTTCATCCATAGTTGTTGTTTGGTTTGATTCTAAGGCAAGTAGAAAAAAATAAAAATATTTTGTGTATGTGTAAAAATCGTTAGGAAAATAGGAAAAGTAGGCAAGGAATTATAAATATAATATTTTTCAATGCGTTACAAGCCAAATTCTTGCCTAAAGGCATAGGAAGATTTAGGCAAATTATAGGAAAATTTTAGATAAATAAAATTGATTGATTTTTGAGTATAGGAAAAACTAGGGTGATTTTAGGCAAAATGAGGGGTATTTTAGGCAAAGTTAATATCTATTTAGGCAAAATGTTTTTTATAACACATTGAATATTATATAAATTATAAATATTTTCCTAATTTTCCTATTAAAAAAATATATCTCTAAGTTTATTTGCATTGATTGAGCACTAAAAAAGCAAGGCGTTCACCTTGCTTTGTTAAATTATTCTTCCGTCTGTTCATCTTCCGTTATTGGAATGATTTTATAAGCGCGTATTTTCTTGTTACTTCCGGCTATTTTCCTTGGTATAACAGTTCTATACTCATAGCCTTTTTCAGGATTCCGAGGCGTTTTTAATATGCCGGCGTTAGCTAACACATTAAGTGCAAGTTTTACCGGAAATTCCTTTATAATCTCGCTAAACGCATTATGATAAATGAAGAAGTATTCCGGTTCGTTCAGTGTAGTATTTTCCAAAACGCGGATGCCATAAATTTCCCTTGGCGTTGGCCTATTATTTGCCGGGTATTCAATAAAACTCGATTCATAAGTGCATAAGGCTTCTAACAGGGTTTCGGTAATCTTGGTTTCCTCCCGGCTATTTTCGCCAAAATCTTCTTTCCAGTTAAGAAAGTTTTTTAACATGGCTTGCCCATTTTCTTCTTCGCTCCATGAGGTTAAATGTTTTGCCAGTTGCAAAGCGGTTTCCAATATGGCGAATCGGTCACCGGCGACGCGTTGCACTTGTCCGCTCATATTGCTTGATAAATCCAGCCATTTTTTGCGAATGATTTTGTAGCTTTCCCGTACTTCCTCTTTATGTTCGGATAAGTATGTAATCCATTCACGCCCCACTGCGCCAAAGTGTTCAAGCACCATTTCATTTAAATGATCAGCGTGTGCTTTATTGTTGTTAAATTGGTGTAATGCCTTCGCTTCCTCTAATGGAATATTAAGTAATCGCACCAACTGCCCGGCATGAACTTTCACATCTTGTAGGCGTAACTGTGTTTCTAAGTCTTTTTCTCCGGTGGAAAGGGCTGTTACTTTCCAACGCTTTATTTCTCTATTGCCGCCCTCTTTTCTGTTTCTGTTCTTATCTGTTCCATTAAATAAAGCATAAGCTATAGATTCCAGCATTTTCCCATCTTTAGCTTCTCCTATTTCGTCCATAGTTAAAAAGCCGTCATTGCGTGCTGCCGCCTCTGTTTTTAGTGCATTGTCGGTTGAACTCCAGCTTAATTTTATTTTTTCAGGATTGCCGTATATGCTGTTGGCAATTTGTAAGGTGGTGCTTTTACCTTTTGAGCTTTCCGCAAATAAATGCACACCAAAAGATTCACACCCTAAAATAGCCAACATCGGCGCGGCAAACGCTACGGCAACACCAATCATCATAGATGGATTGCCTTTCACATTGTTGGCTATTTCCCGTTGCCAACTTTCAAGGGTGCCGCTTACGGTATAGCCTAAATCCGCACCGCTCTTTTCTGTGAAAAATATCGGACTTGTTGGTTCACCGATCATTTCACCACTTGGCAATAAATACGCACCATTTTGCCAACCGGCAAGCTTCGTGATTTTGTAATTGCATTGGGTATTCATGCTTAAATTATGAAAATGTTCGGTTAATTTGCCGATTAATCCTTGTCCTTGAGTCATTTTCAAGCCCTTGCCTTTAAGCTGTTTCCAACCTGCTTCTGTGCCAAAATCGGCTAAATGCACAGCTTCTAAGCGTGATTCCCGTTCATCGGGATTTTTCCATTGGAACAGATAATAATATTCGCCCTGCTCATTTTTGCCCTGTCCGATTAAATCAATATTTGAGCAAATCCATTGTTGTTCTTCTCGTAGAATCTCCCCAGTATCTTTATCGAGTTTTGGCTTAATGGAAAACAAGCCTTTAATTCCATTTACTTCCCTATATTCAATGTAAGGGCTTGTTTTGGGGGTATCAGCAACCTCCGCTAATTTTGCGTATTCCGCCGCACGTTGTTGCGTTTCTTCATCTGTGCGCAAACGTGTTACATAGTCGCTACAATCTTCCACTTGTTGCCCTACATTGTCGCAAATACGCACTTTCTCTACTTTGCTATTCTTGGAGAGGTTAAGTAATACCGCACTTTTCTGTGCATCGGTCAATTCGCCAAAAACACATAAGCGCATAAAATGCGTGTTTTCTTTCGTTAAACGCAAATTGGCGATATTTACTAATTGGTCTCTACCTAAAATCATCGGTTTATAGTCTTTCTCTAAGCCGAATTGAGGCTTAATAAGTGCCCATTCTTCGCCTTTTCCTTTATTTTTGCCGGTTCCCCATGCCTGCCATGCTTTGGATCCAATTAGTGCAATGATTTCACTAAAAGGCGCATCGGATTGAACTTCAAGGTGAGGTGCATTTTTTAATCTTCCGTTCATCATATTTATGGCCTTATTGTGTGTTTTTTAAGTGGTGATTACGGTTTTCAAAATAGTGAATAATTTCGCCCGCGCGGTATTTTTTCGGCGCGTTTTTCTTCGCCGTGCCGACACTTTTCGGAAAGTGCGGTTCATGAATGAGTTTTTGCATTAAATAACCGTAAGAAACGCGTGCGTAGGCGGCGACTTCTTTCGCCGTCCATATTTCCTCATGATTGAAAGCCCTTGGAGGCTGGCTCTGTTCAAGGGCGATAATTCGCCCTTCAATGTCATTCATCATTTGCCAAAATTGTGCAAGGGTGATTTTTTTCAATGGTTCCATCATTTCCCCCTGCTTTTCCGTCTCGCACTTTTTTGTAATTGGCGTTTTTGTTTACGTTTTCGTTCTGCTTGTCGTTTTGCCTCATATTCCGGGAAGATGGTTTTCATCATGTTCGCATCGCCAAAAAATTCAACAACTGCGCCATTGGGTAATGTGATTCTTTGAGTAAGCATAATTTAATTCTCCTTAGCCTAATAAGCCCGCTACGCGCTTCATATCCGGCGCATAATAGGTATTTTGTAGAATGGATAAGTCTCGGTGGCCTGAAATTTTTGCCAGTGTCATCACATCCACTTTCGCCGCAAGGCGGGTTAAGGCTTCTCGCCGGGTATCGTAGAAATGCAAGTCTTGAATAAATAATTTCGCCTTTAACTGTCGGAAATAGTTATCCAAGGTGCCGCTGGTTAACCGAAAAACGGGTTTACCCTCGATTTTTATTTCCTCTAGTTTGCGCAATAACTCAATCGCCTTACTTGATAAAGGAACATCACGGGAATAGCCGTTTTTTGTCATCGGCAAGTGTGCGATATAATCTTCAAAATGTACGTTTTCCCACGTTAAACCAATGATTTCGCCCGCCCGCATGGCGGTTTCAATCGCAAATAATATGGCAATGCCGACCCGGGCTAAGGTGCTTGTAGGCGGTTCATCCCATTTGAAGCCACTTTCTTGGATAAGTCCTTGAATCTCTAAATTGGAATAACGCCGTGTTCGTGGTTTCGGTTGGGGCAAAGTGCGGATATTTTTAAGCGGGTTTTCTTTAAAAATACGCCATTCCGTCACCGCATGAGAAAACATCGCACTAATTGAATTCCATTCTCTTTGCACGCTTGCCGGGCTTACCTGTTGCAGGCGTTCTTTGCGCCACTCGATAAAATCATCGGCTTTTAATTCCCTCAAATTAATCTGCGCTACCGGGTGCTTCAATAGTCTAAAAAAGCGCAATTTCTCGCCCTTATAGCTGCGTTTCTTAATGCTAACTTCCTTTAAATAGCGGTCAATCAACCAAGCCACGGTGAGATCAGGCGTACTGTTGGTTACTCGATTCATAATCATTTCTTCCTGCTCAAAGCCCACTTCTGCGCCTCGTATTTCGTAAAAAATCGGGCATTTTTGCAAACGCCTTTTCGTCTGATTTGTACGCGCCATTGTCTGCCATCTGAATAACGGCGTTCGTCTTTAAGAATTGTTGCCATTATTTGCCTCCTTCCGGTGCTTTTTGCGCCTGTAATACTGCAAATTTTTCTAATACTTGCGGGAGTGGATAAAGGGCATTTTCCGCATAAAAGCGGGATAGGTTTTCATCTATCCAATACCGAATAGGCGTTTTCTTCAATTCGGTGAATAACGCCAGATAGCACGCGCAATAAAACGCTAAATTCTGCGTTAAATCCCGTTCTTCATGGTTTCTTGGAATGTGGTAATGATTCAATAAATCTTCGAGCAATTGTCCGGAGTGATTTTGAATTTTCGGGGCATTTGGGTCACGAAAAACTAAAATGCCTTCGGCGGTCGTGATGAGTTTTCCGTTCATTGTGCGCCCCCTTGTGTTGAAAGGGCTAAAACAGAGGAGTAGGCCGCAAAAGTGCGGTTAAAATCGGAAGTGTTTTTCCGGTTGATGGTGCCGGCAAGAACAAGAATAAATTCCCGCGCAAATTTGGCGCGTGCGTCTGGTTCGGTTTCGGCGTTGATGCGAATTTTCTGAATATGATTAGAGAGATCAGTGCGACGAATCGCCGCAAAAATGAACTGTTTCATCTGCGTAGTTTCCTTTGCTAAATTTTCAGGAACTACCGCTAGACTTGTCACGGTCGGGCGGTAGAACGTAACGGGGTGACAAACTGCTTGCAAAGGGAAACAGCCAACCACTAAGGGTTGCCCATTACGCTCTACCATTGGAAATAGCTTATCAGAAATAAGGCTATTTTGGTTTGATAGGTAAATTACACGAACAAAAAAAAGCACGATTTGGCGTGCTGTTGTTCGCCTTTGCTAAATTCAGCTTGTCACGGCCGGCATTCGATTTTTCGAATGCGGATTTAATATAGTTTAATCTCGTTTTATCTGTCAAGAGGAAACAAGAAAAAAGGCGTTTGTGTGTTCGTGCAATTTGGCCGTGCGTTGATTTTTGGCTATAATTCGCCCATCGATTTTTCATATTGGTTCCTTTAGGTGAGTTAAATCGGTATTTAATTTTTGCAACTTTCGCCCCGTCTTACCCACGGGGCTTTTTATTGCCTGCGATTCAGGCTTGCTGCTGCGTCTGAATGTATTGCTCCACGGCATCCACCGGATAGCGCGCAAGTCGGCCGAATTTAACCGGCTTCGGAAATTTCCCCGCGTTGACTTGTTCCCATACCCAGCTACGCGAAACATCGAGCATTTCGCACACTGTGGCAGTTGAGTAATAGCGCGGTTTGGTTTCTGTGTTTTTGTCCATAGCTTCCCCTTTGGTTGGATTGTCAAACAACGTCTTTTTATGTCCTGTTTGTCGGGGTGTATGGTAGGGAGTGGGAAATAGGTTGAATAGAAAGAAACCTAGTTTTAAATGTTCAAAACTAGGTTTAGATCATTAGGATAGTTTATTTGAATTGCTCTAGTGCCCTGATTGGTGTTGATTTTCCTCTAGATATGCCGATTTCTTTTTCTCTTAGAATTTTTTTTGTTGTTACCTCATTTATTTTGAAACTTGGATCATTAAAATAGTTTTGATTGTTCACAAGCTCTAAAATCGCCTCTTTTATTCTTTCTCTATTGTGTTCCGGATAGGCTTTGAATATCTTTTCAGCGAGTAAAACAATCTCGTCTTTGTATTTTATAGTCGGTCTTCCACCCTTATTTAGAATTTTTTCAAAATTATTCTTTATTTCTTTATCATTTAACCAATCTTTCCCGTGTTTTAATAACTCTAAATCTTCGTGTAAGATAAATAGATACTCATTTTCAATTTTAGTTTTTTCATCAGTCTTTACATTTAGAAAATCTAACGTCTTATTTTTACTTGTTATTGGTAAAATAAAAAACGTTCCATTTCTTATATAGAATCCATCCTCTGAAAATGAGTAGTTATGAATTATAAAATCAAGCATAAAACTAAGGAATCCAAAATAAATTCTCTTTTTTTCTTTGTGAATATTAAATTCATCTTTATTTTCAATTTTAAAATTAAACTCTTGTGGGTATGTTATTCCATAAATTGTACTAAACCCCGATATGGTTTTTATAAATGTATCATATTCTTTAATTTCTTTTTTCTTTATTGCATTAGATAGCTCAATTGAATTGTTTTCATTAAACTTTATAACTTTATTGGCTATCTTTATTCCTACGTCTTCTAGGTATAAAAATTTTGTACAGATTTGTAATTTTCTGTTATAGGCATAATGCAATAAATCATTAACCGTTACCACCTCTCCACTATCCATTGTTAATTTATCTGCCGCCTGTTGCAGGCTATACCATTTTCTCGGCGGTAATTTGATTTTTCCCTGTGTCATTTCTGCGGTTCCTTACATAAAAAGAAAGCCCGTGCTATTGGGCTTGTCTGAATTCTGCGTTTTTGTAAGCATCTAATCTATCCCGTTTGCCCACAGACAAAACAAGAATATAAATTTGGTTATCGTTGACTTCATAAACTAAACGATAGCCGGCGGAGCGAAGTTTGATTTTATAAAGGTTTTGATAACCTCTTAATTTATCGCCGATCACCCTTGGATTTTCTAAACGTTCCGCCAGTTTATTTTTGAATTGTTGGCGTATGGTGTCGCCTAACTTTTCCCATTCTTTTAAAGCCCTTTTATCAAAGGTTAGCTTATAAGTCATCAAGGCTTACCTCTACCGGGTCAAGGGTTGATAAGCGTTCTTGTGCAATTCTGCCTAACTCCGCATCTTCTGCCAGTTCTTGAAAATATTCAAAAAGTGCGGGAGTTACGCAATAAAAGGCGGGTTGGTTGCGGTTTAAAATTGCGACCGCGCCTTCTTGACTTGCTTGCGCAATGCCCATCGGGTCACGCTTTAAGTCGGTAATGCTTGCCGCTTGTTGTGTCAAAATATGATGTATTGCCATGCTTCCCCCTATTTGTTAAGTGGCTATTTCTTGTTATATTAGCATTCAAAAAAAACTTTTAAAAGCACTCTTTGAGCAATAAAAAGCCCCGTGGGTAAGACGGGGCGTTATGAGGATTAGAAAGTGAATATTCGGCTTTCTCGAGGTTCGTTTGGTAAAGTGCGGTTGAATTTTCGTTTAAATTCTTGCGCTTCTTGTTCCATTAGCTCCATAAACGCAAGTATTAAATGATCTTCATCTTCTTTTCGCACTTTGCCACTTTCTATTAATCCTTTTACGCTGTGATTAATAAAAAATTGCGTGGCAGTTAACATTTGTTTAGCGGATTCTTCAATAGTTTGCATTATTCAGCAACCTCAAGCCCATCAATATAGACCGCGTGGCGGTGATTTTCTAACAAGAAATCAAGGCTTGTTGAAAAATACACTTCCTCTACGTTTCGTTCAGGGCGATTAATAAAAAACAAGCGTGAAGTGTTTTTCGTAAAATACAGGGCTAAATTAGCAAGTGGTGTGATTAAAATTCCGTTGCGCGGGAAATAGCTCACATTGACCGCTTTCAATCCGCCCATGAGCGTTTGTACCGGCATCACGTTATTGTGTGTGCCATTTTTTAAATCATCATGACCGATATTCACGCGGGCATTTGGCATCACATTCGCCCCGCAAATAGCCACCAATGCGCCGCTTTCACGCAATTTAAGCGGTAATTTTTCAAGGGCAAGCTGAATCAGGGCATTTGTGTTTTTGCCTTGGTGTGCGCTTGCATCCAATGTTTGGTTGTGTTCTTTTAACTGGGCAATCCAACCTTTTGCTACGTCTTGCCCTAATGGATTTTGTTCCGGATCGCTGTCGTTGGCCCGTTGTTTACCATGAAAGCCAATCATCACTAAATTTTGGGAGAATTCCGCACCTAATTCGTTATTAATCGCCTGTTCAAAATCTACTTCGGCGAATTTGTCTAAATCTGCATAAGGTAAATTCACATCAAGATTGATCTGCTTACATTCAAAAGGAACATTCCCTTGAATATAGTTTTTAGGTGTTCTTTCGTGCTTTTCAATGTCGGTGGTACTTACCAACGGCAAAGATAATTCATAAGCCTTATTATGTATATCATCAACAAATTTAACGGTGATAAGGCGTAAAAACGCATTTTTTCCAATACCCTGTTTAAGGATATTTTCTACTTTTTCAAAATCATGCGAATAATAAACGCCGGTGCCTTTATCTGCATCTAAATTATTTTTGTATTCGTTGAATTTAGCAATAGTTGTATTCTTCATTAGATAAACTCCTACATATTATTCAATAAACGCTTAAAGCCTTTTTCTTCTTGTGGTTGAAATTGCTCTAAATGGATTTCGGTTGGGGTTTTCGGCTTCCAATCGCTGTCAAGATTTAGTGCCGGTAATTTAAATTCATCCGGCAAAGATTCTTTAACCGCGGCTAATTTCTGCGTTAGCATTTCGTTGAATACATCTTTCCCGTCTTTTTCGGTCACGGGGTCATAGCTTACGCCACTAATAATAAGGCTTTTAAATAGCGCGATTTGGGCGCGGTGCTGTTGAATAAATTCATCTGCCAAGGCTTCGCCGTAGAATAAAATCAATTTTTTACGGACTTCTAAAAGGCGGTTTCTCGTATTAAATACTTGTTCACGCTGTGAATAAATTTTGGCTTCTAACTCCTCACCTATTGCATTGAAGAAATCCGCCCGTGACTTCAATTCAACCTTGATTTTTTGCGATTCGGTATAATCATCAAGCGTTAATTCTTTCGTAGTTTCAAATTTAGCCTTAATTTCGGCTAATTTGCTTTCGGATTCATTATTCACGGCGGATAAAGTCGCCTTGTTCTTCGCTTGTTTGCCTTCGAGCAGTTTCAATTCCTCATCAAGAGACATTAAATCCGCTTTTTGGCGATTGAATTCATCTAAAAGTGCGGTCAATTTTTCTTGCGCTTCTGGGTTGTTTAGTTTGATTTCGGTCATTTTGTGCCGTCCTTCTGTTGTTTTTGGTTTCGTTGGTTAATTCGTTCTTGCATCCAATTTCTAACTTCACTTTCTAACCACGCTTTCTTATTGCCGCCTAAATCTACCGGCTGCGGAAAAGTATTGGCTCGTGTTTTGTCATAAATTGTCGTTCGTGCAAGTCCTGTGAGCTGTGTCACTTCATCAATTCGCAAAAAGCGATCATTTATGGTGGTTTCTTGCATTTTCTACTCTTTGAAAAAACTAGTCCTTATGGTGTCCGTCTGTTACTTCTCGGAACGGTTGAAATGATAAATAATCGGTGTTTTTGTTGCATTCAATTCAGATTGTGAACACTGTTCTCACCAAATAAGCTCAAAATAATGGAAAATTCGACCGCACTTTTTAGCCGGAATTGGGCTACTGTCCGATTCTTATCAAAGAAAATGAGGCAAAATTGAATTTTTGAAGGCGTTTTTTTTGCGTTATCGTGCGTTGAAGAAACGAAACAAAAAAGTTAAACCGCTCCAGTATTGGTAAGGCTTGGGAAGTGTTTAAAATTTGCGTTGAAATAACTCTATTTAGCGCGCAGGCGTGGCGAGGATTTGCTTGCGATTTTTCATAAAGGAAAGGTTGGGGGAAATTTAGGGGAAAATTAGGAACAAAGGGAAAGCGAAAAGGGCGGTTTCCCGCCCATTGTCTTAATCAGTCTTCATCGCTTCAAGCTTACATTGCTCAACATAGTCACCCCAGCATTGCATGATCTCTTGTCGTGGTTTCCATTTTTTTGATTTATCGTAAGCCGCCCGTACTTTGCCCCGCGTCTCGTGCGACAAACATAATTCAATCGATTCGGATGAAAAGCGGTCTAACTCGTGTAAGTAAGTGCTGGCGATACTACGTAAGCCATGGGGCAACTAACAAGCCTTGAAATCCCATTCGCTTTAATGCCACGTTTGCCGCGCCGCTGTTCATCGGCTTAGTGTAAGGCGCAATGCGGCTACAAAACACATATTTACGGTTTCCCGTGTAACGCCGCATTTGTTCCAACACATTCAAGGCTTGTGAAGAAAGCGGAACACTGTGCGCACGTTTTCCGCCTTTCATCCGTTCTGCCGGAATATGTAGTGCCTTTGCTTCCCAATCAATATCAGCCCATTCAATACTCACCGCTTCCGAACTTCTTAAAATACTCAACAACTGCCATTCAATTAAAAGTGCGGTCGGTTTTTTTATATCTGCACCGTGTAATACCTTAAACAGACGCGGCAATTCTTCCGGGGAAAGGGTAGGATGATTTTTTGTTTCTGTATAAGTAAATTCATCGTGAATATTGCGAAAAGGATTCTTTTGAATCAAGTCATCATCTTCAGCCATGCGGAAAATTTGATTAATCGCAATATTGATTTTATAAAGCGTATTTGAGTTTTTAAGGGGAGATAACACAGGAGCCAAAGTTTTATAGCTTGCTTCCTCAATTGGTAAATCTGCAATTTTAGGGAATAAATGCAGTTCCACTCGGCGGAACGCTTCATTTACGGTTTGCGCCTTGAGTTTACCTAGCTTTAAACGTTTATCCCGCCACATCATAGCCATTTCCGAAAAAGTAACTTTCTTTTCTTCAACGGGATTATTCAACGATTGTCGATAGGCTGCAGGGTCAATATTACGCAAAATTAAGCCTCGGTATTCTTGCGCAATTTCTCGGGCAAAATTCAAAGAAAGATCAGGGTATGCACCTAAGCTCATTTTCTTTTCCTTTCCGGCGAACTTATAAGAGAAATACCAACATTTAGTTTTATTCGGCTTTATGCGGATATAGAGGTCGTTTCCATCGGATTTTATGTATTCTTTTGATTTCGGTTTGAGAGATCTTAAAGTGGTTTCTGTGAGTGGTTTAACCATTTTCATAATGAAAGCCTTCGTTTCGATTAAAATTAAACCGTTTTAACTCCCTCGAAAAAACGCCCAAAGAGTGAGGGAGTTATATGGGGAGTTAAAAACGACAACAAAGACAAACATTCACGAACAAAAACGACAAATAGAAAAATGATAATATGCTGTTTTTGCTATGATTTTTGACAAGAAAGACGTTATTTGACAAGTGAAGTGGCGGTGAGAGAGGGATTCGAACCCTCGATGCAGTTTCCCACATACACGCTTTCCAGGCGTGCTCCTTCAACCACTCGGACATCTCACCGTGATTAGGACGTGCGAACTATAAGGATTTCATTGAGCCTCGTCAAGTATTTTTATGATTTGCCCCATCAGACGATAAAAATTTCGCCAATAATCAGGTAAAATAAGCGTCCACTCATGGTTATTCCATTCAATTTCTCATCTACGATTATGAATTATGTTAAAAAAATGGTTTCTTTCTAAAAATGTGTTTCTTGCGGTGAAACCTTTCAGTGCGTTGAAAGACAGCTTTCGCGCGGGTTATAGCTCCCGTTATTTGGTTAAAGATATTATTGCCGGTTTGACTGTGGGTATTATTGCTATTCCACTTTCTATGGCATTGGCGATTGCCAGTGGCGTACCGCCGCAACATGGTCTATACACAGCGATTATTGCGGGGATGATTATCGCATTAACCGGCGGCTCCCGTTTTAATATCTCTGGGCCCACAGCGGCGTTTGTGGTGATTTTATACCCTGTGACGCAACAATTCGGGCTAAGCGGTTTGTTGATGGCCACGTTATTGTCGGGCATCATTTTAGTGTTAATGGCGCTGTGTCGTTTAGGGCGATTAATTGAATATATCCCGTTGCCGGTGACGCTCGGCTTTACATCGGGGATCGGTATTGTGATTGCCACTTTGCAAATTAAGGATTTCCTCGGCTTAAGCATTGAAAAAATGCCTTCCCATTACCTTGAAAAAGTACAAGTTATCTTGACCGCACTTCCAAGTATCAGCTGGGCGGATACCGCAGTAGGCATTATCACACTCATCGTATTAACCCAATGGCATAAACTTCGTTTACCGATCCCAGGCCATTTGCCGGCGGTGATTATTGCGACATTATTATCTTTAGGTTTAACCCATTTTGGATTTTCTGTAGCGACTATCGGGACACAATTCCAATACACGCTTTCTGATGGTAGCACCGGTTTTGGTATTCCAAATGTTTTGCCTGAATTTGTACTGCCGTGGAATATTCCAGATATGCATGGCAACTTAATTGATTGGAATTTCGATACCATTCAACGACTGCTTCCTGCAGCGTTCTCAATGGCGGTATTGGGTGCCATTGAGTCGCTATTATGTGCTGTTGTGTTAGATAACATGACGGACACCAAGCACCATTCCAATAACGAATTATTGGCGCAAGGTTTAGGCAACATCGCCTCCCCGTTTTTCGGTGGTATAACCGCCACAGCAGCGATTGCCCGTTCAGCCGTTAATGTTAAATCCGGTGCGGTATCACCACTTGCTGGCGTGGTGCATGCACTATTAGTCTTGTTTGCCTTGTTATTTTTTGCGCCGGCGCTTTCTTATTTGCCGTTGTCGTCTATGGCAGCGTTATTGCTGGTGGTGGCTTGGCACATGGCGGACTTGCCACAAATCATTCAGTTAATTCGTCGCTCCGGACGTAATGAAATCACCGTGTTATTGGTTTGCTTGGTGTTGACCGTGTTATTCGATATGGTGATCGCCATTTCTGTGGGCGTGTTGTTGGCAAGCTTGTTGTTTATTCGTACCATCGCTGAAATGACTAAATCCATCAGCATCGCAGTGCCGGAGGATTTAGATGATGTCTTAATTTATCGTATTAGTGGACCGCTCTTTTTCGCTGCGGCAGATAATTTGTTTGCTGATTTACATGATAAGACCGTACACACCGACCACGAAATTAAACATATTGTTTTACAATGCGATGCGGTGACAGTATTGGATACCGGGGGGATTCACGCGCTTACGCGTTTTGTGCAACACATGCTCCCACATCAACAACTTTATATGTGCAATATGCAATTCCAACCGTTACGTACTATCGTGAAATCCGGTAGCTTGCCGGAGATTAAACAAATTAATTTTACGGCGGATTTAGCGGAGGCACTGAATAAAATTCGGGAATTTGAGGGCATCGAAATTAAACACTAGCCCGACAATAAAAAGATAAAAAAGGAGAGAGTATGTCTTTGACGTTAGCCCAAATTACCGAGCAACTTCGCGAACTTAAAGTCGTGCCGGTAATTGCCTTAGATCAAGCAGAAGATATTTTGCCACTGGCAGATACGTTAGCAAACAATGGTTTACCGGTAGCGGAAATTACATTTCGTTCATCTGCTGCTGCAGAAGCGATTCGTTTATTACGTCAACAGCGACCGGACTTTTTGATTGCTGCTGGAACAGTATTAAACGCTGAGCAGGTTGTCGCCGCGAAAAACAGTGGGGCTGATTTTGTGGTTACACCAGGGTTGAATCCGAAAATTGTGCAATTATGCCAAGATTTAGACTTGCCGATCACGCCGGGAGTGAATAATCCGATGGCCATTGAGGCGGCATTAGACATGGGGATCGAAACCGTGAAATTCTTTCCGGCAGAGGCTTCGGGTGGCGTAAAAATGATCAAAGCTTTGTTGGGGCCTTATTCTCAGTTAGACATCATGCCTACAGGTGGCATTGGGATGCAGAATATTAAGGAGTATTTGGCGATTCCAAATGTATTGGCATGTGGTGGTTCTTGGTTTGTTGAGAAGAATTTGATTAATGCGAAAAATTGGCAGGAAATTGGGCGATTAACAAAAGATGTTGTGGAATGGGTTAATTCGTAGTTAACGGCAACAAAAAAGTGCGGTGGATTTAAAAACAGGTTCAAAATCCACCGCACTTTTTTTATTTTATTTTTAGAACAATACGCGTGTGCGAATTGTGCCCTCAATATGACGCAATTTATCAAGCAATGGTGCGGAATCGTCGGTTTCCACATCAATGACAACATAGCCGATCTTTGGATCGGTTTGTAAGTATTGCGCAGCGATATTGACATTAGCCTCAACGAAAATTTGGTTGATTTTGGTCAAGATACCCGGGCGGTTTTCATGAATGTGCAACAAGCGTTTAGAGCCTTCGTGTTCCGGTAGAGACACTTCCGGGAAGTTAACGGAAGATAAGGTTGAGCCGTTGTCGGAATATTTCACAAATTTACCGGCGACTTCGAACCCGATATTTTCTTGCGCTTCTGCGGTAGAACCGCCAATGTGCGGCGTTAAGATCACATTATCGAATTTGCGTAATGGTGAAATAAATTCCTCGTTAATGGATGCCGGTTCTTCCGGGAATACGTCGATTGCCGCACCGCGTATTTTACCTTCTTCTAACGCTTTGGCTAATGCATCAATGTCCACGACGGTGCCTCGTGCTGCGTTAATTAAAATGGCATCTTGTTTTAATTGGGCAATACGTTCTGCGCTGATTAAATTGCGGGTAGATGGCAATTCAGGGACATGCAGGGAAATGACATCACAAGAACCAAGTAATTCTTCCAAGCTACGCACTTGTTTGGCGTTGCCAAGAGGCAGTTTGTTTTCAATGTCATAGAAGTGAACATCCATACCCATGGATTCAGCAATAATACTGAGTTGTGAACCGATATGACCGTAACCCACGATCCCTAATTTTTTGCCACGCACTTCGTGTGAACCCACCGCCGATTTATTCCATAAACCGCGGTGCACATCGGCATTGGCTTGTGGAATGTTGCGCATTAATAATAGGATTTCACCTAACACTAATTCTGCCACAGAACGCGTATTAGAGAACGGCGCATTAAAGACCGGAATACCGCGTACTTTCGCCGCATTTAAATCCACTTGGTTGGTGCCGATACAGAAACAGCCGATAGCGATCAATTTCGGTGCGGCCGCAATCATTTCTTCGGTTAAATGGGTGCGGGAGCGTAAGCCGATAAAGTGGGCATCTTTGATCGCTTCTTTGAGTTCATCGCCGTCTAACGCTTTTTTGTAATAATCAATGTTGGTGTAACCTGCGGCATGCAATGTATCTAGTGTGCTTTGGTGAACACCTTCCAACAACACAAATTTGATTTTATTTTTATCTAATGAAACTTTTGATGTCATATTTGTCTCCGATTATTTTTAAATGATTTTTGCACCATCCGGTGTGCCGATAATCACGGTGTCTGCCGGGCGTAAAGCAAACACGCCGTTAGTGACGACGCCTGCAATGTTATTTAATTCTTTTTCCATTTCCACCGGATTCATAATGGCAAAATTATGCACATCTAAAATGATGTTGCCGTTATCGGTCACGACGCCTTCGCGGTATTCCGGTGCGCCGCCAAGTGTGACTAATTGACGTGCCACCTGTGAACGTGCCATTGGGATAACTTCAATCGGTAATGGGAAAGTTGAGCCTAACACATCAACTTGTTTACTGCTATCCACGATGCAGATGAAATTTTTTGCAAGTGCAGCCACAATTTTTTCACGGGTCAATGCCGCGCCGCCGCCTTTGATCATCATTTTTTGCGGATTGATTTCATCGGCGCCATCCACGTAAATATCTAAACCGGAGACATCATTTGTGCTGAAAACTTCAATACCTTGCTGGCGGAGGAGTTCTTCTGAATTTTTCGATGCTGCTACAGCGCCTTTAATTTGATCTTTTAGCGTTCCCAAGGCTTCGATAAAGCAATTCACGGTCGAACCGCTCCCCACGCCCACGATCATATCCGGCTTCACAAATTGCAAAGCCGCTTGCGCGGCGATTTTTTTCATTTCAAGTTGATTCATTTTTTCTCCTTACATCACAAAATTACGCAGTTAAATCACGTAAACGATTGCGTTTACTTTAATCAGTTTCCTTGGCATAAACAAGTAGAGATACGTTATTCCGGCAAAAAGGCTTCTAATAGCTCGTTTAAAAACAGTTTTCCATGCTCGGTGACTTGCCAAGTGCGGTCGGTTTCCGTGATGAATTTTTGATCCAGCGCCCAAGCCATCGTCTTATCTACCGCACTTAATGACAAGCCGGTAAATTGTTCAAATTCACTTTTCGGCACGGCTTCCAATAAGCGAAAACGATTCATAAAGAATTCAAAAGGGCGATCTTCAGTGCTGACGTCCCGTTCTTCATATAAATATTCGCCACGCATGTAGCCTTTCGGGTGTTTGGTTTTGCTGTAACGCAAAATTTTTCCGCTTGGAAAGCTGAGTTTGCCGTGCGCACCGCAACCAATGGCAAGATAATCGCCGAAGCGCCAATAATTTAAGTTGTGTTGGCACTGAAAGCCCGGTTTGGCGTAGGCTGACGTTTCGTATTGTTGATAGCCGGCAGCCGTTAATAATTGATGCCCTTGTTCGAAAATATCCCACAATTCATCGTCATCAGGCAGTTTCGGCGGACGGTAGGCAAACATCGTATTCGGCTCGATGGTGAGCTGATACCAAGACAAATGCGGCGGTGCCAGTTCAATGGCTTGGCGTAAATCATCTAAGGCTTCGTTTAAGGTTTGATTGGGTAAACCGTGCATTAAATCCAAATTAAAACTACGCAGAGGAGAAACACGGGCGAAACCTACCGTACTTTTTGCCTCGGCGGCATTATGAATACGGCCCAATTTTTGCAATTTTTCATCGGAAAAACTTTGAATGCCCATGGAAATACGATTGACGCCGGCTTGTGCATAACCTAAAAAACGTTCGGCTTCAGCCGTACCGGGATTCGCTTCGAGAGTAATTTCAATATGAGGTGCAAAAGGAATGCTCTGTTCGATTTGATGTAGTAAATAGGCGATGTTTTCTGCGCTAAACAGGCTCGGTGTACCGCCACCGATAAAAATTGAATGCAGTGGACGCTGTTGGACGCTTTCCTGATAACGCGATAAATCCGCCGCTAAATCAGCAAGTAAATGGCGCACATAATCCTGTTCGGGAATCGCGCCTTTTTGCGCATGCGAATTAAAATCGCAATACGGGCATTTTTGCACACACCAGGGAATATGAATGTATAAACTCAGCGGTGGTAACAGCAACGGATTTAACGGCGGTGTTATCATTAGCGAACGACCACCGCGGTACCGCTTGCTACAATCATGAACATGCTTTTGGCATCGGAGGTGATGGTGGTGTAATTGACTTCTGCGCCCACAACGGCATTAGCGCCTAATGCTTGGGCGTTTTTCTGCATTTCATCTAACGCTTCTTTGCGCGATTTGGTAATGCGCGATTCATACATGCCGGAACGCCCACCGATAATGTCGGTAATGCCGGCAAAAAAGTCGCGGATAAAATTCGAACCGGCAACGACTTCACCGAATACCAGTTGTTTATATTCTACAATTTGCTTGCCTTCAATGTGAGGCGTGGTAGTAATAATCATCTTTTGTCCTTTAAATTTGTTATGAAAACTGACCGCACTTTATGCGCCCAATTGCGCTTTAAGCGCGCTTAATGCGCGGGCACGGTGGGAGATTTTCTTTTTCTCTGCAGTTTCCAGTTCGGCAAAGGTGCAACCTGTCTCCGGGCTGAAAAAGAGTGAGTCATAACCAAAGCCATTGTCGCCTTTTTCTTCAAAAGTAATGACACCGTGACATGCGCCTTGCGCAATAATCGGAGACGGATCGGTTGGATGTTGTAATAACACGATGGTGCTAACAAATTGCGCACTGCGGTGTTCGGTTGGCACATTCGCCAATTCCGCTAACAATTTTTCACGATTTTTCGCATCAGCCTGTTCACCATCTACGCCGGCATAACGTGCGGAATATAAGCCCGGCGCCCCATTTAATGCGTCAACCACTAAGCCGGAATCGTCTGCAATCGCCGGTAAACCGGATTTTTCCGCCGCATAACGGGCTTTTAAAATGGCGTTTTCTACGAAGGTCAGACCGGTTTCTTCCGGGCTGTTGATGCCTAAGTCGGTTTGAGCGATAACCTCAAAACCGAAATCGGCTAACACATCCGCCATTTCTCTGACTTTACCCTGATTACCGGTGGCTAAAACAATTTTTTGTTTCATTTTGTTCTCTTACTTATTTTTGTTAAGTGCGGTTGAAAAATGCCTCGTATTATAACGCACCCAATAAAAAAGACGAGGCGCATTGCCTCGTCTTACATAAAAACAATGTTAGAGGAGAGAGATTACAGTGCGATGCGATCGCGATTTTTTTCGAGCGTAGCTTTGCCGATACCTTGCACTTCTAATAATTGCTCGATAGCGCTAAACGCGCCGTGTTTTTCACGGTATTGCACGACGGCTTCCGCTTTTTTCGCGCCAATACCCACAAGCGCTTTTTGAATTTCGGCAGCAGAGGCCGTGTTGATGTTGACTTTCTGGCTAACAGCGGCCGTTGCGGCGGGTTGCTCTGTTTGTGCTGCAGGTTCTGCCGCCTTTTCTGCTGCCATGGCAGTGCCGGTAAACACTGTTCCTAACACGAACAGAGAAGCCAAAAGATGTTTCATTACTTTCATAGTGATTCCTTTTCAGACTAAAGTTAAATACACGTTGAATTAATCAACGGGCATACTTTGCCGAAAATCGAAAAAATGCACGAGAAAACGACCGCACTTTTGGGAGCTTGATCGCAAAACAAAAAAAGTGCGGTAGAAATAAGGGCGGTTTTATCAGAGGTGATGATTTTGAACGCTGTTTTGTTTGTTAAAAAAACGTTGAGTTTTTGGCTGGAAAAGGTTAATTTTGCCCACCTTTTATACTGATATTTGGAAAAAAATCGTTTATCCGTAAGTCAATTGTTACTATTTTTACTTTATGTTGAAAGGCGGTTTAAGCACAATTGATGTATTTATGCGGATAAATGCCTTGCTATATAGGCTTCAATGCCTATTAATGAATAAGATGTTATGACAGATTTTATTGAAATCACGCCACAACAAGCGTGGGAAATGTTACAAAAGGATGAAAATGCCGTGTTGGCGGATGTACGTGATCAGGTGCGTTTCAATTATTCTCATGCTCAAGGTGCAGTGAATTTAACAGAACACACTTGGCCGGATTTTGAAGCGGAATATGACTACGATCAGCCGATTCTGGTGAGTTGCTATCATGGCGTGAGCAGTCGCAGTGTTGCCACGTTTTTACTGCAACGTGGCTATGAAAAGGTTTACAGTGTGCAAGGCGGGTTTGCCGCTTGGGTGGATGCTAACTTACCGCTGGAAACGGCATATTAATTAAATCCAACGGCGATGATATAACTTAAAACGCCGTAAAATATGACCGCACTTAAGGCTAAAACTCGACGTGCAAAAGCCGGTTTACGTTGATGTAGTCGATAAAAAATCCGCGCTAGGATGACTAATGCCAATGGATAACACCAGAGAAAAATGGACATGATTCGGACTTGAATGTCGCTGAGGTGCGGATTGTTCAATAAATGCGGTGAAACCAATTGTGCCAAAGGCCAAAGTAAAATAGGTAAACAAAAGAGAGCAATCGCCCAACTGAACGGGCTAAATCCCTGAGGCAAATTTGAATTTCTCATTTTTTCTCCGTCGATTAAATTTTGGAAAAGGAATATAGCAAATGCAGCATTTGTTTGGTAGTGAAATCCCTGACTTAGTGCGTGATTTTAAGGCGCATATTCGTACGAAATATCAAGCGGAAGTGCTTGTTGAAGAAAACCAAAATGCGCAGGGCAAGCTGGTATATCATGTTTTTCTATCGGAAAACACACCGCACTTTTTGGCGATTGAACAGGAAACAGAGGTTTTTCTAACAGAATGGCTGGAACGAAAAAATGCACAAGCGTGGCAAAACGGTGTCAGTCCACTCAATGTTTCTCATGAAGTGCCTTCCGCTAACTCTCAGGCGAATAGCCGCTTTTCTTTTTTATCTTATTTCCAACAGCAAAAAATAACCGTTTTTCTGACCGCACTTTGTGCCTTGATTTACCTTTTGATGTTTTTAGGTTTTGCCGAACCGCTTTTATTACTCATCCATTTCCCGGCTGAACCGGAACAAGAAGATGAGATTTGGCGTTATCTCAGCCATACATTGGTACATTTATCCAATATGCACATTTTGTTTAATCTCACCTGGTGGTGGATTTTTGGCGGAGCGATTGAGCGGCAGTTAGGGAGCATTAAATTACTTCAGATTTATTTACTTGCCGGTGTAATTACCGGCGTGGCGCAAAACGTCGCAAGCGGACCGGCATTTTTCGGTTTATCAGGTGTGGTATATGCCGTGTTGGGCTATGTGTTTGTATTGGATAAATTGAATAAACAAACCGATTTTGAAGTGCCGGATGGCTTTTTTTATATGTTAGTGGTGGGGATTTTGCTCGGCTTTGCCGGTCCATTGGTGGATATCAATATTGGCAACACGGCGCATATTTCCGGTTTATTGGTGGGAATGTTATTGGCGTTTTTGGATCGAAATATTCGCGTAAAGTCGTGATCTTCGAGTAAAAATAAGATAAATTAACAGCCCGAAGTGTTATTTTAACAACTAAGGAATATACATGAGACAATCTCTTCGTCATCAAAAAATTGTCGAATTGGTTAAACAAAAAGGATATTTAAGTACAGATGAGTTGGTGGCGTTATTTGATGTGAGCCCCCAAACAATTCGACGTGATTTAAATGAACTGGCAGAAGCGAACGTGATTCGCCGTCATCATGGTGGTGCGGCCTCGCCTTCTACAGCAGAAAATAGCGATTATCACGATCGCAAACACTTTTTCTCTCAAGAAAAAAATCGCATTGCGAATCAAGTGGTGCAACTTATTCCTAACGGCGCTTCACTGTTTATTGATATCGGTACGACCTCTGAAGCGGTTGCCTTTGCCTTATTAGCCCATCAAAAGCTACGTATTGTGACCAATAACCTCAACGCGGCACATATTCTCATGCAAAATGACTCTTTTGATATCACCATTGCCAGTGGGTCTTTGCGTCAAGACGGCGGCATTATTGGCGAGTCAACGGTGGAGTTTTTATCACAGTTCCGTTTGGATTTCGGGATCTTAGGTATCAGTGCCATTGATTTGGACGGTACGTTGTTGGATTACGATTATCATGAAGTACAAGTAAAACGTGCGATCATTGAAAATTCGCGTAATACCTTGTTGGTAACAGACCATTCTAAGTTTAGTCGACGTGCAATGGTCAAACTGGGATCCATTACAGATGTAGAGTATGTTTTCACTGACTCGGATGTCCCGCCAAGCATTGATGAGTTATTAAAAAATAAGAACGTCAACCTTGTTATTTGCTAGCATTTAACTCGTTTTCTTTTCATTTCCAGTAAAAAGTGCGGTGGATTTTCACCGCACTTTTTTGTTTCTCTTTACTCTCCTTTTATTTTTTATTTGCTTGAATCTTATTTTTCGTCTTAAAATAAGGCGACTGTGATAAATCAGTTGATATATGGATTTATAAGTATTTATAGTCTTAATCACTTGTTTTTTAGAATGTTGTTTTTTGTTACATAAAAACTTTTATTATCATCCTGAGGAGAAAAATGCGTAACGCCATCAAATTTAATGTGATAACACTTTGTATGTTTAATGTGCTCAATGTTGCCTATGCTGAAGAGCAATTAGACCAAATTGATGTGGTTGAAAGAATCATTGCTAATGAGAAAAAACCGTTTACTGAAGCGAAAGCGAAAAGTACGCGAGAACATGTTTTTAAAGAAACACAAAACATTGATAACGTTGTTCGTAGTATGCCGGGCGCATTTACTCAACAAGATAAAGGCTCCGGCGTCTTGTCGTTAAATATTCGTGGAGAAACCGGTTTTGGGCGGGCAAATACTATGGTGGATGGTGTTACACAAACATTTTATTCCACTTCAATGGATTCCGGGCAAGCTGGTGGTAATTCTCAATTTGGCGCATCCTTAGATCCGAATTTTATTGCCGGTATTGATTTAACGAAGGGAAACTTTAGTGGCACAAACGGTGTGAATTCTCTGTATGGCTCGGCAAATTTCAGAACATTGGGCGTCAATGATGTGATTGTAGGCGATAAGAATGTTGGTTTTATTATCAAAGGGATGACCGGTACTAATGCAACAAAATCCAACTATATGGCAATGACAGCCACCCGAAAATGGTTGGATAACGGCGGTTATGTAGGCATGTTATATGGATATAGCCGTCGAGAAGTGTCGCAAGATTATAAAATCGGCGGAGGTGGTCAGAAAATTGCCGATGTCGGTGATGACTTTTTGCAACAACAAAAAAAGAAAGAATTTACCGAAGCCGGGTTTGTGTTTGATCAAGCTAAAGGCCGTTGGATGCCGGATATGAATAAAAACATGTGGGCTTGTAACGCCCCCAAACCATCTCAACCTGAGGCCTATCCTTGCAGTTATTATCGTAATGCGGAGCGAAGACGAATTTTACAGGATCCAGAACACTCTCCTGAATTACAAAAACAAATTGATGAAACTAACGCTGCTTTTGAGCGCAATAACGACCAATATCGTTTGGCGCCATTGGATCCAAGCAGTATTCGTCAAAGCGCTCATAGTCATTTAGTCAAGTTTGAATATGCTGACGATCGCCATACGTTAAATCTACAATTACGTGCTTTGGATAATGCTATTGGTACGCGCAAAATTGAAAACCGTAATTATCAACTTAATTATAACTTCAATGATAATGGCTATGTTGATATGAAGCTGTTGTTAGCGCATAACGTGGGAAAATCCAAATATCCGCAAGGTTCACGATTTACCGGCTGGGAAGTATTGAAATATTTAGAAACAAAAAATACAGCTGATATTTTTGACATCAGTAACAGTTACACATTTACCTTGCCAAAAGACGTTGATTTAAAAACTACCTTAGGTTTTAACTTCTTCAAAAATGAATATAGCAAAAATCGATTCCCTGAAGAGCTTAGCTTATTTTACGACGGTTCTTCACAGCAGGGCGGTTTATACGATTTCCTAGGACGTTATAAAGGTTCAAAAGGCTTATTGCCACAAAAATCGAGTATCTTGCAGCCTTCCGGTGAGCAAAAGTTTCAGACCTTCTATTTAGATACGTCACTGACTCGTGATATCTATCAGCTGGATTACAGCGTGAATTTGATGAAGTATAAATTTAACGGGGAATATGCAGGTTACTATAATTCTCCTGAAGATTTTGAAAAAGCCTTTGGAAAGGATTCTCAAATTTATAAAAAATATTGTGATCCTAACGGTGGTTGTCAAATTTATGAACCTTTAGAAAGAAGAGCCGGTCACAAAACAGCAATAAACCATTCTGCGATTTTCAGTGCGCGTCTTCATGACTACTTTATGCCTTTCGTGGGCTATGCTAGAACGAACCGTATGCCAAATATTCAGGAAATGTATTTTTCTCAAGTCTCTGATGCTGGTGTTAATACGCATTTAAAACCGGAGCGTGCTTCGACTTATCAATTGGGTTTTAATACCTTTAAGGAAGGTGTTTGGAAAAATGATGATGTGTTGGGAATAAAAGTTGTCGGGTATCGTAGTTACATTAAAAATTATATTCATAATGTTTGGGGCGACTGGTGGCAAGGCGGTGCGCCTACTTGGGCAGAAAGCAACGGTTTTCAATTTACCATTGCACACCGTAATTATGCTAAAACGGTGAAAAAGAGCGGGGTGGAATTAGAGTTAAATTATGATATGGGCAGATTCTTTACGAATCTATCGTATGCTTATCAACGAACCAATCAGCCAACCAATTATAGTGATGCCAGTCCTCGTCCAAATAACGCATCAAAAGAAGATATTTTGAAACAGGGCTATGGCTTGAGTCGAATTTCTGCGTTACCAAGAGATTATGGTCGCCTTGAGCTTGGTAGCCGTTGGTTTGATCGGAAATTAACGGTCGGCGGTACAGTTCGCTATTACGGTGAAAGTAAACGTGCTTCCATTGAGGAACGGTATATTGATGGTACTACATTTGAGAAGAATGCCTTAAGACGTGGCCATCATGCAATTAAAGAAACGGAAAACATTGAAAAACAGCCGTTGATTTTTGATTTATATGTCAGTTATGAGCCAATTGAAAATCTGGTTTTAAAAACAGAAATTCAGAATCTGTTTGATAAGAAGTATATTGATCCGCTAGACGCCGGAAATGATGCGGCAACACAACGTTATTACAGTAGCGTAAGTAGCGCACCATCACAACCTTGCTCACCAGGAGAATTATGCCATACGGATGGCCATGGCGGAAAAACGAAATCTATTTTAAATAACTATGCTAGAGGACGAACCATCGTGTTCAGCTTGAGTTATCAGTTTTAGAGGAAGTTAAGAACCCAACAGCGATGATTCAAGCGGCCAAAATGGGTGAACAATCCAAGGAACTATTAGCCTTTAAAAATGGTGTATTAAATCGTTCTACCTTAGAATTTAGTCCACATTGTCGGGAAAACTGGCTCACTTCCTTTATTCCGCACGATTACACGAATCAGGAAGAAAATACACCGCACTTTGATAGTTGGTTGAATTTTGTTGCTGATGGTAAGGAAGATAAAAAGCAAGCAATCTTGGGCGCACTTTACGCGATTTTAACGAATCGCCATAACTGGCAATTATTCTTTGAAGTAACCGGTGATGGTGGCAGTGGAAAATCGGTATTTGCGCAAATTGCCACAATGTTAGCCGGCGAACAAAACACGGAAAGCGGGCGATTAGTCGATTTAGACGAACCGCGCGGCCGTGAAAACTTTGTGAATAAAACGCTCATTCTATGCCCGGAACAATCCCGCTATGGTGGTGAGGGTGGCGGACTAAAAAGCATTAGTGCGGGTGATTTAGTCAATATTGATCCGAAGCACAAAAGCAAGTTTAAAGCAGTCATTCCCGCGATTGTGCTAATCGTCAACAATGAGCCAACACGCTTCACAGAAAGAAACGGAGGTATTGAACGCCGCAGAGTGATTTTTCACTTTGATAAGGTGGTGCCGGAAAGTAAACGCGATCCGCACTTAATGGATAAGATAGAAGCTGAAGCAGGCGGAATTATTTATAAACTGATTCAGGCTTTTAAAAATCCGTTAGATGCGAAAAAAGCGCTAACCAAACAACAGGAAAGCGCCGAAGCGTTAGAAATCAAAATGAACTCAGATCATTTAACGGTGTTTTGTAGTTATTTCCTAACCTCCCAAGAAAGTAACGGGCTAGGAATTGGCAACGCGAAAACCGGACTTCCAAGAACGCACCTTTACCCGGCTTACTTGGTATTTACTGAAGCCAATAATATTCAAAATGCTTTAACACTGAATAACTTTACCGAATCATTAAGACAAGGATTGGCACAGCACAAAAATAAATACCCCTGCACCCGCAAACGGATAACTTCCGGCACGGAAAAAGGAAGATATATCACCAACGTACACTTTAAAGACTTTGACGAGTTTTATAATGAGTACATAAAATCAAATAGATAGTGAAAGGCGCGGCATAAAAACCGCGCTTTTTTTATCTAAAAAGGTGAATGCCAAGGTGAACAAAACCGACTTCCCCTTCATCTTATAACCAATTGAAAAACAAAGAAAAAGCAATCGGTGAACGAGTGAAGGCAGTTTTTAAATATTTTCCACGCACATCACTTTTAACGTTCACATTGTTCTACATAATCTCCCCAAAGTTGCATCACCGGCTTGCGTTATTCAAGGAAATCAGCCCTATCGTAAATCTTGCCTGTTTGCGTCCCCGTCTTGTGAGAAATACACATTTCAGCCACTTCATAATCAATACGCTGATCGGCTAAATAAGTGCGCCCGATTGTTCTTAATCCATGAGCAGTTTGTTTATTCTTGTAGCCTAAATCGACTAGCATTTTATTGATTGTTTGACTGCTCATTGGTTGGTTAGACTTAATCCAACTTTGAAAAACATATTCGCTTTTTACAGATATACTTTTCATTTTGTTTAGAATTTCCATAGCTTGGGAAGAAAGGGGAATTACAAAAGGATGTCTTTTCTTCATTCTGTTAGCCGGGATAGTCCATAAAGATTTTTTAAAATCAATTTCAGACCATGTGGCGTTACTTGCTTCAGCAGGGCGTACCATGGTTAATAACTGAAATTTGAATAATAACTTTGTTTGAATGGTCGCACTGGAATACATCACAGCTTTTATTAATTCCGGTAGTTCTTTTGGCGTTATTGCCGGGTTGTTGGTGGATTTTCCAAAGTTAAATACTTCATTGATTCGTAAGCAAGGATTAAAGGCAATTAGGCCGTAGTTTACAGCGAAATTAAGTACTTCATTCAATAGCAGAATAGTGCGCTTTAATGTATCGTCCTTGCCTTGGTTATAGAGTGATTCTAATGCTTCAATAACAACCTTTGGCAGAATTTCATTTATTGGCATATCACCAATAAAAGGAAACAAATAGATTTCCATGCGGCGCCAATCTTTTTTTAATGTCTCAGCTTCTACTTTTTGAACCTTCTTGGCCTTCCAACGATTAGCGACAGATAGCAAGCCAATCTATTTTCTATATGCTCAATAGCGGCTTTGTGTTCTTGTGGATCTATGCCTTGGGCCAACAAAGAGCGATATTCTTCACGAATAGAACGGGCTTGAGCTAAAGATAAAGCGGGATAAGTTCCTAAAGAAACTTTAGTACGTTTTTTAGTAAGTGGGCGGATATAGTTAAAACGCCATGATTTAACGCCGGTAGGCAAGACTAATAGAAATAATCCGTAGCCATCAGTAAGAGTGTATTCCTTATCTTTTGGCTTAGAGCTTTCTACTTCTGTATTGGTTAGAGGTTTAGTAATTTTAGGCATATTTGGTAACCATTTAACAATTTTATGTAACCACGGAAAAGGGGTATTAGCACATGGTTACAATCGTGGTTACAAAAAAGAGCGGTTAAGGGCGATTATCTACGAGGGGTACAATAGGGTAAAATGCTGTAATGTCTTATAAATACTGGCTTTAATTGGTGTTTTTGATGAGTTGCGAGGAGTTGCGATAAGTTTTTTGGTGCCCCCAACAGGACTTGAACCTGTGACCAATCGATTATGAGTCGACTGCTCTAACCGACTGAGCTATGGGGGCGGTAAGAGTTGCGGTGGGATTATAGGGAAATATCGGGTTAAAGTCTAGCCGCGCTATCTTGTGTGTTTTTAATTTAAACAAAAAAAGGATAAGCCTTTTAACTTATCCTTTTTCTTGTATTAAAAATTACTCGTCCAAGAAACTGCGTAAAGTTTCGGAACGGCTTGGGTGGCGTAATTTGCGTAGCGCTTTGGCTTCGATTTGACGAATACGCTCACGAGTCACGTCAAATTGTTTGCCGACTTCTTCTAATGTGTGATCGGTATTCATGTCGATACCGAAACGCATACGAAGCACTTTCGCCTCACGTGGCGTTAAGCCTTCCAACACCTCGTGTGTCGCCGCTTTTAAACTTTGTGCGGTGGCAGAATCCAAAGGAAGCTCTAAGGTAGAGTCTTCGATGAAATCACCTAAATGGGAATCATCGTCATCACCGATTGGAGTTTCCATGGAAATCGGCTCTTTGGCAATTTTCAGCACTTTACGGATTTTGTCTTCCGGCATGCCCATGCGTTCCGCTAATTCTTCAGGTGTAGCTTCGCGTCCCATCTCTTGCAACATTTGGCGAGAAATACGATTGAGTTTGTTGATGGTCTCAATCATATGCACCGGAATACGGATGGTGCGTGCCTGGTCTGCGATAGAACGGGTAATTGCCTGACGAATCCACCAAGTGGCATAAGTAGAGAATTTGTAACCGCGACGGTATTCAAATTTATCTACGGCTTTCATCAAACCGATGTTACCTTCTTGAATTAAATCAAGGAATTGTAAGCCACGGTTAGTGTATTTTTTGGCAATGGAAATCACCAAACGAAGGTTCGCTTCCACCATTTCTTTTTTCGCACGGCGGGCTTTGAGTTCGCCTTGTGCGATACGTTCACCAATTTCTCGAATTTGCGGGATGGTTAAATTCGTGTCTTGTTCAATTTGAACTAAATGAGCAATTGCTTGGCGCAATTCATCTTCATACTGTACGAGTTTTTCAGACCAAGACTTACCGGCGGCAAGCGCTTTTACCAACCATACATCGCTGGTTTCATGACCAATAAAACTTTTTTGGAAACTGGATTTTGGCATTTTAGCGTTATCCACCACAAGACGTTGAATCAGACGCTCTTGATGACGAACACGTTTCATCATATCTCGCGTGGATAAAACAAGGGTATCAAATTGCTTTGGCACTAAACGGAACTGAGTGAAAATATCCGATAATGCCTGAATTTCATCTTTGGCTTTTTTACCGGTTCGACCGTGTTTTGCAATGATTTCTAGCGTTTTTTGATGTTGTTGTCTAAGTGCGGTGAATTTTTCACGTGCAACCTCAGGATCAATGCTGTTATCGCTATCGCTGTCATCACTGCTGCTTTCTTCGCTATCTTCTTCATCTTCACTTTCATCATCCATTTCAGCAGCAGCTACGTTTTCTTCGCTTTCTTCTGCATGGAATTCATCTAATTCGGCCGTTTCTGATTCGCTTAATACGTTTGGATCCACGAAACCGGTAATTAAGTCGGCTAAACGAACGCCGCCACTTTCCACCAAATCATATTGTTCAATGAGATTGGTAATGGCTTCTGGGTAAGCGGCAATAGCACTTTGAACTTCGTTGATGCCTTCTTCAATTCGTTTAGCGATATCAATTTCACCTTCACGGGTGAGCAATTCTACGCTACCCATTTCGCGCATATACATACGCACCGGGTCAGTCGTGCGACCGAGTTCTGCTTCCACGCTGGATAATACTTGGGTTGCTTCTTCAACGACATCTTCATCGGTGATATTTTCATTGAGCATCAGATCATCCGCATCCGGTGCGGTTTCCAACACTTGAATCCCCATGTCGTTGATCATCTGAATAATATCTTCAATTTGATCCGCATCGACTAATTCTTCAGGGAGGCTGTCATTCACTTCGGCATAGGTTAAATAACCTTGCTCTTTCCCTTGAGCGATGAGTAGTTTCAATTGAGATTGTGGATTTTGATCCATATTTGATATCCGCCTTGCTTACTTATTTGGAGAAGATAAAATGCTAGGAATTCTAACATTCTTACTCAGGTTTAACTATTTCTTTTCTTGTTTTTTTACCAACAAATGTGAAAGCTCTTTTTTCTCGTTGAGATCCAATCCTTCCGCACGATCTTTAGCGATGAGCCAATGGATGCGTTTATCAACCAGTTGCAGGTAAAAGTAACGTAATGTTTCGCGGAACGTGTCCTCGATCTTATCGTCTTCAATCAAGTGGTTCCACGCCAGTAGTTTTTCAAGTATTTTTTGTTGTTTTGTATCACGCCAGTGTTCCAGTAACAGCCCTGCACTGATGCCTACTTTTTCGCGGCAAAGTGCGGTCAATTCTACGAGTAAATCGTAGCCTGGTTCATCCAAATTTTTGAGAGGTTCCAAATCCGGCACGAATTTCACCAGCTCCGGGTTTTGTAACAATAACGCAATTAAAATCCGCATGGGGGTTCGTTTGAATTGAATTTTTTGTGTAATCGGAGTGTTATCCGTTTGTAATTTCTCCGGAAGTAAACTTTCTAATTGTGCTGGATCTACAATAGCTAGTTTTTTAGCAAATAGATGGCGTAGCTCCATCCTTAATGCCTTGCTAGGGATTTTTTCAATTAAAGGTATTCCAAGGGCAGCAAGTTTAGTTTTGCTTTCTTTTGAAGAAAAATCCACTTTGGGGGTTAAGTGAGCGAACAAAAATTCACTTAAAGATTGCGCCTTCTCAATATATTCCTCGAAGCCTTGCTTACCATATTGACGAATGAAACTATCCGGGTCTTCGTCATCAGGTAAAAAGATAAATTTCAGTTGGCGACCATCTTCCATATAAGGCAACGCATTTTCCAGTGCACGCCATGCTGCATCACGCCCGGCGCGATCGCCGTCATAACAGCAAATGACTTGTTCCGTGGAGCGAAAAAGTAATTGAATTTGTTCCGAGGTAGTGGACGTACCGAGAGACGCCACGGCATAATTGACCCCGAATTGGGCGAGTGCCACCACATCCATATAGCCCTCTACAACCAGTAATTTTTGTGGTGAATCATCCGCCTGTAAGGCTTCAAATAAACCGTAAAGTTCACTGCCTTTGTGATAGGTGACGGTTTCCGGCGAGTTTAAGTATTTTGGTTTTTCATCGGTTAACACGCGTCCGCCGAAAGCTACGGTGCGCCCGCGACGATCGCGAATAGGGAACATAATCCGATTACGGAATTTGTCGTACACATTGCCACGATCATTGCGCGACAGCATGCCTAAATCGAACAGTTTTTGTTGCTCTTCACGTGTTTTACCAAATTGACGATAAACGGTATCCATGGCGTTTGGCACATAACCGATTTGAAAACGTTCAATGATTTCCGCTGATAAACCACGCTGTTGCAGATAACTTTGTGCAGGAATATTTAACGGTAATTGTTGCTGATAAAACTTAGCAATTTCCTGCATAAGTTCATACAGGTTACGTTTGGTTTGATAGCCAACTCGCTTGCCGTTATCGTTAAAGTGCGGTCGTTTTTCGTAGGGAATTTCTAAACCGAGAAAACCTGCCAGTTCTTCCACCGCTTCCACAAATTCCAGCTTGTCGTATTCCATCAAAAAGGAAATAGCATTGCCATGCGCACCACAACCGAAACAATGATAAAACTGCTTTTTATCGCTGACGGTAAAAGAAGGCGTTTTTTCATGGTGAAACGGGCAGCAGGCTTGATAATCACGGCCGGCTTTTTTCAGTTTTACGCGGGAATTAATTAAATCGACGATGTTAATTTTGGTTAAAATATCGTCTATAAATGTGCGGGGAATGGAACCTTTCATCGAGTATTTTGCCTCTTATTGTGAACGAAATATGAGCCTAACTGATGAGATTGAGAGAAAATAAAACCGTGAGCCTTGGAAGATTCACGGTTTTTATAACTCGAGTTAAAAATACTGCTAATTAGTATAAACGTGTATTGCGAGCGTTTTCACGAGCAACGCGTTTTGCGTGACGTTTTGCGCGAGTTGCATTTTCACGTTTACGAATTGTCGTTGGTTTTTCGTAGAATTCACGAGCACGAACTTCTGCTAAGATACCAGCTTTTTCGCAAGAGCGTTTGAAACGACGTAATGCTACGTCAAAGGATTCATTTTCACGAACTTTAATTACAGGCATAAGCCAATCACCTCAATGAGTTTAATTAATTTAATTGCAATTTAAATTTTACTTGTTGCCACAAGTCGTGGCAGATTCAATAAAGGTCGCAATTTTAATCCAACTTCACAGGAAAAGTAAAGGGAAGATTCACCTTTTCCTGAAATCCGTTTTGAGAAACTGGTTAAACCCTTGTAAAAAAGGTAAAATTCGCCCCAATTAAATCCCATATAAAGAGAACAAAAATGCGAATTTTAGGCATTGAAACGTCCTGTGATGAAACGGGCGTTGCCATTTATGACGAAGAAAAAGGCTTGATTGCTAACCAACTCCATACGCAAATTGCGCTACATGCCGATTACGGCGGCGTTGTGCCGGAACTGGCTTCGCGCGATCATATTCGGAAATTAGCGCCATTATTACAAGCCGCCTTACAAGAAGCCAATCTTACTGCGAAAGACATTGACGGCGTAGCCTATACAAGCGGTCCCGGCTTGGTCGGCGCATTGTTAGTAGGTTCTACCGTAGCACGTTCTTTAGCGTATGCGTGGAATATCCCTGCCATCGGTGTACATCACATGGAAGGGCATTTACTGGCGCCAATGTTGGAAGAAAATCCACCGCACTTTCCTTTTGTGGCGTTGTTGGTGTCCGGCGGACATACCCAATTAGTGCGTGTGGACGGCGTCGGACGCTACGAATTATTAGGCGAATCTATTGATGATGCCGCAGGGGAGGCGTTTGACAAAACGGCAAAATTACTCGGCTTGGATTATCCCGGCGGAGCGGCATTAGCCCGCTTAGCGTTAAATGGTACGCCGAATCGTTTTGCGTTCCCTCGCCCAATGACCGATCGTCCTGGTTTGGATTTCAGCTTTTCCGGTTTAAAAACCTTTGCTGCCAATACGCTTCATCAAGTGATGCAAGAAGAAGGGGAATTAACCGAGCAAAGCAAAGCGGATATTGCTTATGCGTTCCAAGAGGCTGTGGTGGACACGCTCGCCATCAAATGTAAGCGTGCGTTAAAGCAAACAGGCTTGAAGCGTTTGGTAATTGCTGGTGGCGTGAGCGCCAATAAACAGTTGCGCCAAACCTTGGCGGAGCTGATGCAACAATTGGGCGGTGAAGTGTTTTACCCGCAACCGCAATTTTGTACCGATAACGGCGCTATGATTGCTTACGCCGGCTTCTTACGTTTAAAACAAGGACAGCAGCAAGATCTTGCCATCGAAGTGCGTCCCCGCTGGGCAATGACCGAATTAACTGCTGTTTAATTCGATATCAAATCAAAGTGCGGTCAAAAATTTAAACGTTTTTTTGACCGCACTTCAGTTAAGGATACATTATGGACAACATTAAATTTAGAGCAATGCGTGCTGCCGGAATCGGCTGTTTTGTTATGTTAGCGATCATCGGTTTCTTTGTGTTTACCACACCGACAAATGAGCTTATCGATTTCTTAACAGAGATTGGCCAAATGGCAGGCGGGCGAACCACTATCGGTGTCTTTATTCTCGCCTCGTTACCGCCGTTAACCGGTTTTATCTGCTATTACTTTTGGAAATGGGTGCTCAAATAATGGCTAAGTTGTATTTTTATTATTCCACTATGAATGCAGGAAAATCGACAACTTTGCTGCAATCTTCCTATAACTACCGTGAACGCAATATGAACACGCTGGTTTATACGGCTGCCATTGATGATCGTTTTGGCGCCGGACGCGTGACTTCCCGTATTGGGATCAGTGAACAGGCGAACACCTTCGCACGTGATACGAATTTATTTGCAGAAATTCAACAACACGTAGCGAAAGAGCCGTTGCATTGTATTTTGGTGGATGAAGCTCAGTTTTTAACCAAAGCACAAGTGTATCAACTGAGCGATGTGGTGGATAAACTGAAAATTCCTGTTTTATGTTATGGCTTGCGTACCGACTTCCAAGCAGAACTTTTTGAAGGGAGTCGCTATTTACTGGCATGGGCGGATCAGTTAGAAGAACTCAAAACCATTTGCTATTGCGGACGTAAAGCCAATTTCGTATTGCGTTTAAATGAGCAAGGCGAGGTCGTCAAACAAGGGGATCAAATTCAAATTGGTGGCAACGACAGTTATTTATCGGTCTGCCGATTGCATTATAAAGAACGCATGGCTGAATAGATGGTTTCAAAGTGCGGTTGTTTTTTTAGGTTTTTTTGTAGGGACAGGCTTTATGCCTGTCCTTATTTTTGCTTTGGAATAAATGGATTTCTGTCCTTACACTTTATCCATTAACCCACGCCAAAAACTCCTCCTCACTCAACACCTGCACGCCTAATTCTGCCGCTTTGCTGAGTTTGGAACCTGCCGCTTCGCCGGCAATAACATAGTCGGTTTTGGCCGAAACACTGCCGCTGACTTTGGCACCGAGTTGTTGTAATAGCGCTTTGGCGTCGTTGCGTCCCATTTGGGAAAGTGTGCCGGTGAGCACCACAGTTTTGTCTTTGAATGGATTTTCTTTCGCTTCCTGCACGTCAACAGTTTCCCAGTGCACGCCTTGAGCGATGAGATCATTCACTACCGCAACATTGTGTTCTTCGCGCCAGAACACAAAAATGCGATTCGCGACCACTTCGCCCACATCAGGCACTTGTTGTAGCTGTTCTAAATCGGCATTTTGTAACGCTTCTAAGGTTTTGAAATGGTTTGCCAGATTTAATGCGGTGGCTTCACCCACATCACGAATACCCAACGCAAAGATAAAACGGGCGAGGGTCGTGTGTTTGGCTTTTTCTAAGCTGGCTAACGCATTTTCAGCCGATTTCGGCCCCATGCGTTCTAAGCGGGTGAGTGTGGTTAAATCTAACTTGAACAAATCTGCCGGGGTATGAACCAACTCGCGATCCACCAGTTGCTCAATCAGTTTGGCACCTACACCGTCAATGTCCATGGCTTTGCGTGAGACGAAATGTTTTAGTGCTTCTTTGCGTTGTGCCGCACAGAATAACCCGCCGGTGCAACGTGCCACCGCTTCGCCTTCAATGCGCACGATTAAGGAATCGCACACCGGACAGTGCGTTGGAAAGACAATTTGGCGCGCATTGGCCGGGCGGCGCTCATGTACGACGCCAATAATTTGTGGAATCACATCGCCGGCACGGCGAATAATCACCGTGTCGCCGATGGCAATATTCAGACGCTCGATCTCGTCGCCGTTATGTAAGGTCGCGTTACTTACCGTTACGCCGGCAACAAATACCGGTTGTAGTTTAGCCACAGGCGTGATGGCACCGGTGCGACCGACTTGGAATTCCACGTCATTTAATACTGTTAGTTCTTCTTGTGCAGGAAATTTGTAAGCGATTGCCCAACGCGGTGCTTTGGAAATAAAGCCCAGTCTTTGTTGCAATTCAATGTCATTGACTTTTAATACCGTGCCGTCAATGTCATAACCCAAGGAACTGCGTTTTTCCATCATAGTGCGGTAGAAATTCAGCACGTTTTCAATGCCATCGCATAAACGGATCTCGCTATTTACCGGCACGCCGATAGATTTCAACCATTGCAGGCGTTCAAAATGCGTCGGTGGTAAGTCTATCCCTTGGGTGACGCCGATGCTGTAAGCATTGAACACGAGCGGGCGCTGACTGGTGATTTTCGGATCCAATTGGCGTAAGGAACCAGCTGCCGCATTACGCGGGTTAGCAAAGGTTTTTTCGCCCTGTTCCAAGGCTCGTTCATTTAGGCGCTCAAACCCCTCGTGCGGCATAAACACCTCACCGCGCACTTCCAAGCGTGCTGGCGGATTGTCCGTTAGTAGCTGCAACGGAATGTTGCGAATGGTACGAATGTTTTGTGTGATGTCTTCGCCCGTTGTGCCATCGCCGCGCGTTGCTGCTTGGGTCAGCACACCATTCACATACAAAATACTGACCGCCAATCCGTCCAATTTAGGTTCGCAACAAAATGTTAATGGCTCGGGCACGAGGACTAAACGATCTTGAATGCGTTTCACGAAGGCCAGAAATTCCTCATCAGAAAAGGCGTTATCTAACGAGAGCATCGGAAGTTCATGTTTTATTTGCGCAAATTCCGACAACGGCCGCGCGCCCACACGTTGGGTCGGCGAATCGGCGGTGATCAGTTCGGGGTGTTGTTGTTCTAAGGCTTTGAGCTGATGAAAAAGGCGATCGTACTCGCTGTCGGGAATCTGCGGATCGTCTAACACATGATATTGATATTCGTGATAACGCAGAGTTTTTCTGAGATCGTCAATGTGTTGTTGGATTGAAGTTGTCATTGTTATTCCATAAAAATAATCGAAAAAACGACCGCACTTTTTCGGTGCTCAGTGAACCGAAAGTGCGGTCATTTTTGAAAACGTTTTTAAGCCGCCGAGATGGATTATGCTACCTTCGCGAGATATTCCTGTTCGGCGACATCGTTGAAAATTTCTTGTTTATCCGTGAGGACGAAACCGCCAAGTTCATCGGCCAAACTACGGGCGGCGCGAATCATGGTTTTCAGATTGACGATGTCATTGCCCGGTGAAGGTAATTGCATGAAAATGGCAATACCAACGGTGACCAGATTGTCCATGTCGTAAGGATTAAAGGTGCCGGGCTGCTGTAAATTCGCAACGCTGAACAATACAGGGCTGGCAGCGGTTAAATCCAAATGGCGATGATAAATATGCTGATCGCCAAAAATAAAGCCAAGGCCATCAAGTGCTTGTGCTAAGCGTCCACCGTTAAATTCACGATTTTCCGGCGCGACTACATATAACATAATGAAGTCAGGCGTACGTTGATTTTCTGAGACCGTTTCCCCCGCAGAGGTTGTTGATGGAGTAGTCGCCGTGTGTTGTTCATTTGCCTGGTTCAATGAAACGGTTGGAGTCACATATTCGTTTTCTGTTTGAAGCGAGTTTCTTTCAGATGGGGAAACTGTGCTTGGCTCGGCATAAGACGGTTCATCATAAGATTGGAACGATGTATTAGCTTGTACTGTCATCGGTTGAACAGGTTGCGTCGGTTGTTCATGAAAGGAATAGGACGCAGTTGATTCAACGTTATTCAATGTTGTGTTGGAGGTTCCATTCGGTAAGGTAATTTTAATTTCATCGACGGCACGCTCAATGGAATGAGGCTCGTTTATGCTTGGTGTGGCAGTAGCTTCAAAATCCAACGCTTGTTGTTGTGGAGGCGTTTCTTCGACAAAAGAATGCACCGGTTTGTCGGCGATCGGTGTTTCTGTTATCGGCTGTGCCGATTGCGGCGCATTAAAACGATTGGGTTGATGATTTTGTGAAAAAGTATTGGCGTTTTTGAAATATTGGGATTTCTCGCGACGGTTTGACCAAATGCCGTGCGCAATCAATGCTAATAGGGCGATAACCCCCAAGATAATCAAAATAGTATTTAAATCCATTGCCGACTCTCCCATCATGTAAAACTCATGTATAAGTGGGCGTAAGCTTATCATATTTTTACAAAATTGATGAGAGACAACGTTTGATTTTTTTCGCCGCACTTTGTATTCTGGGCCTCTTTTCCTTGGGGGAGAACGTGATGTTGAAAGAGCAAGAAATAAAAGCCGGTTTTGAATATTTTGTGATGGGCTGGCACTTAATTTTACAAAAGGGGTTACGCCGTTTTGTGATCCTGCCTATTTTATTAAACGTACTGTTGTTAGGTGGCTTATTTTGGATGTTTGTGAGTCAAATAGGCGGTTATATTGACGGCATTATGTCCTATGTTCCTGATTGGCTTGCGTGGCTGAGCGGCATTTTATTGCTGGCTTCCATTTTGATGATTTTAATCCTGTTTTACTTTATTTTTACGACGTTGTCGGGTTTTATCGCAGCACCGTTTAATGGCTTATTGGCAGAAAAAGTCGAAAAAATGCTGACAGGGGAAGATTTGCAGGAAATGTCTTTATGGGATTTTCTGAAAGATGTGCCTCGTATGTTAGGGCGTGAATGGCAAAAGTTGGTTTATAGTTTGCCTAAAATTATCGCCTTGTTTTTATTAGGTTTTGTGCCCTTACTCGGGCAAACTGTGGTTCCGATTGCCACTTTTGTATTTACGGCTTGGATGTTTGCAATTCAATATTGTGACTATCCTTTTGATAATCACAAGATTCCTTTTGACGTAATGAAAAATGAGTTGGCCATTAAGCGTAATGTAACCGTTACTTTCGGTGGTTTGGTTTCATTATGCACGTTTGTACCGATCGTGAATTTAGTGATTATTCCTGTCGCGGTGTGTGGTGCAACGGCAATGTGGGTGAATGAATATCGCCGTTTATTTAAGCGCTCTTCGCAAGACAAAACCGGCACGGAGATGAGCTTGCATCATGCTCATTCCGTTGGTGGACAAATCGTGACTAAATAGCTTTTAGTTATTATTTATAAAAAATAGCTATTTTTTTATTGTGAATTCTCGTGTTAAAACTAGCGCCATAAAATATTCCTTATGGTTTGGAGAACAGTATGACTATTTATAACGACAATTCTTATTCTATTGGCAATACGCCGTTGGTGCGTCTAAAACATTTTGGCAACGGCAATATCGTGGTAAAAATTGAGGGACGTAACCCAAGTTTTAGCGTGAAATGCCGTATCGGCGCGAACATGGTTTGGCAGGCAGAAAAAGACGGTTCTTTGACGAAAGATAAAGAAATCGTGGATGCGACCAGCGGGAATACCGGTATTGCTTTGGCCTATGTAGCAGCGGCACGCGGTTATAAAATTACGCTCACCATGCCGGAAACTATGAGCAATGAGCGTAAGCGTTTATTGCGCGGTTTGGGCGTGAATTTAGTGCTTACCGAAGGTGCTAAAGGCATGAAAGGCGCGATTGCCAAAGCAGAAGAAATTGTGGCATCTGATCCAAGTCGTTATGTGATGTTAAAACAGTTTGAAAATCCGGCAAACCCGGAAATTCACCGTAAAACCACCGGTCCAGAAATCTGGAAAGACACTGAAGGCAAAATTGATGTATTGGTTGCCGGCGTGGGTACTGGTGGTACCATCACCGGGATTTCCCGTGCCATTAAATTAGATCATGGTAAACAAATTATCTCTGTTGCCGTAGAACCGGCTGAATCACCGGTGATTACTCAAACTCTTGCCGGTGAAGAAGTTAAACCGGGTCCACACAAGATTCAAGGGATCGGCGCAGGCTTTATTCCGAAAAACCTCGATCTTTCCTTAATTGATCGAGTGGAAACGATTGATAGTGAAACGGCGATCGTGACTGCCCGTCGTTTGATGGCAGAAGAAGGGATTCTTGCCGGTATTTCTTCCGGTGCGGCTGTCGCTGCGGCTGATCGCTTGGCGAAACAGCCTGAATTTAAAGATAAACTGATTGTGGTGATTTTACCGTCTGCGGCAGAGCGTTATTTAAGTACCGCACTTTTTGACGGCATTGAAGTGTAATAAAGGAAAGCAAAATAATGTTTGGTAAAAAGCCTGTCATTTGACAGGCTTTTTTGTATGCCTTATTTACATCACTTAAGGGGCGAGGATTTGTTTAACCCGTTGTTGCAATGCCGGGATGACTTCTTGCACAAACCAAGGATTTTTAGCCAACCACAACTGATTGCGAGGGGAAGGATGCACGAGCGGCAAAAAGTGCGGTAGAAATATTCGGTAATTTTTTACGGTTTCTGTCACATTAAGTTTGTTCTGCGGCAGATAATATTTTTGTGCGTATTGTCCGATCAAGATGGTCAGTTCAATATGAGGTAAATCCGCCAGAATCTGTGAATGCCATTTTTCTGCAAAGCCTTTGCGAGGTGGCAGATCGCCTGATTTGCCTTTCCCCGGATAGTAAAAATCCATCGGAATCACCGCAAACAAGCCGGAGTGATAAAACACTTCACGATCGACACCCAACCATTCACGTAGGCGATCACCGCTTTGGTCATTCCAATACAAACGCGTTTGTTCTGCTTTGGTGCCAGGTGCTTGTCCGACAATGTTTATGCGGGCAGTTGTCGGGGCGGAGAATAGCGGCTCAATACCACGTTCGGTGAAGGAGCGATTTTGCGGATCGCACATAATGGCGTTTTTGATTTGGGGCAGCGTTGACATAATGGCGTTTTTAATAAAGTTTTTGTGTGGGATTAAAACTCAATAAACCGGGTTATCCGGCTTATTGAAGAAAAAGTGCGGTGGTTTTTTACGGTGTTTTCACGCTATTAATGTGGCACACATTGTTCTGCGAGAACTTCCCCAACACTGGTTTTTAAGGTGGAAACATCTTTGCGTTCTAACCACACCCAATGAATGTTGGCATAATTTCGCCCATTTTCCGCAATTGTCGGGCTTAGTTTATGGGTTACATTGTTAAACGTTAAACTGATGGAACGCGTTTTGTTTTTTTTGTGCTTGGTAGTGTGAAACACGATACGAACGATTTTGTCGTCCTTGCAAAGGTATTCCTTCATCTCCCCTTTTTGAGTGGCTTTTTGTAAAACCGGCTGTGGCGGTTTTTCGGAGGCTTTAGGTTCTATTGGCTTGGAGGTGCAAGCAGCAATACCCAGTAACATCAGTAATATAAAGCTCGCTCTTAACATAATGTGTACCCTTCTAAATGGAATAAGCGTAGTTTTGACTACGCTTATTGAATTTTACGGATTATTTTTTAAATTGGTAGCTACCGTCAGCTTGGCGAACAAAGCGTGCGCCATTGGAAAGGCGAAGCTCGTTAACACGACCTTGTGCATTGATAGTTACCTGAACTTTATCGCCCGGTTTGAAGCTACTTAGCGCGTTGCCGGCACCATTGGCTTTTATCATGGCATTCACATCAGCAATTGGCAAGTTGTTATTACGAAATACCTGCATTAACGAGACACCTTGTGGAACGACTAAAGTTTTGCTTCCTGCACTCGCATTAACTGTTTTAGTCGTTGCCGGTTTCGCTTCTAAAATTTCAACAACTTGTTTCTCGGTTTTCGCACTTTGAGCTTTTGCCGGTTGATTTTTAGGCTCAACTTTTTGTGGTTTTTCAGCCGTTTTTGTTTTCACCGGTTCCGGTTTTTTCACTGTTTCATGTGGTGTGCTTTGAGGTTTGACCATCTCTTGTGGTTTTGCCTGTTCCACGGTTTTTGGTTGTTCCGCCGGTTTATTTTCGGAAACCGAATTCATTGCTTGAGGTTCTGCTGCCGGGGTATTTGCCATCGGTTCATTGCTTTGTGCAGGAACAATATTTTCAGCGGTATTTGGCTGTGAAACGGCATTCGTTGGGTTATCCAATACCGTTGGCTCATTCACTTGTAATTGATCTAATTGTTGGAATTGAATCGGTACGTCATTGTTGCTTTGTTGCTCATAAGATTGCACTGTATCTGAACTTGGTTTCATCCATAAAATGAACATAAGTAGTAGCACAAGGGCCAAAATGGTGACAAAAAGACGACGATGTTTTTGCGGTAACATGGCTAACATTGGCCAAGTTTCAGGGTTCTTAAGGCTGACAGCCTGTTTTTCAGCGCTTTCTGCTTGCGGTTTTGTTTCATTTATTGCGGCATCAAGCACGGGTTCGACAACCACATTCGTGGTTTCGAGGGATGCTTCTTCTGCAATAATGGTTTCTTCAGATGACGTTGCACTTGCCACAGCTACATCTGCTAGGGCTGAATCACCAAATACCGGCTCTTTGCGGGTAGCAAATTGATTTTCTGTATTTTTTTGTTCTTTTTTAGCGAACATGCCTTTGGCTTTTTCAAAGAAGGACGGTTCCGGTTTTGTCGGTTTTTTCGGGGTGATTGGCTCCATTTGATTAAAACCTAAATCCAATTCATTTTGCGCCGGATTATTTTCATTTTCCGGGGTTATTTTTTCAGAATCCACAATATACCTCTGATTAACGAATGATGATCTGCCGTAAAGTGCGGTTGTTTTTCTCTGCGTTTTTTGGCTGATGAACGAAACGAGAAATCGAATCTATTACGACATAAATTGATAAGTAAAAATCGCGCCTATTTTAAAACATCTTTTGCTTTTTTGATACCGTCTTCTCAAGACGAATATAAGGTTTTATTCGGTTCTCCGCCGATTTCACGGGCAAGTTTCGGCACCAAATAGCCCGAGCTAATGCGTTGTAGCTCTTTATAAATTTTCAGGGCTTGGGCGTCATTAAGATAAAAATGCGTTGCCCCTTCGACCTTATCTAACAAATGCAAATAATAAGGCAAAATGCCCACTGAAAATAAGCGGTCACTCAATGTTTTCAGAATTAGTGCGTCATCATTCACATTTTTGAGTAAAACCGATTGGTTTAATAAAACGACTCCGTAATCCTTTAATTTCGCCATGGCATGGGCAAAATCCGCATCAATTTCATTGGCATGATTGACATGGGTGACCAAAATTTTTTGCAACCGGGTTTGCGCTAAAAGCCGACAAAATGTATCGGTTATCCGTTGTGGAATGACGACCGGCAAACGGGAATGAATACGGAGACGCTTTAAGTGCGGTATGTTTTCTAAGTGTTTTATCAGCCACTCGAGCTCATGATCTTTTGCCATCAGCGGATCGCCGCCGGAAAAAATTACTTCCTCAATTTCAGGGCGTTCTGCAATATATTGTAACGCTTTTTGCCAATTTTGTTTGGTGCCTTTGTTGTCTTGATAAGGAAAATGACGGCGGAAACAATAGCGACAATTCACCGCGCAACCCCCTTTTACCATAAATAACAAGCGATTATGGTATTTGTGCAAAATGTTGGAGACGACGTTTTTATCTTCTTGTTCTTCCAACGGATCTTTGCTAAATCCTTCGGCTTGTAAAAACTCATCCGCAGAAGACATGACTTGTAAAAACAAAGGATCCTTTGGATTGCCCTTTTCCATCTTTTCTACAAAAGGCAGCGGCACGCGCATGGCAAATAATTTGCGCGCTTCTATGTCTTGTTTGAAGGATTCAAGAGGGAGTTCGAGGTGTTGTAATAAAATTTTCGGATCGGAAATCCCGTTTGCCAAATGTGTTAGCCAACTTTGTTCTTCTCTAATCGGGATGTTTTGATGTAGAATAGCCACTTTTAAAAAACAATCTTTTTTTGAGGATAATATGGCTACATATACTACCAGTGATTTCAAACCAGGTCTAAAATTTATGCAAGACGGCGAGCCTTGCGTGATCGTTGAAAATGAATTCGTTAAACCCGGCAAAGGTCAAGCGTTCACCCGCACCCGTATTCGTAAATTAATTTCCGGCAAAGTATTGGACGTAAACTTCAAATCCGGTACTTCTGTTGAAGCTGCTGATGTAATGGATTTAAACTTAACTTATTCTTATAAAGACGATGCGTTCTGGTATTTCATGCACCCGGAAACATTTGAACAATATTCTGCAGATGCAAAAGCGGTAGGCGATGCAGAAAAATGGTTGTTAGACCAAGCAGATTGTATCGTTACCTTATGGAATGGTGCACCAATCACAGTAACTCCGCCAAACTTCGTTGAATTAGAAATCGTTGACACTGACCCAGGTCTTAAAGGTGATACTGCAGGTACTGGTGGTAAACCGGCAACCTTAAGCACCGGTGCAGTGGTGAAAGTGCCATTGTTCGTACAAATCGGTGAAGTGATTCGCGTTGATACCCGTTCCGGTGAATACGTTTCTCGTGTGAAATAATTTTTTCTTGCATAAAAATAGCCTACATGATGTAGGCTATTTTTTTATCTGAAATTTATCAAACCTGATATTTGCTTTTATCGCCAATATCAAAATGCAACGGCATGCGCCATTTTTGAATGCTTAATAACAAAATTAAAAGCCCGGTGACAAAGCACAATAGGCTGCTTAACCAAGTAATATTGAATAATAAGGCAAACCATAACACCGCAAAAAATATCGGTTGTAGATTTAAGGCAAAGACACGGAAACAAAAATATTCTTTATAACTTAATCCGCCGAGAACCAAAAATGCCGCACCGAGCGCCAGTTGTGGAAAACCTAACACTTGGCATAACAAGCCCACCCACATGGCAAATTGAAAAATATAACGGAAGTTTTTCATATATAAATGGACGCAAGCGGCACATAAGGTCGCTGCGATAAGCAAACCAACGTGTGCTGTTGCGGGATACCAAGGCAGCATAAACAACATTGGAACAGCAAGGACAAAGCCTAAACGATAAATGATTACTGTTGTGTAATCCCAACGATCCATAGGCGATTTAATATGTGGATCAGCCATTTTTTCTCCTTAATGTATCATTAATAAATTCGATTGAATGGGGCGTGACTTCTAAAAGGGAAGAGGTTTCTCCCCAATCACCCAGCACGATACGATGAAAGTGCGGTGGAATTTCATGGTGTTTTTGGCGATGCGTATGTCCGTGAATCATTTGCGTCACATGAAATTGCGCAAACATTTGCTGCACAAAATTGGCATTCACATCCATGATTTCCGTCGATTTTAATTGTTTATCTTGGCGGCTTTTAGCGCGAATTTTCTCTGCGATTTTTAACCGCACTTTTAACGGTAAATGTAAGAACAACCACTGGCGCCATTTTTGATGAACTTTTTTGCGATAGTGTTGATATTTCACGTCGTCCACGCAAAGGGTGTCGCCGTGACATAAAAGGGTGGGCGTGCCATATAAATCAATGACTTGATACGTTGGCAGTAACGTCAGCCCGCACGCATTAGCAAATTTTTTGCCAATCAAAAAATCCCGGTTACCGTGCTGAAAATAGCATGGCACGCCTTTTTCTGTCAGATGTCTGATGAGCTGTTGCACTTCGCTGATGAGATCGGATTGTTCATCATCGCCAATCCAAAAATCAAATAAATCGCCCAAAATATAGAGTTTTTCTGCTTCTGGCGCTTGTTCTTGCATAAATTGACGAAACAGGGCTAATAAGTGCGGTCGATTTTCGGAGAGATGTAAATCCGCAATAAAATAGGTTTTTTGCATAGAAATTCAATTAAAAAATTTTTGATTAGATTAGCACATTTCATCGTTATGAATACACTTAACGGGCTAATTTCGTTATACTTACGCAAATTTTAAGGGGCTTTATCATGCTAAAAATCGCCAGAATTTTCATCATTGTTATTTGTTGCATTCTTATTTGTATCCTCGGTACGCTTTATTCTTTCATTCGTTTCCGTAATCCGAGTAATGTGGGTGTTTTTGCCCGTTGGTTTGGTCGGTTACATCCACTCTTTGGTTTGAAAGTGGAACATCGTTTCCCGGCGAATGCCGATAAAGTTGGTCGCTGCATTTATATCGGCAACCATCAAAATAACTACGATATGGTGACCATTTCTTACATGGTCATGCCTCGTACAGTGAGCGTCGGCAAGAAGAGTCTGATTTGGGTGCCGTTTTTCGGTATTTTATATTGGGCAACGGGCAATATTTTTCTCGATCGTGATAACCGTTCTAAAGCGCATAACACCATGTCGGAATTGGCTCGTCGTATTAATGAAGATAATCTGTCCATTTGGATGTTCCCTGAAGGAACGCGTAGTCGCGGACGCGGGTTATTGCCGTTTAAAACCGGGGCATTCCACGCTGCGATTGCAGCCGGCGTACCCATTGTGCCGGTCGTTTGCTCTACAACCCACAATAAAATCGATTTAAACCGTTGGGATAATGGCACGGTGATTTGTGAAATGCTGGAACCTATTGATGTGTCCGGCTACAGCCGTGAAAATGTGCGTGAATTAGCGGAATATTGCCATGATGTGATGCAAAATCGCATTGCGGAATTGGATCGTGAAATCGCGCAAAAAGAAGTTGAACAGAAAAACGAGAATAAGCAGGCCTAAATGAAACATTGCTCCCGTCGTCAGCTACTCAAAACAACGTTATTTTCTACCGCACTTTTTGCTGTGCCGTCTCCATTATTGGCGGCAACACGCCCAGCTTTGAAAATTCCGCCACTCTTTGAAGTTCGACGGGGGAAGCCGATTTTTCTGAATATGCAAAATACCCAAGCACCGTTATTGCCAGGAAAACGTACCGAAGTGTGGGGTTTTAACGGCAGTTATTTAGGGCCAACCATTAAAATTAAGAAAGATGACTTTGCCAAACTGAATTGGAAAAATAATTTACCGCAATTTGTTGCGATGAATATCCAAGGGTTGCAGGCATCGGGCGAGCTTATTGGTGGTGTGGGTAAAAATTTACAAAAAGGTGAAACGTGGGCACCGATTATTCCGATCAATCAAGCCCCTGCAACCTGCTGGTATCATGCTTGCACCCTTGCCAATTCAGCGTATCAAACTTATCGTGGCTTGGTCGGCTTGTGGCTGATTGAGGACAAAGAGAGTGCCAAATTGGGATTGCCGCAGAAATATGGCGTGGATGACATTCCGTTAATCTTGCAAGATATGCAACTCAATAGTGATGGCGCACAACTTTTTCAGCAGAATCAAGGGGCTTTTCTTGGTGAACGATTGTTAATCAATGGGCAGGAGGCTCCTTATTTCAATGTACCGCGTGGTTTGGTGCGTTTACGCATTTTAAATGCGTCTCTTTCCCGCACTTATGAGCTTCGTTTTGAGGATGAGCGAGCGTTTACATTGATTGCACAAGATCTTGGTTTTTTACCACAAGGTAAAACCTTAAATGTGATTAAAGTCGCACCGAGTGAGCGCGTTGAGCTTTTAGTTGATTTGAATGACGGCGACAACGTTTCTCTCATCGTGGGGAAAAAACGTGATTTTATTGATAACATTCGTTATTTCTTTGGTTCAGAAGGAGAGTTAGTTGACAATACGGTTTTGGAACTACGTCCGGACGGCTTAGCCGGTGCATTCGCACAAAAAGAACAAACATGGCAATTTGTCACCGATGCGCCAAGTCTGTTATCTGCTAAAGTGCAACAGGAACGAGCATTTCATGTGGATATCACCAATGCCACCATTAACCGGAACCGTTTTGACCCGCGTCGTTTAGATGTGTCAGCAAAACTAGGCAGTGTTGAACGTTGGACGTTAACCGCGTCCGCAGCGGTAGGATTTGCATTGAGAGGCGCAAAATTTATTGTGGAATCCATTAACGGTAAAGCATTGGAAGAAAGCGAAATTGGCTGGAAAGACAGCGTGTTGATTAATGGCAAAGTGACTATTTTGGTAAAATTCGATAACACCTCCTCTAATAACTATCCCTTTACTTTTGGTGCTTCTGATTTAATGTTGGCGGATAAGGGTTGCATGGGATTAATGTTGGTGCAGTAAACAACATAAAAAGACGTAAAAAAAGAACCGCACTTCATATTCAAAAATAAAGTGCGGTTCTTTTTTAGAGCGATTTTCAGATTAACTTGCACGGCGTAGCAAACGCGGATAAATGCTGGAAATTAGGGTCGTACTGACGACGGCTAAAATGCCTAACCAAGAAAGCGGGCTGATGTTTTCGCCCAGTAATAATACAGCCAGCATAATGGCAAATACCGGCTCTAAGGAAACTAAAATACCGGCGAGATTGGAATCAACACTATTAATGCCTTTATTCCATAGATAATAAGCAAGCCAGCTACAACCGATTCCGATATACAGCAGGCCGGCGAGCCCCAGCCAGTTCCAATGAATTTCCCAGCTTTGAGTGAGCCATAGGGTGAATGGGAGACAAGTAATGGTGCCGAGCACGATGCTGCTGGTGGTGTAAACTTGCGCGGTCAATTGCACAATAATTCTTTGTGTCCAGCGCAGACAAGCTGCAAATACGATGCCGGCGAGTAATACTAAACTGCAACCGAAAAGGCTAATATTGCCGGTTTCTTCTCCCCCATAAATTAATAATACAACGCCTAAAAATGCAACGAGTCCAAAGATCCAATGATGTGTTTTGGCTTTGTCGCCGAAGAAAAAGTGTCCGATAAGTACTACGAGGAAAGGTTCTAAACCGAGCATTGTAGAGGCACTAGACGCTGATGTATGGCTTAATCCGATGAATTGTAAAAGGAAAATAGCCGGATAATTGAGAAACCCAAGCCACCACACTTGTGGGCGAACTGTTTTGGGAACGCGCTTCCAAACTCGTACAAACATCGGGAAAACAATAAAGCTGGCGATGATCAGACGCATTTGTACCATTAACACCGGATCTAGCATGGAATAGGTGTATTTGCCGGCAACAAAAGAGCTGCTCCATAAAAACAGCGCAATGAGAATGTAGCGCATAAGAAATCCTTGAGGAAGTAGATTAGAGATTATTGTAGTGCGCTTTTAGCGTAGCGTAAATGTGAAAGGCGTTTTATTTATGGTTTAAAAGTGCGGTCATAAAAAGGAATGTTTTTTGAAGATTGGGTTGCCCCGATCCAACTTAATATTTGACGATATGACCGTAGCCTTCGAGGATGTTTTTGATGTGCTCTAGGGATTCTTTCGTTGGCGGGTTTACTTCTTCCAATTCATATTTTTCCCCCATGGCTGCCCATTTATGTGCGCCAAGGCGGTGATAAGGAAGGAGTTCTACTTTTTCAATGTTTGTCATACCTTCGATAAATTGACCGAGTAAATGTACGTCATGGTCAGAATCTGTATAGCCCGGTACGACCACGTAGCGAATCCAAACCGGTTGGTTACGTTTTTGCAAATATTTGGCAAATTCAAGCGTGCGTTTGTTCGGTACGCCAATAAGATTTTGATGCACTTGATCGTTGAGTTCTTTCAAATCAAGCAAAACCAGATCCGTCACATCAATGAGTTCATCAATCACATGATCGTAATGACGCACAAAACCGTTAGTGTCTAAGCAGGTGCTGATGCCTTCTTTTTTACAGGCTTGGAACCAATCACGCACGAATTCTGCCTGTAAAATGGCTTCACCGCCGGATGCGGTCACACCACCGCCTGAAGCATTCATAAAATGACGATAGCTGACCACTTCTTTCATCAGTTCTTCCACCGTAACTTCTTTGCCACCATGCAAATCCCAAGTATCGCGGTTATGACAATACTTACAGCGCATTAAGCAGCCTTGCAAAAAGAGAATAAAACGAATGCCCGGGCCGTCAACGGTGCCACAGGATTCATAAGAGTGGATTCTTCCTACAACTGACATGTATTCCTCAATAATTCGTCACGTTATTCGTTAAAAGTGCGGTCGTTTTTGTAAATGTTTTTAATGACCTAGCTATGTTTACAAAATTGGGATGTCCCCAAAAAAATCAGACCGCTTACCTTACGGCAAGCGGCTGAAATATTAACACAGTTTTATCACCAAATTACATTGATTGTGTAAATGTACGGGTGATAACGTCTTGTTGTTGCTCTTTGGTTAACGAGTTGAAACGTACGGCATAACCGGAAACACGAATGGTTAATTGCGGATATTTCTCCGGATTTTCCATTGCGTCTAATAACATTTCACGGTTCATCACGTTAACGTTCAAGTGTTGACCGCCTTCCACTTCCGCTTCGTGGTGGAAGTAACCATCCATTAAGCCGGCAAGATTGCGTTTTTGTGCTTCGTATTCTTTACCTAACGCATTTGGCACGATAGAGAAGGTATAAGAAATACCGTCTTTCGCGTAAGCAAATGGTAGTTTAGCCACAGAAGTTAAAGACGCTACCGCACCTTTTTGGTCACGACCGTGCATTGGGTTTGCACCTGGTCCGAATGGTGCGCCAGAGCGACGACCGTCCGGTGTATTACCTGTTTTCTTACCATATACCACGTTAGAAGTGATAGTAAGCACGGATTGTGTCGGAGTCGCGTTGCGATAAGTTTTGTGGGTTTGAATTTTCTTCATGAAACGTTCAACTAAGTCGCATGCGATATCATCTACACGAGCATCGTTGTTACCGAATTGCGGATATTCGCCTTCGATTTCGAAGTCGGTTGCCACGTTAGAAGCCACAACATTACCGTTTTTATCTTTGATGTCGCCACGAATTGGTTTTACTTTCGCGTATTTGATTGCAGCTAAAGAGTCGGCTGCAACGGAAAGTCCTGCGATACCGCAAGCCATCGTACGGTAAACATCACGATCATGGAATGCCATTAATGCGGCTTCATAAGCATATTTGTCATGCATGAAGTGGATGATGTTTAATGCAGTCACATATTGTGTTGCCAACCAATCCATGAAACTGTCCATGCGGGTCATTACGGTGTCGAAATCAAGCACTTCATCTTTGATTGGCTCGGTTTTCGGACCGACTTGCATACCGTTTTTCTCATCGATACCGCCGTTGATTGCGTATAGCAAAGTTTTTGCCAAGTTCGCACGGGCACCGAAGAATTGCATTTGTTTACCGACCACCATTGGGGATACACAACAAGCAATCGCATAGTCATCGCTGTTGAAATCCGGACGCATTAAGTCGTCGTTTTCGTATTGTACGGAAGACGTATCAATAGATACTTTTGCACAGTAACGTTTGAATGCTTCAGGTAATTTTTCAGACCAAAGGATAGTTAAGTTTGGTTCCGGAGATGGGCCCATAGTGTAAAGGGTATGTAAAATACGGAAGCTGTTTTTGGTCACTAATGTACGACCGTCTAAGCCCATACCACCAAGGGTTTCGGTTGCCCACATTGGGTCGCCGGAGAATAATTGATCGTATTCAGGCGTACGTAAGAAACGCACCATACGAAGTTTCATGACTAAGTGGTCAATTAATTCTTGTGCTTCTTGTTCGGTGATTTTGCCGTTTTTCAAATCACGTTCGATGTAAATATCTAAGAAGGAAGAAATACGACCGAAAGACATTGCCGCACCGTTTTGTGATTTCACCGCTGCTAAGTAAGCAAAGTAAGTCCATTGAACCGCTTCTTGTGCGTTAGTCGCCGGGTTAGAAATATCGAAGCCATAAGAGGCGGCCATTTCTTTCATTTTGCCTAATGCACGATGTTGTTCAGCAATTTCTTCACGCAACTGAATAGTCGCTTGAATGTCTTCACCACGTTCTAATCTTGCTTGGAGTGAGTCGAATTGTTTTTTCTTATCGGCCATTAAATAGTCGATACCGTAAACGGCTAAACGACGATAGTCACCGATAATACGACCACGACCGTAAGCATCCGGCAAACCGGTTAACACGCCAGATTTACGGCAACGAAGGATATCCGGTGTATATACATCAAATACGCCTTGGTTATGGGTTTTACGATATTCAGTGAAAATATGTTCTACTTCAGGATCTAATTGACGGCCATAAACTTCACAAGAGCCTTTAACCATTTTGATACCGCCGTATGGCATAATGGCACGTTTTAATGGGGCATCAGTTTGAAGACCAACGATTTTTTCTAATTCTTTGTTGATATAGCCAGGTTTGTGAGAAGTGATGGTTGATGGGTTGTCTGTGTCAAAATCTAACGGCTCGTGCGTTTTGTTTTCGATTTTGATGCCTTCCATGACTTTATCCCACAACGCAGTTGTTGCAGGGGTTGCATCGGCTAAGAAAGATTCATCACCTTCATATGGTGTATAGTTTTTTTGGATAAAGTCACGCACGTTGACTTCATTTTGCCAGTCACCACCGACAAAACCTTCCCAAGCCTTTTGTTGAGCTTCTGTTAATTGAGTCATAACATTCCTCTTTTAGATTATTGATAAAAATAAACCTGTTTAGGAAGGAAACAAACAACTTGCGTTTCCTTCCTTTTGTGAACCGATTAATGAGGTCGGTTGATTGACCATAAGGCCAATCCAATACAACAACCACCGCCAACAATGTTCCCCAATGTCACCGGAATTAAATTTTTCACCACAAAATGATAAAGATCTAAATCCGCGAATTGTTGAGGATCGATATTAATTGCTTGCCAAAATTCCGGGGCGCTAAAGTGTGCAGTCATAATCCCCATTGGGATCATAAACATGTTTGCTACACTGTGCTCGAATCCTGACGCAACAAACAAAGCAATAGGTAAAATCATAATGAATGCTTTATCTGTCAATGTTTTTCCTGCGTAGGTCATCCAAATGGCAATACACACCATCACGTTACACAAAATCCCCAAACAAAAAGCTTCAAACCATGAATGGTGAATCTTATGTTGAGCAGTCGTCAAAATGGTGAGCCCCCACTGCCCATTGGCTGCCATTGTTTGACCAGCAAACCAAATAAGAAAAACAATAAAAAGTGCGCCAACGAAATTGCCGAAATAAACCACAATCCAATTTCGCAGCATTTGAAAACTACTAATTCGTCCGCTTGCACGGGCGACCATTGTCATCGTGGAAGATGTAAATAACTCTGAACCACAGACAACAACCATAATCACACCAAGAGAGAACACAATCCCGCCGACCAGTTTGGTTAACCCCCACGAAGCACCGACATTTCCTGTTTGTGTTGTGGTGTAAAAAACAAATGCTAAAGCAATAAATGCGCCCGCCGGAATTGCAGAGAAAAAGGATAAAATTCGTTTCTTAGTGGCCTTATAAACGCCGACATCCTCGCCAATTTGGCTCATTTCCGCCGGAGAGACCATACAAGTTGTTTTAGACGTTTCGGTATTCATTTCAGAATTCCCTTTCATTATTTGCCCCCTAAATACCGCCATTCACAACGTTGTATTACAAGGAAAGACCTAGAAACTTAAAAAAATTTGAAAATTTATAAGCTTTGTTAATTATATTTTCTTTCCCCCGCAAAGTAAAAATATTTCTCCTTTTTAATGCGAGAATTTTGTTCTTTGTCAATAATTAGATCGGTGTAATAAACAGCCTTTCTCGATGACATCAAAGATGGTCTGATAAATTGCTATTTTAGTGGTTTTCTGTTAAAAAGTGCGGTCACAAAACGCAATATTTTTTAAGGAGAAAATCATGGCAGCAGAAACTATTTTCAGCAAAATTATCCGCAAAGAAATTCCTGCGAATATCGTTTATCAAGATGAACTTGTCACCGCATTTCGCGATATTGCACCACAAGCCAAAACCCATATTTTAATCATTCCAAACAAGCTCATTCCAACTGTAAACGATGTGACCGAACAAGATGAAGTGACCTTAGGTCGTCTGTTCACGGTTGCGGCTAAACTTGCTGCACAAGAAGGCATTGCGCAAGACGGTTATCGTTTGATTGTCAACTGCAACAAACACGGCGGACAAGAAGTGTTCCATTTACATATGCATCTCGTTGGCGGTGAGCCTTTAGGTAAGATGTTGGATAAATAATGAAAAAGTGTATTTCTCTCTTTTTTTTGACCGCACTTTTAGCGGGATGTAGCGCAAAGGTGCCAACCTTATTAAATACGCAAAGCCCGATTTTAAATATTGAAGCCCCTGCGGCAGAAAGACTGGAAGCGAGTGTTGATCGTGACAGTGCTTGGGTCAAAAATAAAACCGAACAGACGGTCAACTTGGCTTACCGCCTGTTTTGGTATGACAAACACGGCGTGACCGTGACTGCTGAAGAGCCTGTTATTTGGCATAGGTTGGCGTTGCAACCGCTGCAAAAACAACCGCTCACATTGGCTCGACCAACGGCGGATAGCGTCAATTACCGCTTATATCTTCGCTTGAACTAAAATGTCTACACTATTCATTGACTTAGCCGGTTACGAGCTGGAACAAGAAGAAATTGAATTATTGAAACACCCGCTCGTGGCGGGATTGATTCTCTTTACCCGTAATTTTCACGACCGTGCGCAATTACAAGCATTGATTCAATCTGTGCGACAAAAGGTGAAAAAGCCCTTGTTGATTACGGTGGATCAAGAAGGTGGCAGAGTACAGCGTTTTCGTGACGGCTTCACCCAACTTCCTGCAATGCAGGCGTTTTCCGCACTGATTGAAGATCCGATTGCACAACAAAAAATGGCATTTGAAGCCGGATGGCAAATGGCGGCAGAAATGACCGCACTTGATATTGATTTGAGCTTTGCACCCGTGTTGGATCTTGGACATCAATGTAAAGCCATCGGCGATCGCAGTTTTGGTTGCGAGATAAAAAGTGCGGTGGATTTGGCGGCTAATTTTATTCGCGGTATGCATCAAGCCGGCATGGCTGCAACGGGAAAACATTTTCCTGGGCATGGTCATGTGATTGCCGATTCTCATTTGGAAACGCCTTATGACGAACGGAGCCAAGAAGATATTTTCAATCAGGACATTCAACCGTTCCAACAACTTATCGAACAAAATCTTCTGCAAGCCATCATGCCGGCACATGTGATTTATTCCCAATGTGACAGCCAACCCGCAAGTGGTTCTAAATTTTGGTTACAAGACATCTTGCGTGCTCAATTGAATTTCAGCGGCGCCATTTTCTCTGACGATCTCGGCATGAAAGGGGCTGGATTCATGGGCGATTTTGTGGCGCGTAGCGAACAAGCGCTGAGCGCCGGCTGTGATTTGTTGTTACTTTGCAATGAGCGGGGCGGTGTTATCCAAGTTTTAGACAATTTAAAACTCTCAGAAAAACAATCGCACTTTTTGTTGCGCCAAAAGCGCCTACAAAGCCTATTCAAACGCAAAAAACTGACTTGGCCGGAACTGGAATGTGCCCCCCGTTGGTTGGAAAATCGTCAAAAACTAACTGCACTTCAACAGCAATGGCTGGCAGCGAAAAATTAATATGATGCAATGTGAACATTATCAACGAGGCGATTGTCGTTCTTGTCAATGGTTGGAATTGCCCTATGCCGTTCAACTAGAACAGAAAACCGTTCACTTGCAACAGCAGCTGCACGGTTTAGATACATCTCATTTGAGTTGGTTTGCGCCTTTTCAATCTGCCCAAGAAGGGTTTCGCAACAAAGCCAAAATGGTGGTGAGTAGTGCTGTCGAACGCCCCATTTTGGGGATTCTACCGGATCCGCGAGAGCCACAAAGTGCGGTGGATTTATGCGATTGCCCACTTTATCCACAACGTTTTCAAGCTATCTTTCCTCTTCTCAAAGATTTCATCGCGCGCGCCGGGCTTGTGCCCTACAACGTGACAAAGCAAAAAGGCGAATTAAAACATCTTTTATTGACAGAAAGCCAACACAGCCACCAACTCATGTTGCGCTTTGTGTTACGTTCGGAAGCCAAATTGCCGTTGATTCAACGGGAATTGGCGAGATTACGTCAAAAATTGCCGCAACTTGCCGTCATTAGCGTGAATATCCAGCCGCAAAATGCCGCGATTTTAGAAGGCGAAAAAGAGATTTTCCTAACGGAGCAACACACGTTGCCTGAGACCTTTAACGGCATTCCACTTTTTATTCGGCCGCAGGGGTTCTTTCAAACCAACCCGCAAGTTGCTGAAGGGTTATACGGCACGGCACAACAATGGATAAAAGACCTGCCTATTCGTCAACTTTGGGATTTATTCTGTGGTGTGGGCGGTTTCGGGCTACATTGCTTGAAAGCGTTGCAAATGCAGAACCCGGAACAACAAATTCACCTCACCGGCATTGAAATTTCCGCTTCTGCCATTGCTGCCGCGAAATTATCAGCACAACAACTCGGATTGGACAAGCAAGTTCATTTTCAGTCGTTAGATGCGGCAAATTTTGCCTTGGCTCAAGCGGATAAACCGGATTTGGTTATCGTCAACCCACCTCGTCGAGGCATTGGTCAATCGCTTGCTGAATTTCTCAATAAAATGCAACCGCACTTTATTTTGTATTCCAGTTGCAACGCGGAAACCATGGGCAAAGACTTGCGATCTTTGACCTATTATCAACTGGAAAAAATCCAACTGTTCGATATGTTCCCACATACCTCGCATTATGAGGTGTTGGTGTTGTTGAGATTGACTGGGTAAAGAATTTTAAGAGTTAGTCGGCTATTTCGGGGCATAAAAAAATACGGTCAAAAAACACAATGGATTTTGACCGCACTTTTGTTTTGGCTAAAAATGATAGTATTTAGTCTAAACGTTTAAACATCTTTAACCAATCTGCCTTGAATTCACGGCGCATATTATTGATAGCATCGATAATATCGTGGTGAACCAGCTGTTCATTTTGAATCCCTACACAATAACCGCCTTTGCCTTGAAGCAATAAGTCGATAGCATAGACCCCCATGCGGGAACCGAGGATGCGGTCAAATGCACATGGTGTGCCGCCACGTTGGATGTGGCCTAAAATGGTGGCGCGGGTTTCATGGTGAACGCGATCTTCGATTTCTTTCGCTAATTCGTTCACGTCACAGATTAATTCAGTGATCGCAATAATTGCGTGGCGTTTGCCTTTGATGATGCTACGTTCAATTTGGCGAATCAGTTCTTCGCGGTTAAATTCCACTTCTGAGGCCACAATGTATTCACATCCGCCGGCAATCCCTGCAGAGATGGTGAGGTCACTGCAGTGGCGGCCCATGATTTCTACGATGGAAATACGTTGGTGGGAACTGGAGGTGTCACGTAAACGGTCAATGGCTTCAACTGCGGTTTGTAATGCGGTTTGGTAGCCGATGGTATAGTCGGTGCCGGCAACGTCGTTATCGATTGTGCCCGGAATACCAACGCATGGGAAACCGTGTTCTTCGGTCAATAATTTCGCCCCCATGTAGGAACCATCCCCGCCGATAACGACGAGAGCATCAATGCCGTGAGAACGTAGGATGTCGGCACATTTTGCTCGCACTTCGGGATCTTTAAATTCCGGGAAGCGAGCGGAACCTAAACAGGTACCACCACGGTTGATGATGTCGGATACACTGTAGCGGGTTAATTGCTTAATGTTGTTGTGGTATAAGCCATAATAGCCGTCATAGATACCATAAACTTCCAACCCTTCAGACAACCCTGCGCGAACCACTGCGCGAATTGCCGCGTTCATGCCCGGTGCGTCACCACCACTTGTTAGTACTGCAATTTTTTTAATCATAAGTTATCCCTTACATAAAGTTTTAATTTAAAAATCGATTGTTTAGGTTAAACGTGCTCGAATTATAGCATTTTTTTTATGTGCTGCATTTCTTGTTGTACAACAAATGTGGGTTCCGGATGGATCACAATATCGCTGTGTGGGAACGTTGTTTTTAACCGTGTTTCCAAATGTTCGGTGATGTCATGCGCTTCGATAAAAGACAGTTCATCCGCCAATTCGAGGTGAAATTGAATAAAACGAATCGCCCCGGAACGACGGGTGCGTAACGCATGAAACCCGAGAATGCGCGGATCTTGGGCAATTTCTTGGTTAAGCACCGCGTTAATTTGTTCAATTTCCTCTGGCGGTAACATTTGATCAAGCAATAATTGCGTTGAACTAAACAGCATTTTGGCCGCATTTAATAAAATATAAAGGGAGATTAAAATCGCAAAAACCGCATCTGCCCATAAAATACCGTGTACACTCAAGCCTAAGGAAATCAAAATGGCAAAGTTCATGAGCAAATCTGTTTGATAATGCAACCGATCCGCTTTAATTGCCGGACTATCCGTTTCTTCAATTACGCGTCCTTGGTACCACACTAATAATAGTGTCGCAAAAATAGAAAATACGGTGACCAACATACCCAGTATTGTATTGTTCAAGGCTTGCGGGGAATTAAAACGGTGTATGCCTTGCAGTAACAGGAAAATCGCCGAACCGGAAATAAAGGCACTTTGCACCAAAGAGGCGAGAGATTCCGCCTTACCATGGCCAAAAGAGTGGTTGTGATCGGCGGGCATTAAAGCAAAACGCAAAATCAGCATGCTCATGAACGAAGCCAATAAATCCAACATGGAATCGGTGATTGAGGCGAGCATACTCACCGAGCCTGTTTGCCACCAAGCTATGCCTTTTACGATAATCAACACTAAGGCGGTGATAATAGAAAAATGCGCCGCCTTTTTGACTTGAGCGGAATATTCAGAAGCCGGCATTACGCTTTACATCCCAACAGCCAATCTGCTTTGCTCAGTTGTTTCATTTCTTTCTCAACCAAATATTTTTTCAAATGGTTGACCACGCGTTTGCTATTCATATTGCCGAGTTTGTAATTTTTCGGAATTTTCAAAGAATACTGATATTGCACAAAGCCACAAAACGGCAATTCTTTACCCTTTGCCATGTCGATTTGCCAATCTTTGTTTTGTTCGGACGGCTCATAAATGACATAGGCGTACAACGTTTCGTCTTGTTTATAAAGCTGAAAATTTTTCACGCCGGTGTTGGTATAAACCCGTTTACGCAAATCAATGCGTTCCTGTAAGGTGCGGTTTTGAAAGTTTCGATCGAGTAAAATTTCCACCGCACTTTGCCATTCTTTCGGCGTTTCGCCCGGCAACAGATAAACATAACGAGCGACACTGCCCAAATCTTGTTGGGTAGCAAGTTGGTAGGTTTTATCGTTGTGTTGAATACTTTGCGGCACGTCTAATTGTGAGTTGGAAACGCACGCTGTTAGGAAAAGTGCGGTCAAAATAACAAGTGTTTTTTTCATCATGTTTATTCCGCCAAATCCCGTTTAAAGACAAATTCCGTTTTAGTAGATGCCGCGCTGTCAAACCAGTAGCCACCAAGGTCGAATTCCTTGAGTTGTTCTACGTCGCTAATGCGATGTTGAATGAGGTAACGACACATTAAGCCGCGTGCCTTTTTAGCATAGAAGCTAATCACTTTATACTTCCCATTTTTGTTATCTAAAAATACCGGTTTAATGATGTTACCTTTGAGCTTGTGTTCTTGCACTGATTTGTAATATTCATCAGATGCCAAGTTAATGAGTGTACCGTTTTGCTGATCGATCGCTTGTTGCAATACCGGCGTAATGACATTGTGCCAGAACGCATATAAATCCTTGCCTTTCGGGTTGGCGAGTTTTGTCCCCATTTCCAAACGGTATGGCTGGATTAAATCTAATGGCGTTAATAAGCCATATAAGCCGGATAAAATACGCAAGTGTTGCTGGGCAAATAACACATCTTCTTCGTTGAGAGATTCAATATCTAATCCGGTGTAAACATCGCCTTTGAACGCATAAACCGCTGCTTTGGCATTGTGTTCGTTATGGTTTTGTTGCCATTCGGCAAAACGGGCGGCATTGAGTCCGGCGAGTTTATCGCTGATTGACATTAATGAACCAATCTCTGCCGGTGTCAGTTCACGGCAAATATCGATCAGTTGCTGGCTTTGCGCTAAAAAGTGCGGTTGAAAATGCGGGAGTTTTTTGGGCACTGCATTCTCAAAATCTAATGTTTTTGCGGGAGAAATAATCGCTAACATAAAAATTCCTGTAATGGTTCTGATAACAACGCTAAAGCGCGCTTAATTGCCAATTAATCGGGGCAATACCATGTTGTTGTAAATAGGCGTTGGTTTTCGAAAAATGGTGGCATCCAAAAAAGCCGCGATGGGCAGACAGCGGCGATGGATGCACGCTGGTTAAAACACAATGTTTTTGGCGATCAATAAATTGCCCTTTTTTCTGTGCCGGGCTACCCCATAATAGAAAGACCAGATTTTCGCGATGTTGGTTTAAGGCTTCAATGACTTTATCCGTAAAGATTTCCCAACCCCAATTCGCGTGGGAATGAGCTAAACCTTGTTCTACGGTTAATACCGAGTTAAGCAACAACACGCCTTGTTGCGCCCATTCCACTAAATAGCCATGATTCGGCACCTGAAAGCCCTCAATGTCATTAGACAATTCTTTATACATATTTAACAAAGAGGGTGGAGGTTTGACACCGGGTTTAACGGAAAAGGATAAGCCGTGCGCTTGATTTGGTCCGTGGTAAGGATCTTGCCCTAAAATCACCACTTTGACCTGTTCGAATTCTGTTAATTTAAAGGCATTGAACACGTCCGGTGCCGGCGGGTAAATAATTTTCCCCAGTTCCCGTTCTGCATGTACACGTTGCAACACTTGTTGAAAATAAGGCTGTTGTTTTTCCTGCCCAATGACATCTGTCCAGGTTTTCATCATGGGGTTCCCATCTAATTTTGCGTAGCGGGAATTATAATGAAGCCATCGTGAAATTCATAGCAATAAGCGTGATTTGTTTGTTATCAAGATGTAATTAAATAAGGCTTATTTTGTTAAATTACGCATACCTAGAACGGATTATCTTTGATATGTATCAAATATTGAAAATGAATTAAAAAAAAGGACTTCGGTTCTATATCAAATTAAAGTCAAATTAATTTGAAAACTTCAAAATTTTTGATAAAATCCGCGCAGTTCAATTAATATACAGAAAAGCCAAATTTAGGAGGCATTTTATGATTAAAGGTATCCAAATTACCCAAGCGGCTAATGACAATCTTTTAAACTCTTTCTGGTTGTTAGATAGCGAAAAAGGTGAAGCACGTTGTTTATGTGCAAAAGGTGATTACGCAGAAGATCAAATCGTAGCAGTAAGCGAATTAGGTCAAATCGAATACCGCGAATTACCGGTAAACGTTGCACCAACTGTGAAAGTAGAAGGTGGTCAACACTTGAACGTGAACGTATTACGTCGTGAAACATTAGAAGACGCCGTATTACATCCGGAAAAATATCCACAATTAACCATTCGTGTTTCCGGTTACGCCGTGCGTTTCAACTCTTTAACACCTGAACAACAACGCGACGTTATTACTCGTACTTTCACTGAAAGCTTGTAATTTCAAGTTGAATGAAAAAGAAACCCCGAAGCAATTCGGGGTTTTGTTTTTTTAAACGTACTAAAAACTGACCGCACTTTTCCTTTTCTTTTCTAGCGATTTCCGCACTTTTCGGGTACAATCCGCCAGTTAAATTTTATGACTTTTGAATGAGAAAACTTACCTATTTATGAAGAATATTCGCAACTTTTCTATTATTGCCCATATTGACCACGGTAAATCTACCTTATCGGATCGTTTAATCCAAACTTGTGGCGGTTTGTCTGATCGCGAAATGGAGGAGCAAGTGTTGGATTCGATGGATCTTGAGCGTGAGCGCGGGATTACGATTAAAGCTCAAAGTGTGACGTTGAACTATAAAGCCAAAGACGGCGAAACCTATCAACTGAATTTTATCGACACACCTGGACACGTTGACTTTTCTTATGAGGTATCCCGCTCTCTTGCCGCCTGTGAAGGTGCTTTATTGGTGGTGGATGCCGGACAAGGTGTAGAAGCGCAAACCTTGGCAAACTGTTATACAGCCATTGAAATGAACTTGGAAGTGGTACCGATTTTAAACAAAATCGACTTACCTGCCGCAGAACCTGAACGTGTTGCTGAGGAAATTGAAGATATCGTAGGTATTGATGCGATTGATGCGGTGCGTTGTTCTGCAAAAACCGGTGTGGGCATTGAAGATGTATTAGAAGAAATTGTGGCCAAAATTCCCTCGCCGGAAGGTGATCCGAATGCGCCATTACAGGCGTTAATTATTGACTCCTGGTTCGATAATTATTTAGGCGTGGTGTCTTTGGTTCGTATTAAAAACGGGACGTTACGCAAAGGCGATAAAATCAAAGTAATGTCCACAGGACAGGCTTACAACGTTGATCGTTTAGGGATTTTTACGCCAAAACAAGTGGATACCACCGTCTTAAATTGTGGCGAAGTAGGTTGGGTGGTCTGCGCCATTAAAGATATTTTAGGCGCTCCGGTGGGGGATACTTTAACTCACCATAACACGCCGGCGAGTTCCGTATTACCGGGATTTAAGAAAGTTAAGCCGCAGGTTTACGCGGGCTTATTCCCAATCAGCTCTGACGATTACGAAGCCTTCCGTGACGCGCTCGGTAAATTAAGTTTAAATGACGCCTCCCTGTTCTATGAACCGGAAAATTCCACCGCACTTGGCTTTGGTTTCCGCTGTGGTTTCCTTGGCTTGTTGCACATGGAAATTATTCAGGAACGTTTGGAGCGGGAATATGACTTAGATTTAATCACGACCGCACCAACTGTAGTCTATGAAGTGGAATTGACTAATGGCGAGGTGGTTTATGTTGATAGCCCGTCAAAACTGCCTCCGCTGAACAATATCGCAGAAATTCGCGAACCGATTGCGGAATGTAACATGTTGTTACCACAGGCCTATTTAGGCAACGTGATTACGTTGTGTGTGGAAAAACGTGGGGTGCAAACACACATGGTTTACCACGGCAACCAAGTGGCGTTGACCTATGAAATTCCGATGGGTGAAGTGGTATTGGACTTCTTCGATCGTCTCAAATCTACATCGCGCGGTTATGCTTCTTTAGATTATGGTTTCAAACGCTTCCAGACCGCGGATATGGTTCGCGTGGACATTATGATTAATGGCGAGCGCGTGGATGCTCTTGCATTAATCGTACACAAAGACAACGCACCGTATCGTGGTCGTGAGTTGGTGGAAAAAATGCGTGAATTAATTCCGCGCCAACAATTTGACATTGCGATTCAAGCCGCAATTGGTAACCACATTATTGCCCGTTCCACCGTGAAACAATTGCGTAAAAACGTGTTGGCAAAATGCTATGGTGGCGACGTGAGCCGTAAGAAAAAATTATTGCAAAAACAAAAAGAAGGTAAGAAACGGATGAAACAGCTCGGTAACGTGGAAGTGCCGCAGGAAGCGTTCTTAGCCATCTTACATGTAGGAAAAGATAAATAAGGAAGTAGCAATGTCGAACTTATTTACGATTATTTTAATCGCGATTGGATACGGTTTATGGAAAGTGTTGGATCATTTTCAGTTGCCTAATACGTTTTCTATTTTACTGATTATTTTCACCGCACTTTCAGGTGCCGTCTGGTGTTATTTACGTTTTGGGGTATTGCCGAAGCGCGCCAGACAAATCTCTCGTTTAGAGCAACGCAGTGGCAAAAGCCTCAGTGATGAAGAAAAAAACAACATTGAACCGATTTCCGAAAGTTCCGAATTTGTTGCTTCTCTGTTTCCTGTGTTGGCTTTTGTGTTAATTGTGCGTTCGTTTATTTTTGAGCCGTTTCAAATTCCCTCTTCCTCCATGGAACCAACGCTACGCATTGGTGATTTCATCGTGGTGAACAAATTTGATTACGGTATTAAAGATCCGATTTTCCAAAATACCCTTGTGAAAATGGGCGAGCCGCAACGTGGTGATGTGATTGTGTTCAAAGCGCCGGAATCACCAAGCACAGACTATATAAAACGTATTGTCGGCAAACCGGGCGATCGCGTGATTTATAATGAAGCCAATCGTCATTTAACCTTGGTTTACGCCAAAGACGGTAAAGAGTGTTTAGCAGATTGCAATATCAAAGAATTCAGCTATACCCAACCTGAACCTAATGACAATTTCCGTTTTATTTTAGGGCGAGATCACAGCGGAAAAGTGCAATATGGCCCGGCGCCGTTAGAAACCGTTGAAACGGGGGATGTGGTACACGCCATTCACTGGTATCCACAGCCTATTAACGAAGGGTATCGTTATAAAGCCTTTAGTAAACAAGAAAATTATGTAACGGAATGGGTTGTACCGGAAGATCACTATTTTGTGATGGGGGACAACCGTAACAACAGTGAAGATAGCCGTTTTTGGGGCTTTGTGCCGTCACAAAATATTGTGGGTAAAGCGACCTATATTTGGCTGAGTTTAAAGAAAGAACAGGATGAATGGCCAACCGGCGTTCGCACCGAGCGCTTGTTCCAGAAAATTCAATAATATGCGAGAAGATAACTTAGATCGTTTACAACGAAAAATTGGCTATCATTTCCAAGATGTCGCCTTGCTTAAGCAAGCACTTACCCATCGTAGTGCAGGGCATAATCACAATGAACGCCTAGAGTTCTTAGGCGATGCCATTTTGAATTTAACCATTGCAGAAGCCTTGTTTCACCAGTTTCCCAAATGCAATGAGGGCGAGTTGAGCCGGATGCGCGCGACCTTGGTGCGTGAGCCAACCTTAGCCATTCTTGCTCGCGATTTTCAACTGGGGGATTATTTATCCCTTGGGCAAGGCGAGTTAAAAAGTGGCGGTTTTCGCCGTGAATCTATTTTAGCGGATTGTGTTGAAGCGATTATTGGGGCCATTTCACTGGATAGCAGCTTAAGTCATGCGACACAGATCGTGAATCGTTGGTATCAAACGCTCCTTGAAACGATTAAACCGGGCGACAATCAAAAAGATGCCAAAACCCGTTTACAGGAATATTTACAAGGCAATCGCCAACCGTTACCCACTTATCATGTGGTAAGTATTCAAGGGGAAGCCCATAACCAATTATTTATTGTGGAGTGTTCCATTTCAGATAATGACCGCACTTTTATCGGTAAAGGTTCCAGCCGTCGTAAAGCAGAACAAGCGGCAGCAGAACAAATTCTTCAAGAGTTAAATATCAAATGACAGAACAACTTGAAACGTATTGTGGCTTTATTGCCATTGTAGGTCGTCCGAACGTGGGGAAATCCACCTTACTGAATAAAATTCTCGGACAAAAAATTTCTATTACATCGCGCAAAGCGCAAACGACCCGTCATCGTATTGTAGGCATTAAAACCGAAGGTCCATATCAAGAAATTTACGTGGATACACCGGGGCTACACATTGAGGAAAAACGGGCCATCAACCGCTTAATGAATCGTGCTGCCAGCAGTGCGATCACTGATGTGGATTTAGTCATTTTTGTGGTGGATGGCACTCATTGGAATGATGACGATGAAATGGTGCTTAATAAACTTCGCAAAACAAATGTGCCGGTTGTACTTGCCATTAATAAAATCGATAACATTAAGAATAAAGATGATTTATTGCCATTTATTACGGAAATCAGCAGTAAATTTACCTTTACCGATATCGTGCCGATTTCTGCTGAAAAAGGGAATAATTTAGAGGTGATTGAAAACATCGTGCGTAAGTCTTTGCGCCCGGGTGTACACCATTTCCCGGAAGATTATGTCACTGATCGTTCGCAACGTTTTATGGCATCGGAAATCATTCGCGAAAAATTAATGCGCTTTATGGGGGAAGAATTACCTTATTCTGTGACCGTGGAAATTGAGCAATTTAAGGTGAACGAGCGCGGTACGTATGAAATTAATGCCCTGATTTTGGTTGAGCGTGACGGACAGAAAAAAATCGTTATCGGTCACAAAGGTGAAAAATTGAAAAAAATCGGTACGGAAGCCCGTTTAGATATGGAGCGTTTATTTGATAATAAAGTCCATCTGGAACTTTGGGTGAAAGTGAAATCCGGCTGGGCAGACGATGAACGTGCCTTGCGTAGCCTAGGATATATGGAAGAGTAATGTAAAAAGGTGAGCAACGGGCTCACCTTTTTTATCTTTAAAGTGCGGTGGAAAATCAAATTGTTTTTTGACCGCACTTTTATTTTAGATATTTCTTAATTTATTGGAATAGAGCACTAAGCATAACGCGATTACCATAATTAAAATGGCGCAGGCGAAGAGAAGGGTATCTACCGAACTTTCGTGATTGACGATGATCAGACGCAACATGGCGGTGATACCGGCGTAAATAAAATAACGCAGAGGGAAATGGTAACCGCTTTTGAAATATTGCACGATAAGACCGATAAAACCGAAATAGAGGAAAAACATGACCGCTTGTTCAGCAACGTTATAAGGCACAATGGTTGAGGTATTTAAGACCATCATTGCCAAAGAATACGTAATTTTGACGAGGGCGATAATAAGTACAAAGGCTAACGCAATTAGCGCAGAGCTTAAAACGATTTTTAATATTCCGGTGACCACTTGGGGGAGTTTTTCTAGTTGTTGAGATTCTTCCATAGTTTACTTTCCTTCATTTTATAACGAGATTCAAAGGGTGCGTATTCTAAAACAAGAGAGGATAAGGGTAAATAGATTTGATTAGCGAGAAATATCGGATTTTTTAACCGCACTTTTATAAAAAGAAAGGCTGACATTTGTCAGCCTTTTTGTTTTCATTATTAATTATTTGATTACACCGCAGGCCATACGTGCACCGCCACCACCAAGTGGAGCAGGGTGGTCAGAGTGGTTGTCGCCGCCCACGTGGATCATGATAGAATGACCACGAACGTCATCAAGGTGTTTGATACGCGGTGCAAGAACAGGGTTAGTCGCTGTGCCATCATGTAATACGGTTAATGCCGGTAAATCGCCTAAGTGCGCATCATCTTGCCATGGGAAACCATGCTGTTTGGCTTCTTTCGGATCCCAGTGACCGCCTGCAGCAAGCCCTGCAGTTAATTTACCGTCTTTTTCTTTCGGATCACAGCTTGGGTTTTGGTGAATATGGAAGCCATGTAAACCTGCTTCTAATCCGTTTAAGTTTGGTGTAAAGACCAAACCGTAGTTGGATTCGGTAATGGTAACAGTACCCACATCTTTATTACCGTTAACCGGGTCAAGTTGTTGTACTTTTACTTCAATAGAAGCACCGGCAGGTGCCATGTGATCGTGTTTGTGTTCATGGGCGTTCGCCATGCTTGCAGCACAGATTGCGCTGATGCTTACGGCTAAGAGAGTTTTAAATTTCATTGGTTTACTCCTTTTATGTTAAAAATCTTTTATATTCTAACTAAAATAAGGCATAAATCGAGCATTTTTAGAATGTTATTGACTATCAACGACATTTGAATTTTTTATCTTTTTTCTTTAATAGAAATGAGATTTATTTATAATAAAGATCGTTGCTATTTTATTTAGGAGAAATCAGATGGCTAAAGATGAAGTCGGTCATAATTTTTTGGCACGTTTAGGTAAAACCCGTTTGCGTCCGGGCGGTCGTAAAGCCACCGATTGGTTAATTGCAAGCGGTGATTTTAATAAAGATAAAAAAGTACTGGAAGTGGCCTGTAATATGTGTACCACCGCCATTGGATTGGCGAAGCAATATGGTTGCCGGATTGAAGGTGTTGATTTAGATGAAAACGCCTTGGAAAAAGCCAAGGCCAATATTGCAGCGAATAACTTGCAGGACAAAATTCATGTGCAACGCGCCAATGCGATGAAATTACCTTTTGAAGACAATACGTTTGATATTGTGATTAATGAGGCCATGCTCACCATGCTGCCTGTTGAGGCTAAAATGAAGGCAGTTGCTGAATATTTTCGCGTATTGAAACCGGGTGGCTTTTTGCTGACTCATGATGTGATGTTAGTGGGCGATGACCATAAAACCATTTTGGAAAATATGCGCAATGCCATCAATGTGACGGTCACGCCATTAACCAAAGACGGTTGGAAACAAGTGTTTTTAGACAGTGGTTTTCGTAATATCGAAACTTTTTCTGGAGAGATGACACTGTTGTCGCCAAAAGGAATGATTTATGACGAAGGCGTGTTAGGTACATTAAAAATCATAAAAAATGCTCTTAAAGCAGAAAATCGTGAGCAGTTTAAGAAAATGTTTAGCACTTTTAATGACCCTGAACGTAAATTACATTTTATTGCGGTTTGTAGTCAGAAGTGATCTACTCTCTTGAGATTAGCCTTCCAAACTGGAGGCTAATTTCTTTATAACAATTCAATTTTGCCTGACTCAATCTTAAAAGTGCGGTGCTTTTTCGGTTGCATTTCTTTGAGCTGGTTTTGTGTAATGGCGGTGACAAAAACTTGTGATCCACTGTTTTGTAGGCGTTCGGCGAGAAGACTGCGTTTAGTTTGATCCAACTCGGAGGCAAAGTCATCAATAAGGAAAATACAATGGCGTTGTTTTTGTTGCATCAAATGTTCACCTTGAGCCAAACGCAAGGCGCACATTAATAATTTTAGCTGACCACGCGATAAAATATCTTCCACCGGCAATCCATTGGCTTTAAAACGAAAATCAGCTTTTTGCGGGCCTGAAACCGTATAGCCTAATGCACGATCCCGTTCGAAATTACGCTCTAGCAATTCTGCGTAGTTTTGTTCTTTTTCCCAGCCTTGATGAAAACTCGCGCCGATGTCGAGTTCCGGCAGGAATAAACGGCAAGTTTGTTCAATTTCCGGTTGCAAGGCTTGTGCATATTCAGATCTTAGCTGGCTTACCTGCTCAGCAAGTTTGACTAATTCCACATCCCAAATTTTCATTTGTTGATAACCGGAAACTTGCTGTAAGGCGGCATTTCGTTGTTTGAGTAAACGGCTTAAACTCGCCCACAGATTATAAAAACTCACGTGATGATGAAATAAGCCCCAATCCAGAAAGGCACGGCGATAGCTTGGGCCGCCATTGAGCAAATTTAACCCTTCCGGCGTGATGATTTGCATAGGGAGCAAGTGTGCGAGGTCGGAAATTTTATTGCCGTCTTCGCTATTGATTTTTACGAGCGTGTTGCCTTGGCGTAGCTTTTGTAAACCTACCGACCATTGATGTTGCTGTTCTTGAATTTGCCCAAAGAGGGTAAAGTGCGGTTGATCGTAAGAAATAATCCGATTACTGACCGCACTTTTAAAAGAGCGTCCGTGACCTAAATAGAAAATGGCTTCCAACAAGCTGGTTTTGCCGCTGCCGTTGTTGCCGACCAAAAAGTTAAAGCCGTGATCTAATTCCAGATCCACGGCTTGTAAATTACGAAAATTTTCAACGGTTAAACGTGAAATCGCCATACATTATAAGCGCATCGGCATAATCACATATTCTGCGCTGGCGTCTTCACAATCTTCAATTAAGCAGCTGGAAGAAGCATCGGTTAAGCGCATACGCACTTGATTGCATTTCAACGCATTCAACACATCAAGAATATAGCTGACGTTAAAGCCCACTTCCATTTCTTCGCCACTGTAAGATACATCGATAATTTCTTCTGCCACCTCTTGTTCCGGGTTGGTCGCGGTGATTTTTAGTTGATGTTCACTGAGTTGTAAGCGTACGCTACGGAAACGTTCGTTAGATAAAATTGCTGCGCGTACAAAGGCTTGTTTTAAGGTTTCCCAACTCGCTTCAACGATGCGGGTTGCATTGCGTGGCAACACACGACGATAATCAGGGAAACGACCGTCAATGAGTTTTGATGTGAATGTGATGTTATTTAATTGAATACGTAGGTTATTTGTGCCAATTTGCAAACGCGCCGGTTGCTCGCTTGGCTCCAACAAACGTGCCAGTTCTAACACACCTTTACGCGGTAAAATCACTGAATGAGTCTGTAAATCTTGTTCTAATGGAATAGTACAAACCGCTAAACGGTGCCCATCGGTTGCGACGGTGCGTAATAAATTACCTTCCGTTTCAAATTTCATACCATTTAAGAAATAGCGCGCGTCTTGATTTGCCATGGAAAATTGAGTGGCTTCAATTAAACGGCGTAGTGTCGCTTGCTCAAGGGTGAAATCCACTTCTGATTGCCAATCTGTGAGGTTTGGATAATCTTCCGCCGGCAAGGTGGATAAATTAAATTTACTGCGATCAGAACGCACAATAGCGCGATCTTCTTCAAATGTGACGGTAATTTCTGCATTTTCCGGCAAGCTACGACAAATATCTAAGAATTTCTTTGCCGGAATTGTAAATTTGCCATCTTGTTCTGCATGAAGTAATGGCGTTTGGGTTGAAAGTTCGACTTCTAAATCCGTACCGGTAATGCTTAATTGATTATTCTCAATTTGCAATAAGACGTTATTTAACACCGGAATATTCGGACGGCTATTTAATACGCCACACACTTGTTGCAACGGTTTTAATAAATTTTCTCGGGAAATAATAAATTGCATCTGGTGACTCCTATACGGATAAAGTTCGGATTAAGTTAGCCCAATCTTCTTGAATATTCGGATCGGTGTCGCGGAAACCGGCAATCGTGCGACAGGCGTGTAAAACAGTGGTATGATCGCGGTCACCGAAGGATTTGCCAATTTCCGGTAGGCTGCGGTTAGTTAATTCTTTTGCCAGTGCCATTGCCACTTGTCGTGGGCGAGCCACTGAGCGAGAGCGATTTTTGGATTTTAAATCGGATACTTTAATGCGGTAATATTCAGCAACTACTTTCTGAATATTGTCTACGGTTACCAGTTTATCTTGTAACGCTAACATGTCTTTTAAGGTTTCACGCACAAAATCAATGGTGATCGGTTCGCCTTTAAATTCCTGCATGGCTTTTACTCGGTTTAAGGCGCCTTCTAGTTCACGTACATTAGTACGTAATTTTTGTCCGATAAAAAACGCTACATCGTGGGGTAAATCCACGTTATTTTCTTCCGCTTTTTTCATTAAAATGGCGACACGGGTTTCAAGATCCGGCGGTTCAATGGCTGTTGTGAGCCCCCAACCAAAGCGCGATTTTAGACGTTCTTCAATTTTTTCAATTTCCCGTGGATAACGGTCAGAAGTCAAAATAATTTGGCGACCACCTTCAAATAAGGTATTGAAAATATGGAAGAATTCTTCTTGGGTTTTTTCTTTGTCGCTGAAAAATTGAATGTCATCCACTAACAGGGCATCTAAAGAACGGTAGAATTTTTTAAATTCTTCCATTTTATTGTCACGAATATAAGCTACAACTTGTTGCACAAAACGCTCGGAGTGAATATACACGACGCGCGCCTCCGGATTATTGGCGATAATGCCGTTACCGATAGCGTGCAATAAGTGGGTTTTACCTAAGCCTGTGCCACCATATAAAAAGAGCGGGTTCGAGGTTTGTTCGCCGGGATTATCTGCGACCTTTTGCGCTACAGCGCGCGCCAGTTGGTTGGATTTCCCCTCAACGAAATTTTCGAAAACCAATTTGGTATTTAGGTTGGAGTGGTAAGGTGTTTTATTTGTGCTTTTTTCTTCCGAAAAACCGACCGCACTTTGTTTTTTCGTAGGTTTCTCTACTTTTGGTGCGGTGGGTTTAATGCCTTCAATAACGGATACGTTAAGATTAGGGTTTGCACTGGTTTGACGAGCAATGTCAGTAATTAAAGGAAGATAGTTATCAATCACCCATTTTTGCACAAAAGCATTTGATGCATAAAGTAAGATACCGCTTGCGCTAGTCTCAGCTTGCAACGGATAGAGCCAGATTTTGAAATCGTCCGTAGGAATTTTATCTTGTAGTTGCAACAGGCAATTTTGCCACAGAGAATTCGGCTGGTGTTCCACGTTAATATATCCCTTGTTAATTGGTTTATAGTTTTCCTTCGATTACCTTGCCAACCTTTTATCTTATTGTTTTATATAGGTATTACTTGTTTGACGGCCGAGTTTTTGGCAATAAAGTGCGGTTGGAAAGGCGGTCATTTTACAATAACGGAGGAAAAAGATCTGCTATCTGGCTCTAAAAAAAGCAAAAAAGGTTGCTTGCCATTTTTAGCCAAAACCGTATAATCGCCTCGCTTTTAAATGCTGTGAGTGATGGAAAAATGAACGAGTTGCCGTGTTTTTTCCTTAATCTCATTTGACGAACGCTGAATTTATGATTACAATTCCGTTCCTTATTTTTTGATAATCTTTGTTTATTTAAACGTTTCCCAACGTTTAAAGTAGAAACAGTTACTGAAACTATTTGACTTAGGTACATTATAATGAAACGCACATTTCAACCTTCTGTATTAAAACGTAGCCGTACTCACGGTTTCCGTGCTCGTATGGCAACTAAAAATGGCCGTCAAGTTTTAGCTCGTCGTCGTGCTAAAGGTCGTAAAAGTTTATCTGCCTAATCGCATATTAATGTGGTTAAGCTAAACTTTCCTAGGGAGTTACGTTTGTTAACTCCCGAACATTTTAAATACGTCTTCCAACAGCCGTTCCGCGCTAGTTCACCTGAAATCACTATTCTTGCCCGTAAAAATCACCTTGAGCATCCTCGCTTAGGTTTAACTGTGGCGAAAAAACATCTCAAACGAGCCCATGATCGTAATCGTATTAAACGGTTATGCCGTGAATCTTTTCGTTTAGCACAGCATTACTTACCGAATTATGATTTTGTTGTTGTAGCAAAACAGGGAATCGGCCGCTTAGATAACCGCACTTTATGGCAAACGCTGGATAAATTATGGCAAAGACACATTCGTTTGGCGCAAAAATCCTTATTGGATTAATTCGTTTTTATCAAATCGTTATCAGTCCATTAATTGGCCCCCGCTGTCGTTTCACACCAACTTGTTCTTGCTATGGTATTGATGCTGTAAAAACGCATGGAGTGGTAAAAGGTGGTTGGCTTACGGTTAAACGTATATTAAAATGTCATCCTTTAAACGCGGGTGGGTACGATCCCGTTCCACCCAAGATCAATAATAACAAAACAGAGAATAAATAATGGATTCAAGACGCGGCCTGTTGGTCATTGCACTACTTTTTATGTCTTTTATTGTTTATCAGCAATGGCAACTTGATTATCACACGCCAAAACCTGTGGCAACTGAGCAAACTGTGACATCCACTTCGGATGTGCCGGCTTCTTCTACTGGGAGCAATACAGTCATCGCAACGGATACCCAAGTAAAAGGTAAAGTGATTACCTTAGAAAATGATGTATTCCGTTTGAAAATTAATACCTTAGGTGGGGATGTTATTAGTTCTGAATTGTTGAAATATGATGCTGAACTAGATTCCAACATGCCATTTGTATTGTTACAAAATACACCTGAACACGTTTATATCGCTCAAAGCGGTTTAATCGGTAAAGATGGTATTGATACGAAAGCAGGTCGTGCTGATTATCAAGTTGAGGGTGAAAACTTCAAATTAGCCGATGGTCAAAATGAATTAATTGTTCCTTTGGTTTATCAAAAAGAGGGCGTGACTTACCGTAAAATTTTCGTATTGAAACGCGGTGAATATGACATTGCAGTCAATTATGAAATTAATAACCAAAGTGATAAAACGATTGAAGTTGAGCCTTATGGTCAGTTAAGACATACTTTAGTTGATAGCTCCGGTAATGTGGCGATGCCAACTTATACCGGTGGTGCTTATTCTTCTTCTGAAACTAATTATAAAAAATACAGTTTCAGTGACATGGAAAATGCCAATTTATCAGTGAATACCAAAGCCGGTTGGGTTGCGGTGTTACAACATTATTTCGTTTCTGCTTGGATTCCTAACCAAGATGCCGATAATCAACTTTATACTTTGACAGATAAAGCCAACAACATCGGCTCAATTGGGTATCGCGGTCCGGTTGTTGCGATTCAACCGAATACAACCGAGAAATTAACCAGCAAATTATGGACCGGTCCAAAATTACAAAATGAAATGGGACAAGTTGCAGATCATTTAGATCTCACTGTGGACTACGGTTGGGCGTGGTTTATTGCAAAACCATTATTCTGGTTGCTGACATTCATTCAACAATTAGTTCACAACTGGGGTGTGGCGATCATCTGTGTTACCTTAGTGGTTAAAGCGATTTTATATCCGCTCACAAAAGCACAATATACCTCAATGGCTAAAATGCGCATGTTGCAACCTAAATTGCAAGAAATGCGCGAACGTTTCGGTGAAGATCGTCAGCGTATGAGCCAAGAAATGATGAAACTCTACAAAGACGAGAAAGTAAACCCATTAGGTGGTTGTTTACCGCTCTTGTTACAAATGCCAATTTTCATTGCCTTGTATTGGACGTTTATGGAAGCTGTTGAATTACGTCACGCACCGTTCTTTGGTTGGATTCAAGACTTGTCTGCGCAAGATCCGTATTACATCCTACCGATTTTAATGGGCGCTTCCATGTTCCTGTTGCAAAAAATGTCTCCGACACCGGTTGCCGATCCGATGCAGCAAAAAATCATGAACTTCATGCCGTTAATCTTTATGGTGTTCTTCCTTTGGTTCCCAGCAGGTTTGGTACTTTATTGGTTGGTGTCTAACTTGATCACGATTATCCAACAACAACTGATTTATCGTGGTTTAGAGAAAAAAGGGTTACATACCCGTCATAAAAAATAGTGAAATCTAGAGAATTAAAAGGCACGTATTGTGCCTTTTATTTTAATTAAAAAATGCACGAAAAAATGACCGCACTTTTGCGTCATAAAGTGCGGTTACAAAACGCAACGCTTTTTGACTGTTGGTTCTGTCAACGACCCAATTAGGGGAAACAAGTGGCCTTGTGAAGAAAATATTAAACGTTTTGAGAGCAGACTTATGAAAGAAACAATCGTAGCTCAAGCCACTGCGCCAGGACGTGGCGGTATTGGCATTTTACGTGTATCAGGGCCGAAGGCCACTGATGTGGCACAAGCGGTATTAGGAAAGTGCCCCAAACCACGTATGGCAGATTATTTGCCCTTTACAGATGCGGATGGCACCGTGTTAGATCAAGGGATTGCATTGTATTTTAAAGGGCCAAACTCCTTTACCGGTGAAGACGTGCTTGAACTTCAAGGGCACGGCGGACAGGTTGTATTAGATTTATTGCTAAAACGGATTTTGCTTATTGATGGCATTCGGTTGGCACGCCCAGGCGAGTTTTCTGAGCAGGCATTTTTGAACGATAAATTGGATTTAGCCCAAGCGGAAGCGATTGCCGATTTAATTGATGCCAGCTCCGAACAGGCAGCACGTTCAGCACTGAAATCGTTGCAAGGTGAGTTTTCCAATAAAGTGAATCAGCTTGTGGATTCGGTTATTTATTTACGTACTTATGTCGAGGCGGCGATTGATTTTCCGGATGAAGAAATCGATTTTCTTGCCGATGGCAAAATTGAAGGACATTTGAATGGCATTATTGCGCAGTTGGATCAGGTGCGTGCCGAAGCGAAACAAGGTTCTATTTTGCGTGAAGGGATGAAAGTGGTCATTGCCGGTCGCCCTAACGCCGGGAAATCCAGTTTATTGAATGCTCTTGCCGGACGTGAAGCGGCTATTGTCACAGACATTGCCGGTACCACACGGGATGTGTTGCGCGAGCATATCCACTTAGATGGCATGCCATTGCATATTATTGATACCGCGGGGTTACGTGATGCGACAGATGAGGTGGAGCGCATTGGTATTTCGCGTGCATGGAATGAAATTGAACAGGCGGATCGTATTTTATTGATGCTGGACAGCAGCGATGCCGAGCAAGATTTAGCTAAAGTGCGGTCGGAATTTCTGGCAAAATTACCGAACACTATTCCGGTTACTATTATTCGCAACAAAGCGGATTTAACCGGTGAAACGGAACGCTTATATGAGCAAGATGGTTATACGGTCGTCAATTTGTCCGCCAAAACTCAGCAAGGCGTGGATTTATTGCGTGAGCATTTAAAACAAGCGATGGGGTATCAAACGGGTATCGAAGGGGGCTTCTTAGCACGCCGTCGCCATTTGGAAGCCTTAGAACAGGCGGCACAACACTTACAGACAGGACACATTCAATTAACCCAATTCCATGCCGGTGAATTGTTGGCGGAAGAGTTGCGTATGGTGCAAGATGCCTTAAGTGAAATTACCGGCCAGTTTACCTCTGATGATTTGCTCACGAATATTTTTAGTTCGTTTTGTATCGGGAAATAGAGGCAAAGTGCGGTCGGTTTTGACTGCATTTTTCAGGTATAAAAATACCGATGGTTTTCCATCGGTATTTTTGTTTATGTTGACTAGAGTAAGAGCGCAGAGCCCCATTTGATAATATCGAAGAAGAATTTATTTTGGTTAGTTGCCACGCCATCAGCGGATTTTGTGGTGCCATCAGGATTTTTCTGAACTTCGATCATGCCGTTTTTATATTGTCCTTTTACCACTTCTAAATCATCAGCAGCATTTTTTCTTAACATCTCACATTGTGCTTTGTCCATGTCTTCCACTTTATCCTGTCTAAATTTCTTATATTGGTAAGTGGCGTAATTCATGGATTTTTCATCGTCTTGAATAATTTTTACATACTTCTCGCCAATGACGCTTTCTAGCGGATAGAAGAAAATATATTGTGAGTGAATGTAAGCATCTTCTTTTGGAAAGTGCTGTTGCAAAATACGGGTTAAATTTGGATAGATACATTGTTCCGCTTGTTTACTGGCGAATACCCAACGTTGTGCATTATCGTCGGATAACAAATAATCTGCGCCGGCATACTCACCGGGAATTGGAGCCTGCTTGGTGCCAAATAATGAGCAACCGGTAAGGAATAAAATGACACCCGAAAAAATAAATTTCTTTAACATGGTTAAACCTTTATAACTTGATACATTACAAAAAAACGCTGCGTATTCTAGCAATAAGCATGCCATTTACAAATGATTTGTTTATGGAAAGCAAAAAGTGCGGTGGATTTTCGGGATCAATTACGCTAGAAAATCACCGCACTTTTATAAGAGAAAAAATTAGTGGCAAATCACCTGTTCAATCATACGACCTTTTTCAGCAGCGTTGGCGTTAGGCAATTTATCGCCATTTTGTTTGATGGAGTCGGTGTATTTTTCCACAAAGCTCTTGTCTTCACTGATGACACCCGCAGAGTATTCATCAATACTAAACGTGCCTTTGGCATACATTCCGTTGAGTTGATACGTGAGGTAATTATCAACAGAGGAGGTGTTTTTCTCTAGATCATAATAATTGCTAGACATGTTGAAATGCACGCCTTGTTGCGTTTTGAAATCCTGACAAATACCGTTCTTCGCTGTAAAAACAGCATGGCTTAAACGTCCTTGACCAAATTCATAATATTCAAATGTTTTAGCATTGGCTAATTTCTTCAGATCTTGTTCGTTACTTGGATTCATTGATTTTCCATTGTGTAAATACATCACCGGAATCAGCCTGTTACCACTGAATTCTTGTTGATAAATTTCACCAAGAATTTTGCTTCCTCGCCGTGCTTTTAAGACGGGCTTTTTCATATCGCTATCGGGTGCGCCGGCAATTTTCTCAAAAGAAATCGATTTGATTTGACTGTCTAAATCAACGTAGTGACGTTCATGTACACCGGTAGAAATATCTTCAAACGCATTCCAGCCATCGCTATTTTTTCCTGGGGTATTGGCGTGAGCACAGGCGATTAATGTCATGATCGAGCAGGCGAGCGTACTGAATTTTAAGATTTTCATTCTTTCTCCTAAAATTTGATTATTGATAATCAAAAAAACCGCACTCTTTTAAAAGTGCGGTCATTTTTACAGGTGTTTTTTTATTCGTTAAACGAATCTTTCAAACGTTCATCAGCACGACGGGCTTCGCCTTTGTGTTGTAATTTATTGAGCTGTTTCTCAAGTTTTTCTTCAACGTCGTTGATCGCTTTATACATATCTTCTGCCTCCGCGCTGGCAATGAGGTTACCAAATGGAGTGCCGATAGAGGCATCAACGGAAAAGCCTTTAGGCGTTTTGTTTAAAATAAAGTGAGGATTGATCAGTTGGGTATGCCATTTATTCAGTTTGACAAGTCGTTCTTCAACGTGAGCACGGATTGCAGGGGTGATATCCATTTGTTTACTGGTAATATTTAATGTCATAGCATTTACCTCTTATGTGAATGGGGTCTGAGACCCAGTTGAAATCCTTAGTTACAACATAGTAACCTTGCCTTTAATTTTCAAGCGCTTTTTAGGTTGTTTAAAAAGAAAAGTTTAAAAATATGATCCAGGTCTGAAAATTGGGAAAAGATGCTTTTTTTGCGGAGATAAGTTGCTATGATGGGCAAGTTAAAGAAAGCGGATATTATATTTAATATCCGCTTTCTTTTTTATTATTGGGTCATTTCGTCTTGGTCAAACTGATTGGCATTGAGGCGTGAAAAATAGTCTTTCGTTTCTTCAATAACCACTTTGCGCAAGCCGATTAAGGCAATTAAGTTTGGAATCGCCATTAAGCCGTTGACGATATCCGCTAAAATCCAAATGAGATTTAAATGAATAAATGCGCCACAGCCGACTAATGCGATAAATGCGATACGGTAGAGTTTAATACCTCGGATTCCCACCAAATAAACAAAGCAACGTTCACCGTAATAGCACCAGCCAAGAATGGTCGTAAAGGCGAAAAACAGGAGTCCAATGGTAACAATCGTTGCGCCAATAGAAGAGCCTAAACCTTGAGAGAATGCATAGTTGGTCACGACAGCACCTTCCATGCCTGGCGTTTGCCACGCGCCGGTTAGGACTAAAACAATACCCGTCATAGTACAGACGATAATCGTATCTAAGAATGTACCCGTCATGGAAATTAGGCCTTGACGTACTGGCTCTTTAGTTTGTGCGGCAGCCGCAGCAATCGGAGCACTCCCTAAACCGGATTCGTTGGAGAAAATCCCCCGTGCCACACCGGATTGAATGGCTTTCATCACAGTAAAACCTAATGCACCGCCCAATGCGGCTTCCGGATTGAATGCGCTGTGAATTATTAATTGAAGTGCGGTCGGAATTTTGTCTAAATTTAACAGAATGATAATGATGGATGTCGCAACATAAAAGACTGCCATAAATGGCACGATGTAGGATGACACCAACGCGATACGTTTTACTCCACCAAGAATAATTAAGCCTACTAACAGAGTGATGATAGCCGCAGTGATACTGACGGGAATGCTGAAAGTATCTTGCATCGCATGGGTGATGGCGTTGACTTGCGGGAACGTGCCGATACCAAAGAATGCAACGAGTACGCCAAATAGAGCAAAGAGTTTTGCTAGCCATCCCAAACCAAGACCGCGTTCAATGTAATACATCGGACCGCCAGCCATAAAACCGTTTTTGTCACGTACACGATATTTAACGGCTAACAAACATTCTGCGTATTTGGTCGCCATGCCAAGCAATGCGATTAACCACATCCAGAAGATGGCACCCGGGCCACCGGCTTGTACTGCTGTTGCAACGCCCACGATGTTCCCTGTGCCGATGGTGGCGGCAAGTGCGGTACACAAGGCGGCAAAAGAAGAAACATCCCCTTTTTGTTGTAAGCCCGAATCGCGTTTAAACAAATAGCGTAAGGCACGAGGCAATTGAACGATTTGAATAAAGCCTAAGCGAAGGGTTAAATATAATCCGGTACCGGATAATAAAATGAGTAGAGGCGGGCCCCATATAAAGGAGTCTATTGCAGATAAAATATTTTCGAATGTCATTGATGGTTCCTCGTAAATAACCTGATTACAAGGAGGCGGAAAGAATTTTACGGATAGATAAAATAGGAAATAACTCAATAAATTGAGTATGTTATATTCACCGAAATCTTCTGCCCCTGTCCTTTTGCCTGAGCGTTTGAAAAGCGGTGAATATTCCGCTTCTTTGCGCCTTCGGCGTCCATGAGTACTTTCAAGTCAAACTTGAAAAGTACCTTGGATCTCTCCAAGGGTTCGTCCAGTAACAGTCCCTGCCATCGCGCCTGAAAGATTTTACCTCGTCGGCGTGGGGTCAATTCCCCGCTCTCCAGCTACCTTCGTCCGAACAATTTATGCTTGCACATAAAGTGCGATAAATTCTAGCAATATAATTTTAAGATCTCAATCATGCCGTTGGTTGCGTTGCCATTTTTTTGCAATATAACTGCAGGTAGGCACCAATTTGAGCTGATTTTCTCGAATAAACGTGATTAAGGCTTGATATAACTTGTCGGCTACACCTTGCCCACGTAATGTTTCCGACACATAAGTGTGATTGGCGTTGATGGTGTGGTCGTCAATGAAAAAATAAGTGAGCTTGGCAACAGGTTGTTGTTTTTCGTCTAACACAAAAAATGTTCCTTGGTCGGCGTTTTTCTCGTGCTGAATTTTCATGAGTGGTTTACCCAATCATTGTCTTCATTTAATAGGCCGTTAGCGGCAAAATCGGCGGTTTCGTATGGAATTGCCTTTTCTTCTGCCGCCCATTCACCTAAATCAATAAGCTGGCAACGCTTGCTACAAAAAGGGCGGTAAGGACTTTGTTCTGACCAAATGACGGCTTTGTGGCAAATTGGACAAGGGACTTTAAAGATATCATCGCTCATTGAATTTCTCCGCGAGTTGTAAATAGAGGTGGTGCAAGTCTAGCACTTTTTGTTTGAGTTGAGGCAGGCTGGCAATAAGGTCTTCGTTATTATTAATGACATCATCGGCATATTTTAAACGTTCTTGGCGTCTCACCTGAGATTGCATAATGCGTTTAATCTGCTCAACTTGATTGTTATCCCGTTGGCAGGCTCGTTCTACTTGGGTGTGCTCTAACACATCAACGACTAAGATTCGCTGACAAAGTGCGGTCAAATTATTCTCAATTAATAACGGCACCATGAAAATGCAATAAGGCGCCTGTTGTGCGGCGAGTTGTCGCAACATTTCATGACGAATGGCGGGGTGCAATAATTGATTCAGCCAGTCTTTCTGCGTTTCATTGGCAAAGATCTTTTCTCGCAGGGCTGCGCGATTGAGCGCGCCGTCTTCAAGTAAAATCTCCGGCCCGAAATGGGCAGCAATTTTTGCCAATAACGGTGAACCTTTTTCTACCACTTGACGAGCAACAAGATCGGCATCAATGATTGGTACACCAAGCTCAGCAAACAATTCGGCAATAGTGCTTTTACCACTACCGATCCCTCCCGTTAGCCCAACCACATATGTCATGTTATGTCCTTTGTATAATTAACAGTGGCGCGATCATACGTTCATGTGTTCAATTAAGCAATAAACAGACAAGACCTGAAAAAGAGAGAAATGGACCGAATGGAACCGTGTTGAGTGTACGGTTTCGATACTTGGCGTAGGTCGCGTAGATTAAGCCGAAAAGGCAGGCGAGGAACAAAAAGACGGGGAGTTGCTGTGCCGGCATAAAAGCTCCTAACCCGAGAGCCAGCCAGTAGTCGCCTCGTCCTAATGCTTCTTGTCGGTAGTACCCTTTGGCAGCATGATAGATAGCATAAAAAACGCCTCCAAAGAGGACCGCACTTTGTAGGCTTTGTTCAAGGGATAATGCTCCGATTTGCCAATATGCCGCTCCTAAGCCGAGGGCAAGTAAGGCTTGGCACAATGTGGGCGAGATCAGGCGATAGTGCCAATCCACCAAAGAAATTGAGCTCAAAATGGTGATATAAAGCGCAAGGCAAAGTCCCTTTGATGGCTCGTCATTGGTGGCATAGCAAAGTAAAAAGAACAGTGCGAACAGCATGCCGTAAATCAGTGCGGAAGCTTGTTTTTGGAGTGGCTTGAGAACGGATTTTCCCGGCATAAAGTGCGGTGGATTTTCCGGGTAAATTTCAATGTATGCGCTGTAAACCTCATGACTTAATTTGCGGGCAAAGTGCACTACATAATTATGTACCAACACGCCACAGACAACACCAGCAAGCAGAAAGAATAGCCACATCATTGTACTAGCGAACCCATGTTGAAAATCGGTAGGTACATGCCGAGCATAATTAAACCGATAAGTCCGCCGATAATCACCATTAATAAAGGTTCAAGCATTTGTGACAGGAGATCAATTTGATGATCTAGCTGTTGTTGATGATCGTTGGCGATAAATTGCAGCATCTTGGGCAATTCTCCACTTTGTTCTCCTACTTGTAGCATTTGTTGGGCTGCAGGGGGAAAAATTTGTCCACTCACGCTGGCGGAAAACGGATAGCCTTGTTGAATCCAATGGAGTGCCGATTGCACTTCCGTCATTAATATTAAATCGCCTTGTAATTGAGGTTTGGTTTGCCAGCTTTGTTGTTTCGGTAGGAAAGATTGAAGTGCCTGATTTAGTGGAACGCCAGCCTGTAACATCAAAAATAAACTGCGGCTGAAGCTCACCAAACGGGAAAGCCGAACGATATGATTAAGCAGCGGCATGTTGTTGAACAAACGTGTTTTTTGTCGATGAAGCCAGGGCGAGTGTTTCAGCTGAAAGCGAATGAGTATGACGGTGAGTACAACAACGATGAGTAGAGCCAACCAATAATTTTGTAACCCTTGAGAGAGCGTAAGTAGAAGTTGTGTAAAGGCGGGGAGTTGTGCGCTGTTGTTGTCATACATCGCCGCAAATTGTGGCACGATGAATAACAATAGCAGGACGGTCAATATTAATGAAATACCCAGTACCAACACAGGGTAAAGCAAGATCTTTTGTATTTTACGCTGCAACGCCAGTGTTTGTTGTTTGTGTTGGGCTATTTCATGACAAACCGCAGCAAGTTTGCCGGTCATTTCACCTACTTGAATAAGTTGGCGTTCTTGATAGGTGAGGTATAACCCTTGCTGTTCTAAGGCTTGAGAAAAGGCTAAACCCCTTTCAATGTCTCGTAATAAGAGACGGAGCCATTGATTCAGTGCGATATTGGTGCAGTTTTGCAACAGAATTTGCAGACTATGTTTTAAGGGGACCGCGGCTTGTAATAATGTCGCGAGCTGTGAAAGTAAGGCGCAGATCTCGGCATTTTTCGGCTTATTGCTCAGTTGCCAGTTTTGTTGCAATGTAATGCTTTGCAAACCTCGCGCCATTAACTGCTGCCGTGCCTTTGCTTCGCTTTCTGCTACAATGAGTCCTTTTTGTTTTTGTTGTAACCGATTGATCGCTCGCCAGCGAAATAATTTTAATTTAGTCATGGGACTGCCCTAATACGCGCTGAATTTCGACTAAATCTGTTGTACCGTTTCGGATTTTTTCTAAGGCGCTTTGGCGTAAATCATCGAAATCCATTTCATAGCCTTGCGGATGGTGTAGTTGAGGTTGTAGGAATTGATATACCCCGACACGCCCTTTGTAACCTTGATGACAGTCGCAAAAATGGTTGGGATTTCCACCGCACTTTTGGCAACGTTTACGCACCAATCGTTGCGCGATGACAAGTAACAAGCTGCTGTCGATTTCATGGCGCTGAATACCCAACTGTTGCAAGCGGGAAATGGCGGAAGGAGCATCATTGGTGTGTAAGGTAGAAAGGACTAAGTGTCCGGTTTGTGCGGCGCGTAGTGCCATGGCGGCACTTTCTTCATCACGAATTTCACCTAGCATAATGATGTCGGGATCTTGGCGTAAGAAGGTACGAAGGAGACGGCTGAAATCCAAGCCAATAGGATTATTTACTTGAGTTTGAATAATACCTGGCAACTGAATTTCAATGGGATCCTCTGCCGTCATAATGTGTTTTTCCGGTGTATTTAAATACTGTAATGCTGTATACAAAGAAATACTTTTACCGCTACCGGTCGGGCCGGTTACTAAAACCAACCCTTGGGGTTGGCTTAATGCATGACGGAAAAGTTGTTGCTGTGATTCAGTCATGCCCAATTCACTGAATTCCAACTGAACGGGCCGATTTTGCTGTAAACGCAACACGGCTTTTTCGCCAAATTGGGTCGCAAGGGTTGAGAGACGAAAATCTAAAATATCGGAAAAGGTGGTTTTAAACTGAAAGCGGCCATCTTGCGGTAAACGTGTCTCGCTAATATCCAATTTCGCCAATAATTTCAGACGGGAAATTAAGCGGTTTGCCAAAGAACGCGAGATTTGTTCTTGTACTTGCAATACGCCATCAATACGAAAACGCACTTGTAATCCCTCGGCTTGCGGTTCTAAATGAATATCGGATGCTTTTTTCTGTGTAGCGTTTTCAAAAATCTGATTGAGTTGTTGAATGATCGGCTCATCAATTTGCTGGGTATCAGGCTGTTCTTGTAGTTCAGTTGAATAAAAGAGCGGTTGATTTTCCTCGACTTTTTCAGATTTTGTTAAATCCTGTAGTGCGCTTTTGAGTAGATGGCTAGGCAATAACACAGGCTCAATGTGCTTTCCACTGAGAAAGGAAAAGGTTTCACAAGCGGCAAGATTGGTTAATGAATCCAATCCTAGCCACAGAGTTTGGGCGTCTTCTTTTAACGGTAACGCCAAATAACGTAAGAGGGCGGTTTGTTGTTGCTGATTTCTAAGCCAAAGCTCAGGCGTAATACAAAATTCTTCGCCCTGTTGATTGACGACCGAATAATGCCGTTCCATCGGATGTTGCATCTCCTTTACCGCCCTATTGGATTAGCACTTAAGAGCAAAAGCCCGCCGGGAAAATTTCTGCATTATTACCGCAGGAAGCCGCCCAGCTTACCCCCGTGGCAGCGGTGCCGGAGGCACTGAGGGTGTAGCTAATATTTTCGAGACTGCTTTTCCCGGTTACAGTGATAGCGCCACTTTTCACTTTGGTGGATTTTACGTATTTTTGTTTTGTGGCATCGGTAACGTCTGCTTGAATGCCGTTTTGTCCTCCGCTGCAGTTATCGGTTTTGCCGGTGTTGTAAATACACAGTTCCACTTCGGCGCGAAGCGGCGCAGAAGCCTGTAACAACTCGGAAATAGCCGCTTTTTTGGTGTAATTTTGGTAAGATGGCACCGCGACAGTGGCGAGAATCGCGACGATCGCAATCACAATCATTAATTCGATTAATGTAAACCCTTTTTTAACGGATTTCAGAGAGATAAAAACGGATTGAATTGTCATAAAAAATACCTTGTTCAATGAAAAATAATATGGTTGATTTGAAGCGGAGGTATTTTGGCTTAGCGGAAAAATAGTGTGAAATTACACTGCACTTTTCTGGGATCTTGATCGCAAAATAAAAATCTTATGATGGAAAAACAGTTACACATTAAAGACGGATGGTTAGTCAACGAAAGGAGAGTGTTGTCACCGCATTTTGATCAACGCCCTGAGCCACAGGATATTTCCTTGTTGATTATTCATTATATCAGTTTGCCGCCGGAGCAATTTGGCGGCGGTTATATTGATGATTTTTTTCAAGGAAAATTAGACCCGCAGGCACATCCTTATTTTCAAGAAATCAGTCCGTTACGGGTGTCAGCCCATTGTTTAATTGAGCGTACAGGACGGATTACTCAATATGTGAATTTTGCTGATCGTGCTTGGCATGCCGGTTTATCTTGTTTTGAGGGGCGGGATAAATGCAATGATTTTGCCATTGGTATTGAATTGGAAGGCAGTAATGAACAGCCGTTTACTGATGCACAATATTCAGCATTACAAGCACTTACACAGGAAATTATGCGGACATATCCGCATATTACCAAAGAGCGTATTGTGGGCCATTGCGATGTGTCACCGGGGCGGAAAATCGACCCGGGACAATATTTTGATTGGCAGCGGTATTTACAGAATATTTAAATTGAACAATAAATAGACAGCATAAAGCGGCATTTTTCATTAACAGGAAAATGCCGTTTCTTTTTTATTATTGCATTGAAAAATAAGGATAAATTTTCTTTTGATTATTTGTTAAATTGAAATTTTTCAGGTTATTTCTAGTTATTCCGTGGTTGAAACACAATTTTATCCACAGAAATACTGAATAACTCACAGGAGGAGGGGAAATCGTAAAACCCGAAATAGACAAAAGAAATCGTGCTCATTTGTTCGACATAACTTGTTGAAAAAATCGTAAAAAACGGATGAGGTATAAATCACTGAAAATTTGTGAGGAGAATTTAAACAAGCCAGTAAAAAATTGAGTAGGAATTGGTTTGGAAGGAAAATAGATGACAGCTTATTTCCTGTTTTTAGCTCACTATTCACAGGCTTATCCACATCATCAAAAATTCCGTTCAAGAATAACATAAAAATTTGACGTATTTGGGGACCGCACTTTATAACTTTTTAATCTACAGCATAACCTTTATTTCTTTTTCAATATCCAGAATTCTACGTAATATTGATGACCAATTCGTCACCCGTTTTCTTTATAGGAGTTTTATATGTCACAATTTCCCATTCATACCATCGAAACCGCACCGGAAGCTGCAAAAGAAGCGTTAAAAGCCGTGCAAAATGCTAACGGATTTATTCCAAATTTAATTGGTGTTCTTGCGAATGCACCGACAGCGCTAGAAACCTACCGTACGGTGGGCGGAATTAATGGACGAAATAGTTTAACCGCCGCAGAACGAGAAGTGGTTCAAATTACTGCAGCGGTGGTCAATGGTTGCGGTTTCTGTGTGGCAGGGCATACTAAAATTGCCTTAAAACTATTGAAACTTGAAGAGGCCCTGGTTAACCAAATTCGTTCGACTGCGCGCATTGAACAAGATGCTAAATTGGATGCTCTTGCCCGTTTTACACTGACAGTCATCTTGCAAAAAGCAAAATTGACCCAAGCGCAACAGCAAGCCTTTTATGATGCAGGTTACACAAAGGAGAATGCCCTTGATGTGGTGTTAGGGGTAAGTCTAGCGACGTTATGTAATTATGCAAATAATCTTGCGGACACACCGATTAACCCGGAACTTCAGCCTTTTGCTTAAGGTTCTTTTTATATGTAAGGCAGCTCTTGTGAGCTGCCTTTTTTATGCCTTACTTTTGTTATAACTGATGGTTTTTAAATATAGTCACTAATTCTTTTCTTTTTAAAACTCCCTTTGTTAGATTTTAAGCATTAGCAACGTATTAATAAACAAGGAGAAAAATATGCAACAGCGTGATCTTTATCCCCATGAAATCTTGCAAGATGTCATCGACAAAAGTTATGCAAAATCACTTGGCAGCGTAAAAACCTTGGCCATTCTTAGCTTTCTAGGAGGCGGTTATGTGAGTTTCGGTTATATGGCATATTTAAAAGTTGTCAGCGGCATACCGGCGGAGTGGGCGGGCTTGGCAACCTTATTGGGGGCCGCTGTCTTTCCTATTTGCTTAATTTGTATTCTGATCGGAGGCGGCGAATTGGCCACAGGGAACATGATGATGATGGCTTTGGGGCGATTGAGCAAACAGGTAAGCTTTAAGAAATTATTACGTAACTGGGTAATTGTGAGTTTAGGTAACCTTGCCGGCGCATTATTTATGGCGTTTTTTCTTGGACATTATGTGGGGTTAGCTGAAGGGGCGGCAGCGAGTAAAACCATTGCTATTGCAGAAGCGAAAGTGAATATGGATTTCTTGCGCGCCTTTGTTTCAGCGATTGCCTGTAACTGGATGGTGTGTATGGGGATTTGGTTTTATTTTGGTGCAAAGCAAACATCGGGACGTATTCTTGCCATGTGGTTCCCTGTGATGATTTTTGTGTTGATTGGGCTACAGCATTTTGTGGCAAATATGTTTATTATTCCGGCAGGGATTTTTGCCGGAGCAAATGTAACATGGGGAGAATTTTTCTTAAATATGCTTCCCGTCTTCTTGGGTAATGTGACAGGTGGGGCGGCATTTGTTGGGGCTTCTTATCTTTACGCCTATCGTCATTTGCTTAAAGAGGATTATCAAATTTAGCGCATAAAAGTGCGGTGGAATTTTTCAGTGTTTCGAATAAAAAATAGGGAATCATGTCGATTCCCTATTTCAGTCTTGAATGTGATTCAGCGAGGTTTATTTAATTAACTCTACCGGTACTTTTACCACGAGTTTTTTGATTTTGGCGGATTGACCATTCACGTTACAACAAGGTTTATGGGGTTCATAAGGATAGAACACCGCAAACATATTTGGCACTAATGTAATTGTGCTTTTGTTGTCGATTTCTTGGGTAAGTTGGTAGTCATCATCTTCGTGGTAAGCTTCGTATTTATTTAAGTCAGGGTAAGTTGCACCGACTTCGATGTTTTCTACGCCAAGAATTAATACTTGAACGTCCAAATATTTATGGTGCAATTCTGCTTTTTTGCTCGCGGCGTCAGCCAGTTCAGGTTCCATCACGTTCATATAAATTTGGTCAGTAATGTCATGACGACCAACTTCTAATTTTTCTAAATCCAAACCTTTTAAATATTCACAGATTTCGGTAATGACTTTAGGTAAGCCAAGTTTAAAATCCGCGCGGGTTAAATCTCCAATTAACATATTTTCTCCTTTTTTGTTTTAGAAACTGGAGTGATTTTATCATTAACCTTATTTTTCAGGTAGTCATAAATCGTAATTGCGTAAAAAAGTTACCCATCAAGGCAAAAGCCCTGTATAATGCCCGCGTTTTATTTTCTGAATTAGCGTGCGGCTAACAAAAGTGATTTTCCGCGTGGACGTCAAAAAAGTGCGGTCGGTTTTAAGATTATTTTTGCTAGTCGCAAATTGGAAAATAAAACATTGTGAATATTTATTTAAGAAGGAAAACATTGTGGATCCAATTGTTAAGCAGTTTAAATACGGTCAACATACCGTAACTTTAGAAACCGGCGCTATTGCACGTCAAGCCACCGCTGCCGTTATGGCAAGCATGGACGATACAACCGTATTCGTTGCCGTAGTTGCCAAAAAAGATGTGAAAGAAGGGCAAGATTTCTTCCCATTAACCGTTAACTATCAAGAGCGTACTTATGCCGCCGGTCGTATTCCGGGCGGTTTCTTCAAACGCGAAGGTCGTCCGTCTGAAGGCGAAACCTTAATTGCCCGTTTAATCGACCGTCCGATTCGTCCGTTATTCCCAGAAGGTTTCTTTAATGAAATCCAAGTGGTTGCGACGGTTGTTTCTGTAAACCCACAAATCAGCCCGGATTTAGTGGCAATGATCGGTGCGTCAGCTGCGTTGTCTTTATCCGGTGTGCCATTTAATGGCCCAATCGGTGCGGCGCGTGTTGGTTTCATCAACGATCAATTCGTATTAAACCCAACCATTAACGAACAAAAACAAAGCCGTTTGGATTTAGTGGTTGCAGGTACTGACAAAGCCGTATTAATGGTGGAATCTGAAGCAGATATCCTCACTGAAGAGCAAATGTTGGCTGCGGTGGTTTATGGCCATCAGCAACAACAAGTGGTGATTGAAGCCATTAAAGAATTGGTTGCAGAAGCCGGTAAACCACGTTGGGATTGGGTTGCACCTGAACCAAATACTGATTTAATCAATAAAGTGAAAGCGTTAGCTGAAGCGCGTTTAGGCGATGCGTATCGTATCACTGAAAAACAAGCGCGTTATGAGCAAATTGATGCGATTAAAGCAGACGTTGTTGCTCAAATTACCGCTGAAGATGAAGAAGTCAGCGAAGGCAAAATTGTTGATATTTTCACCGCACTTGAAAGCCAAATCGTGCGTGGACGTATTATCGCAGGTGAACCGCGTATTGACGGACGTACTGTTGATACCATTCGTGCATTAGATATTTGCACCGGTGTATTACCGCGTACCCACGGTTCTGCAATCTTTACCCGTGGTGAAACTCAAGCGTTGGCTGTTGCTACTTTAGGGACGGAACGTGATGCGCAAATCATTGATGAATTAACCGGTGAGCGTCAAGATCACTTCTTGTTCCACTATAACTTCCCTCCGTATTCCGTAGGTGAAACCGGTATGATTGGTTCACCAAAACGTCGTGAAATTGGTCACGGTCGTTTGGCGAAACGCGGTGTGGCAGCAGTGATGCCAACCTTAGCCGAATTCCCGTATGTGGTACGTGTGGTATCTGAAATTACCGAATCCAACGGTTCTTCTTCTATGGCTTCCGTGTGTGGTGCTTCTCTTGCGTTAATGGATGCCGGCGTGCCGATTAAAGCGGCTGTCGCAGGTATCGCAATGGGCTTGGTGAAAGAAGATGACAAATTTGTCGTGCTTTCCGATATTCTTGGTGATGAAGACCACTTAGGTGATATGGACTTTAAAGTGGCGGGTACGCGTCAAGGTGTAACCGCACTTCAAATGGATATCAAAATTGAAGGTATCACCGCTGAAATCATGCAAATTGCATTAAACCAAGCGAAAAGCGCACGTATGCATATTCTTGGTGTGATGGAACAAGCCATTCCGGCGCCGCGTGCTGATATTTCTGATTTCGCGCCGCGTATCTACACCATGAAAATTGATCCGAAGAAAATCAAAGATGTGATCGGTAAAGGTGGTGCAGTGATTCGTGCATTGACCGAAGAAACCGGTACTTCCATTGATATTGATGATGACGGTACAGTGAAAATCGCTGCGGTAGATAAGAATGCCGTACAAGATGTGATGACACGTATCGAAGACATCACTGCTGAAGTAGAAGCGGGTGCCATTTACAAAGGTAAAGTGACTCGTTTAGCCGATTTCGGTGCATTCGTTTCTATCGTAGGTAATAAAGAAGGCTTGGTTCACATTTCTCAAATTGCTGAAGAACGTGTGGAAAAAGTCAGTGATTATCTACAAGTAGGACAAGAAGTGATGGTTAAAGTGGTAGAAATCGATCGTCAAGGTCGTATCCGTTTAACCATGAAAGAACTTGCGCCTAAACAAGACACTGTTCAAGAATCCTTTGATGAAGTTATTGAACAGGAATAATTAAATTTAGGATTAATGTTACGGGACGGAATGTCCCGTAACATTTCTTTTCAATAAGCAATTCCTCTGCTTTAAGGCTTACAAAGAAATGACACAACGCAATGGGTTGTTTAATTTCGCGGTGTTTTTACCCATTTTATTTTTTACTTTTTTATTGTCTGGCTGTGTCAGCTTGAACAATAGTTTTTTGTCTAAAAATAAAGTGGTGCTAGCCGATCAAAACCCAAGCCAGCATTTTGAACAAGAAGTAATGATTGTTCGGATTAGTCAGGTTTTGCTCGTTGGAAAAATGAGTAATGAAGAACGTGCTTCTCTCCATTTTGAACGGGGCGTGCTTTACGATAGTTTGGGGCTTTGGGCTTTAGCGCGTTATGACTTTACTCAAGCTCTTGCATTGCAACCGAAAATGGCAGCAGTATATAACTATCTAGGGCTTTATTTATTACTTGATGAAGACTATGACGGCGCATTAGAGGCCTTTAATACGGTTTTCAGCCTCGATCCTGACTATGAATATACCTTCCTTAATCGAGCATTAGACTTCTATTATGTGGGACGGTATAACCTCGCTGAACAGGATTTCTTGGCATTTTATCAACGCAATAAATCAGATCCTTACCGTGTTTTATGGCTGTATTTGAATGAATTAAAATTTAAACCGGCCGAAGCACAAAAAAATCTGGCTCAACGTGCTGTTGGGCTTTCTCAGGATTATTGGGGTACCTACATTGTCCAATATTATTTGGGCAAATTGTCAGTTCAGGATCTACAGGCTAAAGCGCAGCAGTTTGCAACAAAAACCGCTACGCAATACGCAGAAGTGCTGACTGAAACCTACTTTTATCTAGCAAAACAAAAACTCAATATGGGACAGATTGATGAGGCAGAGACCTTATTCAAACTGGCTGTTGCAAATCAGGTGTATAACTTTGTGGAGTATCGTTTTGCGGTGTTTGAGCTATCGAAATTAGGACAACAGGCTCAAGCAGAATAACGGTGAGCATGGCTCAACCGGCGATGCGTTGTAAGACGCAAAACGACACACTGTGATTAACCTGAAAGCGTCTATTGAGCTTTCCTTTTATACATTCGAGTATTTTTAATGACTGAAACTAAAATGACTTTCAAGGATTTAGGCTTGCCTGAATTCATCCTTAATGCTGTTTCCGATCTTGGTTTTGAAACACCTTCTCCAATTCAACAAATTTGCATACCGCACTTATTAGAAGGCCGTGATGTACTGGGCATGGCACAAACCGGTAGTGGGAAAACAGCGGCTTTTTCTTTGCCAATTTTGGCGCAAATCGATCCAACCGAAAAACACCCGCAATTATTAGTGATGGCGCCGACCCGTGAATTAGCTATTCAAGTTGCAGATGCATGTGAGCAATTCGTGAAATATGCCAAAGGTATTAATATTGTGACTTTATATGGTGGCCAACGTTATGACATCCAATTACGTGCGTTAAAACAAGGGGCGCAAGTTGTGGTAGGGACACCGGGACGTATTTTGGATCACCTACGTCGTGGCACCTTAAGCCTTGCTGAACTTAAAGCCATTGTGTTAGACGAAGCGGATGAAATGTTGCGCATGGGCTTTATTGATGATGTGGAAACCGTGATGGCAGAATTACCTGAACATCACCAAACCGCACTTTTCTCTGCCACCATGCCGGAGCCGATTCGTCGAATCACCAAACGCTTTATGAAAGATCCGCAAGAAGTCAAAATTAAAGCGACCCAACAAAGTGCGCCGGATATTGCGCAAAGTTGTTGGTATGTTCATGGCTTCCGCAAAAATGATGCCTTGTTGCGTTTCTTGGAAGTGGAAGATTTTGATGCGGCCATTATTTTCACCCGTACCAAAACCGGCACGTTAGACGTAACGGAATTGTTGGAAAAACACGGTTTCCGTGCGGCAGCATTGAATGGCGATATGACACAACAATTACGTGAACAAACCTTAGATCGTTTGCGTAGTGGCAGCTTAGATATCGTTGTGGCGACAGACGTGGCGGCGCGTGGTATCGATATTGAACGTATTAGCCTTGTGGTGAACTATGATATCCCGCTCGATGCTGAATCTTATGTACACCGTATTGGTCGTACTGGCCGTGCAGGACGTTCCGGTCGTGCGTTATTGTTCGTTGAACCGCGTGAACGTCGTTTGTTGCGTAATGTTGAACACCTTATCAAGAAAAATATTGAAGAGGTGGAATTGCCGAATCATGAAGTCTTACAAGCCTGCCGTCGTAAGAAATTCAAAGATAAAATTACCACGCAGTTGGAACATCATGATTTAGAGATTTATCGTGAATTGTTGGAAGATATGTTTACTGCTGACCAATCACAAGAAGATATTGCCGCCGCTATGATGATGTTGCTACAAGGCAAACAAAAACTGATTCTTCCACCGGATCCGATTGTGGATAAAAAAGCACGCCGTGATCGTAGTGAGCGTGGTGACCGTCGCGAGAATCCTCGTTCAGCAGAACGTCGTGGTGAACGTAAAGGCTATGGCAATCCACAACCAATGGATTTATATCGTATTGAAGTGGGCCGCGGAGATGGCGTGGAAGTTCGTCATATTGTTGGGGCTATTGCCAATGAAGGCGATATTAATAGTCGCTACATCGGTCACATCAAGTTGTATGATGATTATTCCACCATTGAATTGCCACAAGGTATGCCGAAAGAATTGTTACAACAATTTGCGAAAACGCGTGTGTTGAATAAACAAATGCGTATGTCTTTTATCGGCGAAGCCAAAGGCGAGCGTGGCGGTGATAATTTTGGCGGAAAACGCCGTGGCGGACGTTTTGAAGAAAAAGGCTTCAAAGGCGAACGTAAATTTAAAGAAAAATCTCACCGCACTTTTAAAGAGAAACGTGAGTTTAGAAAATAAAGAAGAAGACCGCACATAAAGTGCGGTCGTTTTTTGAGATAAATTGACGGCTTATCATGTGATAAGCCGTTTTTCTTATTCTTCTAAAATGACTTTGCCGATATAGCCGAGGTTGCGATGTTGTTGTGCGTAGTCAATGCCATAGCCCACCACGAATTCATCAGGGATGGTGAAGCCAACCCAGTCTACCGGTACATTCACTTCACGACGGGATGGTTTATCCAACAAAGTACAAATTGTCAAAGAGGCCGGTTCGCGTAAATTAAGAATCTCACGCACTTTTTCTAGGGTGTAGCCTGTGTCAATAATGTCTTCTACGATCAGTACGTCTCTATCGCGAATGTCGCTTTCAATATCTTTTGTAATGCGAACATCGTGGTTAGTTGTCATGCCGCTACCGTAGCTTGATGTGGTCATAAATTCGATTTCTACTGGCAAATGTAATTCGCGTACTAAATCCGCCATAAACATAAAGGAACCACGCAACAAGCCTATTACCACAAGGTGATTAACTTTTTTTTGTTGATAGAATGCGGTGATTTCTTTGCCAAGTTCAGCAATACGGGAACGAACTTCTTGTTCGGAAATAAGAATATCGACGTGGTGTTTTTTCATTTAAATGTTACCTTTGCCAGATGATGAGGGCGCTATTCTAACAAAAAAAAGACTGAAGTTTAAACTTCAGTCTTTTTAAGTACCCTAACGAATTTACTTTCTACTCTACCTGTTTGGCGTGCTATGCAGACTTCCAATAACAACCATTCATCTTCATTGCAATACTTAACAGATGCGGCTTATGTTAGCAGAGTTTTTATTATTGTCAATAAGAATTATTCTCATTTGTTTTAATTTCCGGAAATTTTCATTTTTTCTAATAAAATGGAACCTGTCTGAATATTGGAGCGATGCTCAATATCATCGGCAACAGCAACAATATTGCGTAACATGTCCGGCAGTTGTCCTGCGATGGTGATTTCTGCAACCGGATATTGAATTTCACCGTTTTCAACCCAAAAACCGGCTGCGCCTCGTGAATAATCACCGGTAACCAAATTTACACCTTGTCCCATCACTTCTGTTACGAGTAAACCGCGATTCATTTGGCGTAAAAGTGCGGTCAGTTTTCCTGATGAATTTGGTTTGATCAGCCAGTTATGAATGCCGCCAGCGTGTCCTGTGCTTTGCATGCCGAGCTTGCGTCCGCTGTAACTGGTGAGCAAATAGGTTTGTAAAATCCCGTTGCGAATAATCTCCATGTCCTGCGTTCTGACCCCTTCACTATCAAACGGGGTTGAGGCTAATTGACGGAGTAAGTGCGGTCTTTCAACGATTTCAAACCAATCAGGTAATACTTGTTTTCCTAAGTGATCCAACAAAAAACTAGCTTTGCGGTATAAGCTGCCACCGCTGATGGCGGCTGCTAAATGGCTGATTAAGCCCGTTGCGACATCGTTTAAGAAAATGACGGGCGCTTCTTGTGTGGCAAGTTTTTGGGGTTGTAAGCGGGCAATGGCTTTTTTCGCTGCATTTTCACCGACCCAATTTGGTTGGGCTAATTGATTAATATCACGAGCCACCGTGTATTCATAATCTCGTTCCAATTGTTCTTGATGCTCTGCAATGACGGAGCAAGAAAGCGAATAGCGGCTGGATAAATAGCTTTGCAACATGCCGTGGCTGTTGCCATAAACGCGCACGCCAGTATGGGCGTTGAAAGACGCGCCTTCACTGTTCACGATACGTTCATCGTGTTCTAATGCGGCTTTTTCGGTATCCAAAGCAAGTTGCACTGCTTTATCAACGTCAATTTCAGCAGCGTGATACAAATCCAAATCCGGCGCATCAAATGCCATTAATTCTCTGTCGGCTAACCCTGCACAATCATCCGGTGAAGTGTATTTGGCAATAGCAAGAGCCGCTTCTACGGTGTTTTTAATGGCTTCCGGTGTCAAATCCGAGGTGGAGGCGTTGCCTTTTTGCTGTCCTACATAGACGGAAATACCCAACGCGCCGTCGTTGTTAAATTCAACGTTTTCAATTTCTTGTAAGCGAGTGGAGACGGAGAGTCCGCCGGATTTAGTCACACCCACTTCGGCCGTTGCACCTGCCTTTTGTGCAATTTCAATGGCAAGGCTGACAGCATCGCGCAGTTGTTGTTCTTGTTGGCGTAAAAGTGCGGTGGCATTTTCAAGTGTTTTTTGTGGCATTGTGCTTTTCTCAATAATGAAATTTCGCCAATTTTAGCGTATTTTTCTTTTTAAGGCGAACCACGGATTCTGTGCTAAAATGCACCGCACTTTTAAGTAGAACGATGGAAAAGAAGATGGCAAAACGTAAAAAAGAAGATTTTGACTGGCAAGATGAAGAGCAGGAAGAAATTATTTGGGTCAGCAAAAGTGAAATTAAACGGGATGCGGAAGCATTAAAAAAACTGGGTGAAAAACTGGTTGAGCTGACAAAGGCAAAATTAGATAAAATCCCTTTGGAAGACGCTTTATTGGAAGCCGTGAATTTAGCCCAGCGTCTGCAAAAAGAAGCCCGTCGTCGCCAATTGCAATATATCGGTAAATTATTGCGCGGGATGGATGTTGAACCCATCCAAGCAGCTTTGGAAAAATTAGAGAACAAACATCAGCAACAACAAGCAATGTTGCATAAGTTGGAATTATTACGTGATACGTTGGTGGCAAAAGGCGATGATGCATTAACGGATTTTCTAGCGGATTATCCGCATGCTGACCGACAACATCTGCGAAATTTGATTCGTACCGCGAGTAAGGAAAAAGAACAAAATAAACCGGCAAAAGCTTACCGTGAAATTTTCCAGTATTTGAAGGAAATTGTGTTGGAAGATTAACCTGATGTGAAATAATTCAGCCCCTTAATAAGCGATTTATTAAGGGGCTGTTTTTTATGGGCGAATTAATTTAGCCAGAAGAAGTAACCGAAGGTCGCGATAACAAAGATACACACGATATTCAAAAGAATACCGGCTCTTACCATTTCACTTTGTTTCACTTCACCGGTACCGAACACAATGGCATTCGGCGGTGTTGCCACCGGCAACATGAAGGCACAAGACGCACCTAAACCGATGATTAAGGCTAAACCGATTTCCGGCATACCAAGAGATTGTGCGATAGAAATGAAAATCGGCACTAACAAGGCTGCACTGGCGGTGTTGGAGGTGAATTCCGTTAAGAAAATAATGAATGCAGCAACCAATAAACCGATGAGATAGAAGTGACCGCCTTCAATCAGGAATACGATGCCGTCAGCCAAAATTTTGCTTGCACCGGAATTTTTTAATACCGCACTTAAGGTTAAGCCACCACCGAAGAGCATTAATACGCCCCAATCGGTATTGTCTTGAATTTGCTTCCAGTTTGTTACGCCGGCAACACAAAGGATAACCGCGGCAGATAAAGCAATAACGCTATCGAAGCTGGCAATTTTACCTTCCAATCCTAATGCGCCTGCAAGAATCGGGTTGATTTGGCTACTGAAAACCCAGCTCAATGCAATAAAGACGAAAATCGCTAAGGTAATCCAACGTTGTTTATTCATTGGAATGGCTTCAAATTGTTGGTCAAAACGAATATTGAGTTTTGGTTTGAAGACAATATACAGCGTTCCGATCATGATTGGCATTAAGATAATCATGATAGGCAAGCCATACCACAACCAATCAGCGAAGGTGAGGTGCAATTGCGTTGCAACGATGTTGTTTGGCGGGCTTCCCACTAAGGTTCCCATACCGCCGATACTGGCGCTATAAGCAATCCCTAAAAGCACAAACACATAGGTGTTATGTTCTGAATTACGATCTAAACGGCTGAGCACGCCCATGGCAAGGGGTAACATCATTGCCGCTGTTGCTGTATTACTTACCCACATGGACAAAAATGCGGTAACGGAGAATAAATACATGACCGCGACAAATAAATTGCCTTTCGCCAAAGCCATAATTTTATTGGCGATCATTTTATCTAACTGTTGAATATGAAGCGCTGTCGCTAAAGCAAAGCCCCCAAAGAATAAGAAGATATTTGGATCGGCAAAGGTGGCTAGCGCAGTACTTGTTTTCACTAATCCCAAGAAAATAGCGAGAAGTGGAACAATTAATGCTGTGATGGTGACGTGTAAGGCTTCTGTTAACCATAAAATGGCCACTAAAGCTAATAATGCCAACCCACTATTGGCGTTTTTATCAAAAGGTAGTGTATTGAGTAAGACAAAAAATAGAACGACGGCAAAGATAAAGATAATTGCACTCCTATAATTCTTACTTTGATTTTGAGTTGTGTCTTTCATAATTTTAATTCCTGTCAATAAAATCAAAGATCAACATATTGCCAAAAATAGGCAATATGCTAAGGAAACTAGCACTTTGTTAACAAAAAGCAATTAGTTTTTTATGGATTTGTGACATCGCGCAAAAAAAAGTGCGGTGAAAATTTTCTATATTTTCACCGCACTTTTAGAAGAATAATGACGCAGCTAGAATTAGTCTTGCTCGAAATCTGCGAGGTCTAAGGCTTCTTGTGACAGAATAATGCCGGTGAGATCTGCATACACAAAGTCTTCCGGGAAGAAAGTTACACCACCAAAGTTGACCGGAACATCGGTTTCGCCGTGGTTGTTTTCATCTGCACCTACCGGAATTGGGGCTAACGCATGAATGCCGATGTCGATATTTTCCAGTTGTTGAATTTGACGAACCGCACCATAAACGATGATGCCTTCCCAATGATTGTCTGCGGCTAATTGTGCGAGTTCCGCATCAATTAACGCACGGCGTACTGCACCGCCGCCATCAACGACTAATACGCGTCCTTCACCGTTTTCTTCTAAAATTTCAGCTATTAACCCGTTATTTTCAAAACATTTTACGGTGGTGACTTTGCCATAAAAAGAACTTAGCCCGCCGAAACTTGAGAAAACAGGTTCGACAACATCGACTTGATCGAGATAAATATCGCAAAGTTCAGAAGTATCAATGTACATAAAAGACCCTATTTTTTTAAGATGAATACTGCGAGCTAGTATAGTCCGTTTCAGCCTAGAAGCAAGCCAAAACTAAATAGCCCATTGATAAGTAACGCAATCAGCGACATTTGCGCCAGCATCGGGCGTAAAGCCACTGGCTCTTTATGAGAGAAAACAAAATAAGCATGTTTGAACAAGAGCGGATAAGTGAGCAAAAAGACGAAACTCAACGGATTACGCAAATTCATGAGGGCAAACAAAAGATAAAACAACGCCGCAATGGAAAGCAGCAAGCAATGATAAATCCGCCCATTATGCGGACCTAAGCGCACGGCAAGGGTGTTTTTACCTGCTGTGCGATCTTGTTCAATATCGCGCAAGTTATTGATATTTAATACGGCTGTCGCAAGTAAACCACTGGCAATGGCAGGCAGTAAAATGACAGCAGAGAAGTCATGTACTTGCAGATAATAGGTGCCTCCGATGCCCAATAACCCAAAGAAAATTAACACGGAAATATCACCTAAACCCAAATAGCCGTAAGGCTTGCTGCCCACGGTGTAGGTGATGGCGGCAACAATAGCCAATACACCGAGAAGGGAAAAGGCGATTAAATCGCTCACATTTTGGTAAGCAATACCGATTAAGAGAGCACCACAAAGGAAACTCAAGGCGATCATCACATAAAGCCCTTTTTTCAACTGTGCAGCAGAAATCGCGCCTTGTTGAATGCCGCGTAATGGTCCGATACGTTCTGCCGTGTCGGAGCCTTTTTGATGATCACCGTAATCGTTGGCGAAGTTGGAAAGAATTTGCAGAAATAACGTGGTGAGTAAACATAACACCGTGATTCCCCAATGGAAACTGCCCGCCCAACAGGCAAGCGCAGAACCGGTTAAAATGGTTGCCAAGGCTAGCGGCAGGGTTTTCGGACGCGCCGTTTCAATCCACATTTTTATTGTCTTTTTTGTCATAATGGCTACTCGAATAACGAAAAATAAGGCGATTTTTTACCGCACTTTTAGCTAAAATAGGCGCCATTCTACAAGGTTATTTTGCAGATTTTAACTGTTTTAAGGAAAATATGTCCGATTCTCTCACATTGCAGCCAGTGGCTGTGATCCACACGCCTTACAAAGAAAAATTTTCCGTACCGCGTCAACCTAATTTGGTGCAGGATGGCACCGGCATTGTCGAACTGTTGCCGCCTTATAACCAAGCCGAAGCCGTCCGTGGTTTAGAACAATTCAGCCACCTTTGGCTGATTTTTCAATTTGATCAAATCCCGCAAGGCAAATGGCATCCTACCGTGCGCCCGCCACGTTTAGGCGGCAATCAACGAGTTGGCGTGTTTGCCTCGCGTTCTACGCATCGCCCGAATCCACTTGGTTTATCCAAAGTGGAATTGCGCCACGTGGAATGTAAAAACGGCAAGGTGTTGTTACATCTCGGTGCCGTGGATTTAGTTGACGGCACGCCCATTTTCGACATCAAACCTTATCTGGTTTATGCCGATAGTGAGCCTGACGCGATTTCCGGTTTCGCTCAAAGCGAACCGAAACCGTTGCTGCACGTGGAATTTACTGCAGAAGCGGAAAGTGCGGTCAAAAAATACAGCAAAAATCGACCGCACTTACAACGTTTTATTACTGACGTTATTCAACAAGATCCCCGTCCTGCCTATCAACAAGGTAAAACTAGCGAGCGTCTTTACGGCATTTCGTTGTATGACTTGAATGTGAAATGGCGGATTAAAGCGGAGAGTGTGGATGTGGCGGAAATCGTGGAGATTGCATAAAAAATGCCATGTGTGAATATTACATGGCATTCATATTAAATTAACAACTCAATTCCTCAGCAATTTCCTCTGCTTGCTTAATCACATAGCTCACAGCTTCTTCTTGTTTATCCGGTGGATATTTGTAGCGTTGCAAGGCGCGTTTCACAAGAATTCGCATTCTGGCACGAACGCCTTCTTTGTATTGCCAGTCGATGGTTACGGATTTTCTGAGCGTGTCGGTGATTTCTTTTGCGAGTTTGCTCAATACTTCATCGCCCATCAGTTCACGGGCGCTTTGGTTTTGGGCGAGGGCTTCGTAGAAGGCGAGTTCCTCTTTTTTCAGCCCCAGCTTTTCACCTAAAGCTAAGCGTTCTTGGAAATCTTGGCTCATTTTGAAGAGTTCATCCAGAATTTCGACGACGCTTAAATTGTGGTTGTGATATTGGTTTAAGGCTTCTTTTAAACGCTGTTCAAAGTCTTTTTGCAAGGTGAGGTTTGCGCCTGATTTGGCTTTGATTTCGCTTGACAAATACCGCTCCATCGCGCTCACCCATAAGTTCTTCGTTGGGCTGTTTTTGATGGTCTGTAAAAACTCTTCAGAAAGTAGGTTGATTTGCGGTTGCGGTTTTTCCAACAAGTCAAACAAATCAATCACGCCTTCAGAATAGACGGCTTGATTGACCAATTTTTTCAATAAAATTTGTCTTTCATTAGAACCTGTACCATTTTGTTCACGCTTAGTGAGAATGGCACGCACGGCATCGTAAAAGGCGATTTCTTGGTTGTATGGCTCAACTTCAGCCAATGCGCCGCACAGCATATAGCCTTTTTTCACCAAACCCGCCGCTTTCAAAAAGGCTTTTTTGCGTGGCTCGGTTTCTTTTTTATTAAACCAATGTTGCTCGTGCGCTTTACCATCAAACGGTAATCGATCGAGGCCCAAAATATGGTTAGCGGCAAAACGAATCGCCATCAGTAATTCATGTGGCTCGTCCTTCTCTAAGGCGGCTTGAACATCAAACGTTTTCCCTTCAACCGGCGTTGCAAACAGGTTGCGCACAAACTCTAAATGCTCTTTCATTTTAAAGAACACATCAATCACGCTATCGGTCAGCTTGCCCTTGCCTTGTGAATTGGTGTATTGCTGAGTGGCTTCTTTGAGTTTTTCGGCAATACCGACATAATCCACAATCAAGCCGCCGTTTTCTCGGCTTTTATTGCGGAATACACGGTTTACTCGGGCGATGGCTTGCATTAGGTTGTGTCCTTGCATCGGTTTGTCGATATACATCGTATTACAGCAAGGCGCATCAAAGCCTGTCAGCCACATATCGCGCACAATCACCACTTTCAGCGGGTCGTTCGGGTCTTTAAAACGGCGTTCTAGCGTTTGTTTTTCCTGTTTACTGTAAATGTGTTTCTGCATTTCCGGCGCATCGGAAGCTGAACCCGTCATCACAATTTTAATCGCCCCTTCGTTGATATTGTCCGAATGCCATTCAGGGCGCAGTTTGATGATTTCATTGTATAAATCCACGCAAATCTGACGGCTAGAAACCACCATCATTGCTTTACTGTCCACCACTTCATTGCGTTTGGCAAAATGCTTCACAAAATCCGCGGCTAAATCAGCCAGACGGGCTTGCGAACCCAACAATTTTTCCTGCAAACGCAGGGCTGGGGATTGTTCCTCTTCCAGCAAATCATCAATTTCTTTGAATAGCTCATCGTGTTCTTTTTCGTTTAAGCGGATTTGGCGCGCTTCATACACAATCGGCACCGTTGCGCCATCTTCCACTGCATCTTGTAAGTCATAAATCGACACATAACGCCCGAACACATCTTGCGTGTCCTTATCTTCTAGGCTAATCGGCGTACCGGTAAAACCGATAAACGAAGCATTAGGTAACGCATCGCGCAAATGGCGGGCGTAGCCTGCCTGAAACTTGCCGTTATGCAGCTTTTGTGTAAAGCCATATTGGCTGCGGTGTGCCTCATCGCTAATTACAATGATATTGCTGCGCTCATTTAAAACAGGGAAGCGGCTTTCTTCCTCATTGAGGGCGAATTTCTGAATCGTCGTAAAAAACACGCCGCCGACTTCATTTTGCGCCAGTAGTTGGCGCAGTTGATCGCGATCTTCCACTTGTTGCGGCGTTTGCTTGATTAAATCTTTGCCTGAAGAAAAGGTTTGGAAGAGCTGACCGTCCAAATCATTGCGGTCGGTGACTACCACAATGGTGGGATTTTTCAATTCAGGCTGTGCAAGCAGTTTGCCGGCATAAAACAACATGGAAATCGATTTACCCGAACCCTGGGTATGCCACATCACCCCAATGCGGCGGTCGCCTTTTTCTGAAGTCGCCCAAATGGTGGAATCTACAGCTTCATTTACGCCGTAATATTGATGGTATGCCGCGATTTTTTTAATGGTTTTACCACTGGAATCCCGATCAAATAAGATGAAATAGCGGATATAGTCCAATAAATCCTCAGGTTTCATCAAACCACTGAGCAGGCTTTGCAATTCGTCCTCAAAATATAAGCGCGCGCTTTTATTTTTTTCATCGACCACTTTCCACGGCGTAAAGCGTTGGAAATCGGCAGAAAGCGAACCTAAACGTGCGGCAATGCCGTCTGAAATAATCAAGGTTTGGTTGTAAACAAACAGCTCGGCAATTTCATCTTTATACGTCAAAAATTGATTAAACGCCTGCAACAAATCCGCCGATTCACGCAGCGGATTTTTGAGTTCAAATACCACCAAGGGCAGGCCATTGACAAAGCCGATAATATCGGGAATCCGTTTGCCGCCTTTACGGCTGCGGATTTCCAGCTGATTGACGGCAACAAAGCGGTTGTTCTTTACCTGCTCAAAATCCACCAAGCGCGCCATCTCGATTTTTTGTTCACCGTTTAGCGTATATTCTACCCGCACACCATCACGCAACAGCTTATAAAACGCCTGATTACGCATCACCAAGTCGCCGATATCGCTTTTCGTCGCCAATTTGACAACAGAATCCACCGCACTTTCAGGCAGCTGCGGATTAAGTTTACGCACTGCCTCACGCAGTTGCTCAATAAAGACTACACCGCTCAAATCGCCACGGGCAAACTCGCCTTCATGAACAGGTAAGTCTTTACCGTAGCGATATTCCCAACCGAGGGATTGCAGGCGTTGAAGGGTGAGTTGTTCGATGTCGTTTTCGTTGAGCATGATGGGTTCCTTAGAGTGTGGTTTAAATCTCCCCTAACCCCTCTTTACGAAAGAGGGGAATGGTATTGAGCGTAGTTTTAGTTTAGGTGTTTTTCATGAGTAATTTTGCTGTTAATCCGACCGCTTGCAGCCAATAAACCTCTGAATAAATTCCCCTCTTTAGCAAAGAGGGGATAGGGGAGATTTGGCAGAAGTGAAAGTATCTTTGTCAGCTATTTAGTCGGAAGTTTATCAACTAATTTTTCAATAATAGATTGCATTTCCCCTTCATCATTTCTTTCTTTTTGTTTTATTAAAAGATCTGCAGGATTTTCTTTTAAAACATTGATGCTTGTTTCTAAAAGTAAAGCAACCATTTTTTCTCTTAATTCAAAATTCATTGATGTTCTTTTTTGAATTGAATCTGCATAATTTAAATAAGAGCGAGCAACTACCTTTTTATGTAAGTATGATTGAACAATTCTTCTATCTTCTTTGATTTGTGATGAAATAAAAAATAAAAACCATAAAATTGGAAACAAGATAAAAACTCTCATTAGAATAAAATCTAATCTATCATCTTCTATTCCATAGTACACAATTGCTCCATTTAATCCTGCAATAATAACTGTAAATAAAAAGCATATTATTAACCATATGATGAATCTATTTTCTTTAGTTTTAAGTGCATTCTTTGATTCTTCATATTGATTATTAAACTCAAAATCAAGATTTTGAATTGTAGATTTTCCGAAAACTTCGTTTGCTTGTTCTTGAATTTCCTTTCTTACTGCACTTATTGCCGTTTGTGCTTTCTGGTTTATTTCTTTATAAAGGTCTAAACCCTGTATTTCACCAAAAGAATTAATCATCCCTTCAAGATTTTTTGAAATTTTATCCTCATCAGGGTAACTAATCTTTTCACCGTGATGATATTTTTTATAAATATCTTCTACATTAACAAGTCTTTTTTCAACATATTCAGAACGCCATTCGATAGCACCTAGCACAGGAATAATAAAATACCGACTAACTTCATAAAATAAATTTGATAACTCTTCCTTGTTGTCATAGTCATAGTTTTCAAAATTATAATAGATTGACTTCCATCTTTCACAAAGTGTGCTCATTTATATTTCTCCATTTAACAATCTAGGTAATAATAAATCTCTTGTTTCTTTTAATGAGATTGAGTTAGCGGTGTTATATCTTATTAAATTCATAATTGATTTAACTTGCTTGTCGAAATAACAAATTACTCTTTCATCTGGAACGATAGCTTTTTGAGCTTTCACTATATCTGTCTTTAAATTAGTAAATACGCTGCCATTTCCTTGTGCAACTAAATCATTTCTGATATTTAAAAAGAAAAAATAGAGATATTCCTGAGTCAAGCTCTTAATATCAGAAAAATATAACCACCCATCGTGAATACAAGCATCTAGTTCTAGAAATCTTGGTAAGCCAGGAGTCGCACTGTTAGATAAGATCAAACTTCCTTTATTTAATAAGACAGTTTTAGATAAACCTTCAGATTTAATATATTCTTTAGTTGAAAATAAAAAGGGATTATCTTCTGCTGTAGCATCGGATATTTTTACCCAATTTAATCCTTTGTCTGATATAAAATCTTTAATCGGTCTAGGAGATCCCCCTCGTTTAATTGTCATTAATGAGCCGAGTTCTTTAACCTCCCACCCCTTCGGCACTTCAATTCCATCAACCTCAACCATCTCACAAGGAAACGCTTTGGCGATTTCTGCTAATTCGGCGTAGCGGTCAGGCTGTGCTTGTGAAAGTGCGGTCAGTTCTTCGGGTGTTTTTCCGCTGATTGTCTGCATGGCTGCCAGTTCGGCTTGTTCAAGGCTCATGCCGTCTGAAAGGGCTTGGACTTTGGCACGCACTGGCTTGAAATCGACAAACCAGCTTTTAAACAGGGCTTGGGCAATTTGTTCCAAGGTTTGGTTGATTTGGGTGTTGAGTTGGATTTTGTCGTCTAATTTTGATAAAACTTGGATACACTCTTTCTGCTTTAGTAATTCTGGGATTTTAATCTCTAGATTTAAGAGATGAGGAACTTTTATACTTGGTTGGACAGATCCAATATTTAAAGATAGGATTTGATCCTGCGTATCTTTTTTGATTAGAAAATAATAAAGATATTCAGCGATAATCTTTTCATTCACTCTTAAGCCTATTAAATTTTGAGCAATGCAGCCTTTATCTTCATTTACTATTGCAACTTTACCTATATTGCCCACGGTAGATATTAAAATATCCCCGATTTTTGGATGCCCTTTTCTGAACCAATTATTATATGTATCTTCAGATACATATTTTGTGACCTTATCAAAATCAGGATATTTATTATTTGAACTGATCATATTAGTTTCAATAAGCTCGTATCCACTATCAGATAATGGAGGATTTTTTCCTCGGTTATCAATAATAAATTCTATGCAATCTCCTAATCTACATTCTTTCCAATCACTCATACCCCAATCCCCCTAAATTCTTCTTAATCTCCGCTTCCAACTCTGCACTTTTGGCAAATTGTTCCTTTAAAAGAGCGGTCAGATTTTGCATTTTTTCTGCAAATGGCACGCCGTCGTCTTCTTGTTCTGCGGTGCCGACGTAGCGTCCCGGAGTGAGGACGAAGTCGTTGCCGGCAATCTCTTCTAAAGTCGCAGATTTGCAGAAAGCAGCTTGGTCTTCATAGCCGTCTGATTGTTGCCAAGCATGGAGAGTATCGGCAATTTTGGCGATGTCGTCAGCGGTGAAATCACGCAATACGCGGTCTTTCATATAGCCGATTTGGCGGGCATCGATAAATAACACGTCGCCTTTGCGCTTTTTGTTGCGGTTTAAGAACCAAATACAGGCGGGGATTTGGGTGTTGGTGAAAAGCTGGCCGGGCAGGGCGACCATACATTCCACCAAGTCGGTATTGATGATGGCTTTGCGGATTTCGCCTTCGTTGTTGGTTTGGCTGCTCATGGAGCCGTTGGCAAGCAATAATGCCATTTTGCCGTTGGGCGAGAGGTGGTAAATCATGTGTTGCAGCCAAGCGAAGTTGGCGTTGCCTTTGGGCGGTGTGCCGTATGCCCAACGTGGATCATCGGCAAGGGATTCGCTCCACCAATCGCTAATGTTGAAGGGTGGGTTTGCCATAATGAAATCCATCTTTTTGTCGATGTGTTGCGGCTGGGTGAAGCTGTCGGCGTTGTGCTTGCCGAAGTCGTAATCAATGCCGCGGATGGCCATGTTCATGGCGGCGAGTTTCCAGGTGGTGGGGTTGAATTCTTGCCCGTAGATGGAAACGTTGTTGATGTTGCCTTGATGGGCGGTGATAAAGCGTTCGGTTTGCACGAAAAAGCCGCCGCTGCCCATGGCCGGGTCATATACGCGGCCGGAGTAGGGCTCGAGCATTTCGACAATCAGGGAAACTATGGATTTGGGCGTGAAATATTGTCCGCCGCGCTTGCCTTCGGCTTGGGCAAAGCGACCAAGAAAGTATTCGTAAACGTGGCCGAGTATGTCTTTTGCGCCTAAATGTACGGGCTCGCCGTTGTAAGTCGGGCGGGTAAAGTGGGTATCGGAGAAGAGGATAATCAGCCCACGCAGAGTGTCTTCGTTTACTGCATAGCCGCTGATGCGTTGGAGGACGCCTTTGAGTTTTTCGTTGTCTTTTTCAATGGCATCGAAGGCATCGTCAATCAGTTTGGCGACGCCGGAAAATTTCCCTCCCCAAGGCAGCTCTGCGCCGATGTTTAAGATGGAAACGGCTTTAATCTCGTCCCAACGGGCTTGCTGCGGCACCCAGAACACATTGTCGGCGGTGTAGTAGTCGCGATTTTCCAGTTCGGCGGTTAAGGCTTCTTGGTATTCTTCTTCGGTGTCGTAAAAAGTGCGGTCAAGATAGAGCGCGTTTTCAGGATCGGTTAGTTCAGCCTGAATTTTGGCTTGTTGATGGGTAAAACTGTCGGAAATGTATTTTAAGAAGATCAGGCCAAGAACGATATGTTTATAGTTGGCGGCGTCAAGCTGTTGACGCAATTTATCGGCAGATGACCAAAGTTTTTCGTCGAGATCGTTTAAAAAGGCTTGTTGTAGGGCTTGGTTTTCAAGCACACTTCTAGTGGCTTCTGGCTTCTGGCTTCTGCATAAAATTTTTCCTTTGTAAAGTGAATAGATAAAAATATGCCTATTTTATAGAAAAAATGAGGTTTTGAAAGGCAAGAAAGGGGTATATTTTTTTGAAAAACACAGTAAAAATTCACCGCACTTTTTTCACATGTCTATTCACTGAGTCCCGCCAAAATCGAACATTCAGGGCAGTCGTTGCCTTGGCAGTTGTCATGCCAGCGTTGGAGTTCAGCCACCATTTTTTGTAGTGCCTGAATTTGCGCGTTGAGGGTTTCGATATGTTGTGCCGTAAGTTGTTTTACTTCACGGCTGTTGCGATGCGGGTTGTCTTGTAATTCAAGTAATTGGGCGATTTGTTGCAGGGAAAAGCCCACGTCTCGTGAGTGACGGATAAAACGCAAACGGGCGAGATCGTTTTCTTCATAGTAGCGATAACCTGAAAGGGTACGTGTGCCGGCTTTGAGTAAGCCTCGTTTTTCGTAATCACGGATTTGTTTGGCAGATAAGCCGGTGAGTTTGGCTGCTTGACTGATATTCATAAAAAGTGTTTGACCTTAACCTAACGTTAAGGTTTATAGTAATCTTACCGACAAAAATCGGCAAGGTTTAACTTAATGATTAAAGGAGCAAATGATGCAAAACGTAACCCTAAAAATTGATGGCATGACCTGTGGTGGTTGTGTGAAAAGCGTGACTCGCGTATTGAGCGAATTGGATGGTGTGGCGCAAGCTGACGTCAGTTTGGAGAAAGCGCAAGCGGTCGTAAGTTTTGATGAAAATAAAGTGCAACCGGCAGCGTTGGTGGAAGCCGTGGAAGATGCCGGGTTTGATGCCGAAGTGGCATGAGTTTTGTTTATTGCTTATTCATTAATGGCGGCATCTCCTGATGCAGCCTTTTGATTGTTGCTTTGTTGTAAGCACGCGTCGGGAGACGCGCGCTATCCAGGTCTTCTGACGTGCGCTATGATTATGAATAAGCACAAGCACAAACATGGACGCTTGCGTCAGCCGTCTTTTAATATCGATGATAAAAAACATTTCCAAAACCCACCGCACTTTTCTGTGAAAAGAAATAAAAAGAGGATGTTATGCAAAAAGTCTCCATTCAAATTGGCGGTATGACGTGCCAGTCGTGCGCCAGTCGGATTGAAAAGGTGTTGAATAAAAAGGATTTCGTGCAGCAGGCGGGCGTGAATTTTGCCAGTGAAGAAGCGCAGATTACTTTTGATGAAAAGCAAACTTCCGTTGAACAACTGATCCAAATTATTCAAAAGACCGGTTTCACGGCTCAATTAAAGCAAGAACAGGCAGCGTTGCCGCAAGAGCGTAACATTTCGTGGCGGTTGATTTTATTGTGGCTGATTAACGTGCCGTTTTTAATCGGTATGCTCGGCATGATGCTGGGGCGACATGATTGGATGTTGCCGCCGATGTGGCAAATGGTGTTAGCCACGATTGTGCAATTCGGCTTGGCGATTCCCTTCTACAAAAGTGCTTGGGGGAGTATTAAAGGCGGGTTAGCAAATATGGATGTGTTGGTCAGCCTTGGCACCTTAACCATTTATTTTTATTCCGTCTTTATGCTGTTTTATCTGCCGCATATGAGCCACGATCATGGTTCGGCAAATATTTATTTTGAAGCTTCCGTCATGGTATTGGGCTTTGTGAGTTTGGGAAAATTCTTAGAAGATCGTACCAAAAAACACAGCCTAAATAGCCTGGGTTTATTGTTACAGCTGACGCCAAAACAGGTGCGCGTGCAACGTAACGACGAATGGCAAACCGTGCCGTTAAATCAAATCCAAGTGGGCGAATTGTTGCGTGCTAACCAAGGCGAACGCATTGCGGCGGATGGCGTGGTGGAAGAGGGCACAGGCTGGTGTGATGAGAGCCATTTAACTGGCGAATCTGTGCCGGAAATGAAGACAACGACCAGTCGTGTGTTGGCGGGCGCGATGGTGACGGACGGCAGTTTGGTTTATCGCTCGCAACAGCTTGGCAGCCAAACGTTGCTCGGCGATATGATGAACGCCCTTTCTGAGGCGCAAGGCAGCAAAGCGCCCATCGCCCGTTTTGCCGACAAAGTGGCGGCAGTGTTCGTGCCAACGGTAATCGGCATTTCCTTGGTGACGTTTTTACTCACTTGGTGGCTTCAACAAGATTTGGTGACGGCGTTGATTCATGGGGTTGCGGTGTTGGTGATTGCCTGCCCTTGTGCGTTGGGTTTAGCCACGCCTGCGGCGATCATGGTGGGTATGGGCAAAGCCGTGAAACAAGGCATTTGGTTTAAAGATGCCGCTGCCATGGAAGAAGCTGCCCATGTGAACGCAGTGGTGTTGGATAAAACCGGCACGCTCACAGAAGGTAAACCGAAAGTGGTTGCTTTTTGGCAGGCGCAAAGTGCGGTCTATTCTGAAGATGAAATTTATGCGTTGGCGGCCGCCATTGAACAAAGCGCGACACATCCGCTAGCAAAAGCCCTTGTGCAAGCCGCGATGGCAAAAAATTTGGCGTTGCCTGCGGTGCAACATATTCAGACTGATGTGGGGCAGGGGATTCAAGGCGAGATTGAACATATCGGCACGGTGAAAGTGGGGAAACCTGCCTATTGTGGTTTGACGTTACCGACCGATCTTGAGCCGGTGTGGCAGATCGCCAGCATTGTGGCAGTCGCTGTAAATGACCAACCTATCGCCGCATTTGCCTTGGCGGACGCCTTAAAGGCGGATAGTCAAAAGGCGATTCAGCGTTTGCAAGAGCACAATATCGATGTGTATATCATGAGCGGCGATAATCTGAACGTGGTGCAATACATTGCCGATCAGCTTGGGATTCAGCATGCGCAGGGCAATATGTCGCCGCGAGATAAAGCAAGTGCGGTCAAACTTCTCCAAGAAAATGGCAATGTGGTCGCCATGGTGGGGGATGGGGTGAATGACGCGCCGGCATTGGCTGCGGCGAATGTGAGTTTCGCCATGCATGATGGTGCGGATGTGGCGCAACACAGTGCGTCGGCAACCCTGATGCAGCATTCAGTCAACCAGTTGGTGGATGCTTTATTGATTTCCCGCGCGACCCTGAAAAACATTAAACAAAATTTGTTTTTTGCGTTTATTTATAACGTGTTGGGCATTCCGTTAGCTGCATTGGGTTTGCTCAGTCCGGTTGTAGCAGGCGCGGCGATGGCGATGAGTTCGATTTCCGTATTAAGCAATGCGTTACGCTTAAAGAAAGTGAAAATTGAATAGTCGTGGAAAAGAAAAGTGCGGTTAAAATTCATTGTGTTTTTTAACCGCACTTTTTTATTCGTTGGAATAAATCAATTCCGGAGATTGGTTGTCGTTGATGACTTTTTCATTGACCACCACTTTTTCCAATCCTTCTAAAGAAGGCAAGTCGTACATGGTGTCAAGCAGGATGCCTTCGATGATGGAGCGTAAGCCGCGGGCGCCGGTTTTTCTAGCGAGGGCTTTTTTCGCCATGGCGATTAAGGCGTCTTGGGTGAATTCCAGTTTCACGTCTTCTAATCCAAACAACGCTTGATATTGTTTACACAAGGCATTTTTCGGTTCGGTCAGAATGCGCACGAGGGCTTCTTCATCTAATTCGCTTAACGGCGCAACCACTGGCAGACGTCCGATAAATTCCGGGATTAAGCCGTATTTCATTAAATCGTCCGGTTCTACCTGTTTGAACAAATCCGTTAATGTAGCTTTGTCTTTTTCGCTCTTGATTTCGGCGCCGAAACCAATCGCAGTGACAACGCTGGTGCGTTTTTCAATGACTTTATCTAAGCCGGCAAAAGCACCGCCGCAAATAAACAGAATTTTGGAGGTATCGATACGCAACATTTCCTGTTGTGGGTGCTTGCGCCCGCCTTGTGGTGGAATGGACGCAACCGTGCCTTCAATGAGTTTTAACAAGGCTTGTTGTACGCCCTCGCCGGAAACATCGCGGGTGATGGATGGATTCTCCGATTTGCGGGTGATTTTGTCGATTTCATCTATATAAATAATGCCTTGTTCTGCACGTTCAATGTCGTAATCACAGTTTTGCAGTAATTTTTGCAACACATTTTCCACGTCTTCGCCCACGTAACCGGCTTCCGTCAAGGTGGTGGCATCCGCCATGGCGAAAGGCACGTTTAACATACGCGCCATGGTCTCTGCCAACAGGGTTTTACCGCTACCGGTCGGGCCAATCAGCAAAATATTACTTTTACCTAATTCCACATCGTTGGTTTGATGTTTGGTGCGTAGGCGTTTGTAGTGGTTATACACCGCCACTGCCAACACTTTTTTCGCATAATCTTGGCCGATAACATAATCGTCTAAATGGGCGCGGATTTTATGCGGTGTTGGTAATTCCTGTTCTTTTGTCGCTTCTGTGTCTTCGCTTTCGGCTTTTTCGCCATGCGCTTCGTTGAGCAACATATCGTGACACAATTCGATACATTCATTACAAATGTAACCGGAAGTGCCTGCGATAAGTTTATTGACTTCGTCTTGTTCTTTGCCACAGAAAGAACAATGTAATTCTTTATCTTTTGCCATTTTTATCTCTTAACGTTTGGTAAACACTTCATCGATTAAGCCGTAGTTTTTGGCTTCTTCGGCAGACATAAAGTTGTCGCGGTCAGTGTCTTTTTCTATAGTTTCAATGGGTTGTCCGGTGTGGAATGCTAGGCGTTCGTTTAACGTGCCCTTAATTTTTAAAATCTCTTGGGCATGAATTTGAATATCCGATGCTTGACCACGGAAACCGCCTAACGGTTGGTGGATCATCACGCGAGCATGTGGCAATGCACCACGTTTGCCCGGTGCGCCGCCGGCTAATAAAAAGGCACCCATGGAACAGGCTTGTCCAACGCACAAGGTACGCACATCCGGCTTGATGAATTGCATGGTATCGTAAATTGCCATACCGGCAGTGACGGAACCGCCCGGTGAGTTGATATATAAATTGATGTCTTTATCGGGATCTTCTGATTCTAGGAAAAGCAATTGTGCCACAATCAGATTGGCCATGTTGTCTTCCACTTCACCGCTTAGGAAAATCACGCGATCTTTCAGTAAGCGAGAATAAATGTCATAGGCGCGTTCGCCACGGGAAGTTTGGTCAACGACCATAGGAATTACACTCATATGTTCCTCAATTTAGTCAGGATAGGGTGAAAAGTGCGGTCAGAAAAAACGGAGTTTTTTGATATTGGACGAGCCAATGGCGCCGCAAAAACAAATTTATTTCATAAAAAACGGGGGCTATTTTACCTGAAAATTTGGGTTTGCTGAATGACTATTCCGGCAAAAATAAAAATGCGGTCATTCGTTTGAAAAAATGACCGCACTTTTAGGCGTTGGAACCTGTTATTACGGTTCTTGTTTTGCCGGATCCTCTTTTAACGACTGATAGTCCACCAAGGCTCGCCAGTTAAAGACTTTGATCGGCTGCGGTTTCGGATTGAAAAAATCTTCCTGGCTTAAATGACTTTCTTTAATGCCTAACCATTGGGCAAAGCCGTGAATAAAATTAAAAGCGCTTTGCGGGTTTTTAACGAGGGTTCTTTTGGTGTCGTCACTGGAAAAACGAACAAAAGGCACCGCATAACTTTGTTTGTATTCTTTGTTATTTAGCATAGACAGATTTTTGCCTGCTCCTAAATGCGCCAAGCCGTGATCCGAGAAATAAATGACGGAATAGCTTTGTCCTTGGTCTTTTAGAATTTGATTCACCTCAGACAATAAACTGTCCGTTTGTTTTAACGTATCTAAATAACACGACATTTCTCGGCTAATTAAATGGAATTTCGGTTCTTCGCCATTTAAATGGGCGCAAAAGGTCGGGTGCGAACCAATTAAATGTAAAACGATTAATTTGGTTTGATCTTTATCTTTCGCCAAAATTTGTTTTAACGGCTCCAATAATGCCGTGTCCGAGATATTGTCCGAATCATACCCGCCTTTTTTGGTAAAGAACGATTCATCTGCTTGAATGCCGATACGCGATGCCATGGTGTCCCATTCGCCCACTTTGCCTTGGTTGGACAACCAATAGGTTTTGTAATGGGCAAGTTTGGCAAGCGAGATAATGTTATCGGTGTAAACCGTTTCTTCATTGTTGTTAATAGAACGATACAGTGTGCGTTGCAACGACGGCTGCGTGTTCGGACCGGCAGCCACATATAAATTGAAAATCAAGCCGTTCACTTGTTCTAAAAATGGTGTGGTTTTTTGTGGGTAGCCGTATAAGGATGTGTAATCCCGTCGCATACTTTCGCCGATCACTAAGACATAGTTTTGATATTTTGGCTCCACGGAAATGATTTGCCATTCCGGTGTTTTGGTTAAGGCGTCATTTAATAATGCCCGTTGCGTTAAATAGGTATTATTCACTTTGATGGCGTTAGACATAAAGCTGACCGGATAAAAGTTTGAGGCTTTAAAAAATTCGGAGAGCTTGAATTCTTTTTCGGGATCCGTATTTTCCACTTCTTTTGTAATGGGCGTATAAAGTGAAAAGGCGAGAAGAGCAAGGTAAACGAGAGTATAGATTTTCTTGTGGTTTTTGTGTTGCGTTTTATGTCGTTGAATCAATAAGATAACGATAAATAAAAGAAGATAACAAAAGGTAAAAATATAAATAGAGAGCGGAATTGCTTTAAAAAAGCCGATGGTTTCACTGAAATTGGTTTCATAAACCGAGGCAATTACCCCAATCGACACCGGGCCATATAATAAGCCGGAAGGAAGATAGCCGAGAGAGAGGGCGAAAATAAAAAGAAAGCCAATCAAAAATAAGATCTTGCTGTGTTTCTGTAAGGTGAAAAGCAGCAAACCTAATGCAAAAATGCTCACCAAATTAGTTAGATAATTATCCAAAATGCCCAAGGCAATGTGGGAAAGAAAGGAAAAAATCAATAATAACAACGCAAAAGTAATGTCATTATTGATGAGATTGTGTTTTTTGAATTGACTCATTTTATGTGCTACAGGTGTTTTTCATGTGCGTTTCTAAGGGCGGAAATTTTAGACCCTTTATTTCCTAAAATGAAGTATTTTCGTTTCAATACATTAAGTTATAACCATTCCTTATGGGGGATGCGATTTTTTTATTTGCATTTAAGGGGATTAATTTTAATAATGTGGCGGTTTTTGAAAAGGTATTGATGCAGTAAGGCTTGAGCGAGTTGAGCCTTACGCAAATAAAGGAAATTTTATGAATATTCAGCAGGTTATAAAAGAAAATCGCTTGGAGCTGTTATTCCAGCAAGGGTCATTTGGTCTTGAAAAAGAAAGCCAACGTGTGCATGCGGACGGGGCGATTGTGGTGACGGAGCATCCAAAATGCTTTGGTAATCGTTCTTATCATCCTTATATCCAAACGGATTTTGCGGAAAGTCAGCTTGAGTTAATCACCCCACCCAATAAAAAAATTGAAGATACATTACGTTGGTTATCCGCCATTCACGAAGTGGTGTTACGTTCTTTGCCGGAAGACGAATATGTCTTTCCGTTGAGTATGCCGGCCGGCTTGCCACCGGAGGATCAAATTAAAGTGGCACAACTGGACAATCCGGTCGATGTGGCGTACCGCGAGCATTTAGTGAAATCGTACGGTAAAAGCAAGCAAATGGTGAGTGGTATTCACTACAACTTCCAGCTTGAGCCAGCGTTCATTCAACAGCTGTTTGCACGACAAAATGACTACCAAAGTGCGGTGGATTTTCAGAACGATTTATATTTGAAAATTGCCCGTAATTTTTTGCGTTATCAATGGATTCTCGTTTATTTGTTCGCGGCGACCCCGACGGTTGACGCCAATTATTTTCGCCACGGCACGCCATTAAAAGCGGGGCAGTATGTACGTAGTTTACGTTCTGGCCAATATGGTTATGTGAATGACCCAAGTGTGAAAGTGTCTTATGACAGCTTGAACGATTATGTGACAACCTTGGAACACGCGGTGAGTAGCGGACAGCTTATTGCCGAAAAAGAATTTTATTCCAACGTGCGTTTGCGTGGTGCGAAACAGGCGCGTGAATTGCTACAAAACGGCATTCAATATTTGGAATTCCGCCTGTTCGACCTAAACCCGTTTGAGGCTTATGGTATCGCATTAAATGATGCCAAATTCGTGCATTATTTTATTTTACTAATGGCGTGGCTAGATGAAGAATCCTTAGCAAGTGCGGTGGAATTAGGCAAAGAAAAATTAGCCCAAGTGGCATGGGAAAATCCGCTGTCGGCAACGGCTTTCCAAGCAGAAGGCGAGCGTGTTTTACAGCAATTACTGGCGATGTTGGCAGAAATTCATGCTGACGCAGAGATGGCCGAGATCGTCAAAGAGAAACTGGCGCAATTTGCCGACCCGAGCCAAACCCTCGGTGCGCGTTTGGTTAATGTTATCGAAGCCCATGGGGGTTATCAAAAACTGGGCGCGGAACTGGCGATTCGTTACAAAAAACAAGCCTTTGAACGTTTTTATGCGTTGTCAGCTTTCGACAACATGGAGCTTTCCACCCAAGCGCTGATGTTTGATGCCATTCAAAAAGGCTTAAAAATGGAGATTTTAGACGAGCGCGACCAGTTCTTAAGTCTGCAATTCGGTGATCATTTGGAATATGTCAAAAACGGCAACATGACCTCCCATGACAGCTACATTTCGCCACTCATCATGGAAAATAAAGTGGTGACCAAAAAAGTGTTGGCGAAAGCCGGCTTTAACGTGCCGCAAAGCGTGGAATTTACCAGTGTGGAACAAGCCGTGGCCAATTATGCTTTATTCGCAGGGCGTGCTGTGGTGATTAAACCGAAATCCACTAATTACGGTTTAGGCATCAGTATTTTCCAGCAGGGCGTGCATGATCCTGAGGATTTTGCCAAAGCCATTGAAATTGCTTTCCGTGAAGACAAAGAAGTGATGGTAGAAGATTACCTCACCGGCACGGAATACCGTTTCTTTGTGCTAGGTGATGAAACCCTTGCCGTGTTGTTACGCGTGCCGGCGAATGTGATTGGCGACGGCGTGCATACGGTGGCGGAATTGGTGGCGCAGAAAAATGATCATCCGTTGCGTGGCGATGGAAGCCGTACGCCGTTGAAAAAAATTGCGTTAGGCGACATCGAACAGTTACAGTTAAAAGAACAAGGCTTAACCGTGGACAGCGTGCCGGCAAAAGATCAGTTGGTGCAGTTACGCGCCAATTCCAACATCAGCACCGGTGGCGATTCCATTGACATGACCGACCAAATGCACCCAAGCTACAAAGCCTTGGCGGTTGGTATCACCAAAGCCATGGGCGCTGCGGTGTGTGGCGTGGATTTAATCATTCCCGATTTAACCAAACCGGCTGAGCCAAGCCTGCAATCTTGGGGTGTCATTGAAGCTAACTTTAATCCAATGATGATGATGCACATCTTCCCGTACGCAGGACAATCCCATCGGGTGACGCAAAACGTACTGAAAATGCTCTTCCCGGAGCTGAAATCATAGCCCAATAGCGTAAAAGGCGAATCAGAGGATTCGCCTTTTTGTTTGCTTGAAGTGCGGTCGGTTTTACAACTGTTTTTTTCTACATTCGATACTTGCGATCATGGCAAAAGACGCACGTTTCAATGCAATTTATGCTATATTGTTCCTCACTTTTTGTGCATTTTGCATTTATTGAGGCTGAATTTTGACCGAACAAGTTACTCAAACCTTTACCTTGGAACCGCAAGATAACGAGCGTTTACGTTCGTTGTGTGGCGCGGGAGATGAACACCTTTCTTTAATCGAAAAATATTTCAATCTTTCCATTGGCCGCCGAGGTTTTACTTTTACATTGCAATCGCAAGGGGAAAATCCATCGGCGCATGTTCAGCACCTTGTGCAAAGTGCGGTGGATTTAATTCGCGATTTATATGCGCAAACCGCGCCGGTGCGTGGGCAGATAAAAGAGTTAGATTTGGAAGATGTGCACATGGCGTTGGTGGAAAGCCGTATTTTAGAACAAGACACCGAACCAACCCGTTCTGAAAGCAAGGTGTACAGCACGACGATTAAAACCAAAAGAGGATTAATCAAACCACGCGGACCAAATCAAATTCAGTATTTGCACAATATTTTGCGTTATGACATCAGTTTCGGTATTGGGCCTGCGGGGACGGGAAAAACCTTTTTAGCGGTTGCCGCCGCGGTAGAAGCCTTAGAACGACAGGAAATTCGTCGTATTTTGTTAACTCGCCCTGCGGTGGAAGCCGGTGAAAAACTGGGGTTCCTACCGGGCGATTTAGGACAAAAGATCGAGCCATATTTGCGCCCGCTCTATGATGCGTTATTTGAAATGTTAGGTTTTGAGCGCGTGCAAAAACTCATGGAACGCAATGTGATTGAAATTGCGCCGTTGGCGTATATGCGCGGTCGAACTTTAAACGACAGCTTTATTATTTTGGACGAAAGTCAAAATACCACCGTAGAACAAATGAAAATGTTTTTGACCCGCATCGGCTTTAATTCGAAAGCGGTAATTACCGGCGACATTACGCAAATCGACTTGCCTCGTTCGCAAAAATCCGGTTTGCGTCATGCCATTGAAGTGTTGTCCGGCGTGGAAGAATTAAGTTTTAATTACTTCGACAGCAAAGACATTGTGCGCCATCCGGTGGTGGCGAAAGTGGTGCAGGCGTATGACGCTTGGGATGCGCAGCAAGAAATTCGTCGCCACGAATTGGCGGAGCAACGTAAAGCAGAACGTGAAGAAAAAACAGAGCGCCAAGAAAAAGCCGAGCGCGAAGAATAAACTGAGAGAGAAGAAAAAGTGCGGTCAGAAATTACAATGAATTTAGGAGAGCAACATGGGTAAGATGATCATTGATTTACAAATCGCTTGTGAACAAGAAACCGGCTTGCCAACAGCAGAACAAATTGAACAATGGGCGACAGCCGCCGTACAACCGCAAAGCGATGAAGTGGAAATGACCGTGCGCATTGTAGATGAAGCGGAAAGCCATGCCTTAAATCTGAATTATCGCGGCAAAGATCGCCCGACCAATGTGTTGTCTTTCCCTTTTGAATGCCCCGATGAAGTGGAGCTGCCGTTACTCGGCGACTTGGTGATTTGTCGTCAAGTGGTGGAGCGTGAAGCGCAGGAACAAGAAAAACCTCTCATGGCGCATTGGGCGCACATGGTGGTACACGGCAGTTTGCATTTACTTGGTTACGATCACATTGAAGATGATGAGGCGGAGGAAATGGAAAGCCTGGAAACCCAAATCATGACGGGGCTGGGCTTTGCGGATCCGTATTTAAGCGAGAAATGAGCCGAGCACTCCTCATTTTAGTGGGCGAGGATGACTTCCTTGCCCACCAATTAAACCACAACCTTTCACTTAAAAGTGCGGTCTGGATTGGCGATGTTTCACCGCACTTTGCCACCCAATCCTCTTTTCCTTTTAGCAAAACGAAAAATCTGCTCGGCAGTGAATTTCCTGCCATCATTTATGACGCACGACAAGGCATTCACTTGGATGCCCTCGCCATTGCGGCAGGTACGTTGCAGGATGGTGGTCAGCTATTATTGTTGTTGAATCATTGGGCGGATTTAGCCAACCAACCGGACTGTGACAGCCTGCGTTGGTCGGGCGAAAAATACGCCATAAACACACCGCACTTTATCGCCTTTTTACAAGAAAAAATCGCAAAATACGGTTTTCCTGTTTATCAAAATACGCTGTTAAATCTTGCGCCGCCAACGTCTCCTAAAGAACGTTCAACCCATGGCCAACCCACTTTAGAGCAAGCTCATTTATTGCAACAAATGGCGGAAGCCGAGGAAGCGATTTTAATCGTCACGGCAAAACGTGGGCGTGGAAAATCGGCGTTAGCGGGACTCTTTGCCAAACAGCAAGTGGCACAAAACCAGCCGGTGATTCTCACTGCCCCGAATAAAAGTGCGGTCAATATTTTCAATGCATTTGCCGGGGTGGACATCACCTTTATGCCGCCTGATGAACTCAGTCAACACGTCAGCGACGCGCCACAACAATTTGCCAACCATTGGTTGTTTGTGGACGAAGCGGCAATGATTCCGCTAGACATATTATTTCGTTTAACCAATGCTTTTAAACGCGTTGTGTTGACGACCACTATTCATAGCTATGAAGGCACGGGCAGAGGCTTCTTATTAAAATTCATAGCGAAAACCGACCGCACTTTGCGTCATTTTGAACTGTTTACGCCGTTACGTTGGCAGGCAGATGACAAACTGGAAGCGTTTATTGATGACCTGTTGCTGTGCGATTGCGAAGATCGTCTGCCACAACCGCCTTATGATGGGGAGCTTGCGGAGCAGATGCAAATTTCTCATTGTGAACAGATTCCTCATGATCAAATGGAATCTGTTTACGGCTTGTTGACCTTGGCGCATTATCGAACCTCGCCTTTGGATTTACGCCGTTTATTGGATGCGCCACAGCAGCAATTTTACCTTGCTCACGCGCAGGATGCCTTGCTTGGTTGCGTATGGGCGGTGCCGGAAGGCGGGTTGGCGGACAACACGTTAATTCGCCAAATTCGACGTGGAGAACGTCGCCCGCGTGGCAATTTAGTGGCGCAAATGCTGTGTTTCCAAGCCGGGTTGGAGGAGACGTGTGAATTGCGCTCTCTGCGCATTTCCCGTATCGCTGTGCAACCCAACTGGCAACAACAGGGGCTTGGACAACGTTTAATTGCGCAGATGAAACAACAGATAAAACAACAGGGCGCAGTGGATTTTCTTTCCGTCAGTTTTGGTTACACACCGGAACTGCTCGCATTCTGGCAAAAGTGCGGTTTCATTTTGGTGCATTTTAGCGAAAGCAAAGAAGCCAGCAGCGGTTGTTATTCCGTGGTGGCGTTGTGTCCGTTGAGTGAGGAAGGGCGAGCATTCGTGCAACAGGCAGAAAAACAATTTCAGCGCAATTTGCCTCTTTCTTTACATCCTCTGGCGATACAGTTTGATCGAACAGAAATAGATTGGGCGCTGGATAGCTCGGATTGGCAATTGTTAACCGATTTTGCTGATTTTTTCCTGCCGTTATCTTCTGCCTTGCCGTCCATTCGGCGTTTAATCAAATCGGCAGGCGAATTGCCTTTCCCCATGTTGGCAGATTATTGCAAACAGCCGGAAAAAAGACCGAATAAAAAAACATGGTTAGAAAATTGTCGCTTGGAAGTGAAGAAATGGTTGCAAAAAAATGCCGTCCTTTTATGATAACAATCTTTTAACAATTTAAAAGAAAAACGCAAAACCAAGGAGACAAAGATGAGTGAAGAAGGCAAAAAAAGTTGGGTGAAACGCGCGTGGGAAGCCTATTCTGATTTCTGTAAAGAAGCGGGTATTGAGCAAGGCACTTGTCGTGGCTGTGTGCCGGTGGTGAAGTTTGACGAAGATCCGGAACCAAAAGAGAAAAAAGAACAGAAAGAGGAAAGCGCTCACTAAGATTAGCATGCCTGGGGGATGAATTCCCCTAAGTATGACACTGTTTTTTTATACAGACTTTTATTGGAAATCCCCCCTTGTTTGAGCTAAACTAGCGACAATTTTTTTAATACATTGTCGTTTTATGCAAACTCCATTTTTTCACATCGAAATTCCAACTCAAGCACAAGATCATAAAATTTTAGCCAATATTCTGCCCGGTGCGGATAGCCTTGCCGTGAGTGAAATTGCGGCGCAGTTTAACGGGCTAACCGTCGTGGTGACGAATGACACCCGAAGTGCGGTGCGTTTAGAAAAAGAATTAGCGCAACTGAGCCCACTGAATGTCACCTTTTTCCCCGATTGGGAAACCTTGCCTTACGACAGTTTTTCGCCTCATCAAGATATTATTTCTGCCCGCTTGAGTGCTTTATTTCACTTACAACAACGCAAACAAGGCATTTTCATTTTGCCGATTGCCACGTTAATGCAACGCGTTTGCCCGCCGTCTTATTTACAACATCGGGTGTTACTGATTAACAAAGGCGACCGTTTTGTCATTGAAACGCTTCGTTTGCAATTGGAAAAATCGGGTTATCGTGCGGTGGAGCAAGTGTTGGAACATGGCGAATATGCCGTGCGAGGTGCCTTGTTGGATCTTTTCCCGATGGGAAGTGCGGTACCTTTTCGCTTAGATTTTTTTGATGATGAAATTGATTCCATTCGTACTTTTGACGTGGATACACAACGCACGTTGCAGGAAATCGATCAAATCAATTTATTGCCGGCACACGAATTTCCAACGGATAACCAAGGCATTGAATTTTTCCGCAGCCAATTCCGCGCGGCGTTTGGTGAAATTCGACGGGATCCGGAACATATTTATCAACAAATCAGCAAAGGCACGTTGGCGGCAGGGATTGAATATTGGCAGCCTTTATTCTTTGAAGAAATGGCGACCTTATTTGATTATTTCCCGGCGAATACGCTATTTATTACCAGCGAGCAAAATCAAACGCAGGGTGAGCGTTTTTATGCGGATGCGGAACAACGTTTTGAGAGCCGTCGCGTCGATCCGATGCGTCCGTTATTGTCGCCCGATAAACTTTGGTTGCGCATTGACGAAGTGAATCGTCAGTTTAAAAATTATCCTTCCATTGCCTTAAAAACGGAAAAAGTGCGGTCGTCCGCACGGCAGAAAAATTTGGCCATTACGCCGTTACCACCACTGACCATTCAATCGCAACAAAAAGAACCGTTACATCAGTTACGCCAATTTATTGAGCATTTTAAAGGCAATATTTTATTTATCGTGGAAACGGAAGGTCGCCGTGAAACCTTGTTAAGCCTGCTTGCACCGCTAAAACTGAAACCAAAACAAATCTCTTCTTTGGCACAGGCGATGGAAGAAAAATTGGTTTTAATGGTTAGCCCGTTGGAGCATGGTTTTATTATTGAACAGGATGTGCCCCTTGCCATTATTTGTGAATCGGAATTGCTTGGCGAACGTGTTCAACAACGGCAGCGGGATAAATCCCGCACGGTGAACCCCGATACGTTGATTCGCAACCTTGCCGAATTGCAAATCGGTCAGCCGGTCGTGCATTTGGATCATGGTGTGGGGCGCTACGGCGGTTTAGTGAGTTTAGAAAACGGTGGCATTAAAGCAGAATATTTGTTGCTCAATTATGCTAACGACTCGAAATTGTATGTGCCGGTGGCATCATTACATTTAATCAGCCGTTATGTGGGCGGTGCTGATGAAACCGCGCCGTTGCACAAGTTAGGCTCCGAAGCCTGGGGTAAAGCGCGCAGTAAAGCGGCGGAGAAAATTCGTGATGTGGCAGCGGAGTTATTGGATGTGTATGCGCAACGTGAAGCGCAAAAAGGCTTTGCGTTCCGATATGATCGTGAGGAATTCCAACAATTCACCGCTACGTTCCCGTTTGAAGAAACCCATGACCAACTTATGGCAATTAATGCCGTGATTTCCGACATGACTCAACCGAAAGCCATGGATCGCCTTGTGTGTGGCGATGTGGGTTTTGGTAAAACGGAAGTAGCGATGCGTGCTGCCTTTTTAGCGGTGATGAATCACAAACAGGTTGCCGTGTTGGTGCCGACCACCTTGTTGGCGCAACAACATTTCGATAATTTCAAAGACCGCTTCGCCAATTTGCCGGTGAACGTGGAAATGTTGTCCCGCTTTAAAACGGCGAAAGAGCAGAAACAGGTGATTCAGGATTTAGCCGACGGCAAAGTGGATATTTTGATTGGCACCCATAAAATTATTCAAGGCGACGTGCAATTCCATGATCTAGGCTTGTTGATTATTGACGAAGAACACCGTTTTGGTGTGCGCCAAAAAGAAAAAATGAAACAATTGCGTGCCAATATTGATATTCTCACCCTGACGGCAACGCCGATTCCGCGTACATTAAATATGGCGATGAATGGTATTCGCGATCTTTCCATTATTTCTACGCCACCGGCACGCCGTTTAACCATTAAAACGTTTGTGCGTCAAACGGATGAATTGGTGATTCGTGAAGCCATTTTGCGTGAAATTTTGCGTGGCGGGCAGGTGTATTATTTGCATAATGACGTGGCGAGCATTGAAAATACGGCAGAAAAACTGACTGCACTTGTGCCGGAAGCGCGCGTGATTGTGGGACATGGACAAATGCGCGAACGTGAGTTGGAACGCGTGATGTCGGATTTTTATCATCAACGTTATAACGTGCTGGTGTGTTCTACCATTATTGAAACCGGTATCGATGTGCCGACGGCCAATACGATTATTATCGAGCGTGCCGACAATTTCGGTTTGGCGCAGTTGCACCAATTGCGTGGACGGGTTGGGCGCTCTCACCATCAAGCCTATGCGTATTTGCTCACACCGCCACCGAAACTGATGACGAAGGATGCGCAAAAACGCTTGGAGGCCCTGGAAAGCCTAGACAACCTCGGTGCCGGCTTTATTTTAGCCACCCACGATTTGGAAATTCGTGGTGCAGGGGAATTACTGGGCAACGAGCAAAGCGGACAAATTGAAAGCATCGGTTTTTCGCTTTACATGGAATTGTTGGAGCGTGCGGTAAAAGCCTTAAAAGAAGGTCGCGAGCCGTCATTAGACGAACTGACGCAACAACAAACTGAGATTGATTTACGGATGCCGTCGCTGTTGCCGGAGGATTATTTGGGCGATGTGAATATGCGTTTATCTTTCTATAAACGTATTGCCGGTGCGGAAAATACCGACGCGTTGGATGAATTAAAAGTGGAGCTTATCGACCGTTTCGGCAGCTTGCCACAAGCCACGCGGAATCTGTTGCAAATTGCCCAATTACGACTGGATTTAAAACCGCTCAATGTCATTCGCTTGGATGCCAATGCGCAAGGCGGGTTCATCGAATTTGCCCCGAACGCTGATTTAGACCCAATGATCTTTTTACAGTTAATCCAAAGCAATCCGGCGGTTTATCGTTTTGACGGCCCACATAAGTTCCGCTTTACCAAAGATTTAACGGATTACAAAGTGCGGTTAGAATTTGTGACGGATTTGGTCAAAGAATTAATCAAGAAAGAAGGGTGATAAATTCATCTCGATGAGTTCTTATTATTGGCAAAGCGAAGGTTGAGTTTTGCCAATTTAAGAAACAAATCTAACGTGAGATAAATGCTCAGTAAAAAAGACATGTAAAAAGGCGCTAAGTTTTCACTTAGCGCCTTTTCTGAATATGGCGGAGGAATAGGGATTCGAACCCTAGGAGGGCGTAAACCCTCGCCGGTTTTCAAGACCGGTGCCTTCAACCACTCGACCATTCCTCCGTGTTTTGAGCGAGGTGAATAATACGGACTTTGCTATATCAAGTCAAGCAGTTAAATAAAAGATTCTATTTAACTGCTTTATTTTCAAACGACTAGTTTTCAGACTCGGCTTTTGTTGGTTCTGCGTAGACATGGCTGATTGCCGTATGATGTCCTGCAGCCCCTTTCCCGTAGAAATAATAGCGGGATTCTTGCCATTCTTGCACCGGATATGTTGTGATCGGCTCATCTGAGGCTTTCGCTAATGTCGAGTCAGCTTTGGTATGAGCTACCGCAGAGAAGGTTCCTACACGTCCATTGAATACATAAGTGCGGTCAATTTCGGCCATAAATTTCACATCATGCTCGGCTTTCGGTTCAAGCTGTTTTGCGATTGCCGCAGTTGGTTCTGACGTCACGTTATTGTTTAAACGTTCTAAGGACGCCTGAATTTTTTTCTCAACAGACTCATTTGCCGGTTGGGTAATAAATTCAGTTAACGGTTGGACTTCATTTTTTGCTTTCTCAACAATCATATCTAATGCCGGAACCGTAATGCTTTTCTCGGTTTCTGCAGTTGATTGATTTTGTTGTTCAAGCAATTCATCAACAGATAAGAACGGTGTTTCTTTTGGTTGATTTACTTGCGTCATATCGATCCAAACTTTACCGCTGGCTAACTCCGGAGAGGCTACCGCAGCAAATAACGGCATTGGTGATTTTTCCTGTTGGTTGCGACGACGGCGTTGGTTATTCACACGTAAATGACGTGGTAAACGACGTTGACGGGAATTATCACGATTATTGCGTTCAGGTTCATTTGAGATTTCTGTTGCTTCCGCAGAAACAATGGATTCATCTGGGGCATGAGCAACATTCGCGTTTTCAACAAATGAAACATTTTCTGCTTGGTCGGCTTGAATGTCATTTACCTCATCATAAACGCGGACTTTTTTGCGTAAGTCGCGACGTTGACGACGTTGCGCAGGTTCAGCCTTTTCTTCGGTAACCGGGGTAGAAGATTCAGGTTTAATGATTTCTTCAATCACTTCAGGCTTACGACTGCGTTTGGCGTTGCGATCTTGATGACGATTTCTAACCTCAGATTTATCCGCACTTTGTTCTTCAACAACGTTTTCCACGTTTTCGTTGCGAACACGACGGTTGTTACGACGATCTTGATTGCGACGATTACGGTTGTTAACGTTTCTGTTATTCGAACGTACTTTCTTATTTTTCTCTTCCTGTTTTGGCTCAGAAGCAAATAAACCTTTTAACGCAGCGAATAAACGGCTTAATAAAGATGGTGCTTTCGGCGCTTTACGTTCAACCGGCTCCGGTGCAGGCATTGTAATGGCCAAAGAAACCGCCGCACTTTCCACCGCCGGTGTTTCTGCTGGTGTCGCTTCAATATTACGAGAAACCAACGATTCCTCAGCAGCAAAGGTTTCGTCTTGATCTTGATGTAATTTTGCCAAATTGTAGCTTAACTCATTCACTTCTTCGCCATCACGAACACGGAACACACTGAAGTTCGGTGTTTCCATCGCCTCGTTTGGTACCACGATAATATCGACATCATGGCGTTTCTCGATGCTATGAATAGCTTTACGTTTTTCGTTTAATAAGTAAGAAGCAATTTGTACAGGAACGATGGTGTGAACCTGTTTGGTATTTTCTTTTAACGCTTCTTCTTCCAATAAACGCAAGATAGAAAGTGAAAGTGATTCGTTATCACGGATTTTACCGGTGCCTTGGCAACGCGGGCAGACGTGATGAGAGGATTCACCTAATGACGGACTCAAACGTTGGCGTGACATTTCCAATAAACCGAAGCGGGAAATACGACTAATTTGAATACGCGCGCGATCTTGACGTACGGCATCGCGAATGCGGTTTTCTACCTCACGCTGATGGCGAACCGGTGTCATGTCGATGAAGTCAATAACGATTAAACCACCCAAGTCGCGTAAGCGAAGTTGACGCGCAATTTCATCGGCGGCTTCAAGGTTAGTGTTTAATGCGGTTTCTTCGATATCGCCACCACGGGTAGAACGTGCGGAGTTAATATCAATGGCTGTCAACGCTTCAGTGGCATCAATGACAATAGAACCACCGGAAGGTAAACGCACTTCACGTTGGAAAGCGGATTCAATTTGGGATTCGATTTGATAATGACTGAACAGCGGTACTTCGCCTTGATACAATTTCACTCGATTAATGAAATCCGGACGCACTAATTTGATGTGTGCTTTCGCTTTTTCATAGACTTTCGGGCTATCAATCAGAATTTCGCCGATATCACGACGCAAATAGTCGCGAATCGCACGCACGATAACATCACTTTCTTGGTGAATTAAAAATGGTGCAGGGCGGCTTTCAGAGGCTTGTTTGATCGCCTCCCAATGGTGCAATAGCACTTTTAAGTCCCATTGCAATTCTTCCGGGGATTTACCTACACCGGCGGTGCGCACGATTAAGCCGACACCTTCAGGCACATCCAAAGAACTCAAGGCATCTTTTAATTCCAAACGCTCATCGCCTTCAATGCGACGGGAAATACCACCGGCACGTGGGTTGTTTGGCATGATCACCAAATAACTTCCGGCTAAGGAAACAAAGGTTGTCAACGCAGCACCTTTATTGCCGCGCTCTTCTTTGTTCACTTGAACAATAACTTCTTGTCCTTCAGAAATAATATCGCGAATATTCGGACGACCCTGATAGACATAATCCGCCGGGAAATATTCACGTGCAATTTCTTTTAACGGTAAAAAACCGTGACGTTCTGCGCCATAATCCACAAAAGCGGCTTCTAAACTCGGCTCAACGCGAGTGATTTTCCCTTTGTAAATATTGGCTTTTTTCTGTTCGTGACCAGGACTTTCAATGTCCAGGTCAAATAAGCGTTGTCCATCGACTAACGCAACGCGCAACTCTTCTTTTTGAGTTGCATTGATTAACATTCTTTTCATTCGTTTTCTCTTTTATCGAAAGGGGGGTATCCCCTAAAAATACGTCATCAAAAATGACCGCACTTTGCTTAGTCGCCGACCTCGTGTCTGTCGCAGAATGTCCGTCTTCCCGACTGTCATCTGCTGGGCGCATTGGCAACCTTATTCACACTCATATCATCTTGATATGTGAATAAAAACAAAACCGGTTAAAAAATGGTTTGCAAGCTGTCGCTCATATTGATGGTTAAAAATCATTGTAATAACAAAGTCTTATGCCGGATGCTGCATTGTATTCTATCAATGATAACGTGTTTATTTTAAAGCCTTTTTTATGACTCAAAAAGGCGCGTTATTATCGCTTGAATGGGGATTTTTAGCAAGGCGTTTCAGCCTTTTGTGACTATTCTTTGCAACATTCAAACTCGCCGTGCAATATGCTATGATGCTCGACAATTTTTCTGTAAAAGATCGTAATAAACACAAGATGAATGAAAAAGTAGTTAACCCGAACGTGCAATTTCTTACTATAAGCGATGATGAAGCCGGTCAGCGATTGGATAATTTTCTCCTCGCGCGCTTAAAAGGGGTGCCTAAAAGCCTGATTTATCGCATTGTACGCAAAGGCGAAGTGCGGGTGAATAAAGGCAGAAGCAAGCCGGAATATAAATTACAAGCCGAGGATGTGGTACGAATTCCGCCTGTGCGTGTGGCAGAAAAAGCACAGGACACCGTTTCTCATAAACTCACCAAAGTCGCCCAATTAGAACAACACATTATTTTTGAAGACAATTACTTATTGGTACTTAATAAGCCTTCCGGTATTGCTGTGCATGGTGGTAGCGGGCTTGATTTCGGTGTGATTGAAGCACTACGAGCACTCCGTCCGGAAGCCCGTTTCTTGGAATTGGTTCACCGCTTGGATCGTGACACCTCGGGGATTTTATTGGTAGCGAAAAAGCGTTCTGCTTTACGTTATTTACATGAGCAGTTGCGTGAAAAAACGATCCAAAAGGATTATTTGGCACTGGTGCGTGGTCAGTGGCAATCACACTGTAAAGTGGTGCAGGCACCGCTGTTGAAAAATGAGCTGTCGAGCGGCGAGCGTATTGTAAAAGTCAGTGAGCAAGGTAAACCGTCGGAAACCCGCTTTTCTGTAGAAGAGCGTTACCTAAATGCCACGTTGGTTAAAGCGTCACCGGTCACCGGGCGAACCCATCAAATCCGCGTACATACGCAATATGCTGGACATCCCATTGCTTTAGATAGTAAATATGGCGACAAAGTATTCGATCAACAAATGGCAGAATTGGGCTTGAATCGTTTATTCTTGCATGCGTATTCTATTCGTTTTGAACATCCGCACAGTGGTGAAACGTTGCGTTTGACAGCGCAGTTGGATGATAAAATGAAAGGGATCTTAAAACGGTTGCGTGAAATGAAGTAAAGTGCGGTGGATTTTCCGTGCATTTTGAAAATACTGAAAAAAACGACCGCACTTTAAACGGCAGAAAACAAAAACGCCAAGCAAAAGCTTGGCGTTTTTATGTTTAAATTAAATATTTTGATTGATAAATGCAGCCAATTGATTTTTTGGTAATGCACCCACTTGAGTGGCAACCGGTTTACCATCTTTAAACAAGAGTAATGTTGGGATGCTGCGCACACCGAATTGCATTGGGGTAGCTTGGTTGTCATCAATATTGATTTTCACAATTTTCACTTTACCATCAAATTCGGCTGCCAAATCGTCAAGGATTGGGGCAATCATTTTGCAAGGGCCACACCATGGTGCCCAGAAATCTAATAATACCGGCACGTCTGAATTTAATACGTCTGCAACGAAAGTCGCATCGCTGGAATGTAATACTTCACTCATATTCTTTCCTTAATTTGTTAATGTATTGTTATTTAAAACTTACGCATAATAACATAGCGCATAGCGAATAACATGTATTAGTTTAATCGCTAAAAGCTAAGAAGGCAAAACTACATTGTCGCAAGGCTTGCCTTTGCCGATGGTGTAAATGTTCGATAAGGTGACATCGGCAATGCTGGTGAGTGCTTCTTCCGTTAAAAACGCTTGGTGTCCGGTCAACAATACGTTGTGACAGGAAGACAAACGACGGAACACATCATCTTGAATTACTTCGTTCGATTTATCTTCAAAGAATAAATCTCTTTCATTTTCATAAACATCCATGCCTAAAGCGCCGATTTTACGTTGTTTTAACGCATCAATGGCCGCTTGCGTATCAATGAGCGTGCCACGACTGGTGTTGATGATCATCACGCCATCTTTCATTTTGGCAAAGGCATCACGGTTGAGTAAATGGTAGTTTTCCGGTGTCGCCGGGCAATGTAATGTAATCACATGAGCGCGATGATAAAGTTCATCCAAGGTGACATATTCCGCGCCTAACTCTTCTGCTAGCGGATTTTTAAACGGATCGTAGGCTAAAATCTGCATGCCAAAACCTTTGAGAATGCGAATGACGGCAAGGCCGATTTTCCCTGTGCCGACCACGCCGACGGTTCGCCCATGCATATTAAAGCCGATCAGTCCCTCTAAAGAAAAATTCGCCTCACGTGTGCGTTGATAGGCACGGTGAATACGGCGATTTAATGTCATCATCAACCCAACAGTATGTTCTGCCACGGCTTCCGGGGAATATGCCGGCACGCGAACGACCGTTAAGCCAAGTTCTTGTGCGGCTTTTAAGTCTACGTTGTTAAATCCGGCGCAACGTAAAGCAATAATTTTTACCCCAAGTGCGGAGAGTTTTTCCAACACTTTTCGGCTGCCGTCATCATTCACGAAAATACATACGGCTTCACAGTGTTCCGCCATTTTGGCTGTGCGTTCACTGAGCATAAAATCGTAAAATTCCAACTCTAAACCATACTTAGCGTTAATTAACTCTAAATATTTTCGGTCGTAACTTTTTGTACTATATACTGCAACTTTCATTTTGCCCTCCCAATACGTTAAGTTTATTTAAATTGTGCGAATGCCTGTGTTAAATCTGCTTTGATATCTTCTATATTTTCTAAGCCAACGGAAAAACGTAACAGATCATTCGTGATCCCACGTGTAATGCGCTCTGCTTCCGGAATATCCATGTGTGTTTGGGTTGCCGGATAGGTGATGAAACTTTCTGTGCCACCAAGGCTTTCGGCAAAGGTGATGAGTTTAATTGCTTTTAAGAACGTATTTACCCAGGTTTCATTTTGCAAGCGGAAAGACAACATGCCGCCTTTGTTTGGGTACAACACATCTTTTACTTGTGGCTGTTGACGTAAAAAGTCGGCAACGGCGGTCGCATTTTCTTGATGACGTTGCATGCGCAGAGCCAAGGTTTTCATACCACGAATGGTTAGCCAAGAGTCAAACGGTGATAACACAGGGCCGGCACCGTTCTGAATATAAAACAGTCGATCGCAAAGTTCTTTTCCTTTGGCTACGATTAAACCGACTAAAACATCATTATGTCCTGCAAGGTATTTTGTGCCGCTGTGAACCACAATATCCGCACCATGCTCCATTGGGCGGAACAATACCGGTGTTAAAAATGTATTATCAACGATCAGTAATAAATTGTGGCGTTTGGCAACCTGTGCAATGGCATCCACATCGCATTCTTCCATTAATGGATTGGAGGGGGTTTCAATAAAAATCGCTTTTGTATTCGGGGTAATTGCGGCTTCAATAGCTTGTACGGAAGCAGTGTTCACATAAACCGGTTTAACACCGTGGGTGTTTTTATAGCAAAAATCCAATAAGCGATAAGTACCGCCATAGACATCACTGGAAACAATCCATTCATCCGGTGCGGTAAATAACGACATCAATAATTGAATAGCCGCCATGCCGGAAGAGCAGGCAAATCCGCGTTCACCTTTTTCTAACTGAGCGATGGTTTCTTCGAGTACGGCACGCGTTGGATTTTTGGTTCGGGTATAGTCAAATCCCGTGCTTTCACCAATGCCGTGATGGCCGTAAGCAGTAGAAAGAAAAATTGGCGTAGAAACAGCACCAGTGCGCTCGTCAGTGCGATTTCCTGCTTGGGCTAATAAGGTATCAATTGCATATTTTTGCGTCATAAATCTCTCCGAGAAAATAAAAAAATTTTGCACCGCACTTTAAGAAAAAGCGGATTTCATTTTGGCATAAAGTTCTTTTTGATAAAAGGAGATTTTCTAATACCTTGATTGCAAAAATTAAAATGAAATGCCGTTAAATTTTAATATTTTGCAGTTTTTTTCAACAAACTCACTGATTTCTGAAATTGTTTGTTGACAGTTTTAGAGAAGTCAGTAAAATGCAGCGCACTAACAGCAGATGCGGGAATAGCTCAGTTGGTAGAGCACGACCTTGCCAAGGTCGGGGTCGCGAGTTCGAGCCTCGTTTCCCGCTCCAAACTAACGGCGTGTTAGCAAAGCGGTTATGCACTGGATTGCAAATCCATGTAGCTCGGTTCGACTCCGGGACACGCCTCCATAACCATCCAACGCAGTTAGTAAATCACTCAGCCCGAGTGGTGGAATCGGTAGACACAAGGGATTTAAAATCCCTCGCCTTTCGAGGCGTGCCAGTTCAAGTCTGGCCTCGGGCACCATTTTATGGTAGAGAAAATAACAATAAGAAACAGTCGCGAAAGCGGCTTTTTTTGTGTCTGAAATTTGTTACCGTTCTAATTGTTGTAAAAAAATTCCTAAAAAAAGACCGCACTTTAAGTTTTTATTGATACTTAAAAGGGCGGTCTTTTTTTCAAATGTTTTTCTTATTCAAATAATGCCTTATGTAGCAAACGAACAATCTCATCGGCTTTATCGCTGTCTGCCAACAAGCAAATATTGTTGGTGCTGGCGCCGTAACTGATCATGCGAATGTTGTACGCATCCAATGTTTCAAAAATACGTTTGGCGACACCGGAGGCCGTGTGGAGTTCATTGCCGATTAAGGCGACCAAAGACAAGCCGGTATCCACTTTCACCGTGCAGAATTGGCTTAATTCTTCGATTAATTCCTGAGAGAGTAAGCTGTTACCGGAAGCGGCTGAACCCATTTTATCCAAGGTTAAGGCAACGCTAACTTCTGATGTTGTGATGGTGTCTACTGAGATTTTGTGTTTGGCTAAAATCGTGAAAATATTCGCTAAGAAACCTTGTGCATACAGCATATTTAAGCTGGAGAGTGTGAGCAAGGTTTGGTCACGACGTAGGGCGATTGCACGGAACGTCGGGCGAGGTTGCGGATTGCGGGTCACCCAAGTGCCGCCGTCTTGTGGCGCTTTGCTGGAACCGACATAGACCGGGATATTGCTACGCACCGCAGGGAGTAAGGTTGCCGGGTGCAACACTTTCGCACCGAAGGTTGCCATTTCCGCCGCTTCGGAAAAACTCATGGTATCAATGCGTTGTGCGTTTGACACGATGCGAGGATCGGTGGTGTAAATGCCGGCAACATCGGTCCAAATCAACACATCTTGTGCGTTTAATACTTCCGCTAATAGCGCCGCAGAATAGTCGCTACCGCCACGTCCTAAGGTGGTCGTTTTACCTTGTTCATCACGCCCGATAAAACCTTGGGTAATGACTAATTCACCGCGCTCGATTAACGGTTTCAATACGTTATTGCAGTTTTGACGGGTTTGTTCATCATTTGGTGCGGCTTTGCCGAAATGGCTGTTTGTGACAACAATAGTACGCACATCCAACCAAGTGGCTTCAATTTGTAATTCACGCAACACTTCCACAAAAATCAAGGAAGACATCATTTCACCGTGGCTGATTAATTCATCGGTTAATGCCAAGGAGGTGGCTAAATTTGCGGCTTCCGCCAATGAGGTGATATTGGCTAATAAGGCTTCGATTTTTGGACGCACGCGACTGTCGTCTTTTAATTCTGTCAAAATGTTTTCTTGAATTTGACGCACTTCATTCAGCAATTTATTGCGTTCCGGTTCTTCACAACCGTTTGCTAAGGCGACCAATAAGTTGGTGATACCGGCAGAAGCAGAGAGAACAACAACGCGAGTATTGGGATCAGCAATCACGATGTTGGCACAAGATTGCATGGCAGGGTAGTTGGCGACGCTGGTGCCACCGAATTTAGCGACGGAAAGATGAGACATAAAAAAACTCCGATAAATAAGTATGATTTGTGTGTTTACTCTACAAATACTGATTTACCGGAGTTTTGTCAAACAATTAATTTTAATTTTTAAATAATATTTAAAAAATACTCTCTTTTTTAAGAACGGATCGAATAATCGCCTACGCACACCCATTTATAGGTGGTGAGTGCCTCTAATCCCATGGGGCCGCGGGCGTGTAATTTTTGTGTGCTTACCGCTACTTCTGCGCCTAAACCAAATTGTCCGCCGTCAGTAAAACGGGTGCTGGCATTGACATAAACCGCCGCCGAATCTACTTGCGCGATAAATTGCTGCGCCTGCTTTTGCGAAGAGGTCAAAATACTGTCGGAGTGTTGACTGCCATATTGACGAATATGGGCGATGGCTTGTGCTAAATCTTCGACGACAACTACATTTAAATCCAATGACAGCCATTCTTGTTTCAGTTCATCTTCCACCAATGGCGCCACATTGGCACCGGCTTTTTGCAACAAGAAAAGTGCGGTTGGATCTGCGTGTAATTTTACGTTTTTCTCTTTCAACGTTTCTGCCAGTTTAGGTAAAAAGTCATTTGCAATGCTGCGTTGTACCAACAGCGTTTCCAAAGTGTTACAGGTGCTCGGACGCTGTGTTTTTGCATTGAAAATCACCGGCAGGGCTTTTTCCAAATCGGCGGTTTCCTCAATGAACATATGGCAAACGCCGATACCGCCGACAATCACCGGAATGGTGGAATGTTCTTTTGCTAATTGATGCAATGCTCCACCACCACGAGGGATGATCATGTCCACATATTGGTCTAATTTCAGTAATTCCATGACCAGCGCACGATCGGGATCAGTAATGGCTTGAACCGCCGCTTTAGGTAAGCCGGCACGCGCTAAGGCGGTTTGCACCACGTCCACCAAGATTTTATTAGAATGTTGTGTTTCTTTGCCGCCGCGTAGAATGACGGCGTTGCCGGTTTTTAAGCAGAGACTTGCCACATCAATCGTCACATTCGGACGCGCTTCGTAGATCGTACCGATAACCCCTAAAGGCACGCGAACACGTTCAATTTTGACACCGCTATCTAACACACCGCCGTCAATAAGTTGCCCAACAGGATCCGTCAAAGAAATCACATGGCGCACGTCATTAGCTATACCCTGTAAACGCTCAGGCGTTAACAATAAACGATCAATAATGGCATCGGATAAACCGTTTTGTTTAGCACTTTCGATGTCTTGCGCATTGGCGGCTAAAATACGAGCTTGTTCTTGTTCTAATTGCTCGGCGATAAACGCTAAGGCTTGATTTTTTTCGCGTTGGGAAAGTTGGGAAAGTACGAAAGCAGCCTCTTTCGCCTGTTTTCCCATTTCAATTAAATTGACGGACATCTTTTCTCCTATTTCGTTTTTTGCGGTAATTTGTCGTCTTTATGATGTGTTGAAATATCTTGTTCCTGATAATCAAAAATCGGCAGGCCCCATTCAAAGTAAATTGCCAGTAAGCGGGTAATAAAGCCGACAATCAAGGTAATGATAATGACGATGTTTTGATCTACCTGTAGATGTTGTAGACCGATGTAAATAGCGGTCGCCAATAATGCCACGCTGGCGTATAGCTCTTTCTGGAACACGAGTGGAATACGATTACACAATAAATCACGCAATACCCCGCCGAATGCGCCGGTAATAATGGCGGCAATTACGGCAATTGTCGTGCCATGCCCCATATCTAACGCGATTTGGGCACCAATAATGGAAAACACAATAAGTCCGACGGCATCCAGCACCAAGAAAATGGTGTGAAAATAACGCATGAAATGGCGAATAAAAGGCGCGATAAATACCGTTAACACCGCAGCCGAGGCAACGATAATAAAATATTCAGGATGTTTTACCCAACCTAACGGATAATGCCCTAAGAGCACATCGCGCACAGAGCCCCCACCAATGGCGGTCATGCTGGCAATAATAACGACGCCGAAAATATCCATTTTCTCTCGACCTGCGGCAAGGGCACCGGTAATGGCTTCGGCGGTGATACCAATGATGTAAAGAATGCTGAGCAGCATAAGGTTCCTTAAAGTGCGGTGAATTTTTGCGTTATTTTAGAGAGAGAAAGGGCAAAATACCATGTTTTAGATCATAACTTTATTTTGCTTTGTGAGAATTGAAAAAACGTTGTGTTTTTCAACCGCACTTTTGTCCTAGCTTTTGACCGTTTTGGGGAATTCTTGCATAATGCACGGCAATTTTTGTCTTTGTTTATCACAAGGAAATCGTATGTCCGAAGAACAACCTAAATTTTTAACCGCACTTTTATCTTTTTTCCCCGTTTTTTTGTTACTCGTTATTGATCTTTTTGCCTTTTGGTTGCAGCCGCCGTCCAACGCAATGTCGCATTTGGCGTTTGGTGTATTAACGGCACAGCTGATTTGTCTTGTCACCTTTATTAAAGGTGAGATTTGTAATGGACAACGTTCCCGTTTAGGGCGGGTAAACCTTTATTTTGGGCTGTTTTGGGTGGTGTGGCTGTTGTTCAGTTTAGGGACAAGCTATCACCATGTATTCATGGACTTGGTTTGCCTTTGTGGCTTGGCAATGACTATCATTACATGGAAGCAACCGTTTGAGGTTAAATTACGTCATCTCTTATTAAAAATCGCCGGTTTCATCGGAATGTTGGGTGTCATTGGCTATGGCTTGATGCTGGTTGACGAAGCAAACTTCATTCAATTTAACCCCGTGGCGCAAATCCTGTTAGGGATTATTTTAGCGAATTTAGCTTTAGTGATTTCTCGCAACCGCCTGAAAGGATTTATTGCGTTGTTGATGTTAGCGGCGATTGCGTTCCTGACACTGAATGCGCTTTTTGTGTTAGCGAATTTATTCATGCTTTCTCAACAAAGTGCGGTGGTTTTTACCAACGAATTTGCTTTGTTACTTTATCTCTTATTGCATTTAGTGATGGCAGCCATGTTGGCAATCCATGTTTTCAAAAAATGGGCGTTGTCTTATAACAGTCTTCTTATTCTTTTACTTATGACGGCCAGTTTGCCGCTATGGGCGAGTTTTGCGTATTTGGTGTAATGCGTTATTTAGGTAAGAAAAAACCTCCTCAGAATTGAGGAGGTTTTTTTATGAACGTTTCTTTAAATGAAATGCTTTATTTTCTGACCGCACTTAATTGATTACTCTTTAAAATCACGCATTAATTGTTCGGCTTTTTTCACCATTTCTCTGGAGCCGATGAAAAGTGGAACGCGTTGATGTAATGCAGTCGGTTGAATATCCAAAATGCGATTATAACCGTCACTTGCCACGCCGCCGGCTTGTTCTGCCAAGAATGCCATTGGGTTGCCTTCATAGAGTAAACGCAATTTGCCGTTGGGGTAGTTTGTTGCACTTGGATAAATATAGATGCCGCCTTTAAGCATGTTGCGGTGGAAGTCAGACACCAAAGAACCGATATAACGAGAAGTGTAAGGACGTTGAGTTTCTTTATCTTCTTCTTGGCAATATTTCAGGTATTTTTTCACGCCTACCGGGAATTTGAGGTATTGCCCTTCGTTAATGGAATAAATTTTACCGGTTTTTGGAATTTGAATGTTTTCATGAGATAGGCAGAACACACCGAGTGATGGGTCGTAAGTAAAGCCGTTTACACCATTCCCCGTGGTATAAACCAACATGGTGGAGGAGCCATACACGATATAACCTGCAGCCACTTGGCGATTGCCCGGTTGCATGAAGTCTTCCAAGGTGACCGGCGTACCTACCGGTGAAATGCGGCGATAAATGGAGAAAATGGTACCGACGGCAACGTTAACATCAATGTTGGAGGAACCGTCCAATGGGTCGGTTAAAATGACGTATTTTGCATTACGACCGCGCTCTGTATCAAAGGCAATGAAATTTTCTTCTTCTTCGGAAGCAAAACCGGCCACTTCTTCGCGGCTCATAAGGGCCTGTTTCATCGTGTTATGAGCGAATAAGTCTAATTTCATCTGCGCTTCGCCTTGCACATTTTCTACACCGGAATTACCGATAATATTGTTAGTTAAGCCGGCTTTGTTGATATCACGGTGAATCACTTTTGCCACTAAGCGAATGGAGGACAAAATGCCACTTAATTCCCCTTTAGCATTTGGGTATTCCGCTTGTTTTTCTACAATAAATTCGCCTAACGTTTTCATACTTTTTCCTTATTTGATGAATAAATTTACTCAAATCGTAACTTGGCTTATTATAACATCCTCATTTTCAGATGATTAAAAAGATTCCTATTTCTGTGATTCACAACACATTTTTCGCGTTTACATCAGAAATTGGAATGCATAAGGACTCCAAATGACAACCAAACATGTTCATATTTTAGGTATTTGCGGCACGTTTATGGGCGGTATTGCCATGATCGCCAAACAAATGGGCTACCACGTCACCGGCTCTGACACCAACGTTTACCCGCCGATGAGCACGTTCCTTGCGGAAAACAACATTGAAATCATACCGCACTTTGACCCAAGCCAACTGCAACCGGCACCGGATATGGTGATTGTGGGCAATGCCATGAAACGCGGCAATCCTTGTATTGAATATATGTTGGCAAATAACCTGCCTTATACCTCCGGGCCACAGTGGTTGCATGATCATCTATTACGTGATCGTTGGGTTCTGGCAGTGTCAGGCACCCATGGAAAAACCACTACCACCGGGATGCTGACGTGGATTTTGGAACAAAATGGTTTGCAACCGGGCTTTTTAATCGGTGGTATTGCAGGCAATTTCGGGATTTCCGCGCGTTTAGGTAAGAGCCCGTATTTCGTGATTGAAGCGGATGAATATGACACGGCATTTTTTGACAAGCGTTCTAAATTTGTGCATTACAACCCGCGGACGTTGATTATTAATAATATTGGTTTTGATCACGCGGATATTTTTGATGACTTGAAAGCCATTCAACGCCAGTTCCACCACATGATTCGCACCATTCCAAACAATGGGCGAATTCTGTCTTTTGCAAACGAAGAAAGCGTGCAACAAACTTTATCAATGGGCTGTTGGTCTGAATGCCAATATGTCGGTCACGATCAGGAATGGTATGCGGAGCGCATTAAACACGATTGCACTGAATTTGCCGTGTTCCATAACGGTGAAAAAGTGGCTGAAGTACATTGGAGCATCGTGGGTGAGCACAATATGCGTAACGGCTTAATGGCGATTGCGGCGGCGCATCATGCGGGCGTCAGTATTGAAAATGCTTGTGCCGCACTAGGGACATTTATTAACGCAAAACGCCGTTTGGAAGTGAAGGGCAATGTTCAGGGCGTGACGGTTTACGATGATTTCGCCCATCATCCAACAGAAATACAAGCTACGTTGACCGCACTTCGCGATAAAGTCGGACCACATGAGCGTATTTTCGCTGTGTTAGAGCCACGTTCTAACACGATGAAAATGGGCGTACATAAAGAGGACATCGCACCGGCATTAGAAAAAGCGGATGCGGTATTTTTATTCCAACCGGACACTATTCCGTGGAAAGTGGCGGAAATCGCTGTGCATTTAACTCAGCCGGCGTATGATAGCGATAATTTGGATGACTTTGTTCATCTCATTGCAGCTGAAGCCAAACCAACGGATCATATTTTGGTGATGTCGAACGGCAGCTTTGGTGGCATCCATCAGAAACTGTTAGACGCATTACAAAAGAAATCGGTTTAGGTGATAAGAAAAAAGGCATTCGTAAAAACGAATGCCTTTCTTTTTGAATCTGGTTGCGGGGGCCGGATTTGAACCGACGACCTTCGGGTTATGAGCCCGACGAGCTACCAAGCTGCTCCACCCCGCGTTAGAGGGCGCTAACTATACCTGTTTGAAAATGAATTGCAAGTTTAAACATAAAAATAAAGGGTGTTTGTTATAAAAATAGCCGATATGTTGTTTTTTTAAACATGAAATCTCTTTCCTATCGAGCTAAGTGTGAAAAATATGTCGAAAATCTACCGCACTTTATTGTTATCGCCCACCCGAGGCGCATATTCATTCAGCATAAATTGGTGTAAAATTCGCCCCTCATTTATTTTGTTTATTTTTATTTAGGACTTTGTATGCGCCTTAATCAAATTATTTGGTCTAAATTGTTAACATTATCCGCCATTGTACTTTTGGCTTCTTGTTCCTCTAATGGTGGCAAAATGTCGCGCAACTCGGGAGCATCCGATGTTGATCCACAAAAATTCGGGGCGGTTTATCAGGGCAGAAGCTATCAACAAGCGATTTTGGCGCCCGTAAATCAAGTGGAGAACAAAAGTGCGGTCATAAACCAAGGCGATTTTTTAGCGCAGTTATCCAATATTCATAGTTATTCCGGCAAATTAAGCAGTAACTTTGCACCGATTTACGACAAGGTTACCGCCTGGGTGCTTGCTGGGGCAAACGTCAACGAATTGAATAATTTTGGGATTCATTCACAGGTGATGAAAGGCTTTGACGGCTATCAAAACGTGTTAATGACGGGCTATTATTCCCCGGTGATTCATGCTCGCCGCACACAGCAAGGTAAATATAACCAACCGATTTATGCGCTTCCGACACAAAAACGTTTTTCCCGCGCTGAAATTTATGCCGGCGCATTGAAAGGCAAAGGATTAGAACTGGCGTATAGTGATTCCATGATCGATAACTTCTTGCTTGGCGTACAAGGCAGTGGTTACGTCGATTTTGGTGAAGGTAATTTGAATTATTTTGCGTATGCCGGTCAAAATGGTTACCCGTACGCCGCCGTGGGGCGTTTGTTGGTGGAAGACGGCGAGATTCCGAAAGAAAAAATGTCTATTCAGGCGATTCGTGATTGGGCGAATGCAAATCCATCTCGGGTTCAAGGTTTGCTCGAACGTAATCCGTCTTATGTTTTCTTTAAAAATGATCCGCATGGCAAAGTGAAGGGCGCGGCAGGTGTGCCGTTAGTGCCAATGGCTTCGGTGGCTTCTGACCGTGGTGTGATTCCGCTAGGCAGTGTATTGCTCGTCGAAGTGCCACAAATTGACAATAGTGGGAACTGGACGGGAGAACATAAACTGCATTTGATGGTGGCATTAGATGTGGGCGGTGCGGTAAACGGACACCATTTCGATTTATATCGTGGTATCGGTGATCAGGCGGGTCATATTGCCGGCTTGTCAAAACATTATGGTCGCGTTTGGGTGTTACGCTAATGGCACGCGTGGATAATTACGAACAACGTTTCGGCGGTATCGGTCGTTTGTATGGCACTGAGGCTTTAGCCCGTTTACGTCAAGCACATATTTGTGTTATTGGCATTGGCGGTGTGGGTTCTTGGGCGGTGGAAGCGCTTGCTCGCTCAGGCGTGGGAAAAATCACGATGATTGATATGGATGATATTTGTGTCACGAATATTAATCGCCAAATTCATGCCTTGACGGGCAATATCGGTCAGCTCAAAACAGAGGTCATGCAGCAACGGGTGAAATTGATTAACCCCGAATGTGATGTCAATGTCATTGATGATTTTATTTCTGCGGAGAATTTATCCCAATATCTTCATGCAAGTTATGATTATGTCATTGATGCTATTGATAATGTCAAAACAAAAGCGGCGTTAATTGCCTACTGTAAACGCCATAAAATCAAGATTATCACTGTGGGGGGCGCCGGCGGGCAAACGGATCCAAGCCAAATTCAAATTGCCGATTTAAGCCGTACTATTCAAGATCCACTGCTGGCAAAAGTGCGGTCGGTTTTACGCAAGGATTATCATTTCATGCAAAATCCAAAACGTAAATTTTCCATCGAGGCGGTCTTTTCTACCCAACCACTGATTTTTCCTCAAATGGGGGAAAACTGCTCTACGTCTGCCACCATGAATTGTGCCAATGGGTTTGGTGCTGCGACGATGATTACAGCAACGTTTGGCTTTTTCGCAGTTTCCCGTGTTATTGATAAGTTATTACAGAAAAAAGATTGACTTATTTTTTTTAATAAAAAAAGATGGTCATCTAAATAAAAAAAGAGTAACCTAGCTGCGTTTTGTTCCACTTACCTATCTCATCATAGAAGGAAATACAATGACTCAATTAGTACAAGGTTTGAAAAAAACGGCGATTGCCGCAGCGATTCTTTCTTTCTCTGCCGTGGCTTCCGCTACGATTGTCACTTCCATTAAACCCCTTGGGTTTATTGCTAGCGCGATTGCAAATGGGGTAACAGATGTGGATGTATTAGTGCCGACAGGTGCATCTCCACACGATTACAACTTGAAACCCTCCGATGCACAAAAATTAAAATCTGCCGAAATGGTCGTTTGGATTGGGGAAGATGTAGATCTATTTTTGGATAAATCCATTGATGATCTGGACTATAAAAAAGTCTTAACCATCAAAGACATTGCCGCGATTGAACCTTTCCTCATGAAAGGCGAACATCATCACCATCATGGTGAAGGTGATGTCCATGAACACGGTCATGAAGGTCATCATCATGCTCATGAAGAGCATGGTCATAAACATATGCACGGTGATCACGATCATAAACACGAACATGCGCATGCAGAAGATGATCACAAGCACGAACATGCACACGCAGATCACGATCACAAACATGAAGCACATGATCATCATCATGACGATGATGCTTCGATTAACTGGCACGTATGGTATTCACCGGATATCAGTAAAGTTGTGGCACAACGTATTGCTGCGAAACTGGTAAAACAATATCCGGAGAAAAAAGCACTGATTGAAAAAAACATCGCGGAATTTGACCGCACTTTGGCTGAAACCAGCGTGAAAATTAAAGCGCAATTAGAAAGCGTAAAAGACAAAGGCTTCTATGTCTTCCACGATGCTTATGGCTATTTCAACCAGGCCTATGGTTTAAATCAAACCGGTTATTTCACCATTAATCCGTTGGTGGCGCCGGGCGCAAAAACCTTAGCAAAAATCAAAGAAGAAATTGCCGAACACAAAGTAAGCTGCTTATTTGCTGAGCCGCAGTTCACGCCAAAAGTGATTGAAAGTTTAAGCAAAGCGACACAAGTAAAAGTCGGACGCCTTGACCCGATGGGCGATAGCGTCAAAGCGGAAGGCAACCCTTATGCGGCTTTCTTGCAGTTTACCGCAGACAGCTATAGCCAATGCTTAGCGAAATAAATTTATCAATAAAAGGCATGCGTTAAACATGCCTTTTTTGTTTTTATAGCTATTGAATAAAATAGTCCCCTGATTCAAAATAGGGGCGCTATTGTTTTTAGCGATTTATCAAACCCAAAGGAGAATTTCATGAAAAAAACATTAAAAATGACCGCACTTGCCGTGGTTTCTGCGTTTGTATTAGCCGGTTGTACTCATAATGCGACACAAGGTGATGCGCAATTACAACAACAAGCAGTGTTAGGAATTAACTGGATGCAAGAATCCGGTGAATACGATGCGTTGGCGTATCAAGCTTTTAATACGGCGAAAGTTGCATTTGATCACGCTAAAGTGAAAAAAGGTAAGAAAAAAGCGGTTGTAGTGGATTTGGATGAAACCATGATCGATAACAGCCCATATGCAGGTTGGCAAATCCAAAACAACAAACCGTTTGATGGCAAAGATTGGACTCGCTGGGTTGATGCGAGAGAGTCAGGCGCTATTGCCGGTGCGGTAGAATTTAATAATTACGTCAATTCACACAAAGGCAAAATGTTCTATGTGTCTAATCGTAAAGACAAAAATGAAAAAGCCGGCACCATTGATGACATGAAACGTTTAGGTTTTACGGGTGTTGATGAATCTTCTCTTTACCTCAAAAAAGATAAATCAGCTAAATCTGCCCGTTTTGCTGAAATCGAAAGCCAAGGTTATGACATCGTACTTTATGTCGGTGATAACTTAGATGATTTCGGTGATGCAACACACGGTAAATTAAATGCAGATCGTCGTGATTTTGTGGCGAAAAACCAAGCGAAATTCGGTAAAACTTACATTGTGTTACCTAACCCGAACTACGGTGGCTGGGAAGGCGGTTTAGCCAAAGATTATTTCAAAGGCGATTCCCAAAGCAAAGTGAAAGCCCGTTTAGATGCTATTAAAGCATGGAGCGGTAAATAATTTCCTTGCGAAAAAACGCCGATAAAAATCACCGCACTTGAAGTAAACCTCAAGTGCGGTTTTTTATTGTTTCATTTGATACAGAAAAAACCAGTTAATTTTTATTCATTATTAATGATTGGCGTTTTTAGCTGCTTGGAGCGTTTGCAAAAATGTTTCGCTTTCCATAAAACCGGTAATGCGCTGGGCTGCGATTTCTTTGCCTTCAGCATTAAAGAAAATCAGTGTCGGCAAGCCGGTTACCGCGAGCTGTTTCATTAAAGTGCGGTTATTTTCGCTGTTGTTTGTCATGTCGATTCTTAACAGTAAAACGTCTTTTAAAGCGGCTTGTACCTTTGAATCGGCAAAGGTTTTATGATCAAACTCTTTACAGGCAATACACCAATCTGCATAGAGATCCAGCATTGCCATGGATTTGGGATTTTGTGCTAACACTTGTTGAAGTTCGTCGTAGCTGTGTACTTGTTGAAATTCAAGTGAATTTTGAACCGAACTTTGGGTTTCTGTCGGTTGCGTATGATTCTGCCATAGCCATGTTTGTAACGGCTGAGCGAGTGCCATGGCTGCGATGAGGGATACAATGCGGAAGAATAATCCGATGCCGGTGGAACGCATTTGCATGGCTAGCCAGACAAAGAAACTTACGCCGAGTAATGCCCATAAACGAGGTTCCCAAACGGCAGGAAGAATACGGGAAAGTAAAAACACCGGTAACGCTAACATGACAAAACCAAATGCGGTTTTTACGTTTTCCATCCAAGCGCCGGATTTTGGTAGGATTTTGTTGCCGAATACGGTAATTAGAATGAGCGGTAAACCCATGCCAAGAGCTAATAAATACAAGGTTAATGCACCAATCACAAAATCCCCGGATTGCGCCACATACAGCAATGCGCCGGAGAGTGGAGCAGAGGTGCAAGGGGATGCCACTAAACCGGCGATTGCGCCCATGGCGAATACACCGAAAAAGGCACCGCTCTTTTGTTGCTGACTGAACTGAGTTAGTTTGGTTTGTAGTGAGGACGGCAGTTGTAAGGTAAAGACACCGAACATTGAAAGTGCCAGCAAGGTGAAAACAAGCGACAACCCAATTAAAACATAAGGGCTTTGTAAGGCTACTTGGAACGGCAAGCCAATGAGCACGACCAATAAACCCAATAAAGTATAAGTTAATGCCATGCCTTGCACATACACGAAACTTAACGCCACGGCACGCCATGTATTACTTTGTTCTGTCCGGCTACCGATTACGATGGCTGATAACAACGGTAGCATCGGGAGGACGCAAGGGGTAAAAGCCAACCCGATACCGAGGACAAAGAACCACAACATGGCATACTTGCTCTGAAATAGGCTGTCAGCAAGTTGATTTTGTTGTGATGATAAAACATCTGAATTTCCTGCCGCACTTTCTAATTCATCCGCTTTCAGTTGCTCGGTCATAGCCACTTGTGGAATTTCACCGAGTATAAATTGTTTGGTTTCCGGAGGATAACAAAAGCCTTGGGTACAACCTTGGTAGGTAACGTTTAAAAGATCTTGCGCACCTTTATTTGGCAACGGTAACTTAAGGGCAAGCTGGTGTTTGAAAATATTTACTGTGCCGAAATAAGGATCTTGATACTGTTCCGCTGTAGTTAAAAATTGCGGTTGAACGTCAATTGGCTGACCGTTAAGTGAAAATTCCAGCTTGTCTTGGTAAAGATAGTAATTGTCGATAATTTGCCAATTCAACAAAATATTTTCATACTGCTGTTCTGCATGTAGCTGAAATGCTTGATCCACCGGTAAAAATTTCGGTTTATTATTGAAGAGATCGGCAGCTTGTAGGCTCAATGTTGTGAGTAAACAGAACGCGAGAAGAAGATATTTTTTCATAAGATATAGTGATGATTTTCCATAAAATGGGGCACATTCTAGCACTACAGAAAACAAATTGCTGTAAAATATCGCACCTTATGGTCGCGTTTTTGGTGAAATAAATTCACAGCGAGCCGACTTTATACGAAGTCATATTATTGAGGGAATAAAATGAATATCACCGTTTATTGTGGTGCGGCATTGGGAAATGTACCGGCATATCAGCAGGCAACAATTGAGTTAGGTAAATGGCTTGCACAACATCATCATCGATTGATTTATGGTGGTGGCAAAGTAGGACTCATGGGACTGTTGGCAGATACCGTATTATCTCATGGTGGGGAAGTGATAGGCGTGATTCCGGCATTTTTACGAGAAAGGGAAGTCGCGCACAGTGGTTGTACAGAAATTATCGTGGTCAATTCTATGGCGGAACGGAAAGCAAAGATGTTGGCATTTGCTGATGCTTGTATTGCGTTGCCTGGTGGACCGGGAACACTAGAAGAAATCTGTGAAGTGTATTCTTGGGCGCGTATTGGGCAAAATCCTCATCCTTGTATTTTATTTAACCAAGACGGTTTTTATGAACCGCTCAGAAATATGTATCAAGGCATGGTAAGTGAGGGATTCTTGAGTCAAACACATTTTGAAAAATTATTATTCAGCACAGATCTTCTTGAAATAGAACAGTTTATTAAATCCTATCAAGCACCTGAAATAAGAACTTATTAGGTTTTTATTAAAGTGCGGTCGAAAATAACATTGTTTTTTATAAAAATTAATTAGGCGTTTTTGGTGTTTTTCTAAGTTGTTTTTGCTTATGTAAAGCTTGATTTAACACTTTTTTCCACTCTCTTATTTTTTTACTTAAAATAAGTTTGCTTGGACAGCATTTTTTGTGTAACATGGCGCGCATTGTTATTTTTTATCAAGAAATAAGGTTGTGTAAAATGAAAAAAGGGATTCATCCGGAAAATTATCGTACCGTTCTTTTTTATGATTCCAATGCTAAGCAAGGCTTTTTGATTCGCTCTTGTGCCAGAACCACAAACACCATGAAGTGGGAAGATGGCAAAGAATATCCGGTGTTTATGTGTGATACGTCCTCGGCATCACATCCATTTTATACCGGTAAAGTTAGACAAGTTGCCAATGAAGGTCGCGCCAGCGATTTTGCTAACCGTTATGGCAAGTTCGGCATCTTCAAATCAAAATAAGGAATGTTTATGCAAGTTTTATCTTCATTAAAAACAGCAAAAACTCGCCATCCTGGTTGCAAAGTTGTACGTCGTCATGGTGTCGTATATGTGATTTGTAAAGAAAACCCACGTTTTAAAGCGCGTCAAGGTGGTAAGAAAAAACGTTGATTTCTCTCGTACTTTAGCTTTGTGTGTAACTTTAGCTAATCCTTCAATAATGTTGTTTATTGAAGGATTTTTTATTTGTCGAATCCTGTGGATTTTATGATATAGATCATAAAATCAAAGGCGAATAAATTCTCATTTAATCGTTTTTGTTGTTACAATAATGTTGCAATTATAAAATTCAGGCTATGTGTTGTCGAATAACTGAATACCTAAGTAATAACTAAGAAAATGAAGGATTTGCTAATGCAAACACCACAAATTTTAATTGTTGAAGATGAAACGATTACCAGAAATACATTAAAAAGTATTTTTGAAGCCGAAGGATATGATGTTTTTGAAGCGGCTGATGGTTCCCAAATGCACCGAATTCTAGAAACAGAAGACATTAATTTGGTCATTATGGATATTAATTTGCCGGGGAAAAATGGTTTGATGCTTGCACGTGAATTGCGTGAGAATGCAGACATCGCATTGATGTTTTTAACCGGTCGGGATAATGAAGTGGATAAAATTCTCGGCTTGGAAATTGGGGCCGATGATTACATTACCAAACCGTTTAATCCACGTGAATTAACGATTCGTGCACGTAATTTATTACAGCGCACAATGCAGGAAAATCAGCGTGCTCATCAAATCGAACAATATAAATTTAATGGTTGGACATTAGATTTAAATAGCCGTACTTTGGTTACGCCAGAAGGCGAAGAGCGTAAGCTACCACGCAGTGAATTTCGTGCTATGTTGCATTTCTGCGAAAATCCGGGAAAAATTCAAACCCGTGAAGAATTATTGAAAAAAATGACAGGGCGCGAACTTAAGCCACAAGATCGCACGGTGGATGTCACGATTCGCCGTATTCGAAAACATTTTGAAGATCATCCTGATACACCGGAAATCATCACGACCATTCACGGGGAAGGTTATCGCTTCTGTGGAGAGCTAGAATAAAGAGAATCAGCGCATTAGGCGCTGATTTTTTTATCCCCAAAGAAAAAGTGCGGTGAGGTTTTTTGCAGTTTTGATGTAAGCGGAAATGACCGGATACATTTCACTCCTTAATCGTATCAAAAATCAACAAGCCGCCCTTATTGCCAAATGGGAGCCAAATTATCCTTATTGTGTGCTTTTGCTATCTTTGCGTGGATTCGGTAGAATGTGCGCCAATTTATGTTTAATTTCCAATAATATATGACCAAGAAAAAAGTAAAACCCGGTTCTAATACGATCGCATTAAATAAGCGCGCGAGACACGATTATTTTATTGAAGATGAAATTGAGGCTGGTCTTGAATTGCAAGGCTGGGAAGTGAAATCTATGCGCGCCGGCAAAGCAAATTTAAGTGATAGTTATGTTATTTTTAAAAATGGTGAAGCTTTTTTATTTGGTGCGAGTATTCAACCCTTAAGCGTAGCATCGACACATGTGGTGTGTGACCCAACCCGCACCCGTAAATTATTGCTGAAACAACGTGAATTGGATTCTTTGTTCGGCAAAGCAAATCGTGATGGATTTACGTTAATTGCCCTTTCTTTATATTGGAAAGGTGCATGGGCAAAAGTCAAAATTGGTTTAGCGAAGGGTAAGAAACAACAGGATAAGCGAGAAGATATTAAAGAACGTGAGTGGAAAGTGGCAAAAGAGCGAATCATGAAAAATGCGCGAAAAGGCTAGTTTTCTTTGCTGTAACCACAAAAAGTGCGGTCAAAATTTTCTGTGAATTTTGACCGCACTTTTTTATATCTGATTAAGGCTTGTAAATAATTTCTACGCCTTCCTCATCTTCTTCTGACCAGTCATCCCAGTCGTCATCATCTTCATCATCAAAATCAGCATTTTCTAATTGCTCTTGATGGTAATCTTCCCATTTGAATTTGACTTCTTCGTTTTCTACTGGCGTTTCTTCCGTTTCACGTGGATGCGCTTCTAGGAAATCCATGATGTCGCGACACAGTTGAGGAACATTTTTTCCAGCCGCAGCAGAGATCAAATAATAATCTTCTTCCCAGCCTAAGCGTTTAGCAATTTCTTCTGCACGTTCATGAGCTTCTTCGTCGCTCATCGTATCGATTTTGTTGAACACCAGCCAACGTGGTTTATCCGCTAAGGATTCACTGTATTGGAAGAGTTCAGATTCGATAATTGCTACGTTATCTGCAGGATCAGAATCGTCAATCGGGTTGATATCCACTAAGTGAATTAATACGCGACAACGTTCTAAGTGTTTCAAGAAACGAATACCTAATCCAGCACCTTCTGATGCACCCTCAATTAATCCAGGAATGTCTGCGATAACGAAACTGCGATTGTCATCTACTTTCACCACGCCTAGGCTTGGTACTAAAGTGGTAAACGGGTAATCAGCGACTTTCGGTTTAGCTGCAGAAACGGCACGGATAAAAGTAGATTTGCCGGCATTTGGTAAACCGAGCATCCCAACATCGGCGAGCAACATTAATTCTAATAGTAAATCGCGTTTTTCACCCGGTGTCCCCATGGTTTTTTGGCGTGGAGCGCGGTTAATGGAGGATTTGAAACGAGTATTACCTAATCCATGATAACCACCTTTGGCAACTAATAATCGCATGCCATTTTTGGTTAAATCACCGATAATTTCTTGAGTGTCGTTATCAATAGCACGCGTTCCCACCGGTACACGTAAAGTAATGTCTTTGCCTCGATGTCCGGTACAGTTTGCACTGCGTCCGTTTTCACCGCGTTCGGCGGCAAAGCGCTTTTCAAAACGGTAATCGATAAGCGTGTTGAGGTTTTCGTCAGCGATTAAATAAACGTCACCACCGTCACCACCATCGCCCCCATCCGGACCGCCTTTGGGAATATATTTTTCACGACGGAAACTGGCACAGCCGTTGCCTCCGTCACCTGCTTCGACACGAATCAAAGCTTCATCAATAAATTTCATTCAACTTCTCCAAAATACTGAAAATTACTACCGCGCTTTTGGGCGAGCAGGGAATAACTTGTGCCCGATGGCGGATAAAATTGCCCCGCATACTACAATAAACGCACCGATATAGCTAATAGTATTTAGTTCAGGGGCGGCAAAATTTGTTGGGTCGATACAGTGGGCAAGGTGCGCAAATAAAATAGTAAACAACGGAACCAAGGTAATGACCACGCTGACTTTTGACACTTCCCAACGATTTAATGCTTCAGCATAAGCACCATAACCAAATAGCGTATTTAAACAACAGTAAATTAAGCAACCAAGGCTGATAGGCGTTAAACCTTGTACTTGTGAAAATTTAGCAAAAGGCGTAAAGACAAGGGCGCAACCAAAATAGATCATCAGCAAAATTTGTTGTGAGCTGAATTTTCTTAGCATGAGTTTTTGCGCCATGCCGTAAGCAACCCATATTAAAGATGCGCTAATACTGAGAAAAACGCCGGTGGAGTAGGTATTTAATCCGCTAAAGATTGCTAAGCGATCATTAAAAAAGAAGCCTAAACCGATGGTTAATAAGACCAAACCGATTTTTTGGTGTAACCCTAATTTTTCTTTAAAAATCACAACACCGCAAATGAGCATACCAAAAGAGGACAAATGGATAAAAATTTGTGCAACGGAAGGCTCAATGTAATTGAGTGAGCTATTAAATAAGAAAAAATTACCGGCTAATCCGAGTACGCCAACCATAACTAACGTACTGTAATAACCCAGTTTTGATATGTTGGGCAATGCTTTTTTGTAGCCAAGGAGTAAAAATAAAACAATACTGGCAACAATAAAGCGATACCAAACAATGGTTTCCACATTCATGGCAGAAACCACTTGCTTTAATGCAATAGGCAAAGAGCCCCATGCCATGGAGGTAATGAGGGCAAAAAGAAAACCTAACATGGGTTGTTGTTTCATGATTTTACCTACAAAAAAGCCCTGCATAAGCAGGGCGTTTTATTCTGTTTTATAAAATTATTCAGTAACAATACTTACGTATTTACGGCTTTTCTCGCCTTTTACTTCAAATTTTACTTTACCATCGGCTGTCGCGAATAAGGTGTGGTCACGTCCCATTCCAACGTTGTTGCCCGCGTGGAATTTAGTACCACGTTGACGAACGATGATGCTACCTGCTAATACAGATTCACCACCGAAACGTTTAACACCAAGACGTTTAGCTTCAGAATCACGACCGTTACGAGTTGAACCACCAGCTTTTTTAGTTGCCATCTACTTGATCTCCTCTGAAATTATGCTTGAATCCCAGTGATTTTCACTTCTGTGAACCACTGACGATGACCTTGTTGTTTACGGCTGTGTTTGCGACGACGGAATTTAACGATTTTAATTTTATCGCCACGACCTTGTGCAACTACTTCAGCCACTACTTTTGCACCAGCAACTACTGGGGCACCGATTTTAACATCTTCACCATTAACGACCATCAACACTGAATCGAATTCAACTGTTGCGCCAGTTGCAAGTTCAAGTTTTTCTAAACGAACGACTTGACCTTCGCTTACTCGGTGTTGTTTACCGCCACTTTGGAAAACTGCGTACATAAATACTCCGCTATAATTGTGCTCTAATGTTGTTTCATTTCGCACATAAAATTCATATAAATAGGGCGCAAATTCTACGTAAAAATTTAGGGGATAGCAAGAACTTATTTACGATAAAATAAAAAAATTGGCAATTTAGGTAGTTTAATTTCAGAAAGGGAGAAAAATCGGGTAGAATCAACCGCACTTTCGTTTTGAATTTCATCTACTTCCCCTAATTTTAAGTGGCTTAATTATAGAAATGAATACAACAAACTTAATGGATATGAAGGCAATCCAGGCGTTAAGCCAAGCGGATATGCAAAAAGTGAACGAATCGATTTTAGCCCAACTGAACTCAGATGTGGTGTTGATTAATCAATTGGGATTCTACATTGTGCAAGGCGGTGGCAAACGCATTCGTCCCTTAATTGCCGTGTTGGCGGCAAGAGCCTTAGGTTTTGAAGGACAAAAAGCCATTACGTGTGCCACCTTTGTCGAATTTATTCATACAGCGTCTTTGTTGCATGATGATGTCGTGGATGAATCGGATATGCGTCGTGGGCGTGCTACGGCAAATGCAGAATTTGGTAATGCCGCAAGCGTGTTGGTGGGGGATTTCATTTATACCCGCGCGTTCCAATTGGTTGCTCAGCTGGAATCGTTAAAAATTTTGCGCATTATGGCGGATGCCACTAATGTGTTGGCAGAAGGCGAAGTGCAACAATTAATGAATGTGAACGATCCGCAAACTAGCGAAGAAAATTATATGCGGGTGATTTACAGTAAAACCGCCCGTTTATTTGAGGTGGCGGCGCAAGCTGCCGCAATCATTGCCGATGCGGATGACGAGCAGGAAAAAGCATTACAGAATTACGGTCGTTATCTCGGCACGGCATTCCAGTTAGTGGATGATGTGCTAGATTACAGCGCGAGTGCCAAAGCCTTAGGGAAAAATGTGGGTGATGATTTAGCCGAAGGCAAACCGACACTTCCTTTATTACACGCGATGCATCACGGCAATGCACAACAAGCCGCATTAATTCGCGAAGCCATCGAACAAGGCGGAAAACGCGAGGCCATTGATGAGGTGTTAGCTATTATGGCAGAACATAAATCCCTTGATTACGCGATGGATCGCGCTAAACAAGAAGCACAAAAAGCCGTTGATGCGATTCAGATTCTGCCGGAAAGCGAGTATAAACAAGCGTTGATTTCCTTGGCATATTTATCTGTAGATAGAAGCTATTAAGATGACAGAACAACAATCTCAAAGTGCGGTCGGTTTTCAACATAAAACACGCAAACAAAAACCGCGCAAAGATCCAAATGCACCTTTTATTCGTGAAAAATTGGAATTGCCTGAAGGGCACAATAAACTGCTTTTGCACTCCTGTTGTGCGCCTTGCTCGGGTGAGGTGATGGAAGCCATTTTGGCGTCCGGTATTGAATTTACGATTTATTTCTACAACCCGAACATTCACCCGTTAAAAGAATATTTGATTCGCAAAGAAGAAAATATTCGTTTTGCGCAAAAATTTGGTATTCCATTTATTGATGCCGACTATGATCGTCAAGAATGGTTTGACCGTGCCAAAGGCATGGAATGGGAGCCGGAACGAGGCATTCGTTGTACCATGTGTTTTGATATGCGTTTTGAAAAAGCGGCTGAATATGCTCATGAGCACGGTTTCCCGGTATTCACCAGTTGCCTTGGCATTTCTCGCTGGAAAGACATGGAGCAAATTAACGGTTGCGGTCATCGTGCGGCAGAAAAATATGACGATGTGATTTATTGGGATTATAACTGGCGCAAAGAAGGAGGCTCACAACGGATGATTGAAATCAGTAAACGCGAGCGTTTTTATCAGCAAGAATATTGCGGTTGTGTTTATTCGTTGCGTGACAGCAATAAGTGGCGCGAACAAACCGGTCGCCAAAAGATTGAAATCGGTAAACTTTATTATTCCCCCAATCAGTAAGTCATTCCATGTATTGATGAATGGCAGATAAATTTCAGGTTAAGCTTACTTGTCTACGGTGTTTTATCTGCCTTTTCCTTTCTTCTTTTCTCTGCAATTTTATGTCGTTTAAGACAAATTCAGACCGCTCTTTTCCTTTTTTTGACATGTTTTGGTAAAGCATTATTTCTACCTACAACAGGTAAAATTCTTGAGAAAATCTGCTTTTTTACTAGCGAGAAAAAGCGCAACTCGGTAGAATAGCCAGTCAATTTTTATGAACCATTAGAGTAAATTTTAGCCAGTATGACGCAAAAACTACATATTAAAACTTGGGGCTGTCAGATGAACGAGTACGATTCATCTAAGATGGCGGATTTATTACACAGCACACACGGTTTGGAACTTACCGAGGTGCCGGAAGAAGCGGATGTTTTATTATTAAATACCTGTTCCATTCGTGAAAAAGCACAGGAAAAAGTCTTTCATCAATTAGGGCGTTGGAAAGAATTAAAGAAAAATAACCCTAATTTATTGATTGGCGTGGGCGGCTGTGTGGCATCGCAGGAAGGCGAACACATTCGCACCCGAGCGCCTTATGTGGACATTGTTTTCGGGCCGCAAACATTGCATCGTTTGCCTGAAATGATCAACCAAATTCGTGGCGGGAAAAGCTCCGTTGTAGATATTAGTTTCCCGGAAATTGAAAAATTTGACTGTTTGCCGGAGCCTCGTGCAGAGGGACCAACCGCATTCGTTTCTATTATGGAAGGCTGTAATAAATATTGTACTTATTGTGTGGTGCCTTATACCCGTGGTGAGGAAGTAAGCCGCCCGGTAGATGATATTTTATTTGAAATTGCACAGTTAGCCGCACAGGGCGTGCGTGAAGTGAACTTGCTTGGTCAAAACGTGAATGCTTATCGTGGTCCGACGTTTGACGGTGAAATTTGTACCTTTGCGGAATTATTGCGTTTAGTCGCTGCCATTGACGGTATTGACCGTTTACGTTTTACCACGAGTCATCCGATCGAATTCACCGACGATATTATCGACGTGTATCGTGATACACCGGAGCTGGTGAGTTTCCTTCATTTGCCGGTGCAATCCGGTTCAGACCGCGTTTTAACCATGATGAAACGCGGACATACAGCGCTTGAATACAAATCCATTATTCGCAAACTAAAAGCGGTACGTCCGAATATTCAAATCAGCTCTGATTTCATCGTGGGGTTCCCGGGTGAAACCAATGAAGATTTCGAGCAGACTATGAATTTGATTGCTCAAGTGAATTTCGACATGAGTTTCAGCTTTATTTATTCTGCCCGTCCTGGTACACCGGCGGCAGATTACCCAGATGATGTGACTGAAGACGAGAAAAAACAACGTTTGTATTTGTTGCAACAACGCATCAACAATCAAGCGGCTCAATTCAGTCGCGCGATGTTAGGTACGGAGCAACGCGTGTTGGTAGAAGGCCCATCGAAGAAAGATATTATGGAATTAACCGGTCGTACGGAAACCAACCGTATTGTGAATTTCCAGGGGTCGCCGGAAATGATCGGAAAATTTGTTGATATTAAAATCACCGATGTATTCACAAACTCCCTACGTGGTGAAGTGGTACGCACCGAAGACCAAATGGGCTTGCGTGTGTTGCAATCGCCACAAATGGTAATTAACCGCACCCGTAAAGAAGATGAACTGGGTGTAGGCCGTTACACCGGCTAATTTATCGGATAAACATGAAAAAACCTCGTGATGTTTGCGAGGTTTTTTATTACGACTATTTTTGCTTTTCGAGGAAAATTAAATATTCCTCTAACATTTCGATGGCTTCCAAGCAACGGGCGCGACGTTGTTCTAGTTGTTCCAGTTTTAATCGGTTAAATGGAAGTCCCTCTCTCTGCGCTTCACTTAAACTGTCTTGCTCGTGCTGAATTTTTTCATTAAAAGACGCTAAATATTCATAATATTTTGCCAAGCGTTCGCGTGGTGGCAAACTGTGTACGGGATGCTGACGTTTATTTTGCGGTTTATTTTCTTCTTTATCTTTAACCGGAAAGAGCTGCGCATTTTGTTGTTGACGCGTTAAGGCATCCGAAAGTGCGGTGCATTGTGCGGATAGTTTTTGCGTATAAAACTGCCAGGCTTCAATGTTATCGCTTTTAACCTGTTCAAGCTGCACGATAGTGAGCGCTATTTGCTCAAAATAAAATGCCGTTTTTTGCCAATTTTCCGTAAACAGATTGGGTGAAAATTTTGCGTAAACAATCTCTTCTTTTTGCGTGGCGTAACGCGCGAAGAAATCCTGGAGACTTTGTTTTAGGCGTTGAGTGGAAATGTTGTTCATAGACATAAAAAGCAAAAGTGCGGTGGAAAATTGATGTGTTTTTCCGACCGCACTTTTAGGGTTAGAGAGTCATTGCTGCAAGCCAACCGAAGGCTAACAACGGAATGTTATAGTGAATGAAGGTAGGTACAACAGAATCCCAAATGTGGTCGTGTTTACCATCCATATTCAAACCGGATGTCGGCCCTAAGGTTGAGTCGGAAGCCGGTGAACCCGCATCACCTAATGCTGCCGCAACGCCCACGATAGACACGGTGGCAAGTGGGGAGAAGCCGAAAGACAAACAAAGCGGTACATAAATCGAGGTGATGATTGGCACGGTAGAGAAGGAAGAGCCGATCCCCATGGTGATCAACAAGCCGACGAATAACATTAAGAACGCCGCAAGACCTTTACTTTGTAAGCCTTGCCCTAAAGTTTGCACTAAGTCTGTTACACCGGTAGTCGTGTTAATCACATTGGCGAAACCGGAGGCAGCGATCATCACGAAACCGATCATTGCCATTAAGCGTAAGCCTTGTTGGAAAATATCGTTACTTTCTTTTAGCTTAAAGATGCCGAACACGGCAAAAATAACTAAACCGACCAAACCACCGATAATAGTAGAGCTTGTGACTAATTGTGTGGTGAAGGTTGCTACAATCGCGACAAGGCTTGCGGTGATTTGTTTTGGTGTAATGTTAGCAATGTGTTGCTCAATGTCTTGCGTTGTCGGTTCTGCTGTAGTGACGCTGTATTCACGCGGTTTGCGATAAGTGATAAATACGGCAGTCAATAAACCTAAAATCATCCCGGTTACCGGAATCATCATAGCGAGGGAGACTTCACCTACCGTTGTTTGTAAGCCTAATGAGGCACCGACATTATTAATATTTTTCACCAAAACGCTTTCGATAAAGATTTTACCGAAACCCACCGGTAATAACATATAGGTGGCGGTTAAACCGAAAGTGAGGACACAAGCCACAGCGCGACGGTCAATTTTTAGTTTGTTGAACACAGCAAGTAGCGGCGGAACAACAATTGGAATAAACGCAATGTGCACCGGTAACAGGTTTTGAGATGAAATCGAGAACAAGACCAAAATCCCCAATAACGCATATTTGAACATGGCAATCCCATTGGCAGAGGGGGTTTTGTTCATGCGGGTAATGACTTTATAGGCGAGCAAATCGGTGATGCCGGATTTGGAGATGGCAATAGCAAAGGCACCGAGCATGGCATAGTTCATTGCCACTTCAGCACCACCGCCGAGGCCGCCGGTAAAGGCTTCAATGGTTTTTGTTAGGCCTAAATCGCCGATTAAACCTGCGGTGAGGGCAGAAATAACCAAGGCAACGACCACGTTAATTCGCAACAAGCTGAGAATCAGCAAGACTGCGATAGAAATAACAACTGGATTGGTTAGCATTTTTTTGTCCTTATGAGTTAAGTTATTGATAATTTACTAGAGAAATAAAATTTGTCTAATAAAATCATCGGCTAATTTCTTAGGTATTTATTTTTGCTGTAAAAAACAAACCCCTCGAAAGTCAACTTCCGAGGGGCTTTAAAGGATAACGTTTTATTCGTGCCTGCTCGGAAGTCATCTTCCAAGCACACCAAATACCTGAAAGATCATTCAGTTACATGGTGGTGATGGTGACGACGAATAAAGCGCATTTTGGAATCTCCTATGTGAATTGCTTTTTAAACTACTGGAAAATATTTTTTATCGCAAGTGTTTTTTCAAAAAAATGTGAAGTGCAGTCGATATTTTTGATGTTTTTTAATTTTCCGCTACGACATGCGGAAATCCGCCCAAATGTTTTAAATGATTCACCATGTAACAAAATAGCTCTGCTGTGCGTTCGGTATCATATAGCGCAGAATGGGCTTGTTGGCTGTCAAAAAGAATTTTTGCCACTTGGCAGGCTTTTGCTAATACGGTTTGCCCGAACATAAAACCGCTTAATGTGGCGGTGTCAAAAGTGGAAAACGGATGGAATGGGTTACGTTTGGCATTCATGCGTTGCGCCGCTGCCATCACAAATCCATGATCGAATGACGCATTATGTGCCACGATGATTGAACGTTGGCAGTCTGCGTCTTTTTGTGCCTTACGTACCATTTTAAACATCTCGCTAATAGCGATATTTTCACTCACGGCTCTACGTAATGGGTTGTCGATGTCGATGCCGTTAAATTTGATGGACTCAGGATCGATATTGGCGCCTTCAAAGGGGTGAATGTGAAAATGACATTTTTGGTCCGGCACTAAGTTGCCGGCGTCGTCCATTTTTAGGGTAATGGCTGCCAGCTCTAGTAGTGCATCGGTTTTGGCGTTTAAGCCGGCGGTTTCCACATCGATTACCACCGGTAAATAACCGCGAAATCGGTGTTTTAGTAAGTTGTAATTAATTGTTTCTTGGGCTTCAGACATAGCTCATCCTAAAAATAAAACGTGGATTATCGTTCATAATCCACGTTAAAAAACACTTGAATTTTTTACCGCACTTTAGAGGGTAATTTAGTTGCCTAAGCCGGCTTGTGCGCTTTGATTTTCGATGAATTCAATTTTGTAACCGTCCGGATCTTCCACGAAAGCAATCACGGTTTTACCACCTTTTACCGGGCCCGGTTCGCGAGTAACATTCCCTCCCGCCTTGCGCACGGCTTCACAGGTCGCATAAATATCATCTACACCAATAGCGATATGACCGTAAGCATTACCTAAATCATATTTCTCTACGCCCCAGTTATAGGTCAATTCCAATACGGACGCTTTGTCTTCATCATCGTAACCTAAAAATGCCAGAGAATATTTGTATTCCGGATTTTCACTGGTACGCAATAAACGCATGCCCAATACATCTTGATAAAACTGAATAGAACGTTGTAAGTCGCCGACGCGTAACATGGTATGTAAAATTCGCATGATATTCTCCATTAAATAAAATCGCGGTAATTATGCCACAGAATGATGGCGTTTTCTTTGGAAAATAAAAAGGATTAAGCTCAGTTGAACTTAATCCTTCAAAAGAAATTTAAAAAACGCAGTAAAATCCCACCGCACTTTTCAGGTTTAGAACGTGTAGTTTACACTTAAACGAACGTCACGGCCCGGCTCAGGCAAGGTGGATACGCCTGCGCGTTGGCTGTGGCTACGATAGTATTTGTTGAATGCATTGTTTAACGCAAGGTTGACATTTACGCTTTCAACCGGTTTCCATGTGATATAGAAATCGTTGACGCCATAGCCCGGACGTTTTGTGGTGGTTGCACCGCCGCCACGGTTGGTGGTGGAATTGTAGCTGGTATGTTGTACAAAGCGGCCTTTCCAACCGATTTCAACGTCAGGTTGTTCGAAGTGGTAAGACACACCGGTGGTCCAAGTACGACCGATCGGAATGGCGGTTACAGTGCTATCCACGGTTCTGCCGTTTAATTCCGGTTTACTGTAAGCCACGCCGGCACGCAAGGTTAAGCCTTCGTATTTATAGGCTGCACCTAATTCATAACCATGATTTCTTAATTTGCCTGCATTTTGGATTTCATAATAACCCGGTTTGATTTGCGTAAAGGCATGCGTATCTTGGATCGTTTGCCAGAAATAACTTCCGTTCAAAGAAAGACTGTCGGCTAATTTATAGTTGAAGCCTACTTCCGCGTTGCGCGATCTTTCCGGTTTAATGTTATTGGCGATGGAATACACGGCCGAGCCTCCCCGGCCAGCGCCTGAAGAAAGCATGACTTCAAAGAAGCGAGGACTTCGGGTAGCGTAGTTTAAGCTGGTATTTAAACTTAAATCATTGGTCACTTCATAAATTAAGCCGACACTTGGGTTTAGGTTTCCTTTACTGGATTTTGAGCCATCCATTGCACGGAATGAGAAATGATCATAACGTAAGCCGGTGGTTAAGGTGAATGCGCCTAAGCCCCAGATACCTTCCGTATAAACACCCACATCACGTTTCTTTTGGGTCTTCATTTGGACGCCGTTTTGAACGGTGAGTGAGTTAGGTTTACCTTCTTGATCGCGGTAATTGATACCGTATTTGATTAAGTGAGACTCACCGATGGGAGAATCCAAGTTTAAGTTTGCACCATTGGCAATTAAACGGGTTCTGGAACGTTCGCTTGGCTCTTCACGGCTAATTACACTGCGCCATACATTAGCCTTAGCATTGCTAATAAAGCCCATGTTTTTTCCGGTCCATTCAATCTTGCTAGTATCGTTCGTGGTGATGCGATAGCGAGGGGCGTTATTTGCCGTATTCGGAATTTTGTTGCCATCGCGATCTAAAACATACCAAATATTTCCTTCTTGGCTTAATGTATAGCCGTTTGCACGCTGTTCTCTTGTTAGAGTCGGTGGATTGCCGTTTTGCGCACTGGCGGTTAACCAATCTTGCGAAAAGTCAAACTCTTCACGAAGTGCGCGAACGCCGTAATGACGCTCTTGACGGTGGCTTAATTCGATACGTTGATCTTCAGTAATATCAACCCCAACTTTGGCGAGTAAACCACGTTGATGTAATGAACTGTTTTGAACTTTTGTACCACCTTCCAAATTACGGAAATTATGGCCGCCTTTATAGTCGCTTTCATTTACCCAATTGCCGGAAAGCAATACATCCATCGCTTGGGCGCGTGAATAAACGGTTGCACCTTTGCTCCAACCTTTGTTTGAGCTAACACCTGCATTTACCTTAAAACCAATGTCTTGACCTTCTTTCAGAAGATCTTTTGCGCTCACGGTTTCCGCAACGATAGCACCGCTGGTTGCACCAATGCCGGCACTGGCTGACCCCGTCCCTTTTTGCACGCTCACTTTCTTGAATAGTGCCGGGTCAAACATGAAACGGCCTTGGTGGTGGAAAAGTTGGGCGTCGGTATAAGCATCATCTACTTTTACATCCACTTGATCTTGCCCCATCCCGCGAATGGTAAACCATTGTGATGTACCGCGACCACCACCGAAGTTAATTGCCGGTTCGTCTTTTAATAAACCTTTTAATTCGGTTTCCGTGCTGCGATTAATCGATTCAGTTGTAATCACATTGGTTTTACTTTTGGCACCGGTATTTTCAGACACCACGTTAATGATCTCTAAATTTTCTGCATAAACTGCAGTGGTAACTAACATTGCGAGGGGAAGCAATGAAAAATATTTGCGCATAAATGCTTCTCTAAAGGTTGATGAAAGGTGAAATTTACAGCGTGGCAATCTAACGTATTTGCTCAATTTATGCAAATGATAATTATTATTAATAATAAATTATTTCTAATGGCATTTTATGGATAAAAATGTATTTGGTTTTTGTTAAAAGAGACGGAAACCGGAAGCACTATTGGTATGAGGAAAGAATGAACGTGAGAAGGAAAATATCGCAAAATCTCACCGCACTTTTGCTTTTTCTCCTAAAAATTGACTAAAATTCCTTAACTTTTCACCGCTGATTGAAAGGAAACGAAAATATGAATCGAACAGGGTTATTCAACTTATCTTGGGAACGTTATCTTAATTTATTGTTTCTCTTGTTAACGGTCGGTTTTCTTAGTAGCGGCGTCGTCACATTCATTGCCGCTAACTGGGATTATCTTTCCGATTTAACGAAGATTTATGGATTGCAAACGTTGTTCGTTTTTTCCGTGATGACAGGCGGTTATTTTTTTATGCGTGAAAGTCGTCAGTTAGCAGCGGAGAAATTAAAACTCGTTTCGGTTGCGTTCTTCTTTTGCACTGCCGTGCTGATTGGCGCTACCTTGGCACTCATTGGGCAAACATATCAAACGGGCGCGAATACATGGGAATTGTTTGCTATTTGGTCGGTGTGCCAAATTCCATGGTTACTTTTGTTGCCTAATGTTGCTTCCGCCTTATTGCTGATTGTCACAGCAAATTTAGCTTTGTATTTACTTCAGATCGATAATTATGACTATGCTGCTGTTTATGGCGTATTTCTCAACGCTATTGGCTTGGTATTCAGTGAAGTTTTTACACGACAATTACATGACGAACGTTGGCGAATCTTACCCAAAGCCTTGCCTGGTTTTGTGATCATACATCTCTTCGGCATTCGTTTTATGGCCTATGGCACGATTTTTGATACCGATTTTGGTTGGTTTTCGGTGCTAAATTTCTTGATCGTGAGTGTGCCTTCTGCTGCATTATTTTATTTTTATAAGCAATATCGTTTTGATTTCACCAATTTAATTGCAAGTGCATTGGGGATAATTGTTGCCTTTAGCATGTTGCTCTTTTCTCATATCAATTCTGCGGATTCTGTTTTTTCAAGTGGCTTGCTGATTTTTGTGTTGACGATCTTAGCAATGAAATATCTGTACAAGCTTTATCAAGCCCGTTATCCGCAACAGACGAAAATGCCTTGGGCATTGTCCGTTCTGTTTATTTTTGCCATTCTCATCGGTATGGTCACCGCCATTATTTGGGCGGCGTTTATTCTTGATATATCTGACCCGTTGCTCGCTGTACTTGCCTTGGCAATTGCAATGTTGCTTACTGCATTGGGATTACATCGAGCTTATCCGCAAGCGAGTAATGAAATGTCGCTGGTGGTTGGTATTTGTTTTTTGATGGGATACGGCTTGCTTGGCGGTTATTTATGGTTTGACCATTTGGAGCGTGATCCTAGCGAAACAACGCAGATTTTTGTGCCGTTGTTGTTTTCTTGTGTGGTCGGTGTTTTTTATTTCGTTCGCAAAGAAGTTTGGCTACAAACCTTAACGGTAGTGAGTATCTTAAGCATGTGGCACCTCAGTTATGTGGAGGACATAGCTTCCGGAGTCTTGCCTTTGCCTTATCTTTCTATGCTGTGCTGTATTTGTGTTTTTGTAGGGCAGTTCTTATGGATGATAAAACACCAGCAGAGCGAGGCAGTGACACCGCTTGCTTGGGGGCTTTTATTTTTTAGCCTCGGTTCTTGGATCTATTCCGCATCCCAAACCTTCTTTCCTTGGTTTCATCATTTCAGCGAGGTTGCCGACGAGTTACCGTCCATTGATACGTTCTCAGACTTTTTCAGCGTCATTACCTATGGCATTTTTTCACGAGCGACATTGACATTTTCATGGTGGGTGCCGTTTTTTGTTTGTCTTACACCTTTCTGTGTTTATTGGATTATCAGCTTCTTTTTTAAATCTACGCTGGCGGAAAAGTGGTTTATTGCCATTGTTTTAATGCTCTTTACGATTGGATTTGTGGCTCAACCGTCTATTTTGTTTTTTGTTGCCCTGTGGTTGATTGCCTATTTTTCAGCAAGCCGATCTTTATTTTTTATCGCCTTATTGGCGCTCATCACGAATTTGGCACTTTACTATTACATGCTCTTTATCCCATTGCTTTATAAGTCGTTTTTACTCTTATGCTTTGGCGCATTATTTTCCTTTGTCGTATTTTTCTTGCATAGGAAATCTAAAGTGACGACACAAAGTGCGGTGGATTTTTCCGGTGTTTCTAAATGCAAGCCGTTAATGGCGTTGCTTATCGCGTTATTGATGTTATTGCCGTTAAATTACAAGATATGGCAATTTGAAAACGTGTTAGCGACCGGCAAACCGGTCGTGCTAAAAATTGTGCCGGTGGATCCACGTTCGTTAATGCAAGGGGATTACATGTCGTTGAATTACGCCATTTTGCAGGATATTGCAGCGCAACTTAATGATGAGCCTGACCAGCTAAATGATGAACAAACCAACGAAGAGGACACTTGGCAGATAACAAGAAAACCACAGCCTAAACGAATTTATGCCTTAATTCATCAAAACGAGCAGGGAGTTGCTACCTTGTGTCGCGTGGAAAAAACTAAACCGACGAATTTCACGGGCTGCGAACCAAACCTGTATTTACCGATTAATAACACAGGCTGGTCGCCGGCATTGCCAAGTCAGGAATATTTCTTTGCAGAGGGGAAAGGGCAATATTATGCTCAGGCAGAGTATGCTGAATATCGTTTTAAAGACGGTATTTTATTGCTTGTCCGTTTGTTGGATCAGGATTTAAAACCTTTATAAAAACGAGAATAAGAGCGTCGATAGATAATAAAAAAGTGCGGTGGATTTTTAAAACGTTTTACGTCCATCGCACTTTTTTATTTTGAGCTTGCGCTTATTTCATCGCAATCATGGAACCGAAGTTAAAGCATTGGAACCAAAGCTCCACATGAGAGAAGCCGACATTTTTTAATCGCGCTTTATGGGTTTCAATGCTGTCTGTGCGCATCACATTTTCAAGTGCGGTGCGTTTTTGGCTCACTTCTAATTCGCTGTAACCGTTGGCGCGTTTAAATTGATGGTGGAGATCAATCAGCAATTCATTGGTTTGTTCATCCTCAAAGCGGAATTTCTCTGACAGCACCAATACGCCGTTTGGATTTAATCCTTGATAAATTTTTTCCAACAACGCCACGCGATCTTGTGGTGGCAGAAATTGCAGGGTGAAATTCAAAATCACCATGGATGCGTTTTTGATCTCAATGTGGCGAATGTCGTCACAGAGAATCTCAACCGGAATATCACTGTGGTAGGCGGCAACATGTTGGCGACAACGTTCTACCATCGGTTGGGAATTGTCCACCCCGATAATTTTTACATTCGGTTGGTTGATATGACGACGAGCGGAAAGGGTTGCCGCCCCACGGGAACAACCTAAATCATAAACGTTGCTGTTTGCCGTCACAAAACGCTCGGCAAGCATGCCGATAGCTGTGATGATGTTGGAATAGCCCGGCACAGAGCGTTGGATCATGTCAGGAAATACTTCCGCAACGCTTTCGTCAAAGGTAAAATCGCCCAATTTTTCAATGGGTGCAGAGAATAGAGTGTCTTTCATGTTTTTTGCGATGCAATGATTTGAAATAAAAAGTGTGGTTATTTTAGAGAAAGTTTTTAACGGCGCAAATAAATTTCGCTTTCCAATTCAAAAGCCCAGGCAATTTCCGTATAATCGCACGGTTAATTTCTCTTTAATGATTCAGAATATAAAAAAGGAATAGAAAATGATGCGTTCACATTATTGCGGTGCGTTAAACCGCGCAAATATCGGTCAGGAAGTGACATTAAGCGGTTGGGTTCATCGCCGCCGCGATTTAGGTGGGTTGATCTTTATTGATATGCGCGATCGTGATGGTATCGTGCAAGTGTGTTTCGACCCGAAATACCAAGACGCGTTGATCGCTGCTGCCGGTTTGCGTAACGAATTTTGTATTCAAATCAAAGGTGAAGTGATTGCTCGCCCGGACAACCAAATCAATAAAAACATGGCAACCGGTGAAGTGGAAGTCTTGGCAAAAGCATTGAAAATTTACAATGCCTCCGATGTGTTGCCGTTAGACTTCAACCAAAATAATACGGAAGAACAACGTTTAAAATACCGTTATTTAGATTTACGTCGCCCGGAAATGGCACAACGTTTGAAAACTCGTGCGAAAATCACCAGTTTTGTACGTCGTTTCATGGATGACAACGGTTTCTTAGATATTGAAACTCCAATGCTAACCAAAGCCACACCGGAAGGGGCGCGTGACTATTTAGTGCCAAGCCGTGTGCATAAAGGCAAATTCTATGCCTTGCCACAGTCTCCACAGCTTTTTAAACAGCTTTTGATGATGTCCGGTTTTGATCGTTATTATCAAATCGTGAAATGTTTCCGTGATGAAGATTTGCGTGCGGATCGTCAACCGGAATTTACCCAAATCGATGTGGAAACCTCTTTCCTGACAGCGCCTGAAGTGCGTGAGATTATGGAACGCATGGTGCACGGTTTATGGCAAAACATCATTGGTGTGGATTTAGGCAAATTCCCGGTGATGACTTGGCACGAAGCGATGAATCGTTTTGGTTCCGACAAACCGGATTTGCGTAACCCACTGGAACTAGTGGACGTTGCAGATATCGTTAAAGAGGTGGATTTCAAAGTGTTCCAAGGCCCTGCCAACGATCCGAACGGTCGTGTGGCGGTCATTCGCGTACCAAATGGTAGCGAAATTACGCGTAAACAAATTGATGAATACACCCAATTTGTTGGTATCTACGGCGCGAAAGGTTTGGCTTGGGCGAAAGTGAATGATATCAATGCGGGTCTTGAAGGTGTTCAAAGCCCGATTGCGAAGTTCTTAACTGAAGACGTATGGAAAGCGTTAGCAGAACGTGTAAAAGCACAAAACGGCGATATCTTGTTCTTTGGCGCAGACAAATGGCAAACCACCACCGATGCCATGGGTGCATTGCGTTTGAAACTGGGCCGTGACCTCGGCTTAACCCGTTTAGACGAATGGCAACCGCTTTGGGTGATTGATTTCCCAATGTTTGAACGTGATGACGAAGGCAATTTGGCGGCAATGCACCACCCATTCACATCGCCGCGTGATTTCACACCGGAACAATTGGAAGCCGATCCAACAACTGCCGTAGCGAATGCTTACGATATGGTGATCAACGGTTACGAAGTGGGTGGTGGTTCTGTGCGTATTTTCGATCCGAAAATGCAACAAACCGTCTTCCGTATTCTTGGTATCAACGAACAAGAACAACGCGAGAAATTTGGTTTCTTGTTGGATGCATTGAAATTCGGCACACCACCACACGCAGGTTTGGCATTCGGTTTAGACCGTTTAACGATGCTTTTAACCGGTACTGAAAATATCCGTGATGTGATTGCGTTCCCGAAAACTACGGCAGCGGCGTGCTTAATGACCGAAGCACCAAGTTTTGCGAATCCGCAGGCGTTAGCTGAGCTGAGTATTCAGGTTGTAAAAGCTGAGTAAATTTGAAATTTGAATAATAGAGTGCGGTCAATTTCGACCGCACTTTCTTTTTTAGATAAAAAATTTTATCTACTAAAATAAATTGCTTTTTTGGTGTGATAACTTGCATTACTTTTTGGTTTTGAAGTTATTAACTAAAATTTTCAATAAATCAAAATTTTATTCTTTTATTTCTCTCTGGATAGAATTTTATTTTCTTTACTGGGTTGTGAAATTCTATTATAAATGAGTCCTTTCCCGCATTTATGGTCAATTTATAAGAGAGAATTTTATGAGTGAAGTTTCAAATTCAGTAGAAAAATCCACGTGGGCGACTAAATTCGCTGCGTTAGGTCCGGGCATCGTTATGGCATCGGCTGCCGTTGGTGGTTCGCATATTATCGCTTCCACCCAAGCGGGTGCGATTTATGGCTGGGAGTTAGTGAGCATTGTGATTCTCGCTAATTTATTTAAATACCCGTTTTTCCGTTTCGGCGTGCAATATACCTTAGATACCGGCAATACCTTGTTGGAAGGTTATCGCCAAAAAGGGCAATTCTATTTGTGGTTGTTCCTTGCGTTAAACATCTTTGCTACGGTCATTAATACGGCAGCAGTGGGCTTATTAACCTCCGCGATCTTAACGTTTATCATCCCTATTCCGTTGCCAATGCCGGTGTTGAGCTCATTGGTGATTGTGGTGATTACCGGCATTTTATTGTTAGGGAAATACCGCTTATTAGACAGCTTATCCAAAATCATCATGATTGCGTTAACCGTGACAACAGTCAGTGCCGTGGTGATTGCGTTTATGCGTAATGGCATGCAAGGTGTTGCGCCGGCAGATTTCGTTGCGCCTTCCCCGTGGGAATTAAGCAAATTAGCCTTTTTGGTGGCATTAATGGGCTGGATGCCGGCGCCGATTGAAATTTCTGCCATTAACTCCATGTGGGTGGTGGCAAAACGTCGCTTGACCAAAGTGTCTTATCAAGACGGTTTGTTTGACTTCAACGTGGGTTACATTGGTACAGCGATTTTAGCGGTCGTGTTCTTGGCGCTTGGTGCGTTGGTACAATTCGGTTCACCTGAAACCGTGGAAATGGTGGGCGGTAAATATATCGCGCAATTAATCAATATGTATGCCAGCACCATCGGTGAATGGGCGCGTTTATTGATCGCGGTGATTGCTTTCATGTGTATGTTCGGCACGACCATTACCGTTATCGATGGTTATTCCCGTACCAACGTCGAATCCTTGCGTTTATTGCTTGGTAAACGCGAAAGCACAGTAAGAACCTTGAATATTGCCATGGTGCTTGCCGCCGCCTCCGGTTTGGCGATTATTTTCTACTTTAATAACGCCGTTGGCCCGATGTTGAAATTCGCCATGATCGCATCCTTTGTTTCTGCGCCGGTCTTTGCATGGTTGAACTTGTCCTTAACCATGAAAGCGAAACACAGCGTGAAAGGCGGATTATTGTGGTTGTCCTTTATCGGCTTATTCTATTTAACTGCGTTTGCCGCACTCTTTATTGCACAGCAAGCCGGCTGGTTAGGCTAAAAATTTCTCTAAAAACGACCGCACTTTAAGGGTTTCTTTAAAGTGCGGTTCTTTTTTACGTTGTTTTGCGTGAAAATACATGGCGAACTTTTTATTTGCGTGGATATCCATTTGAAATACAAAAACAACCAATCTGTACTTGTTGTCATTTATGCCAAAGAGAGCGGCAGAGTACTCATGCTACAACGGCGAGACGATGCGGATTTCTGGCAATCTGTAACCGGTTCCCTCGAGGAAAATGAAATACCGTATGACGCGGCAGTGCGTGAAGTTTGGGAAGAAGTGCGGTTAAAAACGCCGTCAAAAAGCACCGCACTTTGGGATTGTCATGAAAGCGTAACGTTTGAAATTTTTCCGTATTTCCGCTATAAATACGCACCGAATGTTACCCACTGCCGAGAGCACTGGTTTTTGTTGGCAGTGGAGCAGGAATTTACCCCTGAATTAACCGAACATCTCGCTTTTCAATGGGTTTCGCCGGCACAAGCGATTCAAATGACGAAATCCCCTAATAACGCGGAAGCGATAAGAAAATATTTATTTAATTTGACAAAATAGAAGGAAAACAACATGGCAGGCCATAGTAAGTGGGCAAATATTAAACACCGTAAAGCGGCACAAGATGCGCAACGTGGCAAAATCTTTACTAAATTAATTCGTGAATTGGTAACCGCTGCAAAAATCGGTGGTGGCGATGTGGGATCGAACCCACGTTTACGTGCGGCAGTGGATAAAGCGCTCAGCAACAACATGACCCGTGATACCATTAACCGTGCTATTGAGCGTGGTGTTGGTGGTGGCGATGACACCAATATGGAAACCAAAATCTATGAAGGTTACGGCCCGGGTGGCACGGCTGTCATGGTGGAATGTTTAAGCGATAACGCCAATCGTACCATTTCCCAAGTTCGTCCAAGTTTTACCAAATGTGGCGGTAACTTAGGTACGGAAGGCTCTGTTGGTTATTTGTTCAGTAAAAAAGGATTGATTTTAGTACTTCAAGCGGATGAAGATGCGTTAATGGAAGCGGCAATCGAAGCGGGTGCAGATGATGTTCAACCACAAGATGACGGTTCTTTCGAAATTTATACCGCTTGGGAAGAATTAGGTGCTGTGCGTGACGGTATTGAAGCCGCCGGTTTTAAAATTGAAAGCGCTGAAGTGACAATGATTCCATCAACAACCGTAGATTTGGATGCGGAAAATGCACCGAAACTATTGCGTTTAATTGATATGTTGGAAGACTGTGATGACGTACAAAACGTTTATCACAACGGTGAAATCAGCGATGAAGTCGCTGCAATGCTATAAGGAGCATTTATGAAATTTGTTAAAGTATTATCCGCTGTTGCAACGGTTGCTATTTTGAGCGCTTGCTCTAATGCAACGGCAAAAATGGAGCAAAAAACAGCTGGTGCCATGGCGAGTATTACGGATAAAACAGTAGTGTATTCTTGCAACAAGAAAACCGTGACTGCCGTGTATCAATTTGAAGGTCAAGAACCTACAGGTGCAATGGTGATGGTCGGCAATAAAGTGATCGCTAAAGACTTTGCTCGTGATGCCGCTCAAAAAGATTTTACCGCATTTACTTCCGGCAACTATGTGTGGAATGTTGACAGCGGTTTAACCTTGGATAAATTTGATTCTGTCGTACCGGTAAATCTTTTACAAAAAGGCAAAAAATCCGACAAGATTATTGTGAAAAACTGTGATGTGAACGCGAAAGCGACCGCAAAAGCAAATCAATAAACTTTCACTTCAAATAAAAACGGCTAGGTCTTCTAGCCGTTTGTTTTATACCTGATTATGACAATTATTTTAGGCATTGACCCCGGTTCTCGCGTGACCGGTTATGGCGTTATCCGACAAACCGGTCGACAATTGGAATACCTTGGCAGTGGTGCCATTCGCACTCAAGTAGATGATTTGCCAACCCGTTTAAAACGTATTTATGCCGGTGTGACTGAAATCATCACGCAATTTCAACCGGATATGTTTGCGATTGAACAAGTGTTTATGGCAAAAAATGCGGATTCAGCACTGAAACTCGGGCAAGCTCGTGGCACGGCGATTGTTGCAGCGGTGAATCATGATTTGCCGGTGTTTGAATATGCCGCCCGTTTAGTCAAACAAACCGTGGTCGGTATTGGTTCGGCGGATAAGGTTCAGGTGCAAGAGATGGTCACGCGAATTCTTAAACTTTCCGATAAGCCACAAGCGGACGCCGCAGATGCACTAGCCATTGCCATTACGCATGCCCATTCCATACAGCACTCTTCCCATGTGGCAGATGCCGCGGGTCAAAATGAAACGCAGGAAAAATTGACCACACTTTTACGCACTCGATATAGTCGAGGCCGTTTCCGTTTAAAAATTTAACTGGATATTTATCCAGTTTTATTTTATGCTACGCACAATTTTTTACAGATAACTAGGATTACTATGATTGGTCATCTCACCGGTATTTTAATGGAAAAACAGCCGCCGGAAATTTTGTTGGATGTGCAAGGTGTCGGCTATGAATTGTTGTTGCCGATGACAAGTTTTTATCATCTTCCGGAAGTGGGCAAACAAACCAGCTTATTTACCCATTTAGTCGTTCGTGAAGATGCTCATTTGCTCTTTGGATTTGCACAAAAAACAGACCGCACTTTATTTCGTGAATTGATTAAAACCAATGGTGTTGGGCCAAAATTGGCGTTGGCGATTTTATCTGCCATGTCGGTGGATGAGTTTGCTTATGCCATTGAACGTGAAGAACTGTCAAAATTAGTGAAGATTCCGGGGGTCGGTAAAAAAACCGCAGAAAGACTCTTAGTTGAACTCAAAGGCAAATTTAAAGGCGTAAAAAATAATGACTTCTTTATGCAAGCGGATCATTTGCCAAGTTTTAGCATGGAAACCGTTGCAACCGCTGAGCCTTCTAATGAGGCTGTGGCGGCATTGATCGCTTTGGGTTATAAGCCGGTCGATGCAGAGAAAATGGTGAAAAAAGTCTCTAAACCGGCGCTTTCCAGTGAACAGTTAATTCGTGAAGCTTTAAAAGCCGCGTTGTAATTTGAGATAGACAAGATGATTGAAGCAGACAGAATTATTAGTGCTACGGCAAAATTAGACGAAGATGTCATTGATCGTGCCATTCGTCCAAAATTGCTAGCGGATTATGTGGGACAACCACAAGTTTGTGAGCAGATGGAAATTTTCATTAAAGCGGCACAATTACGTCAGGATGCGTTAGATCATTTGTTGATTTTTGGCCCGCCAGGATTAGGAAAAACCACACTGGCTAATATTGTCGCCAACGAGATGGGGGTAAATATTCGCACGACGTCCGGTCCGGTTTTGGAAAAGGCGGGTGATTTAGCCGCAATGCTGACAAATCTTGAACCTCATGATGTGTTGTTTATTGATGAAATTCATCGCCTTTCACCGGCCATTGAAGAAGTATTGTATCCGGCAATGGAAGATTATCAGTTGGATATCATGATTGGTGAAGGCCCGGCTGCCCGTTCCATTAAATTGGATTTACCGCCTTTTACGCTTATCGGTGCTACAACTCGAGCCGGTTCTTTAACCTCGCCATTGCGGGATCGTTTTGGGATTGTGCAACGCTTGGAATTTTATTCCGTGCTGGATTTAACGTCCATTGTGTCAAGAAGTGCGGTCTGTTTGCAGCTTAAAATTGATGATTCGGCAGCCTATGAGATTGCTCGCCGTTCTCGCGGAACGCCGCGGATTGCGAATCGCTTATTACGTCGAGTACGAGATTATGCTGATGTGCGTAATAACGGCGTGATTACCGAAGCCATTGCGAAAGCGGCGCTGTCTATGTTGGATATTGACGATGCCGGTTTTGATTATTTGGACAGGAAGTTGCTGACGGCTGTTTTAGAGCGTTTTGATGGTGGTCCGGTGGGATTAGACAATTTAGCGGCAGCCATTGGCGAGGAACGGGATACCATTGAAGATGTGTTGGAGCCTTATTTAATTCAGCAGGGGTTTTTACAACGAACACCGCGAGGAAGAATAGCAACCTCAACAACTTATCGCCATTTTGGCATTGAAAAACTTTCCCGAGAAGATTAAAAAATAAAAGGCTTATTGATTTTCAATAAGCCTTTTATTTTTATCTTGTGATTATTGTTGCTGTTGTTTCATGCTGTTGAGTTTCGCTAATGCTACATCGCAACTTTTGATTTGTGTTGCCAATTCCATTTCAAGAATTTGCTGTTTGCTTTGATTGAGTTTACTCCGAATCTTGTTTACTTGAGTATGTGTGCCCGGTTGTTTTTCTGCTTCAGCAATCAGGTTTTCAGTTTCGTTGAATAAATCCTTGCATTGCTGTGGCATTTCTGATGATTTCTTCGCACTATTTTCAGCGGCATTTCCTACATTTGAAAAACTCATCAAGGCGGTAGCTATGCAAAGTGCGGTCAAAATTCGAGTTGTTTTTGTTGCCATTTGAAATACCCTTGAACCATTCAAGTAAAAATTAATATGAATAAACTGGCAGGGAAACTATCAAAATGTTGGTTAAAAGTCCAGAATTTCTTTCTAAATTTTTGATCTGGCGAATTTTGATTTGATAAATGTTGCAAGTTTGTTTAGAAAACATATAATTTGACGCAGATCAATTTTGCTTGAAATGCTTATTTTTAGTTATTGTTGATTTAGTTCGAAAAATGTGAGCTAGGTAACATTTCTACTATTCTTTATCCCTATGTTTAGTAGTAGAATGTGCCACTCATTTGGGTTATCTGTGTAATAATCGACTTAAACAACAGCAACTAGCGGTCATTATAAAGATAATCTTACATGAAAAATTCAAAAGATATTTTGAGTTTGTGGGGTGATTACGAAGTAATCATAGAATTTAAAAACTTGTAGCTTTTACAAGGAGCCGAGATGTTAGACGTTGTTGAACTCTCAAGATTACAGTTTGCTTTAACCGCGCTGTATCACTTCATTTTTGTACCGCTGACACTTGGATTGTCTTTCGTGCTTGTCATCATGGAAACAATCTATGTCGCAACGGGTAAAGAAGTATATAAAGATATGACAAAATTTTGGGGTAAGTTATTTGGTATTAACTTTGCCCTAGGCGTAACGACCGGTATCATTATGGAATTCCAATTTGGTACAAACTGGTCTTACTATTCTCACTATGTGGGTGATATTTTTGGTGCGCCATTGGCGATCGAAGCATTACTTGCATTTTTCTTAGAATCCACCTTTGTTGGTCTATTTTTCTTCGGTTGGGATCGCTTAACGAAAGGAAAACACTTATTAGCAACCTATTGTGTGGCGTTCGGTTCAAATCTTTCTGCTATGTGGATTTTGGTTGCAAACGGTTGGATGCAGTCTCCTGTGGGTTCTGAATTTAATTTTGAAACCGTTCGTATGGAAATGACCAGCTTCTTGGATTTATGGTTGAATCCGATAGCACAAAGTAAATTCTTACACACATTAACAGCGGGTTATACAACCGGTGCAATGTTTGTATTAGGTATCAGCGCATTCTATTTATTAAAAGACCGCGATATCGGTTTTGCTAAACGTTCATTCTCTGTAGCGGCAACCTTTGGTTTTATCGCTGCATCAGCTGTATTAATTATGGGTGATGAATCAGGTTATGATATCGGTAAAGCACAACCTGTGAAATTAGCAGCAATGGAAGCTGAGTTTGATACTCATTCTGCGCCAGCGCCATTCCATCCAGTTGCGATTCCAAATACCGCTGAAATGAAAAATGATTTTGCGATTGAAATCCCTTATTTAGGTGGTTTAATTGCAACGCGTTCTTTAGAGACTGAAATTGTTGGTTTGAAAGATATTCAAGCGAAAAATGAAGGTCGTGTTCGTAACGGTATGGTTGCCTATGATTTATTCACACAATTAAAAGCAGAGAAAAAATCAGCAGGCCAAGTAAATCCTGAAACTAAAGCAAAATTTGATGAAGTTAAAGGTGATTTAGGTTTCGGTTTATTATTAAAACGTTACACAGATAAAGTTATTGATGCAACAGAGGAACAAATTAAACAAGCAGCGCGCGACACTATTCCGAACGTAGGTCCTAACTTCTGGGCATTCCGTGGTATGTTAGCTGCAGGTGGTTTAATTATTTTACTGACCTTTGGTGCATTTGTTCAAAATTTACGTAACAAAGTGACTTCTTCTCGCTTATTACTTAAAGCATTGCTTTGGGGTATCCCATTGCCAATCTTAGCGATTGAATTTGGTTGGTTCTTAGCTGAATTTGGTCGTCAACCATGGGCGATTTATGAAGTATTACCGGTAGGTGTGTCTGCCTCTAACTTGAGTGTAGGTGACTTATGGTTCTCTATCGGTTTAATTTGTGTACTTTACTTCTTCTTCATCATTGCGGAAATGTATTTGATGTTTAAATATGCACATTTAGGTCCAAGTGCATTGAAAACCGGCAAATACTATTTTGAGCAATCATCTAAATAAGCAGGAGATGGATTATGCTTGATTATGAAATTTTACGTATTATTTGGTGGGTGCTAGTTGTTGTATTGCTTATCGGTTTCTCTGTAACAGATGGATTCGATATGGGCGTGACCGCACTTTTACCCGTCGCAGGTAAGAAAGAAGTAGAAAGACGTATTATGATTAACTCTATTGCGCCACACTGGGATGGTAACCAAGTTTGGTTATTAACTGCTGGCGGTGCAATTTTCGCGGCATGGCCGATTGTTTATTCTGTAGCGTTTTCAGGCTTCTATATTGCCTTATTCCTAGTATTAGCTGCGTTATTCTTCCGTCCAATTGGTTTTGAATATCGTGCTAAAATTGATAATCCAACATGGCGCGCTGTGTGGGATTGGGGCTTGTTTGCCGGTGGTTTTGTACCTGCATTAGTATTCGGTGTGGCATTTGGTAATTTATTACAAGGTGTACCATTTGAATTGAATGATCTTTCACAAGCAACTTACACAGGTTCTTTCTTTGCATTATTAAATCCATTCGCATTACTTTGCGGTGTATTGAGTCTTGCGATGTTAGTAACGCACGGCGCAAACTGGTTACAAATGAAAACTACGGCAGCACTACGCGATCGTGCAAGAGCAATTACGCAAGTAGGTGCATTAGTTACATTAATTACTTTTGTACTTGCGGGCGTTTGGCTTTCTTTCAAAGAAGGTTATGTTGTTACTAGCGTGTTAGATCACTTTGCGCCATCTTCACCTGCAGTAGGTAAAGAGGTGGCTGTTGAAGTTGGTGCATGGTTTAAGAACTTCAATGAGACTCCAGCTTTATGGGCATTCCCAGCATTGGCTGTTGTGGGTGCATTATTGAATGTGATTGCATCTAAAGCAAATCGTTGTGGTTTTGCCTTCTTCTTCTCTGTATTAACAATGGCGGGTGTGATTATTACTGCGGCAGTATCAATGTTCCCATTTGTAATGCCTTCAAGTACTCACCCAGCACAAAGCTTGTTAATGTGGGATGCGACTTCAAGTGAATTAACATTAACCTTAATGTTCTACCTTGCATTAGTATTCGTCACCATCTCATTGCTTTACACCATTTGGTCATACTACAAAATGTTTGGTCGTTTGGATGAAAGCTTTGTTGAAGAGAACAAAAACTCATTATACTAGGGAGAATAATATGTTATATGCAATTTGGGTCGTAGGCGTTTTATTCGCTGTAGGCGTGAGTGCAAAGATTACAATGAACAAAGAACGTTCAGGTAAATTTGACGAGTAATTGAATGATTAATTCATTGTATCAATTAGTAAATAAGGGTTCATTACGAACCCTTTCATTTATTTTAGCGCTGACTTTAACGGCGTTTTTCTTTTTTAACATTAACCAATTTTCAACGCAATTAAGAGCGGTCGAATTTTATTATGTTTTTATTTTGATCTGGAGCGTTGGGATTTTATGGATTCATGGTTTGGGCTTTGAGATCAGAGCAACGCTATGGCGTCTGATTTTTATGCCATGGATTGGTTATCTCGCAGCAATTATAAGTTTGTTGCATAATCTATTAACTTAAAATCAACGAGTTAATTTTTTAATAAGTGCAATTTCAAGCTTGCTAATCATTTTGCAGCACTCTAAAATAACCGACCTCCTGCTTTCTAAATTTCATTAAATGGAGAAGAAAAGTTGGAACAGAACGTTTTTCATTATTCTGCTCGTGTTTATTACGAAGATACAGATGCAGGTGGTGTGGTTTATCATGCACGCTATTTACATTTTTTTGAGCGGGCAAGGACAGAATATTTAAGAACATTTAATTTTTCCCAACAAGAATTGTTAGCAGAAAATAAAGGGGCTTTTGTCGTTAAATCAATGAATATTGATTACTGTTTTCCGGCAAAATTAGATGACTTGCTACAAATAGAAACGCTTGTCACAGAAATAAAAGGTGCGTCCATTATTTTCTCTCAAATTATTAAACGGAATGAATTAACGTTGTGTCGGGCTACCGTAAAGGTAGCCTATGTTGATCTTGGTAAAATGAAACCGGTGGCAATTCCATCGCAAATCAAGGCAACACTAGTCAATTAACTATTAGTGAGTTGTTTTCGGAGTATGCAATGACCTCAGAATTAAACTTTTTAGATCTCTTTTTAAAAGCCAGTATTGTGGTTCAATTAGTAATTCTCATTTTAGTGAGTTTTTCTGTTATTTCTTGGGCGATTATTATTCAACGTAGCCGAGTATTAACGAAGGCATTAAAAGAGTCTATGGCATTTGAAGACCGTTTTTGGTCTGGTGAAGATTTAAATAAATTATATGAAGGGTTATCTAATCGTCGTGATGGTTTAACCGGTAGTGAACAGATTTTTTATGTTGGTTTTAAAGAGTTTACTCGTTTAAAACAAGCAAACCCGGATGCACCGGAGGCGATTATTAAAGGTAGTACCCGTGCAATGAATTTATCTATGAATCGTGAAATTGAAGATATTGAAACTCGCGTTCCATTCTTAGCAACCGTAGCATCCATTAGCCCATATATCGGTCTTTTTGGTACGGTTTGGGGAATCATGCACGCTTTCATGTCCTTGAGTGGAGCAAAACAAGCTACATTACAAATGGTTGCACCGGGGATTGCAGAAGCATTAATTGCAACGGCAATCGGTTTATTTGCAGCAATTCCGGCGGTAATGGCTTATAACCGTTTGAGTTTACGCGTGAATAAACTTGAACAAAATTACGGTAATTTTATTGATGAATTTACGACAATCTTGCATCGCCAGGTTTTCGGTAAAAATCACCATAGTTAATTACTCATATTTTCAGCCGCACTTTGTGTTAAAAGTGCGGTCACTATTTTAGATGTTTTTTCGATTATAAGTTTAGAAGGTTGATATGTCTTATCGTCGTCAGCGCCGCGATATCAAATCTGAAATCAATATTGTTCCTTTTTTGGACGTGCTTTTAGTATTGGTTTTGATTTTTATGGCTACTGCGCCAATCATTAGCCAGAGCGTAGAGGTTGAATTGCCGGATGCCGTGCAAAGCCAAAACGTGTCTGCAGAAGACAGAACCCCGGTTATTTTAGAAGTTTCTGGTGTTGGTCAATATGCGATTTCAATTGGAGGAAATCGTACGGAAAATTTAACTGAAGATATGGTTACCCAGTTATCTAAACAAGAGTTTGATAAAGATAACAATACAATGTTCTTAGTTGGTGGCGCGAAAGACGTACCTTATGAAGAAGTGATTAAAGCACTTAATTTGCTTCATCTCGCCGGAATTAAGTCAGTTGGGTTAATGACAAATCCAATTTAATGAGATAGGTAACCATTGTGCAGAAAAAGCGACAAAAAGGTGATGTTAATGCAGTTGTGATTTCGGTCATAATGCACTTGATTTTGTTTGGTTTGCTTATCCTCAGTTCTTTGTACCACAATATTGATATTATGGGTGGTGGTGAAGGCGATGATGGCGAAGTGATTGGTGCTGTGATGGTAGATACCGGTTCTGCGGCTCAGGAGTGGGGACGAATTCAGCAGCAGAAAAAAGGCCAAGCTGACAAACAAAAGAAACAAGAATTGGAAGATAAAAAACAAGAAGAACAGCAACGTCAACAAGAGCTCGAGAAGAAAAAAGAGCAAGAAAAACAAAAACAACTTGCTGAGCAAAAGAAACAGCAAGAGGAAAAAGCTCGTTTAGAGGCATTAGAGAAACAAAAAGAAGCTGAAGAGGCGAAAGCTAAGCAAGCTGCAGAAGCCGCTAAATTGAAAGCTGACGCAGAAGCTAAGCGTTTAGCCGCTGCAGCTAAACAAGCGGAAGAAGAGGCAAAAGCAAAAGCCGCAGCAGTAGAAAAAGCAAAACAAGAAGCGAAAGCAGAAGCTGAAGCGAAGGCAAAAGCAGACGCCGAAGCCAAAGCAAAAGCTGAAGCGGATGCTAAAGCCAAGGCTAAGGCAGAAGCAGATGCTAAAGCGGATGCTAAAGCCAAGGCTAAGGCAGAAGCAGATGCTAAAGCGAAAGCCAAAGCTGATGCCAAGGCAAAAGCAGATGCAGAGAAGCGTAAGGCTGATCAAAATGCACTAGATGATTTCTTTAATGGTGGCGATCTTGGTGGCGGAAGTGCAATCAAAGGTGGAAATGCGAATAAACAAGGTAGTCAAGGTGCCGGAGCATCAATGGGAGCTGGTGATGGCGGTAAAACAGGTTCTGCATATGCAGGCGTTGTTTACTCTTCGATAAAACCTTATTTCCGTGGAGATACACGCTTTATAGGTAAAGTTTGCGATATTAAGATGGAAATTGCCAGTGATGGAACTATTTTATCGTATGAGAAAAAATCCGGGCCTAATGATTTGTGTGCAGCTGCATTAAATGCGATTGAGCAAGCTAAAAAAATGCGTAGAGCACCTACTCCGGAAGAGTATGAAATGTTTAAGAGCTTTACTCTTGGGTTTGACCCAAGAAAAGTGCGGTAATTTTTCACCGCACTTTGAACAATAGGAGAAAAAATGAAAAGAGTTATTCGAGTATTTAGCTTATTTATTATGCTATTAGGATTGACTTCTGTAGCTCGTGCAGAGGTTCGCATCGTTATTGATGAGGTTATGGATTCTGCACGACCTATTGCTGTTGTTCCGTTTAAGTGGAATGGACCGGGCAGTGCACCGGCAGATATTGCAGATATCATTGCATCAGACTTACGTAATAGCGGAAAATTTAATCCACTTTCTGTCAGTAAAATGCCTCAGCAGCCGACTACAGCTGCAGAAGTTAACCCTAGTGCATGGTCTGCATTGGGTATTGAAGCAGTAATCGTTGGACAAGTAACTCCGTCTAATGGTGGTTTTGATATTGCTTACCAATTAGTCGATACCATGGGAAGTGCGGGTTCGATTTTGTCTCAAAACCAATATACGGTGACTCAAAAATGGGTTCGTTACGGGGCGCATACGGTGAGTGATGAAACCTTTGAGAAACTAACAGGGATTCGTGGCGCATTTCGGACTCGTATTGCTTATGTCGTGCAAAAGAATGGTGGATCACAACCTTATGAGGTCCGCGTAGCCGACTATGATGGTTTTAACCAATTTATTATTAATAAGAGCTCGCAGCCTTTTATGTCGCCGGCATGGTCTCCGGATGGCAAAAAATTAGCGTATGTTTCTTTTGAAAATAAAAAAGCACAAATTATTCTGCAAGATCTTGGTTCAATGGCACGTAAAGTGATTGCTTCATTTCCAGGACACAATGGCGCTCCTGCCTTCTCACCAGATGGCTCAAGATTAGCATTTGCCTCTTCAAAAGACGGCGTATTGAATATTTATGTAACAAATTTGGGTAGTGGACAGGTTTCTCAGTTAACCAGTGGATCAGGTAATAACACCGAACCTTCTTGGTCGCCTGATGGGCAGTCAATCGTGTTCACATCCGATAGAGGCGGCTCTCCGCAAGTTTATCGCATGAGTGCATCCGGTGGTGGAGTATCTCTTGTTGGTGGACGTGGTAGTGGTCAAATCAGCTCAGATGGTAGTACGTTAGTAATGATCGATGGAAGTAATAACATTGTGAAACAAGATTTGGTTTCAGGTGGTTCTGAGGTACTGAGTTCAACTTTTTTAGATGAAAGTCCGAGTATTTCACCAAATGGTATTATGATTATTTATAGCTCTACCCAAGGCTTGGGAAAGGTGCTACAATTAGTGTCCACAGACGGACGCTTTAAGGCACGTTTACCAGGGAATGATGGACAAGTTAAATTTCCAGCTTGGTCACCATACTTAACTAAATAAACAAGGAGAAATCAATGAATAAATTTACTAAAGCATTGTTAGTTGCTGGTTCAGTAGCTGTATTAGCTGCTTGTGGATCATCAAAAAATGAAAGCGCAAACGGCCAAACTTTTGGTGGTTACTCTGTTCAAGACTTACAACAACGCTACAACACTGTATATTTCGGTTTCGACAAATACAATGTTGAAGGTGAATATGCTCAAATCTTAGATGCTCATGCTGCATACTTAAATGCAACTCCAGCAACTAATGTACGTATTGAAGGTAATACTGACGAACGCGGTACTCCAGAATACAACATGGCATTAGGTGAACGTCGTGCTCACGCAGTACAAAGTTTCTTAACTGCTAAAGGTGTACAAGCAGGTCAAATCTCTACCGTTTCTTACGGTGAAGAGAAACCAGCAGTATTAGGTCATGATGAAGCAGCTTACGCGAAAAACCGTCGCGCTGTGTTAGCATACTAATTTTTGCTATTTAAAATTAAAAAACCGGGTATTAGCCCGGTTTTTATTTTTTGGTGGAATTTACTATTCAGATTTTTAATGAGAATCCCACATATTTCATTATCTTTATTTTGATGCATATTCAAGCGAATAAATAAAAAAATAAAATTTTTTATTGATTATTGAAATAAAATCAGTATTATAAGCCCTCGTCGTTGGGTCGTTAGCTCAGTCGGTAGAGCAGCGGACTTTTAATCCGTTGGTCGAAGGTTCGAATCCTTCACGACCCACCACTTAATAAAATACCCCTTTCTAGAGGGTCGTTAGCTCAGTCGGTAGAGCAGCGGACTTTTAATCCGTTGGTCGAAGGTTCGAATCCTTCACGACCCACCAATTTAAAGCTGTATTTCCCAAATATGGGTCGTTAGCTTAGTCTGGTAGAGCAGTGGACTCTTAATCCATTGGTCATAGGTTCGAATCCTATACGACCCACCACTGAAACCCTTTATACATCATATAAATTTATAATTCTAAATTAATGTCCAGATACGATATCTTTTTTATTTGTGTCGTAAATGTGACGTAGTTTTTTGTTCCCTTGTTAATTTTTCTCCAAATTAATTTTACTTTGCGATCTTACTCGCAAAATTTGCCTTTCTCCATGTTTTAGCTTTTCTTATTTCCTTAAAGTGCGGTCAAAAAAAGGAACGTTTATGCAAAAAGGCTTCACTTTGCTGGAAATGTTAATCGCACTTTTCATTCTTAGTTTATTGTTGATGCTTGCTTTGCCCACATGGCAGCAATCTTCACAGCAGAATATCTTACAAAAAGAGCAGCAAAAGCTTTATGCGTTTTTACGTCAAATTCAAGCTCGCGTGGAGAATTCTTCTGATATCTGGTTTCTTATAGCAAGTCGCGATTTGTCAGGAAAACGTTGGTGCTTAACGGCGCAGATTAAAAATCATCATCTATGTGACTGTTTATCTCCTCGAGGTTGTCCACAACATGTTTCTGCGCATTTTTATTATCCGGCTTTCTCGGACACAATGTTGATTAGCAAGCGTTATTATCCTCTGGAACTCACGCGTTTAAGTGGCATTCGTAACACCGCGTCCACAGCCTGTTTTGTGTTGCAAGCGAATCATCAACGAACCCTCTTTTCGTTTTTTAATGTGGGCAGTTTGAAATTAAAAGATAACCAATCCTTAAGTGCTTGTGTAAATGATGAAGAATAGAATGAGGTTAAAACAAAAATGCCTTTCAGGGCAAAGTTTAGTGAGTTTAATGCTTTCGATATCCCTTTCTTCGTTTTTATTCTTGGTGATTTTGCAGTTTTATAGCCAACATCAACAACAAAATCGGGAAATGCTTTTGCGTTTGCAGTTACAAACGGAGCTGCAGCGTGTGATTCAGCTCATCGGAAAAGATTTGGCGCGAGCCGGTTTTCGTGCGGCGAGCGATAAGTTAACAAAAGATAATCTGTCCTTATTTGAACAACAGAGTGAGCCCTCTGCAATGACTATCGCTCAAATGAACTCGGAGAAAAGCAACAGTTGTGTCGTCTTTTTCTATGATCTGAATGTGGATGGTTGCATAGGCGGGCAATATAAAGGCGATACCTGTCTTACGAATGGGAAAAATGCAACCAAGGAAATTGAACGGGAATTATTTGGTTACCGACTTCATCAAAAAATGCTAGAAACTCGCTTAACCTATAAAAGTGCGGTCAAACAAAATTGCAGTTTTGAAGATTGCCAACGTTATACCCAACAATCTGCCTGTAATCACGGCGGCTGGGTGGATTTGTTAGATGAAAAAGAATATGAAATTTCTGATTTAACTTTTACTTGGTTAGCGGAACAAAAAGGCATTGAAGTACGTTTAATTGGCAATTTAAAGCAGCATAAGAAAATAAGTTACGAAACCGCCATCGTTGTGTTCCTATTAAACAGAGAAGAATCATGATAACGCCTCAACGCGGCATAATGACTATTACCTTATTGATATTACTCAGTGGGTTTTTACTCCTTACCATGCTGTTTAATGATGATTTACTTCGTTTGTATTCATCTATTGTCGCTCAGCGACATCTGTATGTGGAGCAGCAGTTATCCCTACAACAACTCAGTTTTAACGAGAAAAAGTCGCGCTGCGAAAAGCTTTCTACACAAGAAAACGGAGATACCTTTCTAGTGACCTTTCGTTTGGAGAATAATCGATTAGCGGATGGTTTGAGCCATTATGTGTGGTGCCGGCGCGATAAATTATTTCAAAAACAGCCGGTGCGAAACCAACATGAAAAATTGTTTGACCAATTTATTTCCGAAGAAGGGCTTGCGCTTTTTCGTCAACAATTACAGTCTCCACCGCTAATTTTAAGCAAGTCGTCGCCTGCGGCATTGTATTGGTTCACGGCGAATGAAACCGAATGGGAGATTGATAAAAACGTGAATGCGGTGATTGTCGCCGAAGGCGATTTACATATTCGAGGGCAAGGTAAAATTAGTGGTTCGATTATTACCAAAGGACGATTGACGTTAGATGAAAATATTAAAGTGACTTATTCCAAAAGTACGGTTACTCAGATCGTGCAACAATACAGCCGTTGGCGCTTAGCAGAGAAGAGTTGGTATGATTTTGTTGTTCCCCAAAATTAATCAGAAAGGCATGAGCTTGCTGTCCTTGTTAGTGACCTTATCTATATTCAGCGGGCTTTTCCTCACGTTTAACCAATGGGGAAATTTACAACGCAAAAGTGCGGTGGAAATTTATCAACGTTTTCAAGCCATTCAAATTGTTGAGAATCAACATCAACGGCGTTTTCTTGGGTTGCCTTGTGAATCGAACGTGCTACAAAATCAAATTCGTTTTCGCGTTACGTGCACGCAAAATCAGGTCACGGTGAAATATCCTCGCGGTGAAATTAGTTTATAATAGCGCAAATTATAGTTGGGCTTATTTCCGGAGGCGGCGTGTTTACTGTTTATCATTCGAATCAACTTGAGGTGCAAAAGGACATTCTCGTTGAATTAATTCAACGTCAACCGCTGAGCAATCCATTACAGCCGGAAACCGTGCTGGTACAAAGTCCGGGCATGGCACAATGGTTACAGTTACAAATTGCAGAGCCAAAAGGTATTGCGGCGAATTTTGCTTTCCCGATGCCCGCCAGTTTTATTTGGCAGCTTTATGCGGAAAACTTGCCTGATGTGGCGCAAAGCAATCAGTTTAATAAAAATGCCATGATGTGGCGTTTGATGCGTTTAATTCCTCAATATTTAGAGCAAGAGGCTTTTCATCCTTTACGCCATTATCTGACGCACTCTGTTCAATCGGAGCAATTTAAACTCTACCAACTTGCCGGGAAAATCGCCGATTTATTCGACCAATATTTGGTTTACCGCCCGGACTGGATTGCCGCTTGGGAAGCGCACCAAGAGGCAGATATTCATCATCAAATTGAAGCTCAACCAAATTTCAATAATGATCGTTTATCGGCACAGATTGAACAAAATATCGCATGGCAGGCGAGCTTGTGGCGGGCTTTAGTGCAGGCGGTAAAAACAGAAACCGGATTAGATTTGGTACAACACCGAGCGCATTTACACCAATTATTGTTAGAAAAACTCCGTAAAAATCGACCGCTCTTTTTGCCGGAACGCCTTTTCATTTTCGGTATTCCGGCGTTGCCAAAAGCCTATTTAGAAATTTTTCAAGCCATTAGCCAGTATTGCGATGTGCATTTGTTCTTCAATAATCCTTGTGAGGAATATTGGGGCGACATTGTGGATCCAACATTTGTTGAAAAATTAGCACTACGCACTCGAACCGATTATTTCAACCAGGTTAATAAACCGTTGTTATCCGCAGACCAAATGGCGCAGGTAGAACAGCAATGGGAAGTGACTTACGCACAAGAAAAATTGCAAGTCGGCAACCCCTTGTTGGCTTCATGGGGGAAATTGGGACGCGATTTTTCTTATTTATTAACGCAATTGGAACCGAATGAGATTTCTGCCTACGCGGAGATTGAACCGAAGAATTTATTGAGTCAAATTCAACATCAGATTTTGCACCTTATACCGAGTGGCAGTGAGCCGTTAAACTATCAAGAAAATGACTGCACTTTAACCTTCCATGCTTGCCACAGCACGATGCGGGAAGTGGAAGTCTTGCAGGATTATTTGCTGCATTTATTACAAGAAAATCCCCATTTGACCCCCAAAGACATCATCGTGATGGTGGCGGATATTGATAAATACACCCCTTATATTCGCGCGGTTTTCGGGCAACATGCTACGCCGCAAACCGCCATTCCATTTTCGATTTCTGATAACAAATTATCGGAAAATGATGTGATTATTGCCGGTTTCCTCTCTTTATTGCAGCTCAAAGAAAGTCTTTTCAGTGCAGAAGATGTGTTAGCGCTGTTAGATGTGCCGGCAATACGCCAACGCTTTAATATTGAATTGCAGGATTTGGCGCAAATTCGCGATTGGGTGAAAAATGCCGGCGTGCGTTTTGGTTTAGAGAAACAAAGTGCAGAACCTCATGGTGAAGTGCAAAGCAACTACAATTCCTGGCAAGCCGGTTTGGAACGCATGTTGTTGGGGTATGCCTTACGGGAAGAAAATGGTATTTGGCAAGACAGTCTTGGATTGGACAACAGTTTCGGCTTAAAAGGGCAGCTAGCAGGGCAACTGGCTGAGTTTATCGCCGCATTATCAGATTGGTTCAAAACGTTGCAACAGCGCTATTCCGTGGCGCAATGGCAACAACATTTGTTGACCTTAACGGATCGTTTCTTTGCTGCGACAACGGAAACCGAGGAAACCTTATTTTATATTAAAGACGTGATTCAGCAATTTGCAGAACAGTTACAGGACGCGCATTTTGATGAACTCTTGGGCGTTGATGTTGTGGCGGATATCATGAATAGCGCTTTAGAAGAAAACCCGAATCATTACCGTTTTTTAGCTGGCAAAGTGAATTTCTGCACGTTGCTGCCGATGCGTTCTATTCCATTTAAAGTGGTCTGCCTGCTCGGTATGAATGACGGTGAATACCCACGTCAACAGCCGCCAAATAGTTTTGACTTAATGCAGTATCACCGTATTAAAGGCGATCGTGCGCGCCGTGATGATGATCGTTACTTGTTCCTTGAGGCTTTGTTATCTGCGCAGGAATATTTGTATATCAGCTACATCGGGCGTTCTATTTCAGATAATCAAGAACGTGAGCCCTCCGTATTGGTGAGCCAATTGTTGGATTACATCGTGGAAAATCTGCCGGATGAAGGCAAGGATTGGCGGACATTGCTGGTGCAACAACACGGCATGACGGCATTCAGTCGAAAAAACTTTGAAAAAAATGACCGCACTTTTAGCCAATCTTTTGCGCAACAATGGTTGCCTTTGGTGAATTCTCAATCTAATCAAGCATTGTCGGATTTTATTCAACCGGCGATAGCGCAGGATGGTTTCGAACAAGAAACGGAGATTGAATTTTCTCGTTTGGTGGCGTTTGTGAAAAATCCGGTGAAATTTTTCTTTGAGCGTCGCCTCGGTGTGAATTTTTCCGAGCAGGAAGAAAGTATCGCCGACGGTGAAAATTTCGTTTTGAATAATGGCTTAGAGAAATATCTGATTCATGCGGACTTGGTGGATGTCGATGAACACCAAATCGACGCGTTTTTTGATCATTTGAAGGTGAAAGGCGTATTGCCAAGAGGCGAATTTGCGACACTCTACGCCAATAAATTATTGGATGAAGTGGCGGAATTTAAACACTATATTGCTGATTATGTGGAACAAACGCCACAAAACCGTTTTGTACAAATGACCTTGCCGACGGCATTCGGTAATATCACCTTATCAGGCAATATCTCCCATTTATATGGCGACCCGTTACAGCGTGTGACTTGGCGCATGGCAACCGTCAAAGACAAAGATCGTATTGAAGCTTGGTTATATCATTTATTGTTGTGTGCCACGCAGCCACAGCCGACAGAATCCCTTTTCCAAGGCAAGGACAAACGCGAGATTTTTCAGGTGGTATCTCAACAGGATGCCCTTGCGCAGCTGCAAATTTATGTAGAAAGCTATTTAGCCGGATACGCACAATTACAGCTAATTCCGACAACGGGCATTGATGCGTATTTGGAACTGATTTCCAATGAAAGTGCGGTCGATGTTGAACAATGTTTTGCGCGGCTAACCAAAATTGCCGAAGGGGATGATTATTCCCGTGGCGATTTATATTGGCAACGCGTGCTGGTACAAACGCAGGAATTAGACTTGGCGTGGATAAATCAGCAGGTGAAGGCGTGGTTTGCACCGATGTTGCAAGCAATTAAGAGGGAAAAATAGTCTTATAAATAGGCCGCCATGACCACGGCATTTTCCCGTTTGCCATCAGGGGTAGGGTAATAGTTTTTACGGATATCCACTTGATTAAAGCCCAGCGAATCATAAAGCGCTTGGGCTTTTTTATTGGATTCGCGCACTTCTAGCCACAATGTCAAAATGCCTTTTTGTCTGAGTTGGGTGATGAGCTCGTTTAAGAGTTGTCGTCCGAGTCCCAAACCTTGTTTTTGCGGATCGATAGCAATATTAAACAGGGTGGCTTCATCTAGTACGGTCTGACAAATAGCAAATCCGTAAATCTGATGGCCTTCGGCGATCTTTAAATTGAGATAACGCTCGCCTTGGTTGTTTTTCAACGTGCCTAAACTCCAAGGCACGGCGTGAGCCGCCTGCTCAATGGCATAAAGTTCGTCAAAGTCTTGTTCTTCAATCAGCGAAATGGTTATCACGACAGATCCTTGTTATTCGGCATTGATGGAAGGGGATTGTTGAATGGTTTGCCAAAATTGACGCTTTGCCTGCGGATTTTGTTTAAATTCCTCAAGATCATCAGACTGCCAGACATTTAACGGTTGTTGGAGAGGTAAAGTGCGGTCGTTTTTCGCTGTGTTTTTAGAAAGCAACCAATAACTGACTTCGTGGTTGACTTGCAAATAAGTAAGCTGCTCAAACGTAATGTTTAATACTTGCTCGCTATTAAGCGTCAAGCTGCGTAACACATCCTGCACAACAGGCTGTTGCAACAGATTTTGCTGACTGACGATCACTAGACGAATATGCTCCGGCACGGCAATATTGATAGCGCCCAGCAACACATCAGGGCGATGGAGCTGCCATTGGCTGATGCCCATTTGTTGCAGTAATACATCTCGACGGGAGTAAGGTTGGCGCGTTTCTTGCATATCTAAAATCAATTCAATCCAGTATAATGGGCGCCCATTTTAACCAATAAGGCAGAGGATTAATAGCGTGATTTGTGCAGAAAGCGAAGTGCTGGAACGGCATTTAGATTTTTTAACGGGGAAGTCGTTATTGCTTACGGGAGCCGTGAACGATGAGTTTCTTTCCGATTTACGACGCCAAGGTTTTAACGCCCGTGCTTGGAGTTGGTATTTTGATTACGCCAACCGAGAAAATCAAAAGCAACAAAGTGCGGTGGATTTTTCCCTCGAATTTCAACGCCAAGCCGATTTGATCCTGTTTTATTGGACGAAGAACAAGCAGGAATGCCATTTCCAATTAATGCAAATTCTCGCCAAAAGTCCGGTGGGACAAGAAATACTCATTGTCGGCGAAAATCGTAGCGGCGTACGTTCAGCCGAAAATATGCTTGCGGACTTCGGCGATATTCACAAAATCGACTCTGCCCGTCGTTGTAGTTTGTATCATTTTCAGCTAAAAAATCCACCGCACTTTGATCTGAATTCCTTCTGGAAATCCTACCAATCACCACAACTTGCCGATGTCACTGTGTATGCGTTACCGGGCGTCTTCAGCGCAGCCGAACTGGATGGCGGCACCGCATTATTGTTGACCACGTTAAAAAACGTGTCGGGCGATGTGCTGGATATCGGTTGTGGCGCCGGCGTGATTGGCAGCTACATTCAAAAACATCATCCGAAAACCAAGCTTGCGATGACGGATATTCACGCCATGGCGCTTGAATCGGCACAGCGAACGTTGCGAGAAAATCAGTTGCAAGGCACGGTGTTGGCAAGCGATGTGTTTTCTCATGTGGAAGGTAAATTTGACCTGATCATTTCCAACCCGCCTTTTCATGACGGCATTGATACCGCCTATACCGCCGTTAATGAATTGATTAAACAAGCAAAATGGCATCTTAAAACCGGTGGTGAATTGCGCATTGTAGCGAATGCCTTTTTGCCTTATGCCGACTGGCTGGATCAACATTTCGGCGGCCATGAGGTATTGGCGAAAAATAACAAATTTAAGGTGTATTCAGTGCGCGGATGAGTGAATCCTGCACTAAATTTTGCTGGCTCGGCAAAACCCTTTTAGCTAGAATTCTACCTATTATTTACTACTTCGGGAGAAGACTATGAACTTTCCTAAAATCGCCCAACAAGTGATTGAAAAACTTGGCGGCAAAGAAAATATTGTCACGGCGGCTCACTGTGCTACCCGTTTGCGTATTGTGCTAAATGATGAAAGCAAAGTGGACAAGGAAGGCATCGACAATATTGAGGGGGTAAAAGGGCAGTTTGCTGTTGCCGGGCAATATCAAATTATTTTTGGTTCCGGTACCGTGAATAAAGTCCACGCTGAATTAACCAAATTGCTGGGTATCGGCGATGTGAGTAAAGCGGAAGTGGCAGAAGCGGCTGGCGGTAATCAAAGTTTGTTGCAACGTTTGGTGAAAGGTTTAGCGGATATTTTCGTACCGATCATTCCGGCCATTGTGGCAGGCGGTTTGTTGATGGGTATTTACAGCATGCTCACCGCCAAAGGGTTCTTTGTGGATGAACTCAGCGTCATTGACATGCATCCTGAACTCAAAGATTTAGTAGATTTCATTAACACCATTGCAAACGCACCATTTGTGTTCTTGCCCGTATTGCTTGGTTTTTCTGCCACCCGTAAGTTTGGCGGAAATCCATTCCTTGGGGCTGCATTAGGGATGTTATTGGTTCACCCGGCACTGGCTGACGGTTGGAACTATGCTTTAACGCTGGCAGAAGGCAAAATCCAATATTGGAATGTGTTTGGTTTGGAAATTGAACGAGTAGGTTACCAAGGCACTGTGATCCCAACCTTAATTTCCGCTTGGGTGTTGGCAACGTTAGAAAAAACGTTTCGTAAATTTGTGCCGTCTTATTTAGATAATTTGGTCACACCGTTATTTTCCTTGTTTATCGCCGGCTTCTTGGCGTTTACCCTCATTGGCCCAATCGGACGTGAAGCAGGTTCATTAATCGCGGCAGGGTTAACCTGGTTATATGACACATTAGGTTTTATCGGCGGTGCGATTTTCGGTACCTTCTACGCACCCATCGTGATTACCGGTATGCACCAAACTTTCATTGCGGTGGAAACCCAATTATTGGCGGAAATGGCACGCACCGGCGGTACCTTTATTTTCCCAATTGCGGCAATGTCTAACATTGCGCAGGGAGCCGCCTGTTTGGGCGTGGCATTCGCTTTAAAAGATCCAAAAGTACGCGGCTTGGCCATTCCTTCAGGCATTTCTGCGTTGCTGGGTATTACCGAGCCGGCCATGTTCGGGGTGAACTTGCGTTATCGTCAAGCCTTTATCGCGGCGATGATTGGTTCCGGTCTGGCAAGTGCCTTCATTGCCTTCTTTAACGTCAAAGCCATCGCCCTTGGTGCGGCAGGTTTTTTAGGTATTCCGTCGATTAAACCTGATAGCCTTGCGATGTATAGCATTGGTATGGCCATTTCCTTTATTGTGGCGTTCAGCCTTTCCACGATTTTAGTGAAACGGGCACAAGCCAAAGCATAGTTTGCCAACCTTGAGAAAGCACGAATTTGTGAAAGCGGATTCGTGCTTTTTCTTTTGCACAAATATAAAAATGCCTTTAAAAACGACCGCACTTTTTTACAAATTTTTCGTGCATTTCTACATAAACGCAAACGTTTGCGTTATAATACGCCACCTCCAATTTACTTCATAAATCAAAGGAAATTATTCATGCAATCAACTCGTCCCATTCGCCAAGCATTGCTTAGCGTGTCCGATAAATCCGGTATTGTGGAATTCGCCGAAGGCCTCGTAAAACGCGGTGTTAAACTGCTTTCTACCGGCGGTACGGCAAAACTTTTAGAACAAAACGGCTTGCCGGTAACCGAAGTGTCCGATTACACCGGTTTCCCGGAAATGATGGACGGTCGCGTGAAAACCTTACATCCGAAAGTGCACGGTGGGATTTTAGGTCGTCGTGGCACGGATGATGCCATCATGCAGCAACACGGCATTGAAGGCATTGATATGGTGGTGGTGAATTTATATCCTTTTGCCGAAACCGTGGCGAAACCAAATTGCACGTTAGAAGATGCCGTGGAAAATATTGATATCGGTGGTCCAACCATGGTGCGTTCCGCCGCGAAAAACCATAAAGATGTGGCGATTGTTGTGAACAATCAGGATTTTGATGCCATTCTTGCCGAGATGGATCAGCATCAAAACAGCTTAACCCTGGAAACCCGTTTTGATCTTGCTATCAAAGCATTTGAACACACCGCCCAATACGATTCCATGATCGCGAACTATTTCGGTCAGTTGGTGAAACCTTATCATGTTGCCGCTGAAGAAGATGCGGAGGCGAAGTGCGGTCAATTCCCGCGGACTTTAAATTTGAATTTCGTGCGTAAACAAACCATGCGTTACGGCGAAAATTCCCACCAAAATGCCGCATTTTATGTGGATCTTAATGTAAAAGAAGCGAGTGTGGCAACGGCAAACCAACTGCAAGGTAAGGCTTTGTCTTATAACAATATTGCCGACACCGACGCAGCCCTTGAATGTGTAAAAGAATTTGATGAGCCGGCATGCGTGATTGTTAAACACGCCAATCCGTGTGGTGTGGCTTTAGGCAAAGACATTTTAGAGGCTTACAACCGTGCCTATCAAACAGACCCAACCTCAGCCTTTGGCGGCATCATTGCTTTTAACCGTGAATTAGACGAAAAAACCGCAAATGAAATTGTAGAACGTCAATTTGTGGAAGTGATTATCGCCCCGAAAGTGTCTGCAGAAGCTATTGAAGTGGTGAAACGTAAGAAAAATGTACGTTTGCTTGAATGTGGAGAATGGCAAGCACGTACCCAACGTTTAGATTTCAAACGCGTGAACGGTGGTTTGTTAGTACAAGATGCGGATTTAGGCATGGTGGGCTTGGATGACTTAAAAGTGGTCAGCAAACGTCAACCGACCGAACAAGAATTGAAAGATTTATTATTCTGCTGGAAAGTGGCGAAATTTGTGAAATCGAATGCCATTGTTTACGCCAAAGATAACCAAACCATCGGCATTGGCGCAGGCCAGATGAGCCGTGTATATTCTGCGAAGATTGCGGGTATTAAGGCTCAGGATGAAGGTTTAACCGTAGCCGGTTGTGTGATGGCATCTGACGCCTTTTTCCCATTCCGTGATGGCATTGATGCGGCGGCGAAAGTGGGCATTCAATGCGTGATTCATCCGGGTGGCTCAATGCGCGATCAAGAAGTGATTGATGCGGCAGATGAGCATAATATGGTGATGGTATTGACCGGAATGCGGCATTTCCGTCATTAATTTATGTCGTCACTTCGCTCAATGAGCGACTTACTTTTTTACTTATCCCCCCCTCTTTCGTAAAGAGGGGGCTGGGGGGGAGATTTAAACGATGCTAAATGTACTATGAGGTTGAAATAACTTCTGCCAAATCTCCCCTACCCCTCTTTGCTAAAGAGGGGATTAAATTCAAAAAGATACAAGGACTACAACATGAATATCCTCATCATCGGAAACGGCGGTCGTGAACACGCCCTCGCTTGGAAAGCGGCGCAATCTCCATTAGCGAATAAAATTTTCGTTGCACCGGGCAATGCTGGGACGGCGTTAGAACAAAAGGTTGAAAACGTGAATATTGCCGCAACGGATATCCCAGCGTTGGTTAAATTTGCCCAAGATAACCACATTGGTTTAACGATCGTGGGGCCTGAAGCGCCACTTGTGATTGGCGTGGTGGATGCGTTTCGTGCGGCGGGATTGAAAATTTTTGGTCCAACGCAAGCGGCGGCGCAATTAGAAGGTTCCAAAGCCTTCACCAAAGATTTTTTAGCGCGTCATAAAATCCCAACAGCGGAATATCAAAACTTCACTGAGGTCGAACCGGCATTGGCTTACTTGCGTGAAAAAGGTGCACCAATTGTCGTAAAAGCAGATGGTTTGGCGGCAGGCAAAGGCGTGATTGTCGCGATGACGTTGCAAGAAGCGGAAGACGCGGTGCGCGATATGCTTTCCGGCAATGCCTTTGGTGAAGCCGGTAGTCGAGTGGTCATTGAAGAATTTTTAGATGGCGAAGAGGCGAGCTTTATCGTCATGGTGGATGGCAAAAACGTCGAGCCTATGGCGACCAGTCAAGATCACAAACGTGTGGGCGAAAAAGACACGGGCTTAAACACCGGCGGCATGGGGGCTTATTCTCCTGCGCCTGTGATGACACCTGAAATTCATGCGCGCGTAATGCGTGAAGTGATCTATCCAACGGTCAACGGCATGGCGGCAGAAGGGAATGTTTACACCGGTTTCTTGTATGCCGGTTTGATGATCATGCCAAATGGACAGCCGAAAGTGATCGAATTTAACTGTCGTTTCGGTGATCCGGAAACCCAACCGATCATGTTGCGTTTAGAATCGGATTTGGTGGAACTTTGTCTTAAAGCCTGTGATGGCAAATTGGACGAAGTGACATCCCAGTGGAATCCGAAGGCTTCTTTGGGTATCGTATTGGCAGCAGAAGGCTATCCGGGCGATTATCGCAAAGGCGATGAAATCACTGGTTTGCCTCAAAGTGCGGTCGAAAATGAGAAAGTTTTCTTGGCGGGAGTGGAATCGAAAGCGGGCAAGTTAGTCACCAACGGCGGCCGCGTGCTTTGCGCAACGGCATTAGGCGAAAGTGTCTTTGATGCACAGCAAAAAGCCTTAAAACTTGCCGAACAAATTCAATGGAACGGCCGTTTTTATCGTCGTGATATCGGTTATCGCGCCGTAGCTCGTGAGCAGAAAAAATAGCAAAAAAATGATTCATAAGTTCGTCTGCGTACTTGCGAATACTAGATGGCGGTGCCGGCAAAGGGAACGTTAAAAATTCAATGGATTTTTTGACTGCACTTTTATGAATCGTTTTCATTGATTTGATGAAAATTTAGGATTTAACTTTTAATTAAATTTCAATCCAGAAACAGTTACACTATACCACTCAAAATTACATAACGAGGAAAACACAATGTTTAAAAAGAGCATGAACATCGCTGATTACGATCCGGTTTTATGGCAAGCCATTCAAGATGAGAATCGTCGTCAAGAAGAACATATTGAATTAATCGCTTCTGAAAACTATGCCAGCCCGCGCGTAATGCAAGCGCAAGGTTCTCAATTCACCAATAAATATGCGGAAGGCTATCCGGGTAAACGCTATTATGGTGGTTGTGAGTACGCTGACATTGTGGAACAGTTGGCGATTGATCGTGCGAAAGAATTATTTGGCGCAGATTATGTGAACGTGCAACCGCACTCCGGTTCACAAGCGAATGCGGCCGTTTATATGGCATTATTAAATCCGGGCGATACCATTTTAGGTATGAGCTTGGCACACGGTGGCCACTTAACTCACGGTGCTTCTGTGAGCTTCTCCGGTAAAATCTATCATGCAGAACAATATGGCATTACGGATGAAGGTTTGATTGACTACGATGCTTTGCGTAAACAAGCCCATGAAGTGAAACCGAAAATGATTGTGGGCGGTTTCTCTGCTTATTCTCAAGTGGTTGATTGGAAAAAAATGCGTGAGATCGCAGATGAAGTGGGCGCCTATTTATTCGTGGATATGGCACACGTTGCCGGTTTAATTGCCGCGGGTGTCTATCCGAACCCACTTCCGTATGCCCATGTTGTTACAACAACAACGCATAAAACCTTAGGTGGTCCACGTGGCGGTTTAATTTTATCTGCCAGCGGCGATGAAGAGATGTATAAAAAACTTCAATCTGCAGTCTTCCCGGCTGGTCAAGGTGGTCCATTAGTTCACATTATTGCGGCAAAAGCAGTGTGCTTCAAAGAAGCATTAGAGCCGGAATATAAAATCTACCAACAAAATGTCTTGAAAAATGCGAAAGCCATGGTGGAGGTGTTTAAACAACGTGGTTACAAAGTGGTTTCAAACAGTACCGAAAACCACTTGTTCTTGGTGGATTTAGTTCAACAAGGTTTAACCGGTAAAGCAGCGGATGCAGCACTTGGTAAAGCAAACATTACCGTGAATAAAAACTCGGTACCGAATGATCCACAAAAACCATTTGTGACTTCCGGTATTCGTGTGGGTACACCTTCCGTTACCCGTCGTGGCTTTAACGAACAAGACTGTCGTGAACTTGCTGGTTGGATGTGTGATGTGTTAGATGCACTCGGTAAAGACAATGAAGAACAAGTGATTGCTGCAACGAAAGAAAAAGTATTAGCAATCTGTAAACGTCTTCCGGTTTACGCCTAATATTTAAGGCTTTTCTCTTTAAGCGGCGAGTTTCGCCGCTTTTTTATTGGGTAAAGTGCGGTCGAAAAATAAAACGTTTTTATGGCGTTATTTGGAAAATGCGATGAACGTTGGAAATAAAAAAGGTCGTTAAAAAACGACCTTTTTTGTTTTAGTGATTTTTATGGTAACTCTTCAATATCATCTTTATTCACTTTCGGTTGAACCATGTGTTCACGGGTTAAACCTAAGTCATAGGCGATAGCAATCGCAATGAAGATGGAAGAATAGGTACCGAATCCGATCCCGATAAGCAAGGCTAGCGAGAAACTGTGAATGGTAGGACCGCCGAAGATGAAGAGGGCGATAACGACAATTAACGTGGTTACTGACGTCATAATGGTACGGGATAGGGTTTGAGTTAAGGAAATATCGATGATGTCGATGGCGGAAATCCGTCTGATTTTACGGAAGTTTTCACGCACACGGTCGAATACCACGATACTGTCGTTTAACGAGTAACCTACCACCGAAAGGATCGCCGCAATAAAGGTTAAATCCATTTCGATTTGTAAGTAAGAGAATGCACCGAGGGTGACAATCACGTCGTGCGCTAAAGAAAGCACACCACCGGTTGCTAAACGCCATTCAAAACGCATGCCCACATAAAGCAAGAGCATAATGAGGGTGGCTAAGGTGGCGTAAATAGCCCCTTGGGTTAATTCTTCACCTACGTTAGGTCCGACAAATTCAATGGAACGGATTTGAATATCACTATCCAAGGTGTTCAGCATTTTTTTGACGTGATCGCCGATTTGCGCATCATCGGTTGCCGGTAGGCGAATCATCACATCGCGCACACCGCCGGTGGTTTGTACGAGTGGACTCTCAATGCCGTTTTGCACCAACGTAGAACGGATTTTTTCCAAATCTGCCGGTTGAGAGAAGTGGGTATCTACCACCACACCGCCGGTAAAATCTAAGCCCCAGTTGAAACCTTTGGTAAATACAAAGAATAATGAAACCGCGATAATGACGACGGAAGCAAGGTAGCCCCACATACGGAATTTCATGAATTCCACTAAACGGAAAGGGAGTTTAATGCCTTGAATTTCTCTAATTGGCTGACTTCTATTTTCTAAATTCACAATATATTTCCTCACCGTTAAATTGATAATTTATCAATTCGTTTGCCGCCGTATAAGAAATTCACGATTGCGCGTGTTCCGGTGATTGCGGTAAACATGGAGATAGCAATCCCTAAAGATAAGGTGATTGCGAAGCCTTTGATCGGACCCGTCCCTACAGCGTAAAGTGCTACCGCAGTCAAAATGGTGGTTAAGTTCGCATCGAAGATAGAACTGAATGCACCGCTATAACCTTCGCTAATAGCTTGTTGAACAGGGCGACCGTTGCGAATTTCTTCTTTTATTCGCTCAAAGATCAACACATTTGCGTCCACGGACATCCCAACCGCCAATACGATACCGGCAATCCCCGGCATGGTGAGCGTGGCGCCCGGTAATAAGGACATCAAGCCAACCAATAAAATGATATTGACGATTAAGGCGACATTGGCAATAAGACCGAATTTACGATAGTAAATCACCATAAAGGCGACGACGATCATTAAGCCCCAAAAACTTGCTTGCAAACCTTGTTCGACGTTTTGTGCTCCAAGAGATGGGCCAATGGTACGTTCTTCCACGATTTGAATAGGCGCAATTAACGCCCCGGAACGAAGCAATACGGCAAGGTTTTGTGCTTCTGCCGGAGAGTCAATGCCGGTAATTTGGAATTGACTACCGAAACGGCCTTGAATGGTCGCAACGTTAATCACTTCTTCGTGTTTTTGTAAAATGGTTTTTCCATTTTCGTCTTTTTTGCCGCTGTCTTTATATTCCACATACAACGTCGCCATTGGTTTTTGGATGTTGGCGCGTGTAGTTTGTGACATGATTTCGCCGCCTTCGCTATCCAAGGTGACGCTCACTTGCGGTCTAGAGGTATTTTGATCCACACCGGAACTGGCGTTCGTAATGTGTTCACCACCTAATACGGCACGTTTATAGAGCACGATAGGGCGATTGTTTCTATCATATTTTACTTCAGAATCAGAAGTCACCATGCCGCGAGCGGCTGCCTCTAGGTTTGCATTACCATTGACTAAGCGGAATTCAAGGGTCGCCGTTGCACCCAGAATTTCTTTCGCGCGGGCCGTGTCTTGTACCCCCGGCAATTCAACCACGATACGTTCTGCGCCTTGGCGCTGAATTACGGCTTCTGCGACACCAAGTTCAGTGACACGTTTACGCAAAATACTTAAGTTTTGTTCAATCGCGCTTTCGCGGGCTTCGTTTAATGCCGCATCAGATAACGCCAAAGACAGGGTATTATCAGAAATCGCGCGAATGTCTAAGGTTGGATGCTGTTTGCGCAAATAACGTTGTACATCAGATAACTGTTCCGGATTCACCAAACTTACGATTGTGGAAAAATTCTCTGCTGACTTAATCGCGCTGTATTGATATTTTTCTTTGCGCAATTCAGTACGTAAGGAATCTTGTAATTGCTCTTGACGTTTGGTGAGCGCAGAGTTCATATCCACTTCCATCAGGAAGCGTACCCCACCACGCAAATCCAAGCCCCATTTCATTGGATTGCCGCCGATACTGCTTAGCCATTTTGGTGTTGCCGGTGCAAGGTTCAGGGCGATAGAGTAGTTATTGCCTAATTTTTCAGTGATTTTATCTTTGGCGAGTAATTGGTTATCGGTATTGTTAAAACGTACAAGAATAGAGCCGTTTTCTAACACGATGGATTTAGTTGTCAGATTATTTTCTTTTAGGACAGTTTGAACTTCGCTTAGCACACTGGAATTAGCTTCCTGGCCACGAGTTCCTGAGATTTGTACGGCAGGATCTTCACCGTAAAGATTTGGAAGAGCGTATAAAATACCAATGGCGACCAAAAAGATCACCATTAGATTCTTCCATAAAGGGTAACGATTTAACATAGATTTCCTGTTCCCTTGAGGAATGTAAGATTAAAGGGTTTTAATTGTGCCTTTCGGTAATACCGCTGCAATGTAGTTGCGGTTGATGGTCACTTCAGTGCTGTCGTTTAACGCGATAACGATGCTGTCGCTGTTTTCAACTACTTTGGTGATTTTACCGATGATACCGCCGGCGGTTAATACTTCGGTGCCTTTGGTTAATTCGGACATTAATTTTTTGTGTTCTTTATTTCTTTTTGCTTGCGGACGATAAATCATGAAATAGAAAATCAATCCGAAGATGATAAAAATAAATAACATTGACATTGGGCTGCCTTGTTGAGCTTCCATTCAAATTTCCTTTTAGTTAATGAAAAGAGAAGACGCTGTGGAGCGTCCGTAAACTGATTAAAATCGGCAGTTAAAATACCATAAATTCGCTGAAATGTGAAAATGATATTGTAAAAATGACGGCAAAAACGACCGCACTTTTGAAGGCTGAAAATAGGGAGGTTACTTGTTGATTTTGGTGATTTGAATGGTGCGTTGAGATTGACTTATTAAAGCAAAAGACAACTGCTGAGCTTTGCAAAATAAACGAAAATCTTCGATGTCACTTTCCGCAGCAAGCCATACCGTCAAGACATCATTTGGGGCTAATGTGTTGACGGCATTTTTCGTCATTAATAACGGCAGAGGACAACGATACGCGCGAGTATCAAGTTGATATTCCATAGTTTAAATCAACGATACCTTAGGCTTGTACGCGACGACGAGCACTCATTATGTCACCGATTTCGCGTAATTCAGCTTCCGATAGATGTTGTTTACCGAGCTCAAATAACGGCTCTTCCAACGCGATATGTTTGTCGTAACCCGAGACTACATTGTTGATCAACGCCACATCAACATTTTCTCGCTCGCCCGTCAACAAGGCTTGCAACTGTTCAGATAATTTTGCCCAGTTATCATGCAAGGCCACGTGCTGTCTTTCCAACTCATCAATGTCTTTTTGCGCCTCCGGCACATATTTTACCAACAGTGGGAAAAAATCTTTTTCCTCATCATCATGGTGCAGCGGGGCTGACTGATTGAAATAATTGAGAATTTGCTGAACGTCATTTTTCACCGCCTGATTACAACCGTTTTTTGCCAAATAATCAGGCAAAATCGTCAACTGCCGACAAAAACGTTTCACTTTGCTATGGCAGGCATACAACATTTCAATGGGTTCATTCCAACTGGCGAATTTTTGAGGTTCAAGGATTTGCATAGGAACTCCTGTGAGAGATGAAAGTGCGGTGGAAAAAACACTTAAATTTTTCACCGCACTTTTTACGGGTGATTTTTAGCTGATTATTTTTCTGTTTCTACAAGTTGTAACGGCGGAACAGGCTTGCCGATTCTCGCATAAAATTCCACCACAAAATCATCGAAGCGATCGTCTTCAATGGCTTGGCGGATTTCCGCCATTAAACGTTGGTAATAACGCAAGTTGTGGATGGTGTTTAGGCGCGCCCCGAGGATTTCGCCGCATTTATCCAAATGATATAAATAGGCTTTGGTGTAATGCTTACAGGTGTAGCAATCGCAGTGTGGATCTAACGGGCTAGTGTCGTCTTTGTATTTGGCGTTGCGGATTTTCACAATGCCGTCGGTGACGAATAAATGACCGTTGCGTGCATTACGGGTCGGCATGACACAGTCGAACATATCGATGCCGCGTCGTACGCCTTCCACTAAGTCTTCAGGTTTGCCCACGCCCATTAAATAGCGTGGTTTGTCGGCAGGGATTTGCGGGCAAATGTATTCCAAAATGCGGTGCATATCTTCTTTCGGTTCACCTACGGCCAAGCCGCCCACGGCGTAGCCGTCGAAGCCGATGTTTACCAAGCCTTCCAAAGACACTTTGCGTAATTCTTCAAAGGTGCCGCCTTGGATAATGCCGAATAAGGCGTTTTTGTTGCCCAACTCATCAAAACGGTTGCGACTGCGTTGTGCCCAACGTAAAGACATTTCCATGGATTTTTTAGCGTAGTCAAACGTTGCCGGGTAAGGAGTACATTCATCGAAAATCATCACAATGTCAGAGCCCAAATCATATTGGATTTCCATGGATTTTTCCGGTGATAAGAAAATGCGTTCACCGTTGATTGGGTTTTGGAATTTCACGCCTTCTTCGGTAATTTTGCGTAATTTGCCCAAGCTGAACACTTGGAAACCGCCGGAGTCCGTGAGGATAGGACGATGCCATTGCATAAAATCGTGCAAATCGCCGTGTTTACGCATGATTTCTTGCCCCGGGCGAAGCCATAAATGGAACGTGTTTCCAAGGAGAATTTCTGCGCCGGTGGCGCGTACTTCTTCCGGTGTCATGCCTTTTACCGTGCCGTAAGTGCCGACAGGCATAAACGTCGGTGTTTCAACCGTAAACGTGCCCTGTGGGCGTTCAAATACCAAGCGACCACGGCGGGCGTTGCCACTGGTTTTATCTAATTCATACTTCATTTCATTTCCTCAACGAATAAACAGTTCGAAGGTTTTTAGTCAATAAAAAAGCCTGAGTAACAGGCTTGAGTTGTAGGATTTTAGGTGGAGAACCTAAATAAGTCAATTTCTATTCCATTCCCTTCACATTCGGATTTTTGCTGATAAACATGGCGTCGCCATAACTGAAAAAACGATAGCGATTTTCTACCGCACTTTTATACGCATTCATCGTATGGCTAAATCCGGCAAACGCAGAAACTAGCATAATCAACGTGCTTTCCGGCAAATGGAAATTGGTAATTAAACAATCCACCACGCGGAATTTTTTGCCCGGATAAATGAAAATAGAGGTATCGGAAAAATACGGTTCAATTAACACATCACGTTGTTTTTCTTCCGCCGCTAATGCTGCACTTTCAATGGAACGCACGGAAGTTGTGCCCACGGCAATCACGCGTTTGCCTGCTTTCTTGGTGGCGAAAATGGCATCGCAAACCTCTTGTGGCACTTCCACATATTCAGCATGCATGACATGATCTTCAATGTTTTCAACACGTACCGGTTGGAACGTTCCTGCGCCCACATGCAAGGTTACAAAAGCGAAATTGACGCCTTTCTCTTTCAGTTTTGCTAAAAGTTCATCATCAAAATGCAAACCGGCTGTCGGTGCGGCAACCGCCCCCGGCACTTTGTTATAGACGGTTTGATAACGTTCTTGATCTGCTTCTTCGTCAGGACGATCAATATAAGGCGGTAAAGGCATATGCCCGATTTGTTGTAAAACGTCAAAAAGTGCGGTCTGTTTTTCGGCGATTTCAATTTCAATTTCAAATAAACTGCCTTGGCGACCAACCATCAAGGCTTTTACACCGTTGCCTTCGCCTAATTTATCTTCCCCTAAAATCAATTCAGCCCCTTCTTTCGGCGCTTTAGAGGCGCGAACATGGGCAAGAAAACGAGATTCGCTTAATACGCGTTCTACCAACACTTCAATTTTTCCACCACTGATTTTGCGCCCGAACATCCGCGCAGGAATAACACGGGTATTATTGAAGATCATCAAATCGCCCGGATGAATCAATTCCAACACATCGGCAAAAGTGCGGTGGAAAATGTCCCCGTTTTCGCCATTTAACTGCAATAAACGGCTGGCAGTTCGCTCTGTTTTAGGGTAACGGGCAATCAACTCATCAGGTAAATCAAAATAAAAATCGGCAACACGCATAATGGAACATTTGGTTTGAAAAAGAGGGCGGTAGTCTAGTGCGAATTGGGGAGAATCTCAAGGAAATAAAAGAAATCACGCTAATTTCTTTTGGCGAATATGTAGAAGAAAGTGTTTGTACGGACTAATTGATTCTTTAATCTATGTTTTACTTTTCTCCAGACAAAAAAAAGCCCTTTCAAGGGGGTAAGGGCTAAAAGTATTTGGAGTCATATTTTTTTAGGGTACGAGTTGCATTATATGCTTCCAAATTAATAATGCAACATTTATTTAACAATAAATTAACTTTTCTTTTCGTGCGGATTGCGAGTGTTGGCGTTAACCAAATTTCGCATGAGCAACGCATAGTTTAAATGAATGTCTTGCGGCACATCTAAAAAGACAAAATGCCCGTCGCCCAAAGCGGCATCGACTTCCGCATTTTTGCGGTTGAGCATTTTGTTGATTTTAAACACGATGTTGCCTTGTGGCGTCATCATTTCCACTTCATCACCGAGCAAGAATTTATTCTTCACCGCCACTTCTGCCATGCCCTGCTCATTACGTTTGCCGGTGAATTCGCCGACAAATTGTTGACGATCGGAAATGGAGTAGCCGTAGTCATAGTTTTGGTACTCGTCGTGGGTATGGCGACGCAGGAAACCTTCGGTATAACCACGGTGAGCAAGGGATTCTAAAGTATCCATCAAGCTTTCATCAAACGGTTTGCCGGCGGCCGCATCGTCAATGGCTTTGCGGTACACTTGGGCGGTACGGGCGCAGTAATAGAAGGATTTGGTACGACCTTCGATTTTTAAGGAATGTACCCCAAGTGCGGTGAGTTTTTCCACATGTTGCACTGCGCGTAAATCTTTCGAGTTCATGAAGTAAGTGCCATGTTCATCTTCAAAGGCGGTCATTTGCTCATCAGGATTTTGCGCTTCGGTGTAAAGGAACACTTTATCGGTCACTGCGCCTTCGCCCAAGGTTGGGGCGACATTTTTCACTTCAATCTGTTGGCTCGGGTCGAATTTCGGTACGATATTGCCCACATCATCTACTTTGCCTTCTTCCATTTTGTATTCCCAACGACAGGCATTCGTGCAGGTGCCTTGGTTTGGATCGCGTTTGTTGATATAGCCGGAAAGGAGGCAGCGACCGGAATACGCCATGCAAAGTGCGCCGTGTACGAAAATTTCCAGTTCAATATCCGGCACTTGTTGGCGGATTTCGGCGATTTCATCAAGAGACAGTTCTCGAGATAAAATCACGCGGGTCAATCCCATTTGCTTCCAGAATTTCACGGTCGCCCAGTTCACCGCATTGGCTTGTACGGAAAGGTGAATATCAATGTCAGGGAAGTGTTCACGTACCAGCATAATCAAACCGGGATCGGACATGATCAGTGCATCTGGCCCCATATCGATAACCGGTTGTAAATCTTTAATAAAGGTTTTGAGCTTGGAATTGTGCGGCGCAATGTTCACCACGACATAGAACTTTTTGCCGAGCGCATGGGCTTCATCGATGCCGATTTTTAAATTGGCGTGATTAAATTCATTATTGCGTACGCGTAAGCTGTAACGAGGTTGACCGGCATACACGGCATCTGCGCCATAAGCAAAGGCATAACGCATATTTTTTAGGGAGCCGGCAGGGGAGAGTAATTCAGGTTTAAATGAGGTTGTCATAAATGTCTCTTATGGTCTGATTTCAAGTCAGGAATTTGCGCAAGGCAAATCGTAAAGACGGGTATTTTAGGCAGATTTTGCTTTTTGTAAAGGATAAGTGCGGTGGAAAAATAAAATGTTTTTTAGCGGAGTGAGAATAAAAAAAGTGGGCCTGTAGCCCACTTTCTTGTGATGGTATTTAGTCTTTACTTTCCGGCTGAGAAGAATCCATCATTAGTTCATGTTGCTTCAGAAGTTCTTCTACGGTTTTTCCGTTAATTAGAAAACGGTTATTGTCCCTTTCTAATGTCAGAACATAGTTATCGCCTTCTTCGATAAATATCGGAAATAGTCGTTCTTCCGGTTTAAGCTCCGTCAACAAGGCTTGCCAAAATGGTGAGGCTTTTTTGATTTTTAAACTTTCTTCATCAGAAGTCTCCACGAGGCCTTTGCTTAGAACAATATTGGTCGTGCTTTGCATATTTTCGATGAACATGTCTGCGATGGACTGTTTATCTTTAGTTGTTTTTAAAGCGCCTTTAAGGTGGATACTCACCGGATAGGCTTTTGTGGTTGGATAGGTATTTAAATTGAAGGTGAGGGTTGTGTTATCACTGGCTAAATCTAGATCTTTCCATTGATTTCCAAGGAGTTTTTGTGTGGTTTCCGGTGTGAAATAAGCTGAACACAATGATGCAGTCAACCCAAAGCAAAACTGATTTTCTGCAAATTGAGCAATATTATTCACGGTGAGCGGTAGATTGAACGCAATATCTTCCATTTGCGCTTGTGCTTCAGACAACGTCAGTTTTTTTAGTGAAAGCGTGGAATTTCCACGATATTGGTTGTCTTCCTCTGAGCCTTGATGTTTTAACGCTAATGTTTCCAAGGAGACATTTTGGTAATTAAATGCTTGTAATGAGATTTCTGCATTGCTGTTTCCAGCCATTGTGTTTGCCCATTGTTTCTTCAGCTTTAATAAGGTCTTGTTATCTTCTTTGGGGGCATTTTTGATGGAGAGGGCATCTAAATAGAGCGGAATAAATGCCAATTTGTTTTCCAAGTTATAGCCATCAAGTTGATAGACGATTTGAGCCCCTTTGGCTTCCCATTGTTTGCTTTGCTCTTCCGGCGTCTGTTTGATGCCGGCAACATTTAATTGCAAAGTCAGATTGGCTTTGGCGAGATCTGTATTGGTCATCGTTAAATTGAGTTTTGCCTCATTTAAATTAAAGTAAGGCTTTTGATTTTTAGGCGCATCCACGGATTTAACGGAAAGGGTTCCGTTAAATGTGTGGTTTTGCGTGAGGACGGCGGCTAGAAAATTGGCTACATGTTTAATGTTTTGCTCACCGTTTAGCTGTTTCTTAAATTCATTGGCAAAATCCACCGCACTTGTTACGCCTTGCTGTTGTACATTCAGCGTTATGCCGTTAATCACGGTTTGGCTTTCTTCTGTCGTACGTTCTTTGTTGGCAATGCGTAAGGTGTCGCTACTCAATTGGGTGGAAAGATCGCGCAAGTCTGTATCAGCCGATTTTTTTACACCAAATTGATAACGGGCGTTTTTCAGTTGGATTTTGGTGTTTTCTCCATTTAATAAATCCCATTCGGCATTTTTAGCATTGAGTTCAAGGGTTGAAATGTCGTATTGGTTTTCGCCAACGGGCACAAGTTTAATCTGGGCATGAATTTGTTCTAATTTACTGTTTTTATCATAGTTAAAGCCGCTTAAGTTGGCATTAAGCGCTACGTTTTTTGTGCCTGCATTAAAGTCTAGAGTGACTGAAAGCGCTTGCGTTTTGTTCGTAAAATCACGGAAGTCGGTAAGTATGTTTGATTGCAGATAATCGCCAACCGGTGAAAATTTGCTGTTAATGGTGTTTTTATCAATGGTGATATTGAGATCTTTGTTTAATTGACGTACCAATTGTTCGGAAAGTTTCGATTCCGCCGTAATGAAAAAAGGCAATGCCGTCAGTTTGGTAGAAATAATATTGGTTTTTTGACCATCATTATTTTCTAAACTAAAGGTAAGCTCACGACTGAAAAAGTTCTTGGCACTTTCCGTCACATTGAGGCTGAGTTGATTATCTAAAGAATAAGGGAATTTTTGTAAAACCTGATCCACTTGCTGATTGGTATAAAACTGCGCGCCCCCACCAAGTGCAATAATTATGGCAGCAAGGGTTAAAGTGACTTTTCTTTTTTTACTCATGTGATTCTCAAGCTTAGGTTAAGGTTGTTTCGATGACGATACGGAACGCTAACGTTAAAAATGCCGTAAATAATAACCGCACTTTACTCTCTTGAATACAAAGTGCGGTTAATATTTTAATTATTTTTGATTTTTATTGGTTTTTTAACAGGAAAACGCCTTGCTCGGAAAGATGCACATAGGCTTCTTGCGATGCCGGGTTGAACTGTTCCGGGCGGCAGTTAATCAACAAATCTTGACCATGCCATAACGCCACAACTTCCCAATGGTTACCCATATACACCGCACTTTTAATTGTGCAACGCTGGGCTTCTGTGCCAGTTTCATGCAGATAAACGGCTTCCGGGCGAACGCCTGCCAAACAATCACCGTCCGGTAAATTGAATTGGGCAGCATTGTTTAAGGTAAGTTCATAGCCATGAATGTTAACGGTATTTCCTTGCAATTTCGCCGGGAAAATACTGGATTCGCCCATGAAGTTAGCCAAGAATAAGGAGTTCGGGCGTTGATACAGATCTTTTGCCGGCGCCTTTTGCATGATTTTCCCTTTATTCATCACGATAACTTCGTCGGATACTGCAAAGGCCTCCGTTTGGTCGTGGGTCACGTATAAAGACGTGATGCCAAGGCTTTGTTGTAATTCACGGATTTTTTCCCGCATTGCGCGACGTAAGTTAGCATCAAGGTTACTTAAGGGTTCATCGAACAGTAACACTTTCGGCTTGAGAACAAGCGCACGAGCAAGCGCCACACGTTGTTGTTGACCACCGGAGATTTGGTCCACATAACGATCTTCAAACCCGGCCAAATCCACCAATTCCAAGGCTTCTTTAACGCGCTGTTTACGCTCTTCCTTGCTCACGTTTTGCATGCGTAAGCCGTAGCCCACGTTATCACCGATACTCATGTGCGGGAATAACGCATAGGATTGGAACACGATACAAATATCGCGGTTTTGAATGGACGATTTGGTTACGTCTTCACCGTCAATGAAAATTTGTCCGGAGGTTGGGTTTTCAAGACCGGCAACCAAACGCAAAATGGTTGTTTTACCGCAACCGGATGGCCCAAGCAACGTCACCATGGTGCCGCGTTTAATGGTTAAATCCAAATCATCAATGACCACAGATTTGCCAAAGGCTTTCGTGACATTTTTTAATACTAAGAAATCATTACTCATATTTTTTACCTACAACTTAATTCATTTTTTTCGCTTTGGAACGGGAAATGCGGGTGTCACCAACAATCCAGTCGAAGAACAAAATAATCGCCATCATCACCACGATTAAGATAGAGCCGTATGCAATGGCAATCCCATACTCACCGTCTTCGACACGGTTTAGGATGTATGCGGTTGCCACGCGGGTATCCGCAGTCACCAAGAAGATGATTGCACTCACTGTCGTCATGGCACGCACGAAACTAGTGACAAGCGCAGAAAGCAAGGCCGGTTTTAATAATGGTAACACGATATACCACAGGGTTTTCCATGAGCTACCTTTCAAAGAAAGGGAGGCTTCGTCTAGGGATTTATCGAGTTGTCCTAAGCCTGCAATCGCCGCACGCATACCAATTGGCAAATCACGCATCACCATGGAAATCACCACGATAATACTGGTGCCGGTGATGTACATCGGCGCATTGTTAAAGGCAAGAATGTAAGAGACCCCCGCCACGGTGCCCGGTACGGCAAAACAAAGCATGGTTAAGAATTCGAGGGATTTTTTCCCTTGGAAGTCTTTACGCACCACAATATAGGCAATTAATAAACCAAAAATGGCGGTAAGTGGGGCGGCGATACCGGCGTAAATTAAGGTATTAATTAAGGAAGGCCACGCGCCATCACTTAATCCTTGGCCAAATAACATGGCGTAGTTCTTCAAGGTTAAGGTATAGTCCACACCCCAGTTGACGGTGAAGCTTCCGTAGAAAATACTGCCGTATAAAGCAAGGTTGAAGATAACCCAAGAACCGAGCATGAAAATAATCGTGTATTTCAAGCCGGCAGGGAGTTCTTGTACATCGCCGCGATAAGATTTACCGGAAACGGTCACATAAGAGCGGTTACCAATCCATAAATATTGAATGATAAAAATCGCTAAGGAGAAGATTAACAACATGGAACCAAGGGTACTGGCGGAGGCATAATCTAATTGTGAACCGGCAATGTAGAAGTAAATTTGCGTTGCGATCACGTCGAAGCTACCGCCCAATACCAACGGGTTACTAAAGTCTGCGAGGGATTGGATGAACACGATGAGGAACGAGTTCGCCAAGGCCGGACGTAGTAATGGGAAGATAATGTTGTAGAAGGTTTGGTAACGGTTAGCACGCAACGTATAAGACGCTTCTTCAATGGACGGGTGCACGGATTTTAATGCGCCGTCTAAAATCATGAAGGAAATTGGCGCAAATGCCAAAATTTGTGCAATGGCGATACCGTTAAAACCGTATAACCAGTTGTGATTGGTGAAGCCGAAATTGGTGGATAAAAACTCTGTCACATAACCGGAGCGACCAAGCATTAAAGTTACCCCTAACCCGACCACAAACGGTGGTGTAACAATCGGCAAAATAGAGAAGATTTTACCGATAAATGCGGTACGGCGTGCGATACGGGTTGTATAAAGGGCAAATGCTAAACCGAATACCGTAGAAACGATACCCACGAAGCCGGATAAGAACAAGGAGTTACTGATGACGCGCACAATGTAGCTTTGCGTCAAAATACGCATCACTTGTTGTGGTGCAAAGGTGTCCCCGTCGTAGAACATGGAAACGAAAATCGCCAATGTCGGGTAAACGATGAAGAAGAAAATCAGCAAAATAATGCAAAGTAAGGAGGCGATAATAAATTTGTCGCCTTGCATGACCTTTAACTTAGCAAAAGAGAGCGTAGCAAGTGCGGTGAAACCGATGAGTAAAACGATCACCGAATAGCCCATGCTGATTTTCAGCACGCTGGCGCTGATAAAGGTAAACAGCGTAGCAAGTGCTAGTAAGTAAAGCTCCACTTTGGCTTGCGTATTGGTTGGTAATTTTAGCCACGGCAATAAACCGTATAAAATCACCGGCAAGAACCAAAAAGCGGTAATGTTAAAAGACGACCAACCCATGGCATCGTAGAATTCGTCAGCAGTACTATCGAACAAACCGTAATCTAGAGCGTGGGAAGGTAAAACCAAGTATGCAATTAAGGATAAAATGATCCAAAAATGAGCAGAATGTGTTATTGGAAGTTTGTTTGCGTTCATACAACCTCGCATTAGTAGAAAAGTGAAGCAATGCAACAGCGCATTGCTTCTTTAATTTTACTACAATTATTTGGCTAATTTGACATCATCGACCCATTTGGTGATGAGACGTTTACGTAAATCGGTGGCGCCGTATTTGTCAAAATCATAGTTAATCAGGTTAACGGATTTAAAATCCAACGCATAAGGCGATTGTTGCGCCGTGGTATTGGTTAAAATGGAATAGGCTTCGCCTTTTTGCCAAGTTAATTCTTGCGCTTCTTTCGATAAGGCCCAATCCACGAAAAGTTTGGCGTTTTCAAGATTGCGTGCGCCTTTGATCACGCTGACACCGCCGATTTCATAGCCTGTACCTTCGCAAGGTACCACTAATTCAACCGGAGCACCTTTGGCTTTTTCTAACGAATATTCGTGTAAAAAGCCGATGCCGATTGCTGTTTCGCCACGGGCGGTATTGCGAGTTGCTGTGTTACCGGATTTGGTATATTGCGAAACGTTTTTGTTTAACGCTTTCAAGTATTTGAAGGCTTCCTCTTCGCCCCAAAGCTGAATATACGTGGCTAATTGAGTGTAGCCGGTTCCTGAGCTTTGCGGATCTGCCGCTTGAATTTCATTGCGATACATAGGATCAGCTAAATCTTTCCAACATTTTGGTATTGGCAAATTGAGTTTTTGTAAACGTTCAGGATTCACACCAAAACCTAACACACCAAGATAGATAGCAGAGGAATAGTTACCTTTCGTTTTGGCCGGATCACGGAATTGTTCAACAATTTGTGGCAGGTTTGGTGATTTATACGGTTCTAACAAGCCCATTTCACCCGCTTGGGAATGCGGATCCATTGTACCGCCATACCAAACGTCACCTTGAGGGTTATCTTTTTCCGCATCGATTTTGGCTAAGATAGTGCCCGTACCGCCACGAATAAAACTGGTTTTTACATCATATTTTTTCTCGAATGCCATGGCTTCTTGCTCGCACATAGTATTTTGTGCGCTGCAATAAATAACCAAGCGACCTTTTGCCGCCGCATTGCCACTTAATAACATCCCACCGAGTACAACGCCTGAAAGCGCTAACGCAATTTTTGAGAGTTTCATTTGAACACTCCTGTGTTTTTGATTTCGAGGTAACGCACTTTTGTTGATGTGCGTTCTGATGATAGTGATAGGCCCGCGTCGTAAGGACACGAGCCATCAATATAAGAAAAGTGCGGTGAGAAAAATACAAGAATTTTCGACCGCACTTTAGCGTGTTATTTCGCTAATTTAACGTCTTGAACCCATTTTTCAATTAAGGCTTTGCGTTGTTCGGCAGCGCCGTATTTTTCAAAGTCATAATTGATAAGGTTCAATTTGTTTGGATCAAATGCTGTTGGAGATTGTTCCGCCGTTGTGTTGGTTAAGATTTGTAAGGATTCACCTTGTTTCCATGCCAATTCTTGGCCTTCTTTAGATAACGCCCAATCCACGAATAATTTCGCGTTGTCGATATTACGTGCACCTTTTAAGATGCTCACACCACCTAATTCATAGCCGGTGCCTTCACATGGCACCACGAGTTCTAATGGTGCGCCATTGCGTTTTTCAAGTGCGTAATCGTGTAAGAAACCGATACCAACGACAGCTTCACCGCGAGCCGCGTTACGGGATGGGGTGACACCGGATTTGGTGTATTGGGAAACATTTGGATGTAAAGCTTTTAAGAAATCAAAGGCTTTGTCTTCACCCCAAAGTTGTACGAACGTGGCAAGCGCAGTATAGGCTGTACCGGCACTTTGTGGGTCTGCAATTTGTACTTCCCCTTTCAAACGAGGGTCAGTTAAGTCTTTCCAGCATTTCGGCACTTCTTTAATGCCTAATTTTTCCAGACGTTCTGTGTTCACGCCGAAACCTAAAATCCCCATGTAAATGGCGGATACATAGTTGCCTTTGGTTTTTGCCGGATCACGGAAACGTTCTACGATTTCATCAATGTGTTTGGATTTGTAAGGTTCGATTAAACCTAATTCAGCCGCTTGCGCTTGTGGGTCGAATGTACCGCCGAACCACACGTCTGCTTGTGGGTTATTTTTTTCCGCTTCTACTTTGGCAAAGGTACTGCCTGAGCCGTTACGAATAAAGGAGGTTTTGACATCATATTTTTCACCGAATGCCTTGGTGGTGGTTTCACATAAAATGTTCGTCGCACTACAATACACGACTAAACGTCCTTGTGCCGTTGCAGCTTGTGATGCGAGTAATCCACCGGCTAAAAGTGCGGTTGAAATTGCAAGAGAAAGTGATTTTAGTTTCATGTTGTACCTCTTTATTGTTCATAAAATGAAAATGTAATATGAAATGCGCTCAAGCAAGTGCTTTCGAGGTTTGCATGTTACATAAAATACCCCTCAATTAATGTGAGAAGTCTCACAAAACGAAGAATTTTATGGGCGAATATGTTGCGTAAAAAATTAATTGTAGAAAAATTGTTTGTAAATGGATCTATTTATGTCAAAAAAACGCTTTTTTCTTTATAATTTCGCCAATTTATTTACCTTAATGAGAGAAAGGGAAACGGTATGTCAGATCATCAAACATCATCTTGTATTATCATCGCCATCGCAGGCGCTTCGGCTTCAGGAAAAAGTTCTATTGCCTCTACGGTGCACAAAGAGCTTTGTCATGAATTAGGCTGTGAAGAAATCGGTATTATTGCAGAAGATAGTTACTACAAAGATCAAAGCCACTTAGAGATGTCTGAACGGGTTAAAACCAATTATGACCACCCAAATTCTATGGACCGTGATTTGCTTATTGCCCATTTAAAAGCCTTGAAAGCCGGTAACGCCGTCGATATTCCCGTGTATAGTTATGTAGAGCATACCCGAACCGATGAAGTGACTCACTTTACGCCAAAACGTATTGTGATTTTAGAGGGGATCTTGTTGCTTACCGATGAGCGTGTGCGCCAGTTAGCGGATATTTCCGTGTTTGTGGATACACCGTTAGATATTTGCTTTATTCGCCGTTTACAGCGTGATATGGAAGAACGTGGGCGCACCCTTCAATCTGTTATTGATCAATATCGTGCCACGGTGCGTCCGATGTTCCTGCAATTTATCGAACCCTCTAAACAACACGCTGACATTGTGATCCCACGCGGGGGAAAAAACCGCATTGCCATCAATATGTTAAAAGCGCAAATTATGCAATTATTAAGCCAAAAATAGGGGCCTGAAATGAGATTATGTGATACTGACATTGAACGTTATCTGGATGAAGGCTTGATTTCGCTGAATCCACGACCGTCTAACGATAAAATTAATGGGGCGACGATTGATGTTCGTTTGGGAAATTCTTTTCGTGTGTTTCGTGAACATTCCGCGCCTTACATTGATTTAAGTGGGCCGAAAGAAGAAGTTTCCGCACAGTTGGAGTCGGTCATGAGCGATGAAATTATTATTGCTGATGATGAAGCCTTCTTTTTGCACCCCGGCATGCTTGCATTGGCGACAACCTTGGAGTCAGTGAAATTACCGGCAAATATTATCGGTTGGCTGGACGGCCGTTCTTCTTTAGCGCGTTTGGGTTTAATGGTGCATGTGACAGCACACCGTATCGATCCGGGTTGGGAAGGCAAAATCGTGTTGGAATTTTACAATTCCGGTAAATTGCCGTTGGCTTTGCGTCCGAATATGGTGATTGGCGCCTTGAGTTTTGAAGTGTTAAGTGGCGCGGCGGCACGTCCGTATAACAGCCGTAAAGACGCTAAATACAAAAATCAACAAAACGCGGTTGCCAGTCGTATTGACGAGGATAAATAAATGAAGAAGATCGCCTTGATGACGCTGATCGTGTTGTTGGCGATCTTTGCTTTTTTTTATGTTCAACTTAATAAATTAGAAAGTGTGGTAAGTGCCAAATTGGCACAATATGAAACTGCATTTCAACATCTTAGTATCGGTCTTTTCCCACAGCCCTATGTCTCTTTTGAAGGGGTTAAACACAACCAAGTTTCTATTGAGAAATTAAAAGGAAAATTTAATTTTTCTGCTTTAATTTCCGGCAATATGCAACTTGAGCAGCTGGATATTCAACGCATTCGTTTTTCTGATAATGCACTCAATTCTGCTGATATGCATGTGCATTTTTCCGATTTTAGTTTGGATAATGTTCAACAAGATCGCGTGCTTTTCAATGGGACGCATTCGTTTTCTCTTGAATGGGAGCTACCCCTCTATGGAAACCAGAAAAATTTTAATTTCCGTTTTAACAAAGGTGAAATTTCTCGGTTCGCAGAAAAAGACTTTGCGGTGGTTTTTGAAGATGTTGAGCTAAATCAGCAACCCCTAGGAACGCTCCGAGCGGAAGTGGATTTATCCAAATACACTAAATATGTCATTGCCGATATCATTGCGGATTGTGATCTTATCTGTATGGCTCATGTGGATTATGCGAGTTATCCCGGCCAAAGTGCGGTCAGTTTTTGGGGTAAAAATTATCCTATCGAACGTTTGCTAGGAATATTTAATTTCCCGAATACGGTGACGGGTAATGGAGATTTTGATATTGCCGTAGAGTTCGTTCAGTCAAAGGTGAAAAATGGTCGGTTCCATTTTAGTGCGCATGATGGCGAGTTATCCGGAGTGAATTTACTGCAACTTGCAGGGCAGTATTTGCCGATAAATTGGAATGAAGATGAACTCAAGCAAAAAGGCCAAATTAAAACGCCTTATGAAAAATTAGTAACGAGTTTTACCTTAAACGAAAATCAGTTAAAGATTGATAGAATAACGCTAAAAACCACCGCACTTTTGGGGCAGGGTTCTGGCCAAGTGGATTTAAATGCAATGCAATGCGACATCCATTTGAATCTCAGTTTAGCAAATGAAAAATATGCCGACCTTTCCTTGCCGATTCATTTTTTTGATAGCTGTTATTCGCCTCAATACGAATTGCAGATCAATAAAGATTTTCGCAAGAAAATCAAAGAACTGATTAAACGCAAATTAAAGTAGCTTTTCTTTATGTACTCTTTACAAATCGTTCGGCGTCTGAAATTTTTTCGTGTCATTTTGCTGGCATTTGCTGGATTTGTCTTTAATACCACAGAGTTCTTGCCGGTCGCGTTATTGTCGGATATTGCCGACAGTTTTCACATTCCCGTGGAACACGCCGGCTTGATGATCACGCTCTATGCTTGGATTGTGTCGCTCATGTCGTTGCCTTTTATGCTCATGACGGCAAAACTGGAGCGACGCAGTTTACTCATTAAATTATTGGTTGTTTTTGTGGTAAGCCATGTGCTTTCTGTGTTGGCGTGGGACTTTTGGATGTTATTGCTCTCTCGCATCGGCATTGCTTTTACGCATGCGATCTTTTGGTCCATTACCGCTTCACTTGCCGTGCGCGTTGCGCCGAAAGATAAAAAACCACAGGCGATTGGATTATTGGCAATGGGCAGTGCGTTAGCAATGGTGCTTGGTTTACCTCTTGGTCGGGTCATCGGGCAATATTTCGGCTGGCGCGAGGCGTTTGCCATCATTGCCGTGTTGGCGTTTACAATTTTAATTTTGCTCTATCGTTTCTTACCACATTTAGAAAGTCGTAATGCCGGATCGTTGCGCAGTCTTCCGTTACTTATCAAACGCCCTTTATTACTTGGGCTTTATGCTTTAACCATATTGATTATTTCAGCACACTTCACGGCGTATAGTTATATAGAGCCTTTTATGGTGCGTATCGGTGAAATGAGTAACAGTGCCGCTACGGCGATTCTTTTGATTTTCGGGTTATCAGGCATTACTGCTAGTTTGCTGTTTAATCGTTTTTATCGATGTTCGCCCACCGTTTTTTTATTGACTTCCATGGGCATTTTAATGCTTTCTCTTGTTTTATTGCTGCCGCTAAGCGAGAGCCAATTTTCGATGTTTTTACTCGCATTTATTTGGGGGATTGGTATTTCTGGCATCGGTTTAAGTTTACAAGTGCGCGTGCTACAACTGGCATCGGATGCAACGGATGTGGCAATGGCAATTTATTCAGGTTTATATAATGTTGGTATCGGTGGTGGCGCATTATTGGGCAATCAAGTGATGCAGCACCTTGGGTTGGCAAATATCGGATTTTCCGGTGCGGCATTTGCCATGTTGGGTATTGGCCTTTTTGTTTATCTTCATGTCCGTTATGGTAAATCGCAAGGAAATGCATTGGATTAAGTCTTGCAAAAAGAGAGTGGCAGGAAGGGGAGCTAAAAAAAGTGCGGTCGAAAATGACATTATTTTTCGACCGCACTTTTATTTTATTTTTTCGATTTCTTAATAAACTTCATCAAACGTTTACGTTTACGTAATTGATTCGGCGTGAGTTTATTTCGTTTGCCGGCAAACGGGTTGTTCCCTTCTTGGAATTGCAGACGAATCGGCGAGCCGATAATTTTCAGGCTACGGCGGAAATGGTTGGATAAATAACGTTTGTAAGAATCCGGTAGTTTATCCACTTGGTTACCATGAATCACAATGATTGGCGGATTGTAGCCACCCGGGTGGGCATATTTCAGTTTCACGCGACGACCGCTAATCATCGGCGGTTGATGTTCGTCCACCGCGATTTGCAGAATACGAGTCAGCATGGATGTTGTCATTTTCTGCGTCGCGCATTCATAGGCTTCCTTAACGGAATCAAATAAATTACCAACGCCGCTGCCGTGCAAAGCAGAAATAAAGTGCACGCGGGCAAAATCAATAAAATCTAAACGACGATCGAGCTCGGATTTCACGCGATCTTTGACATCGGTGTCTAATCCATCCCATTTATTGATCACAATCACCAAAGAACGACCGGCGTTTAAAATAAAGCCGAGGAGGGACAAGTCTTGGTCGGAGATGTTTTCTCGTGCGTCAATGACCAATAGCACTACGTTAGCGTCTTGAATGGCTTGTAACGTTTTGATCACAGAGAATTTTTCTACCGCTAAATGTACTTTACCGCGTTTGCGCACTCCCGCCGTGTCGATTAACGTGTAATTTTGTCCATCGCGTTCCATTGGAATGTAAATACTGTCGCGGGTGGTGCCCGGCATATCGTAAACCACGACGCGATCCTCGCCTAAAATGCGATTAGTCAAGGTGGATTTGCCTACGTTCGGGCGACCTACAATGGCGATTTTAATGTTTTGGTTATCCGGCGTTTGTTCTTGTGCCAGTTCTTCATCTAAAAGAGCAGTGTCTTCTTCGTTTGAAAAATCGAAATCTTCGTCCCATTCGTCAAATTCAGCGACTTCGGAAGAAACATCGGTATTTTCGACCGCACTTTCTTCGGTAGCTTCTGCCATTTTTTCGGCTAATGGGGTAAGCACTTGTTCCATTAAGCTGGCGATACCGCGCCCTTGAGAGGCGGCAATTTGCGCAATTTCACCTAAGCCTAATTGATAGAACTCTGCACAGTGGGAATCAGCATCAATGCCGTCCACTTTGTTGGCAACCACCACGGTGGTTTTGTTTTGGCGTTGGCGTAAATAATTTGCAATGCCGATATCTGCTGACGTTAAGCCGGCACGGGCATCCACTAAGAATAAAACGATGTCTGCTTCTTCAATGGCAAGCAACGATTGCTCCGCCATTTTTTCTTCTACGCCTTCTTCTGTGCCGTCGATACCGCCGGTGTCAATGACGATAAAATCGTGTCCGGCAAGATGCGCTTGGCCATATTTACGGTCGCGGGTTAGACCAGGAAAATCAGCGACTAAAGCATCACGGGTACGGGTGAGACGATTGAATAGGGTGGATTTGCCCACGTTTGGGCGACCAACTAAGGCAACTACGGGAGTTGTCATAAAAACCTCTTATAAATGAATGTGCCACGGGAATATTGATATCGGCACTTGAAAAATGGCTGGCATTATAGCGGATTTTGGCAGTGATGAGAAATGACAAGGGTTGGACGAAACAATTTATTTCTAAAAATCACTTTAAAATTTTTGCGTTGGTATTATATTAAAATAGACGAAAATTTGTACTGTTCATCTTCACGATTCATCAAGTTACCCTAAGCTGCTCAGAATTTAGCGAAAAATTAAACCGAATAATATGATTTAAAAATTAAAGAAATAAGGATAACTATGGCAAAAAGAAATTATTACGAGATATTGGGCGTAGATGAAAACGCCGATCTCGACACAATAAAAAAAGCGTACCGCAAATTGGTGCGCAAATATCATCCGGATGTTAGCAAAGAACCTGATGCGGTGCAGAAAACTGCCGAAGTGAATGAAGCTTATGAAACACTGAAAGACACACAAAAACGGACAGAATATGATGAAATGTTGGCTAATCCATTTGACGGTACAAGCCAAACGCGAGGCAACCCATTTGAGGGGGCTTACGGCGACACCAATGGTTTCCGTCATTATGAATTCCATTCCGGTGATGATGAGCCATTCGGGCAAGGAGATTTTCATTTCGAAGATTTATTCTCTGCCTTTGGGCGTCGAGGACAACAACCACATACTCGCCAAACAGGGCCAATGAAAGGCGAAGATCAGCATGCTGAACTCAGTATTGATATTGCCGCCGCTTATGACGGCACTGAGCGTTCTGTGACTCTAAATGTGCCGACTATTGATGAATATGGCAGAATTACTCAACAAAATAAAACATTAAACGTAAAAATTCCGAAAGGTATTACGGAAGGACAACAAATCCGTTTGGCGCGCCAAGGTTTGCCGGGCATTAATGGAGGAGAAAACGGTGATTTATATTTGAAAATTCGCTTCCATGAACGCCCCGATCTTTATGTGAAAAATAAAAAAGACGTTTGTCAAACTATCGATGTATTCCCATGGCTGGCGGCATTGGGTGGCAAAATTCAGGTTGTAACCCTTGGCGGACGTCTGCAACTCAACTTGCCGGCTAACAGCCAAAATGGCAAAAGCATTCGTTTGAAAGGCAAAGGTATTCCGGCTAAAGAACCGGGTGATTTATATTTGAATATTCGCATTTTGGTGCCACCGGTTGAGGATGACGCCGACCGTACCGCATGGGAGCAAATTGCCACACATTTCGCCAGCAAACAGGCATAAAATAGAACAAGGAATTGAAATGATGAATCAAGATATTGATATCAAATTGAGCTTTAATGAAATGTTGAAAGTCTGTTCTGATGATCGTCAGTGGTTACTGGAACTGATTGAAGAAGGCGTGATTTCAGTGGATGGGCGACCCGAGCAGGCGATTTTCAGCGGTTTCCAAATGGCCCGCGTGCGTCGGGCTTGCCGTTTGCGGCATGATTTTGATGCCAGTGTACCTGCGCTAAGTTTGATTATGCGTCTATTGGACGAAGTAGAAGAATTACGTAAACAGAATCGTCCTTTTTCCTTACTGGATGAGGTGAAAATAGGCTAAAAGTGCAGTCATTTTTGATGATATCTTTATGTTGTTAATGAAATAATTTACCCGTATGTGATGTGTAGATTTTATTGTTAGAAACTTGAAAAGGAGAAATGCTATGTTAAAAAACATTGAAAAAGCCACAGTACTAAAACTTAATAATCTATTGACATATCAGGACGGACAGGTCATCAGTAAAACCTTCTCGCAAAATCCGGCGGTGGGATTGACTATGTTTTGTTTACCGAAAGGCGAAGAAATCAGTGCGCATAAATCACGTGGTGATGCTTTAGTTACTATACTGGAAGGCAAGGCCCGAATTACGATTGACACCACTGATTATGATGTCAATGCCGGCGAAAGTATTGTCCTTCCGGCGGACATTCCTCATGCGCTATATGCATTGGAAAATTTTAAAATGTTTTTGACTGTGGTATTTCCGAAAGAAGGAAGATAGTTAGAAGAGAAAGGAGGCGCTTGGGGAAAGCGCCTTTATTTTTATGTTTTGAATAGTTGCGCATTTGCTAGAATTAAGAAAGGTAGTTTAGTGAAAAAGTGTTCATTACTTATGCGATATAGAAACTCGTTACACATGACAAAAAGTAGTGAGGAACAATAAAAAATAAATTTCTGGCATCATTTTATTCTTTATATGACGAAGAGAATGTACTTTTAAAGATGAGTACGAGAGGAATAATGTAACTGATGAACTTCAAAGAAGTGGCGGAACGGACGGGACTCGAACCCGCGACCCCCTGCGTGACAGGCAGGTATTCTAACCAGCTGAACTACCGCTCCGAATTAGAATAGATAAAATTGGCGGAATGGACGGGACTCGAACCCGCGACCCCCTGCGTGACAGGCAGGTATTCTAACCAGCTGAACTACCACTCCGCACAGGTGAGGTGCATAATAATGGCGACAGAGCATTCCGTCAACTTTTTTTTTCTCTTTTGGGCTCACTTGTTTAATCGGTGAACGATTTGTTTAGTGCAAGGTTTCTTCTTGAGATTGGCGCGTCCACAAGCAATTATCTTTGCTTTTTTTATTGATTAATTTGAGGTATTCCAAATGCGCTTGCAGCTCCTCTTCAGTGGGGGTAAGTAAGCGTAAATTGTGTGAAAAAGCCACCGCACTTTGTATCTGCTGTTCGTTAACCTGTTGAATAATTTCTGATTCGTTTTCATCAAAAAGGCTTGTTTGCCCGCCGGTCATGGCAAGGTAAACGTCTGCTAGAATTTCCGCATCCAGTAACGCGCCGTGCAAGGTCCGTTTACTGTTATCAATGCCTAAACGGCTACATAGTGCATCCAAGTTATTTTTCTTGCCCGGATACATTTGACGCGCCATTGTGAGCGTATCGGTCACTTGGCAAATATCGTTGGTTTTTATCGGTAAATTGAGTTTGGCAAATTCATAATCCATGAACCCCACGTCGAAGGGCGCGTTGTGAATCAACAACTCGGCACCTTTAATATACTCAATAAATTCATTGGCAATTTGACTGAAATCCGGTTTATCCGCAAGCATTTCATCGGTGATGCCGTGTACTTTAATTGCTTCAGGGTCAACGGGGCGATTTGGTTTGATGTAAATGTGAAAATTATTGCCGGTGTAGCGACGATTGATCATTTCCACCGCACCGATTTCAATAATGCAATGGCCTTCATAGTGGGCGCCTAACTGGTTCATACCGGTGGTTTCCGTATCCAGTACAATTTGGCGATTCGGGTTAATTTGAATACTCATAACTTGACTTTTTATCCGCAAAAATTTCGGGTATTATCGCCCCATTTAAAATAAATTAGTAGTCAATATGCGCAAACAAATCGAAATTTTTACCGATGGATCTTGCCTTGGCAATCCCGGCCCGGGCGGCATTGGCATCCTGTTACGTTATAAACAACATGAAAAACAGTTGTCCAAAGGTTTCTTGTTAACGACCAATAATCGTATGGAATTGTTGGCTGTAGTGGAAGCGTTAAATAGCTTGAAAGAACCTTGCAACATCCATTTATACAGCGATAGTCAATACATGAAAAATGGCATTACACAATGGATTTTCAATTGGAAGAAAAACAATTGGAAGGCGAGTAGTGGCAAACCGGTGAAAAATCAAGATTTATGGATGGCATTAGATCAGGCTATTGCTCGCCATCATGTGGATTGGTGTTGGGTGAAAGGGCATGCAGGGCATCGCGAAAATGAAATTTGCGATCAACTGGCAAAACAAGGCGCCGAAAATCCGACATTGAATGATGAGGGTTATCAGCCGGAAACGTAAATCTTTTTAAAAACAGACCGCACTTTATACGATGAAATATAAAGTGCGGTTTGTTTTTTCTGTGTTTTTAATTATTGTCGTTGGACGTATGTGCGATAGCTAAAAACTCCTCAAAAAACGTTGGGAACGTTTTTGCCGTGCAGTCCGGATCCAAAATGGTGATCGGCGTGTCAGATAACGCCACCAAGGCGAAACACATTGCCATGCGGTGATCGTTATAGGTTTCAATTTCTGCAACCTTGAAATCCGTTAATTTTAAGGGTTGAATACGAATAAAATCTTCGCCTTCTTCCACGTCAGCCCCCACTTTGCGCAGTTCGGTTGCCATGGCGGTTAAGCGATCCGTTTCTTTCACCCGCCAGTTGTAAATGTTACGAATCACGGTTTCCCCTTCGGCAAACAATGCAGTCGTGGCAATGGTCATGGCGGCATCGGGAATATGGTTCATATCCATATCCACGCCGTGCAACAGAGCTTGTTCTGCTTCAATGAAATCCTCGCCCCAGGTGATTTTTGCCCCCATTTTTTCTAACACATCGGCAAATAAACGATCGCCTTGAATGCTGTTTTTACCGATGCCGGTAACTTTCACCTTGCCTTTAATGGCACCTGCCGCCAAGAAATAAGAGGCGGAGGAGGCATCGCCTTCCACCAAAAACGAGCCGGGTGATTGGTAAAATTGTTTGCCTTTCACGAGAAAGCGTTGATAGTTTTGGTTTTCAACTTCCACGCCGAAGATTTTCATCATGTTAAGGGTGATGTCGATGTAGGGTTTGGAAACCAAATCGCCGACAATTTCAATTTCACAGTCGCCTTCTGCAAGCGGTGCCGCCATTAAAAGTGCGGTCAAAAATTGTGATGAAATGGAGCCATCGATTTTAATCGTGCCACCACGCAAACCGGTGTTACGAATGGCAATTGGCGGATAGCCCTCGTTTTCTAAATAACGAATGTCTGCACCCGCCTGCAACAAAGCATCCACTAAATGCTGAATCGGGCGCTCTTTCATGCGAGGTTCACCGGTTAAAATCACTTCATTTTGTGCAGAAGCACCTTCACGCGTCAAACAAAGTGCTGCTGCTAACGGGCGCATGGCGGTGCCGGCATTGCCTAAAAATAACGCTAAGCCGTCATGCCATTGAAAGGCACCACCTAAGCCCTGTACTTCGCAGATGGATTTATCGTTAGACAGGGAATATTGCACGCCAAGTTGTTTTAAGGCGTTGAGCATGTGGCGGATGTCGTCGCTGTCTAATAAATTGGTGACTTTGGTCGTACCATGCGCCAATGCAGCCAATAATAGGGCGCGATTGGACAGGCTTTTTGAGCCGGGTAGGTTGATCGTGCCTTCCACATGGTGGATAGGGTTAAGCGTAATGGAAGTGGCGTGTTGCATAAATCGTCCGTTATAAGCCCAAAATGTCGCTAAGTTCGGTTAAAAAACGCTGATTTTCTTCCGGCAAGCCGATGCTGATACGCAAATGGTTCGGCAATCCGTAACCGGCAAGTGGACGTACGATGACGCCTTTGCGTAACAGTGCTTGATAAATTGGTGCAGCAGGTTGTTGTAAATCCAACATCACGAAATTGCCTTTGGACGGCACATAACGCAAACCTTTTTCATCAAAGAAGTTTTGCAATAATTGTAAGCCAATTCGATTATTTTCCGCCACTTTGGCGACAAATTCATCGTCTTGAATGGCAGCGGTGGCTGCGGCAAGGGCAAGGCTGTTACAGTTAAAGGGTTGACGTACGCGATTTAACAAGCCCGCAATTTCTGTCAAGGAAACGGCATAACCGATCCGTAAACCGGCTAATCCATAGGCTTTGGAAAGGGTGCGGCACACGATCAGGTTCGGATATTTTGCTAATAAACCAAAAGAATCCACCCGTTCGCTCGGCTCGGTAAATTCTACATAGGCTTCGTCCAATGCCACGATCACTTGCGGTGGCACTTGGGCCAAAAAGTCGGCAATTTCCACCGCACTTAAGAAACTGCCCGTCGGGTTGTTTGGGTTAGCAATGTAAATTAATTTTGTTTTTAGCGTGATCGCGTTTAGGAAAGCCGCCAAATCATTGCCGTAATTTTTTGCCGGAATTTCTACCCGTTTGGCATTTAAGGCTTGGCTAATCAACGGATAAACAATGAAGCCGTATTGGGAATAAATGACTTCGTCTTGCTCGGAGGCAAAGGTGTGGGCGATGAGTTCAATTAAATCGTTGGAGCCGTTACCAAGGGTGATTTGTTCCGGTAGTAAACCGAATTTTTCCGCGACAGCTTGTTTGAAATAAAACCCGTTGGAATCGGGGTAAAGATGAAGGTTGTCTAATTGCGCCTGAATAGCTTTTTGGGCGCTGGGCGGTAAGCCGAACGGATTTTCGTTTGAAGCGAGTTTGATGATATTTTTAATGCCTAATTCACGTTCTAATTCTTCAATGGGCTTGCTGGCTTGGTAAGGGGAAAGTGCTTTTACGCCCGCATTGGCACGATCAAGATATTGCATAAGATGCTCCGAGTAGTCATAAAGAAAAAGAAAGTGCGGTGGATTTTTACAATGAATTTCGACCGCACTTTTAAGAGGGCTATGCGTTTTCTTTGGCAAATTTTTGCATGAATTGAATCAATGCTTGTACCCCTTCAATCGGCATGGCGTTATAAATGGAGGCGCGCATACCGCCTAACACTTTGTGTCCTTTTAACGCTTGCAATCCCGCTGCCGTGGCTTCGGCAACAAATTTTGCATTCAATTCGTCATTGCCCGTGGTGAACGTTATGTTCATTAAAGAGCGGTTGGCTTTTGCCACGTTATTTTGGTAGAAATCACAACCGTCTAAATAATCGTAAAGCAAGTTGGCTTTGGCAAGATTGCGTTGTTCGATTTCCGGTAAGCCGCCGATAGACAACAAATGTTTGAATACTAACGCACATAAATACCAAGCGAATGTTGGTGGTGTATTGATCATAGAATCGCTGTTTTTCTGCGTTTCATAATTCCAAATCGATGGCGTGGCTTTGCGTGCTTTGCCAATTAAATCATCGCGCACGATAACAATGGTGATCCCTGCCGGGCCAAGGTTTTTTTGCGCGCCGGCGTAAATTAAGCCGAATTTGCTGATGTCTATTTTGCGGGAAAGAATGGTAGAGGATAAGTCGCCCACTAATACGGCGTTGCCGACGTTCGGTACATCAAAAATTTCCACGCCACTAATGGTTTCGTTCGGGCAGTAGTGAATGTAATCGTATTGTTCGGCAATATCGCTAAAATCGAGAGATTTTACTTTGAGTTCATCGCCTGCTTCTAAAATGTTGATTTCATCAATTTCACCAAAAGAGCGGGCCTCTTTTGCTGCTGTGGCAGACCAGTGGCCGCTGTTTAAATACAACGCTTTGCCATTTTCACGCAATAAATTCATTGGAATGGCGGCGAATTGACCGCGAGCGCCACCTTGTAGAAATAATACTTGGTAGTTTTCAGGAATGTTATAGAGTTTACGAAAATCCGCTTGAGATTGGGCGATTAATTCCATGAACAATTTGCCGCGGTGGCTGACTTCCATGACCGAGGTGCCTTGCCCCTGCCAGTTTAATAATTCTTGTTGTGCTTGTTCTAAAACCGCTTTGGGCATCATTGCCGGACCGGCACTGAAATTAAATATGTTTGCCATGGGATTTCCTCTGATTTAGTGAAAAATTGATTTCAGTTTTATCACCTCACCGTTTTCTAATCAATGATTTTTACGGAAATTTTTTGAATTTATCGGGAGGGGAAATAATCCCCTTTTAAAACGGGGAATTTTTTGACGAAATCCACAAAAAAGGCTACATTATCGCCAATTCATTTTTACTATAAAGGGAGCAAATCAATGGAAAATGTCAACAAGTCTTTTCAAGATGTTTTGGAGTATGTACGTATGTATCGCTTAAAAAACAAACTATTGCGCGATATGGACGATAACAATCGTAAGATTCGCGATAACCAAAAACGGGTGTTGTTGCTAGAAAATCTAGATCAATATATTCGTGACGATATGTCGATTCGAGATGTGCGAACCATTATTGAAAGCATGCGGGATGATTATGAAAACCGTGTTGACGACTACATTATTCGCAACGCCGAATTGTCTAAACAACGTCGCGAAATCAGTAGCAAAATGAAAAATCAAATTAACCCTCCCTGTGAATTTGCTAAAAAATCCTAAACCTTAATGTTTAATTCAAAGAAACGGTGATTCAGTTCAGCGTTTTTTGTGGGTTTTATCGAGAAAATAAGATAAAAAAAGACCGCACTCTGAATCTAAAAATCAAAGTGCGGTCTTTTTTTAGGTGTTTTCTTTTGAACCTATTTAACTGTTTAATGCCGTATCGATTACAGCAAGAACTTCTTCCGTGGTTTTACAATTCAAAAATTTTTGAATATTTACGCCATCATCACTGTTAGGATCGTCAAAGATTTGAGTAATTTCCATAATACCTTCCATGTGAGTGTTGGCATCGCTAGCGGCAAGTGTGAGTAGTATCGAAACGGATTCGCCGTCGAGATCCACCGGCGTACTTAATGTTGTTAGAGCAAACGCAGTTTTAATCACACCTTCTTCCGGGCGTGCGTGTGGCATAGCAAGTCCTGGAGCAATTACGATGTAAGGGCCGAGTTTTTTAATATTATTGACGATATGCTCATAATAACGGGGTTCAATAGCACCAGAGTCAACCAATAAATCCGTACCGATTTTAATGGCGTCTTCCCATGTGTTTGCAGTTTGATTGAGTTTAATGGAATTATTTTCAATCAGTGATTCTTTTAACATGATGTTACTCCTTTTAAAGACGATTTCCCCTGTGGAACAGGGGAAATGGGTAACCTAACCGCGCACACGCACGTTGATTGTAGTATTGCTCTTTATTGTAGGATCTCAAAGTGCGGTCTGTTTTTTAGGTGTTTTTAACCCACTACAAACGGCAGATAGCCGGCGCGGATAGCGAATGGGATGGACGTAATGATTACGCCAAGAACTAAAACGAGCATCAATGTTACTTTTCCGCCCCAGACTTTATATGGCAAATTCGGGTGAATTCGGCGCGCCTTCCACACGAGAGAAACCGGAAGAACGACGGCATAAAAAGCGAACATTTGACCGGCGTAGCCTAACGCCAAAATGAAACCTTGTGGGTAGAATAAGGCGAAGACGATTGGCGGAATGAATGTCATTAACCCTAGAGAGAAACGTCCTGCATGAATGTTAAAGGAACGTTTTAACAAGTCTTCGATACATTCCAACAAGCCGAGCCCTACACCCAAGAATGAGGTGATTAACGCCAAGGTGGAGAAGATCTTCACGGCGTTTGCCATCATGCTGCTTTGGGTGATGGTTAAGGTGGCGGTGACTAAGCCGTTCAACGTGGCATCTTGTTGCAAGATTTGTAGAAACTCATTTTGTGTAAGCAAACCGTGGGTGGAGAGTTGCCATAAAATGTAAGCGAACAAGGTGATACCGGAACCTACTAAAATGGATATACGCAAGGCTTTGACGTTGCCGCCGAGGTATTTGTTTAAGCTTGGAATAGAACCGTGAAAACCAAACGCGGTGAAAAATACCGGGCTGGCGGAAATGATCAGCGCATTATCAATGGGCATTGCCATCAAGTTGTCGAGTTTAATTTCCGGCAACATCAAACTTAGCACCATCACAAAAGTGGCAATCATCACAAAGAACAACACGCGGTTAATTTTGTCTACGCTGTGCGTACCGATAATGATAAAAGCGCCGAAGAAAAGGGTGAAAATCAATACGGCGACTTTGCTTGTAGTATCACGATCAACGATGGTTGGCAGTGTATCGGTCAATAAAGAACCGCCACCACTGATGTAGGCCGCAATGAGTGCGTACAAAAAGACAATTAATACGGCGGTGGAAACAATCCGTCCCGGGCGACCGAAATATTGCTCTGCCAGCGTGCCGATGCCGGCGTCACTTGGTGCGGTTTGGTAAAGCTCAACGAACAGCAACGCACTGAAGGTTAACAGCGTCCAAAGCCCAAGTAGAAGAAATAAGGTCGCGCCAAAGCCAATGCCGGCAGAGGTTAACGGCATGGCTAACATGCCTGCGCCAATCATGGTACCTGCCACGAGCAGCGTACTTCCCACTGTTTTGTTCATAGATGTTCCTTGTTGTGTATTTCAAAATTGACAGTGATTGTATTGTAAATTTTACACTATGTAAAATAAAGAATGTGATATGAATCACAAAATGTTAATTTTCTATGAAGTTTTAGAGTGGTTTGTATATATTTTGGAACCTTGGTTTGCTATTGAACCTTTGCCGTGATATGGATAAATGACTTTCAAAAGCTTGATGTATGACATATCAACATTACACCCTTGGTTATTATGTAATGAATTGTTTACAGTGTGATGAGGGTAGTGTTATTGGATTAAAATAGTGAGATGGCAGTTATTTGAAAGGACAGGAAAATCCCCGTCATTAAGGATATTTCTAGATTAAAGTGTGGTTAGAAAAACGAATGGATTTTTAACCGCACTTTGGGCTTTATAAAAGAAGCATCAAGCAATGTCGGGGAATTGCTCTTGCATTAAGGCTTCAAAATCGGTGCAACCGCCGATGGATTTATCATCAATTAACACTTGCGGCACGGTGTGTACCGGTTTGCCGATGATTTTCGCAATGTCTTCTTTTGTCATGCCCTGTTCGATGATGTCGATATAACGATAATCAAAATTTTCCACGGCATTTTTCAGTTTTTCGGCTAAGTTTTTGGCGCGTACGCAATACGGGCAACTTAAACGTCCATAAATAGTAACAAACATAATTTTTCCTTGTTGTGATGAATCAGTAGGACGATTCTACGACCTCTCTAAAAAAGAATAAAGGGGTTTTGGGGAGGGCGCCTAATTAGTGTAAGATAGAGACGATTTTGTGTTTGTTATAGTAAGGAAGGTTTATGTCTGAGAAAAAACTTACTTCTTCGACGTTAGATTGTATTTTAGCTCACCGATCCATTCGTCAATTTACTCATGAGCCTGTGTCTGACAAAGTGATTGAACAGCTTGTGAATGCAGCGCGTTTTGCCTCTACATCTAACCATTTGCAATGTGTTTCTATCGTGCGTATCACTGATCCGGCTATTCGTGAGCAAATGATGGCATACAGTTCTAATCAGGAGTATGTGAAATCCGCACCAGAGTTTTGGGTATTCTGTGTTGATTTCCATAAACATAAACAAATTTGTCCAACGGCACAGTTGGATTATGCGGAAGTCTTGCTCATCGGCGCGGTGGATACCGGTATCATGTCGCAAAATATCTTGTTGGCGGCGGAAAGTTTAGGGCTTGGCGGCGTGTATATCGGTTCTTTGCGTAATGAAATGGAAGCGGTCGGCAAGTTGTTAAATCTGCCGGAACATTGTTTACCGATGGTGGGCATGTGCTTGGGATATCCCGATCAGGATCCGCCGACCAAGCCACGTTTGCCGAAAGAAACTTTGTTCTTTGAAAATGCTTATCAGCCGTTGGATACCACTAAACTTGACGAATATAACGCTACCGTTGCTGAATATTATCGTCAGCGTAGCAACATTGACATGGATTGGTCACGTAATAAGAGTTTGGATAAGCCGATTCGTCCGAAAGTGCTAGCTTATTTGCAACAACAAGGTTTCATTAAAAAGTAATTTTGTATGAAGTTGTTAATGTTGTGTCGTGAGCCGCGTTTATATAGCTGTCAGCGGCTAAAACGTGCGGCGGAAGAAAACGGGCATCAAATGGATATTTTGGATCCGAATCGTTGCTTGATAAAACTCCGTAAAAATCCACCGCACTTTGCGTTGTATTATCAGGCAGAGCCTGAAAGTGAAGCACAATTATTGCCGCAATATGATGCAGTCTTGCCTCGTTTTGGCACAACCAGTATGCTCATGGGCTATCGTGTGTTGCACTATTTTCAGGCGTTGGGTATTCCTTGCTTGAATCATGTGGATGCATTTCGTAATGCCAGAGATAAATGGTTGAGCCTGCAGATGTTGTTACAACATGGCATCGCTGTGCCGGATTCTTTATTGGCCGGCATGGAAGTGGATGCCAATCATGCGGTGCAACACATCGGTGCACCGACGATTTTGAAAACCCTAACCGGATCGCAAGGCATTGGCGTGATTTTGGCGGAGCGGGCACAAAGTGCGGTTAGTATTTTGGATACATTAAAGCAATCGGATGTACCCGTGTTGTTGCAAGAATTTGTGGCGGAGTCCAACGGCACCGATTTACGCTGTTTTGTGATTGGTGGACGCGTGGTTGCCGCCATGCAACGTATCGGGCAGAACGGAGAGTTTCGCGCAAATTGCCACCGTGGCGCCACAGCGGAAAAAGTGATACTGACCGAACAGGAAAAGCAAATCGCTTTAAATGCTACGAAAGCGTTGGGCTTGGATGTTGCCGGCGTGGATTTAATTCGTTCTGTGAATGGTCCGTTGGTGCTCGAAGTGAATGCCAGCCCGGGACTTGAAATGATTGAGAAAACCAGCGGCATTAATATCGCTTTGCAAATGATTTTATATTTAGAGCAGAAAACCCGTAATCAAGTTGGAGTAATAAAATGATTATTTATTTACATGGTTTTGATTCCAGTAGCCCCGGTAATCATGAAAAAGTCATGCAGTTAAAATTTATTGATGGTGACGTGCGTTTTATTAATTACAGCACATTACACCCGCGTCATGACATGACTTTCTTGCTGAATGAGGTGCATAAACTGGTGTCTGAATCGAAAGATGAGAACCCGTTGATTTGCGGCGTTGGATTGGGTGGCTACTGGGCGGAGCGTATTGGCTTCTTGTGCGGCATTAAACAGGCGATTTTCAACCCGAATTTATTTCCACAAGAAAATATGACCGGCAAGATAGACCGTCCGGAAGAATACGAAGACATCGCCACCAAATGCGTGGAAAATTTCCGCATGAAGAATAAAGGTCGCTGTCTGGTCTTTTTATCGGTTGAAGACGGTGTGTTGGATTCCAAACGTAGTGCGGAGGTTTTGTCTCCGTATTACGATATTGTGTGGGATGAAAACGAAAGCCATAAATTCAAGCAAATTTCTCATCATTTACAGCAAATCAAATCATTTAAAGACGCGTAAGGTTTTGAGGAAAAAAGAAGGGTAGCATTTCGCTACCCTTTGTTTTTTGTATTCTAGCCAAATTCCGGATTCTTGTTATTTAACGGGAAATTTGGCGGTAGTTGCGGACTGGCATCATCTTCGCTCAGCGGGGCAATTTCCGGCTGTGTTTTAAATTCTTCTGCCGGCGTGGCATTTTTTTCTTTGCCTAATAATTGCGGCTGTAATTTTATAAAATTGCTGTTTGGTGCTAACCAAATGCCGGCAAATAAGCGACTAAATTCCGGGTCAAATTCATGATCCAAAATTGAGTCGTTTAACATGAAATAGCCTTTATCGGGCAACGCAATGTAACGTAATACATCGTTTGGTGAGAAATCTGGGAAAATAGCCTGCATGTCTTTTAGCCATACATCACTTTTCGCTTTATCCGCTTTTAGAAATTCCATTTCTTTAATTAAGCTAATCGCAAAATTTTTACCTTCAACCGGCTTTTCATATTTGAAAGAAAGCATGATAGGCAATTGATTTTCCTGATATGCACCGTCTTCGGTCGCCAAATCAATGGAATAAACCAAGAACGGCCCCCAATTATAGTCGGCAGTGCCCACATTCACCCAATGGGCAGAAAGTGCGGTAGGAAATAAGCTCAAAATAAACAGCAGCGATTTTAATTTCATAAACAATCCGTCATAAAAATTTATGTGGGTGATTATAGCAAAAAAGACGGGAAATTGATCCCGTCTTCTTTACTCATAACTTAATTTAACGCATCAAGTTATTTTAAGCTGCCCACCATATCTTCCGGACGCACCCATTTGTCGAAGTCTTCCGCAGAAACTAAGCCAAGATTAATGGCTTCTTCGCGTAAGGTGGTACCGTTTTTGTGTGCAGTTTTCGCAATTTTCGCCGCATTTTCATAACCGATATGGGTATTAAGTGCAGTGACCAACATCAATGAATTTTCAAGTTGTTGTTTAATGCGTGGGTAGTTCGGTTCAATACCGGTTGCGCAGTGTTCGTCGAAAGAAACACAGGCATCTGCTAACAATTGAGCGGATTGTAAGAAGTTCGCAATCATTACCGGATTGAACACGTTCAATTGGAAGTGACCTTGAGATCCGACGAACGCGATAGTGGTGTCGTTACCAAACACTTGTGCGCAAACCATGGTCATGGCTTCACATTGGGTTGGGTTGACTTTACCCGGCATGATGGAAGAACCTGGTTCATTTTCCGGAATTAAGATTTCGCCGATACCGGAACGCGGACCGGATGCCAATAAACGGATGTCGTTAGCAATTTTGAACAAGCTCATAGCAAGTTGACGTAATGCACCGTGAGTTTCCACGATAGCATCATGCGCTGCTAATGCTTCAAATTTGTTTTCTGCGGTAATGAACGGAAGACCGGTGAATTTAGCAATGTATTCTGCCACTTTCACATCATAGCCTTTCGGTGTATTCAAGCCGGTACCGACTGCCGTGCCGCCAAGGGCTAATTGGCGTAAGTGCGGCAGGGTATTTTTCAATGCAAGTAAACCGAAGTGTAATTGCGCGGCATAGGCAGAGAATTCTTGACCGAGTGTGAGCGGTGTGGCGTCCATTAAGTGAGTACGGCCGATTTTCACCACGTCTTTAAAGGCTTCAGATTTTGCTGCAAAGGTTTTTTGTAAACGTTCTACGGCAGGAATGGTTGTTTCGACAACTTTTTTGTATGCGGCAATGTGCATTGCGGTTGGGAAGGTATCGTTGGAAGATTGGGATTTGTTCACATCATCATTCGGGTGAATAATGGATTTTTCGCCCAATTTACCACCGTGTAAAACATGAGCACGGTTTGCCACCACTTCGTTCACGTTCATGTTGGATTGCGTACCAGAACCGGTTTGCCAAATCACCAAAGGGAATTGATCGTCTAATTTATTTGCTAAAATTTCATCGCAAGCTTGTGCGATTAAATCACGTTTTTCAGCAGGCAACACGCCTAAATCATGGTTGGCAAATGCGGCTGCTTTTTTCAAATAACCAAAGGCTTCGATGACTTCATGTGGCATAGATGCCGCAGGACCGATTTTGAAATTGTTGCGGGAACGTTCGGTTTGAGCAGCCCAGTATTTGTCTGCCGGAACTTGAACTTCACCCATGGTGTCTTTTTCAATACGAAATGCCATTGTAATTACCTCTTATTGATTATTAATGAAAAGTCAGCCGGATTTTAACACCGCCTGACTCATCTATGAACTGAAATTACAAACAGAAAATCGGTTTTGTGACTTAGATCATAAAGTGCGCTCAGTTAGCGGCGAAAGGTTTCGGAAATTAACATTTTATATTTCAGCCGATTTCCGCTAAAATCTGGCAATTCATTTTTACTCGTTTGGACTTGTTATTTATGCCGAAAAACGCGCAATTTTACCTGCTTTCCGACACCTCTCTTGCACAGTCAAATTTGACTGCCGTGGAAAGCCTTGCTTGTGATTTAGCAGCATCTGCTTGGCGTTTAGGAAAACGTGTTTTATTGGTGTGTGAAAGTGAAGCGCAGGCGCTCAATATTGATGAGGCGTTGTGGCAAAGAGAACCTGACGAGTTCGTTCCGCACAACCTTTCCGGCGAAGCCACCACGTATGCCACGCCCATTGAAATTAGTTGGACGGGCAAACGCAATGCGCAAAGCCGTGATTTACTGATTAATCTGCAACTGCAACTGCCGGAATACATTAATAGTTTTAACCAAATTATCGACTTTGTTCCTGTGGAGGAACAACCAAAAGCCTTAGCGCGTGAGCGTTATAAACAACTAAGACAGTTAGGCTGGACGTTGAGTACGGAGCAGGCATAACGATATAAAAAGACTCCCCTCTTTGCCAAAGAGGGGGATGGTTACAAAAAAAACACTTAAAAAATTGACCGCACTTTTATGAACGACATTACTTTCTACCAACGCTTTGAAGCCGATATTCTCGCCGGGCGCAAAACCATCACTATTCGGGATAAATCTGAAAGCCATTTTAAAGCAGGAGATATTTTACGTGTTGGGCGGTTTGAGGATAATCAATACTTCTGCACGATTGAGGTGTTAAATGTTTCGCCGATTACTCTTGACGAGCTGACGGAACTGCATGCGAAGCAGGAGAATATGGGGTTGGAGGAATTGAAAGAGGTGATTCGGGGGATTTATCCGAATAGGGTAATATTTTTTCTAATAAAATTTAGGATGCTTTTGTTTTAGTTAAGGGAGATAGTAATGACTTTATCAAATGATGAACAAAATAAATTTGATCCAACAGAAAATATAAAAAAACATAAAGTAGGAAATGAAGATAGTGTAGGTGATAAAATACTTGGCATTATTTCAAAAAGAGACCAATACGTTATTTATGAGATAGAAAGTAAGTCAGTCCAGAATAGAATAAGAATTCTAATTGATTCATGTGATGAAGAACTAGCAAAAAAAATTATAAAAAAATTTAATCATGTTAAGAGTGAATATATAAAGGCTAAAGCTGCATTATTACATACGGATAATTATGAAGAAAATAAAAACTTAATAGCTCATACTTTATCTTCATATTTAGATGATTATGAAAATATAAATGAAGATGATAGAGGGGAGGCGTTTAAAGAAATTGTTAATGATATTTTCAAAAAGAATAAAATGATGTTAATTAATTCTATGTCTATGATAGCCCCTTTTCTATTATTCCTAATAATTCCTTTTATAGTAAAGTATTGGTGTAGTTTATCATTTTCTTATAATAGTGTTACTCTTACATCTATGGAGTATTTTTGCTTGATTTCCTTTGGTACATCCTTAGGTTCATTAATGAGTCTATTTATGTCATTAAAAAAAAGAAACTTACAAGAATTTGATAAATGGTATTTGTATAGTTTATTAGGTTTGCAAAAGTTAATGCTAGGATTAGTTTCCTCAACAATTTTTTTACTTATACTAAATTCTGAAATTATAACAATAAAATTTTTTGAAAACTCTATTATAGGAGTTCTTATGGTATGTATATTAGCAGGATTTTCTGAGCGTTTAATACCTACTTTATTGTCTAACTCAGAATCTTCTATTTCTCGTTCTATATAATTATTAACTAAAGAGATTAGCAATGACACAAAAATTCGAAATGGCAGACCGTTTTAATCCGTCTGCGGTAGAACAAGCCCTTTATCAACATTGGGAAGAGAGCGGTTACTTTAAACCGTCAGAAAATGAAAATGCGCCGAGCTATTGCATTGCGATTCCGCCGCCGAACGTCACAGGTTCCCTACACATGGGGCATGCGTTCCAACAAACCTTAATGGATACCTTAATCCGTTTCAACCGTATGGAAGGACATAACACCTTATGGCAAGCAGGGACAGATCACGCAGGTATCGCAACCCAAATGGTGGTGGAGCGTAAAATTGCCGCAGAAGAAGGCAAAACTCGCCACGATTATGGTCGTGAAGCGTTCATCAACAAAATCTGGGATTGGAAAGCCTATTCTGGTGGCACAATCAGCCAACAAATGCGTCGTTTAGGTAACTCAATCGACTGGGAACGTGAGCGTTTCACCATGGACGAGGGTTTATCTAATGCGGTAAAAGAAGTATTTGTTCGTTTGCACGAAGAAGGGTTAATTTACCGTGGCAAACGCTTGGTAAACTGGGATCCAAAACTTCACACTGCGATTTCCGATTTAGAAGTGGAAAACAAAGAGAGCAAAGGTTCCCTTTGGCATTTCCGTTATCCGTTAGCAAATGGTGCGAAAACCGCCGATGGCAAAGATTACTTAGTGGTGGCAACCACGCGTCCGGAAACCATGTTGGGCGATACGGCGGTGGCGGTTCATCCGGAAGATGAGCGTTATCAATCTTTAATCGGTAAAACCGTGGTTCTGCCACTGGCTAACCGTCAAATTCCGATTATTGCCGATGAATATGTGGATCGTGAATTTGGTACCGGTGTAGTGAAAATCACCCCTGCGCACGATTTCAACGACTACGAAGTGGGTAAACGTCACAGCTTACCGATGGTCAACGTGTTAACCTTAAATGCGGATATTCGTGATGAAGCGGAAATTATCGGTACTGATGGCAAACCACTTGCCGGCTATGAAGCAACGATTCCTGCCGATTTCCGTGGCTTAGAGCGTTTTGCAGCACGTAAAAAAATTGTGGCAGATTTTGAAGCGCTGGGTTTATTAGATGAAATCAAACCACACGATCTCAAAGTGCCTTATGGCGACCGTGGTGGTGTGCCAATCGAGCCGATGCTAACCGACCAATGGTATGTGAGCGTGAAACCACTTGCTGATGTGGCGATTAAAGCGGTGGAAGACGGCGAAATCCAATTCGTACCGAAACAATACGAAAACCTTTACTTCTCTTGGATGCGTGATATTCAAGATTGGTGTATTTCTCGCCAACTTTGGTGGGGACACCGTATTCCGGCGTGGTATGACGCGGAAGGTAACGTTTATGTGGCGCGCAACGAAGCCGAAGTGCGGTCAAAATACAACTTAGATTCTGCAGTTGAACTGAAACAAGATGAAGATGTGCTAGATACTTGGTTCTCATCAGGTTTATGGACGTTCTCCACTTTAGGTTGGCCGGAGCAAACCAAAGAACTCAAAATGTTCCATCCAACGGATGTGTTAATCACAGGCTTTGACATCATCTTCTTCTGGGTTGCGCGTATGATTATGTTTACGATGCACTTTGTGAAAGATGAAAACGGCAAACCGCAAGTGCCATTCAAAACCGTGTACGTGACGGGCTTAATCCGTGATGAACAAGGCCAAAAAATGTCGAAATCAAAAGGCAACGTGCTTGATCCAATCGATATGATCGACGGCATCAGCCTTGAAGATTTACTTGAAAAACGCACCGGCAACATGATGCAGCCACAATTGGCAGAGAAAATTGCTAAAGCGACTCGCAAAGAATTCGCAGACGGTATTGCGGCTCACGGCACAGATGCATTGCGCTTTACACTAGCCGCATTGGCTTCAAACGGTCGTGATATCAACTGGGATATGAAACGCTTAGAAGGCTATCGCAATTTCTGTAACAAATTGTGGAATGCAAGCCGTTTCGTGCTCACCAATGACAAATTAGATTTAAGCCAAGGCGAAATTGAATTCTCTGTGGCAGATCGTTGGATTCAATCTGAATTCAATCGCACAGTAGAAACTTTCCGCAACGCATTAAGCCAATACCGTTTCGACCTTTGTGCCAATGCGATTTATGAATTCACCTGGAACCAATTCTGCGACTGGTATTTGGAACTCACCAAACCGATATTTGCCAACGGCAATGCAGCGCAAATTCGTGCGGCAAGCCAAACCTTGGTTCATGTGTTGGAAAAATTGTTGCGTTTAGCACACCCGCTCATGCCATTTATTACCGAAGAAATTTGGCAAAAAGTGAAAGGTTTTATGGGGATCACCGCAGATAGCATCATGTTGCAACCTTTCCCTCGCATCGAAGAAAACGCGTTTGATGCCGAGGCTGAAACAGAGATCAATTGGCTTAAAGAAGTGATTGTTGCTGTGCGTAACATCCGTGCTGAATGCAATATTCCACCAAGTAAAGGACTCGATCTTTTATTCCGTAATATTCCGGCCGACGAGCAAAAAATACTGGAAAAACAAACCGCACTTTTACAAGCCATGGCGAAGTTAGATAACGTCAGCGTGCTTAAAGAGGGCGAACAAGCGCCGTTAGCCGTAGCGAAGTTAGTCGGCAACACCGAAATTCTCGTGCCGATGGCGGGTTTCATCAACAAAGAAGCCGAGCTTGCCCGTTTAACCAAAGAGATTGAAAAATATCAAAACGAAGTTAAACGCATTGAAAGCAAACTCAGCAACGAAGCCTTCGTCGCCAAAGCCCCGGAAGCGGTTATCGCCAAAGAACGCGAAAAACAAGCCGAATATCAATCCGGATTAGAAAAAATTCGTGAGCAGTATAAGGCGATTGAGGCGCTTTAACGCTAGCTATAAAAAACGTCGGTTTCTCCGACGTTTTTTCTTTTCAGAAACTAAAAATGCGGTGAATTTCCACCGCACTTTTTTAACCTATCTTTTTCATCTGCATTTCCAATCCCATGAAAATAGGCTCGACAATTTCATCAGGCAATCTATGGGTATTTATTTCACTGACTCTTGGGTATAGTGCACAGATCTCATGCAAAATGTCTTCTACAGTTTCCTTTGCCAAGCCGGTGAGTTTAGCTGTATTAAAAAGGTGGCGGAGTTGTATTTTATCCCATAAATAATGTTTATTTTCGCCGTGCCACGCCATGGCCATTTTGACTTTTTGCTTTTGTAGTCCGTTGTGTTTGATGAGCGGATAGGCGGACATCACGTCATAAAAAGGCGTTAGACGATAGCGATTCTCTTGTTCTAAAAATAGACTGAAATTTTTGCCATGACCGTCAATGGCACAAAGTAACCAAAAAATAATTTGCGCTTTAAAAAACTGCTTGCGATCTGCTTGGGCGTTGGATGAACCGTTGAGAAGCGACATAATTTGAAGAATGCTCGGCCCGCCGTCATTTTCATATTTTCGTGCAGGAGCGATGTTGAGTGCTTGGCACATATCTTCCTGTGGTAAACGAATTAGCCAACTCCTATTTTCAGACCAACGGCGATCAAAGCGCTCCACAATCAGCACTTTCATTTCACCAAAATACTGAATTTGACTTCGAGGAACCGGCAAACCGAAGGCTTTCATAATATTCAAGCAAAGCCATTCATTTTCACAGCTGCCGGAAAGATCAAGCTGCCCTTGTGCCACCATACCAATCGGAAGTTTAAAAATATGGCTGGTCGCGGTGGAATGCAAAGGGCGTTGCCATTGATTTTGATAATAAAGCAGTGCTGTTTTTTCCTGAGCTCCGGCTAAAGAAATTCGGAAATCCTCGCTTTCTTCCATGCCGAGAGGAAAAGTGCGGTAGTTTTTCAGCACGTTTTCCACCTCTTTGTCATTTAGCGGTTCTGCATAAATTTGACGTACTGAGAGGCTCTGCCCCTGATAAAGCTGAATTGCGCCAATACAATCCTGTCCAATCGCGGAAAGCAAATCAAATGGGGATTTCGTTGATGTTTGGAAACGTTGTTGAATACGTGAACGGATCTGTTCGTTGTCGGGGAGAAGATTATCGAAGAAATTGTAAACGGAATCTCCTCGATAAATTTTGTGTGACAAAGGCAGTGACAATGAAATAGGGCGCGAACGCACAGACTCCAACCATTTTTCAGCGTATTGAAATTCGGTTGCGCCACTGGTCAGTTTTCGCCATTCACCGACTAACAAGCCATTCATGGCAACGTTTAGAATCGAGTTACTCATCACCACGCCTCATCATCATCGTATGTTGCTGTTGGCTCTTTGATTGATAGATTAGTATCAGATGACTTTTTACGTGGTTGCACAATAAGTTCTAGCTCTAATCCCGCCAAAATCTTAAACAGCGTTTCTAATTTAGTACGCTCCGGCTCATTCTCAAATGCTGAAATTCGGGCTTGAGTCGTTCCGGCGAGTTTAGCAACATCGGTTTGTGAGAGCTCGCCTTGATAGCGAAATTCCCGAATTACATGCGAAAGCATTTTTGCGGTGGTAATAACCATTTTTACTCCTTATACGGCATAGCGTATAGAATTTACTTTATACTTTATGGAGTATAAATTTGATTTTATATCCTGTAAAGTATAAATTATGTTTTATATATTATGAGATATAAATTATAAAATGATTAAAATTTCCACCGCACTTTTTTCTCAGCTATTTTTCTCCTTTTACCGTTTCAACCCAGCGCTCAATTAAGCGTTTACTTTCAGCATCGGAACCAAAACGGATGAAATCAATATCCAATAATTTTAATTTGCTTGGATCGCTGGCTTTGGGGGAGGCTTTTGCATGAATATTAGCAGGGATTTGGTAAGAGTCGGATTCGCGCCATGGGATTTCTTGCGCTTCGGTGTCGAGAACGAAGTCCACGAAGTGTTTGGCATTTTCTAGATTACGTGCGCCTTTGATGATGCTTACCGACCCTAATGTATAGCCCACGCCTTCACAAGGTAAAATGCCTTTTACCGGTGCGCCTTTGTCTTTTTCACGTACATAGCCATGCATAAAGGCAATATCAACGCCTACTTCACCGGTCGCTAAGTTGCCGGTGGCTAAGCCGCTTTTGGAATATTGCGCCACGTTCGCATTGAGTTTTTTCAAGTAATCAAACGCTTTTTCTTCGCCCCAAAGCTGCACTAATGTCGTCAGAAAAGAATAGCCCGTGCCGGATACGCGGGGATCGGCATACTGAATTTGATTTTTGAATTCCGGTTTAAGCAAATCGGCAAAGCATTTTGGTTCCGGAATATTGAGCTGTTTTAATTTTTCCGTATTCACGCCAATGGCGACTTCCATTAAATAAATGATTGATGTGTAATCCCCCCGTTCATCCATTAATTTCTTAAATTGCGGCATGATGTTTTTTTGTAACGGGGAACGATAGGTCGCGAGTAAACCTTGGTCGGCGGCTTGTAAGTGCGGTTCAAATGTGCCGCCAAACCATACATCGGCTTGTGGATTTTCTTTTTCTGCTTTGATTTTACCGAGCACGGTACCTGTGCTATTTCGTACAAATTGGGCATCAACGTTGTATTTTTCGGCAAAGCGTTTCGTGACTTTTTCGCAGGTGACATTTTGTACGCTGCAATAAATGGTCAGTTTGCCTTCCGCTTGGGCATTGTGCGTATAAAACAACATTGGAAGTAAGCAAAGTGCGGTCGCTTTTAAGGATGTTTTTAGTGGTGAATAATTTTTAGAAAGCTTGGTCATTGATTTTATCCTTGGGGAGATTGAAAAACAAAACCAGCTAACAACTAAACGGGGAAATAGGCTGAAAGAAGCCATGGAAGCAGAGTGAAGTGCATTAGTTTCCTACGTCAGTGCTAACTGTATCAGGTTCACGGGTATTTCTCAGCTCTGTTATTTAAGCTAACGGAGCACCCCGACTAACGCGCTTTACTATAGGCGTTTGTTATTGATTTGTAAATAAAAGTGAAAAATATTTCTTTTTTGGACCGCACTTTAGTGTCGGTTTCCAAAAGGCGGTTTGGCAAACCAGACCAAAATAAATAACACCAAAAACAGCACGGCGGATAACCAAAAAATCTCGTTGGCGCCGATGATAAAACCTTGCGATGTAATGTTACGGGCAAGCAGGGAGGAGGTTTGTTCTTCGCCCATGCCAAAACGCTCCATCATTTGGTAATACTGTTGTGCGTTCGGGTTATACGGGGTAATGGCTTCAGTCAGCTGTGAGTGGTGAACGGCTTCACGGTTATACCACAAGAATGTAGTAAGGGAAGTGCCGATAGAACCGGCGAGGGTTCGTAAAAAGTTAAACAAACTGGAAGCGGAGGCCATTTTGTGTGCCGGTAAATCGGACAGTGTAATGGTGGTAAGTGGCATGAAAAAACAGGCGACGGCTAAGCCTTGTACCATTTGCGGCAGTGCTACATCGGCAAAACTCATACCCGGTTCAAAGGTAACGGCACGCCAATAAAAGGTAATGGCATAGACCACAAAGCTGACGGTGACCAAAATACGCATATCGATTTTATGTCCAAACTTACCGATAAGAGGGGATAACAAAATCGGGAACAGTCCTACGGGGGCGGATGCTAAACCAGCCCAAGTGGCGGTGTAGCCAAAAACCTGTTGCAACAACAAGGGAATTAACACCACTGAGCCAAGGTAAATTAAAAATGCCAAGCTGGTGGATAAACAGCCCACAGTGAAATTGCGTTGCTTGAATAAGGAAATATCCACCACAGGGTTGTCGTCCGTCAGTTCCCAAATGACAAGTGCGGTTAAGGTTACGGCGGAAATGACGGCAAGGATAATGATTTCAGTGGAGTTGAACCAATCTTGCTCACGCCCTTGATCTAGCATTAATTGTAAGCAGCCTACGCCTAACACCAATAAGACTAGTCCCACCGTATCAATAGGTTGGTGCTGAATTTTACTTTCTCGTGGCATTAATATTTTCCAACTGGTACTGATAATGAACAGTCCAACGGGCACATTAATAAAGAAGATCCACCCCCAATGTAAATTATCACTGATCCAACCGCCGAGAATGGGACCGAAAATCGGTGCAACTACTATGGTCATTGCCCAAAATGCCAATGCCATACCCCGTTTTTCCGGAGGATAGTTATTGAGTAGCAAACTCTGAGACAGCGGAATAATCGGGCCTGCTGCTAATCCTTGGAAAATACGGCACAGAATCAACATTTCCAAGCTATGGGAAATGCCGCATAACCAAGAGGCTAAAACAAAAAGTGCGGTGGAAATGAGGAATAATTTTACTTCCCCAAAACGTTTGGCAAGCCAGCCGGTAATGGGAATAGAAATCGCATTGGCGACGCCGAAAGAGGTAATCACCCAAGTGCCTTGGCTGAACGATGCGCCGAGATCGCCCGAAATCGTGGGGATCGCCACGTTTGCAATGGTGGAATCCAATACTTGCATGAACGTGGCAAGAGACAGCGCTAACGTAATGATGCCAAGGGCAGCACCTTCAATAGGTTTTTGCATGATGGGCAAGCCTTAGTTTGTGTTATCGCGAATAATTTTTTCGATGAGATTTTCCACCGCACTTTGATCATAATTCAACGTATTGGTGGAATAGAGCGGCTCAGTACGTTTTTGTTGCGATAACATTTCACCACGGGTATCTGAAATATTCACTTCAACCAAGGTAGATAAGCCCATACGCAACGGGTAGTTAGTGATTTGTTGTGCATCTAGGCTAATACGAACCGGCACGCGTTGCACCACTTTGATCCAGTTACCGGTGGCATTTTGAGCGGGGAGCAAAGAAAATGCGCTGCCGGTTCCCATTTCGATGCCTTCTACTTTGCCATTAAATTTCACATCATGACCGTATAAATCAAAGGATAATTTCACCGGCTGTCCGATTCGCATATCTTTTAATTGTGTTTCTTTGAAATTGGCATCCACCCACATTTGTTCGTTGGAAATAATTGCCATCAGAGCACTACCTACGGCAACTTTTTGTCCTACTTGTGTGCTTCGGCGTGCGACATAGCCATCGACCGGGCTGGTGATTTTTGTGCGTTGCAAATTGAGCCATGCCTGTTTAACCGAACTGATGGCTTTTTGAATTTCCGGCTGTTCTTTCAGAGGTACATTCATTAATAAGGATTTATTGGCAGCAAGCTGGTTCTTAACCGCTTTTAAGTTGGCTTCCGCTGTCATTACTGCTTCTCTGGCATGTTGTAGCGATTCTTTATCAATCGCTCCGCTTTTCCCTAACTGTTCACGGCGCGCTAAATCACCTTGTGCTTTGGTCAACGCCGTTTGGTTGGCTTGAACCGTTGCTTCCAGTTGTTTCACGGTGTAGCCGAGTTGCGAAATTTGGCGTACTGCACTTGCCAAGGTATTTTGCGCTTGGTTGAAACTCAGTTGATAATCCGTGTCATCCAATTCAAGTAACACATCTCCCGCATGCACAAAATCCATGTTTTCTGCATTAATTTGTCGCACGTTTCCGGCAATTTGCGAAGAAATCATCACTTGGTTACCACTCACATAAGCGTCTTCGGTGGTTTGATAATTTTTAATAAAAAAGAACCAATATAATCCGGTGAGAACGGTGATAAGGATGAGGATAAAAAAGAAAATACTTAACGCTTTTTTACGTGTATTTTTGGGGTTGGAAACCGTTGGTTTACTTACTTCTGTCATTTATGTTCCTTTTTGATAGATTTTGGAAATTGTTTTTTATTATTCAATTTTTATTACCTATCAATTCTATTCAGTGTAACAATTAGCGCTATTATGTGCTTTTTTCTATACTTACGCCAACAAAAACGAACGATTTTGGGTTTATATCGTTCATCTTTTTATAAATTAACAAAGTATAGGAGAACACATTATGTCAAAAACAATGATTGGTTTAGATACTGCAAAATCTGAAGTCTTAGCTGCAAAATTAAATGAATTATTAGCTACTTACCAAGTGTTTTATACCAATGTACGTGGTTATCACTGGAATATTAAAGACGTGAACTTCTTTGAATTACACGCAAAATTTGAAGAAATTTATACTGATCTTGTTGAAAAAGTGGATGAAGTTGCAGAGCGTATTTTGACCTTAGGTTATACGCCGAATAACGCGTTTAGCCAATATTTAAGCCATTCCCGTATTAAAGAAGAAATTGCCGTGAGCGGTGCGGCGGCCTGTTTAAAAGGCACTTTAGAAGGTTTCAAAGTCTTGTTGACACAACAACGTGAAATTCTTGCTTTTGCTGCGGATGCAGATGACGAAGGCACCGCTTCACAAATGAGTGATTACATCAAAGAGCAAGAAAAATTAGTTTGGATGTTCCAAGCCGCTTGCCAAACTTGCGTAAACTAAAACATAGCTTGCATAAAAGAAAATCCTGCTTAAGCTTGATGTTTAAGCAGGATTTTTTATAGCAAGTGCGGTGGTTTTTTATGGTGTTTTATAAAACATCGGTAAAACCTACCGCACTTTTTTATTTAATCACTACGCCGACAACGCTGCGTGTGTCTTCACGGACTTCGGTTAACTGTACACGCAAGATATCGCCAATTTTGTATTGGCGCTGATCTTTCACATAAAAAGCGATTTCATCAGGATTAATCACAACCTCTTCTTTATTGTCGTGCAGCGTTGAGGCAGGAATAAACATGGAGGCGCCATTTTCCAGCAATAACACGCGTAAACCGCCACGGGTCACATCTTGCACTTCCGCTTCAAATTCCGGTCTGTCAGTAACTTTATCCGCCAAATAGCGGCAATATAACCAGTCGGCAATATCACGTTCCACCAAACGATTTTGGCGACGAGCTTCCTGCAAGCGGGCAAGTACGCTTTCTTCCGGTTTCGCAAAATCTCGACCCGCTAAATGGGCTTTGATTAAGCGATGGTTCACCATGTCCGAATATTTGCGGATTGGAGACGTCCACGTGGCGTAGCCATTTAAGCCTAGGCCAAAGTGCGGTGCCAATTCCGCTTTAAATTCTGCAAAAGTGAGGAAACGACGCAAACGGAATTCCAAATAATCCCCTTCAATCGGTTCAATATCATGGCGCATTTGGCAGTAACCTTTTAAGGTTGCCAAGTTTTCTGGTGCATAACGACTTTGTAACTCTGCTTTGTTTTCATCATTGGCTAAATTAGCTAACAAGAAATTGTGGGCGTTTTCCAAGAATTTTTTATCGAATCCACTGTGCGTGTTGAAAATGCCGCATTGTAGGTTTTCATGTAAAAATTGGGCGGCGCAGATATTCGCGATAATCATGGATTCTTCCACGATTTGGTTGGCAATACGGCGGTATTCCGCTTTAATTTCTTGCACTTTGCCATTTTCTGCCAGCACGAAAGAATAATCTGGTTTTTCTTTAAAAAGCAGGGCGTGGGTTTTGCGCCATTGCGTTCTGGTCAGGGTAAATTGGTGCAACCGGTGAATTTGCTTTGCCGTTTCCGGATTTTCCGGCTGCCAAGCATTGGCTTTGCCTTCTAAGTAATCGGAAACTTGGTTATACGTCAATTTATCTTTTGATTGCACATCGGCTAACACAAATTTTGCCGGCGCGCTGATGTTGCCCTGTAAGTCCGTTTGAATGTAGCAAACCAATGCCGGACGGGTTTCATGAGGTTTTAAAGAACAAAGCTCATCGGAAAGTTCGCGCGGCAACATCGGAATATTGAAGCCGGGCAGATAATTGGTGAAACAACGTTGTTTGGCGTCTTTTTCGATTTGTGAATTTAAACTGATGTAAGCCGTCGGATCGGCAATTGCCACCACTAATTGCCAGCCGGTTTGTTCACTGTTTGAGGTGATAGGCTCAATATACAAGGCGTCGTCCATATCCTGAGTGGTTTCAGAGTCGATGGTGACGAAGTGAAGTGCGGTCAGATTTTCGCGTGTTTCTTGATCCTGCATTTCATAGTGATCTTGTCCTTGCACCGGTTCACGCGGTTGTTCGTGACGAGCAAGGGTTACCCACCAAGGTGCTAGTTCATCCTCGGCGTGGCAAATAAATTGAGTGATTTGCGCATAGAAAAAGCGATCGTCGCGCAAAGGGTGAGTTTTTAAGGTTGCCACAACCCAATCGCCTTCCTGTAATTCTTCTTTGACGGCTTTGCTTTGTGCGGCGCCAATGGGCTGATTGATGTTAGGGTGATCAACAAGCACCTGCAATTTCTTGTCTTTATTGAACCGCACTTTCGCGATAAAACGGGTAAGCATCGGCTCGATTAAGGTCTCCGGTTCGGCTTGTTCTTTATCGCCTTGTTTTTCGATCGTGGCGCTGATTTTGTCGCCGTGCATCACTTTTTTCATGGCAGGTGGCGCAATAAAGTAGCTTTTTTTATCACATTCTAAAAAGCCATAGGCTTTATCGGAGCCTTTTACCGTGCCTTCTACACGTTCTTTGCTGTCATGAATTTGTTGTTTGAGCTGTGCGAGTAATGGGTTGTCTTGGAACATAATTATTTTTATCGTAGGGCAGACTGGAGCCTGCCGAAATCATCATAAAATAGCGGAGTGAACTCCGCCTTACAAATAGAAAAGGCAGGTTAAAAAACCTGCCGATAAATAAAGGAAGAAAAAATTATTCTTCGCCTAGTTCGCCCATAGCGGTGATGCTAAAGCCTGCATCAACATGGACGATTTCACCGGTGATGCCGGAGGCTAAATCAGAGCATAAGAACGCCGCGGAGTTGCCTACATCTTCGATTGTCACGGTACGGCGTAATGCAGCAGTTTTCTCGAAGGTTGCCAACGTTTTCTTGAAGTTTTTAATGCCGGAAGCCGCTAAGGTACGAATCGGACCTGCGGAAATGGCGTTCACGCGAATGCCGTCTTTACCTAAATCCGCTGCCATCACGCGGGTTGCAGCTTCAAGAGAGGCTTTGGCTAAACACATCACGTTGTAGTTTGGAATCGCACGTTCTGCACCTAAGTAAGAAAGGGTTAATAATGCTGCGTTAGGATTCAAATATGGACGTGCCGCTTGCGCCATTGCCACGAAGCTGTATGCGCTGATGTCGTGGGCAATGCGATAACCTTCGCGGGTTGCCGCATTCACATAGTCGCCGTCTAATTGATCGCCCGGTGCGAATGCGATAGCGTGTACGAAACCATCGAATTTATTCCAATGTTTGCTTAATTCTGCGAAACAGTTTTGAATGCTTTCATCAGTAGCAACGTCTAATGGAAGAACGATGTTTGCGCCGAATTCTTTGGCAAATTCTTCAACACGCGGTTGTAATTTTTCATTTAAATAAGTGAACGCTAATTCTGCGCCTTGCTCTTTCATCGCTTTTGCGATGCCGTAGGCGATAGAACGATTGCTGGCGAGACCTGTGACTAAAATACGTTTACCTGTTAAGAAACCCATAATTATTCCTGTTTGTTTTAGTGAAAAAATTGGCGAAATTATACTTGTTTTGCTTGTTTTGAGCAATGTAGCGATCTGTGGTTTAACCAGTTAAGCAGGATTATCCATATCTTTAAATTCCACGTCAAAACCCTGTTCTTTTGCCAGCCACTCGCCTAAGGCTTTTACGCCATAACGTTCGGTGGCGTGGTGACCTGCAGCAAAGAAATGAATCCCTTGCTCCCTCGCAGAATGGATCGTTTGTTCAGATATTTCTCCGGTGATAAAGGCGTCACAACCTTGGGCTGCAGCAAGATCAATGTAACCTTGACCTCCACCGGTGCAGATACCAATTTTGCGGATAAAGTGCGGTCCGTTTTCTGTGCAAATTAACGGCTTGCGGTTTAGCACCTGTTCGATACGTTCGGCAAATTGTTCTGCAGTTAACGGTTCTTTTAACGTACCCCATACCGGAATGCTGATCGCGTTTTGTTCTAACGGTTGAAGATTTTCGATGCCGAGCAATTGGGCGAGCAGGGCGTTGTTGCCGAGTTCGGGGTGAACATCTAAAGGCAAATGATAGCCATATAAATTGATGTCATTAATTAATAACGTTTTGATTCGCTTGCCTTTCATGCCGCGGATACAAGGATTTTCACTTTTCCAAAAATAACCATGATGAACGAGCAATGCATCGGCTTTTTGTTCAACAGCATAATCAATTAACGCTTTGCTGGCGGTGACGCCGGTGATGATTTTTTTGACTTCGACCTTGCCTTCCACTTGTAAGCCATTGGGTGCGTAGTCGTTGATGGTATCGCTATTGAGCTTTTGATTAAGTAGGTTTTCTAGGGCTAAATTATGCATAAATGTTCTCTGAATGAAGAAAAGAATGGCGTAATGATAATGACTTTAGCGAGGAATAAGAAGAAAAAAATGGCCGGTGCGAATATCTTTGATAAAGACGTGGGGGAGTGTTTGCACCGGCCATTGTGTTTAAGAATGACGACTATCTTAAATGAAAACGGGTTCATTATACAATTAAATATATAGCGATCAAGTGAAATTTAAGAATTTGATTAAAAAGTTTATTTCATGTTGATGGTCTTGGTCTGTATAGTGAGAACATAATGAAAATAAAAGAAAATTTCTTTCCTAAATAAGAAATCTCTTGATCATCTTGATATATCAGCAGTAGCATTTTTGACAAATTTCATCTTATGTAAGGAGCAATTTCATGCCTAAAACCCCTTATATTCCTTCTTCCGATCTTAAAACAATTCTGCATTCTAAACGCGCTAACTTGTACTATTTAGAACATTGCCGGGTTTTACTCAATGGTGGACGAGTGGAGTATGTGACCGATCAAGGCCATGAATCCTTGTATTGGAACATTCCTATTGCTAATACCACGTGCTTATTGCTAGGAAGTGGAACTTCTATTACACAAGCAGCGATGCGCGAGCTTGCCAAAGCAGGAGTGATGGTGGGTTTTTGTAGTGGTGGTGGCACCCCGTTATTTAATGGGACTGAGGCTGAAATCGGTTGTGATTTCTTTAGCCCACAAAGTGAGTATCGACCAGTGGAATATTTGCAGCAATGGTGTGCTTTTTGGTTTGATGACACAAAACGTTTGTTAATTGCTAAATCATTGCAACATATCAGATTGCAAATTTTGCGAAGAAGTTGGCAAAAGTTAGATTGGGAGTTTGATTTGGACATACTGGATGCTGTCATTCAGAAATTTCAAGTTGAATTTCAACAGGTAGCGAATAGCCAGGCGTTGTTAGCGGCAGAGGGCCGTTTTACGAAAGAAGTGTATAAATTAGCCAATTATTTTACGCTTCGTGATCCGAATTTTGTGCGTAGTGAGCGAGGCAACAGCATTGATTTAACCAATCAATTGTTGGATCACGGCAATTATTTAGCATATGGACTGGGCGCAACAGCCTGTTGGGTGCTCGGTTTACCACACGGTTTGGCTGTGTTGCACGGAAAAACACGCCGTGGCGGTTTGGTATTTGACGCGGCGGATATGATTAAGGATGCTATGATTTTGCCACAAGCCTTTATTTCTTCACAAAATGGCGATACAGAAAAAGAATTTCGCCAAACCTGCATTGAAAATTTTGCCCGTTTTGAAGCGTTAGATTTGATCATTGATGGGTTGAAACAACTGGCTGCTCAGGGGGGCACGAAATGAACATTTTGCTGGTTAGCCAATGCCAGAAAAATGCGTTAACGGAAACCCGTCGCATTTTAGATCAATTTGCCGAACGTTGCGGCGATCGTGTATGGCAAACGCCGATAACTCAAGCAGGACTGGACACGCTCCATAAAATGCTACGACAAACCGCGCGCAAAAATACGGCAGTCGCGTGTTATTGGACGCATGGTAAAAATTTAACGGAATTACTTTGGATTGTGGGCGATAAATCACAATTTAATGCAGAAGGTCGCGTACCGACAAATCGAACCAAACGCAATATTTTACGAACGGAGGATGAAGGTGGCTGGTTACATGCGTATTCAATCCAAATTGTGACCGCACTTGCCGCGTTATTGCACGACTTAGGTAAGGCTAATAAAGCTTTTCAGTTGAAATTGAAACCTCAGGCATTTTCTCATGCAGATTATTTTCGCCATGAATGGATTTCAGCTCGCTTATTTGAAGCGATGATTTCCGGTTGTCAGACAGATCAAGAATGGCTGGAGCGTTTAGCAAACTGGTCGGAATATAAAAAAAATTGGTTGGATGTACTCAATATTGATGAACCTAAAATCGTGAATAAGGCGGATTTTAGTCATTTACCTCCTCTGGCAAGAACATTGATTTGGTTAATCACCTCGCACCATCGTTTGCCATTTTTTAGTGATGTAAGTAGGGAATTAAACGTAAGAAACCAAAAGAGCGTTTATCTGGATGACGCTAAATGGGAAAATTTTTATCAACATCAACTCTATCCCACCGATCAATGGGTAAAAAACGAGAAAAGTACCCATCCCAATAAAAAGCAATTTTGGCAATTCGATTTTTTGGCGACGGACAGTCGGTCTTGGCAAAAAACAATGAGTCGTTGGGCGAAAAAGGCATTGAACCATCCGACATTACTTACTATGGATTTTTCTGATCCCTTTTTCTTGTTGGTGACCCGCTTATGTTTGATGGTAGGGGATCATCATTACTCTTCTTTACCAGCGGATATAATGTTAGGTGACAAAGATTTTAACTACAAACTCATTGCGAATACGGATAAAAACCACCAGGCGAAACAGGCATTGGATGAGCACTTACTTGGTGTTTGTAAAACGGCAGTTTATTTTTCACGCTTATTGCCTAAATTAAAGGCAGAATTGCCTGCCGTGAAACAGCATAAGGCTTTTGTAAAACGCACTTCTATTTCACGTTTTCAATGGCAGAATGCGGCATTTGATTTAGCGAAAACCATTCGTGATGATACGGAAAAGTGCGGTCTGTTTTCTGTGAATTTAGCCAGTACCGGTTGCGGTAAAACCTTGGGGAATGCACGCATTATGTATGCGCTGGCTGATCCGCAAAAGGGGGCGCGTTTTACCGCGGCATTAGGTTTGCGGGTTTTAACGTTACAAACAGGGCAGGCGTTACAACAGAAATTAAGTTTGACCGAGGAGGCATTAGCCGTTTTGGTCGGCGGAAGTGCGGTACGAAAACTATATGAATTGCAACAAACAAAAGAAAATGATGGCAGTGAATCTGCTCGACTTGAATTTGAGGAAAATGAAGTTTACGGTGCCGATTTTATTGAGTCTGCTCTTGAAGATGAAAAGTTTGCAGCGGTTTTGCAAGATCCTAAGGCTCGAAAATTATTTTATGCACCAATTGTCACTTGTACTGTCGATCATTTAATGGGGGCGAGCGAAACGGCACGCGGCGGCAAATATATTGTGCCTATGTTGCGTTTACTGACTTCAGATTTAATTTTGGATGAACCGGACGATTTTAACCAAGATGATTTACCGGCGCTTTCTCGTTTAGTCCATCTTGCCGGTTTGTTTGGTTCACGCATTTTGCTGTCTTCAGCAACGCTGACACCTGATTTTATTGCCGGTTTATTCCGCGCATATCAATCAGGGCGGGAAATTTATAATCGTCAACAAGGACTTAATCAAAAGGCAATTTGTTGTGCTTGGTTTGATGAATTTAAACAAAAATCGGCGACTTGTGCAGATCTTGAGGCGTTTGAATCAGCACATCAACAATTTGTCCAACAACGCGCGGACAAACTACGTAAAGTATCGGTACGTAGAAAAGCACAAATTATGTCTTTGCCACCATTAAAGAAAATTGAAAATCAATTGTTTGATGTATCAACTCTAGCAGAACATTTAGTGCAGCAAGCCATTAGTTTGCATAATATTCACAGTGAATACGATTCAGTGACCAAAAAACAAATTAGCTTCGGGTTAATCCGTTTTGCCAATATCAAACCGATGATTCCGATTGCTAAGCAACTTTTTCAATTAGAAATGAAACCGGAGTGGCAGGACTATCAAATCCATTTATGTTGTTATCACTCTAAACAATTATTGATTCTTCGCTCAACGTTAGAAGAAAAACTTGATCGCATTTTAAATCGTACGGATAGTAGAAAAATCTTTAGCCAACCTGAAGTGATGGCTGCCGTGGCGACATCTCAAGCTAAACATCAGTTATTTATTGTACTGGGGAGTCCGGTGACGGAAGTCGGACGAGATCATGATTACGATTGGGCGATTGTTGATCCTTCTTCTATGCGTTCTATTATTCAGCTTGCTGGGCGTGTTTGGCGACATCGCCCTGATAAAGTCGCAGAGCAACCTAATATTGCTTTACTTCCAACAAATTGGCGCGGTTTAGCCGGGCAAACAGGGGAGATTTTTAAGAAGCCGGGATTTGAGGATAAACAGCATCCGTTAGAAACACACCGTACGGAAGAATTGATTCCAGTAGAGCAACTTGAACGAATTGACTCGTTGCCTCGTATTATAAAACGCTCGGATTTTCGACCGCACTTTTGTTTGGCTGACTTAGAACATCAAGTCACGGCAGATTTGCTGAATAATCCCAATACAAATTGTGTGAATGCGTATTGGGATAATGCATTGAGTAATCGGTTTACCGCTAATTTAGCGCTTATGAGCCGTTTTCGAGAATCACGCAAACAGAGAAATATTGTCTGTTTATTGGATGAAGACGGCATACCCTATTTTCGAGAACAAGAACGCGCATGGGATACGCCGGATAACCCGCAAGATGCTTTACCGGAATTCCGTTATCGGGCATTAAACGTGAAAAATGATTTTGTTAAAACCTGGTTAGATATGTCTTTGCCGCTTGCATTAAGTGAGTTGGCTGAGAATTTGAGAGAGGAAAGTTTACTCTTTACTGCATTAAAATACGCTACAGTCACCTTAGACGAAAGCGCGGGACAATGGTGTTTTAACGAAACCTTGGGATTCTGGCGGGAGGATTAAAGTAAGTTTATAGCCTGTTTAAAACGCATTTAAACAGGCTATTAGTTTAGAAATGCGGAACGGTTGCCGTTTGGCTTAGACCGTAGGCACTAAAAGTTCCTTCGACGGATTTTGCTTTATAGACGGATTTTATGGCTAAAATAAATTGCTGTTTTGTGCTACTGCTTTTCAAATGTGCGTGTGGATAGATACGTTGAGTCGCTTGTTTTTGCAGCATATTTTGTCGTACTTCTTCGCTCCATTTACCTTGTGCCTTTAAGCGTTTTTCCGCCCGTCGAAGGGCACTTTGTCCTTTCGACTGAACACGTTGATAAACACGGTAGCTTCTGACTTTTTCCGGAATCTGCATGCTTTCACTAATCAGTGCATAGTCGTGCAGTTCTTGCAATTTAAAATAAATAAAACCGCAATCATTCTCTGATCCGAAGAGGCGAATAATGCCGCCGAGGGTCTTATCCTTGCCATAAGCGGGAAACGCAAGACCGATTCTGCCTTCAAAGTTCGGTAGAATTTGGTGAAGTTTTTGCAAACAGAAGCTGATGACCTCCGTTTGCAACATATCCACTTGCGGAATCGCTTTGATTTCAATGTAGTGGGTTTGTGTCATGGTTATTCCTTACCGCTTGCACCAAATACACCGCCACGGATAAGTACGCTAATGACATAATGCTGTTGTTTAACCTCAGGCGTTTCATCATTGAGGACCCAATTATCGAATAAAGTATAAAAATCTAATTTTTCTTTTGGTTGACGGAACGCCGTGCCTAAATTGGTGACCGCACCATAAGGTTCCACCGGAATTGGGAATTCGGCATCGGATTTGTACCATGTATCAATAGTGCGGATAGCATTGCCAATTTTTTGCGAGTGCATGGCCGCTTTTTCATTTTCAACTTTGTAGAGTGTTTTACTTTTGCGACTGTTGGAGTCAAGAATAAGCTCTTGTGACGGATAAACTTCTTGTCCATAACCCATTTTGGCATAAGCCGTGACATTTAAAATTACAAATTGTTTGCCGCTTAATCCTAACTCGATGAAATCGGTAAGTGCTTTGAGTTCGACGGATTCATCATCAAAGTGATTTAATGAAAGGACTTTAGCGTTATCGAAAGTAAGCGTTTTGTCATTAAGTTCTACCTCAATTTTAATGCTTTCCGCATTCATTCGATTACGCCACAACCAACGGGCATTGGCAATATTGGCAGCATAGCGTTTGGCAAGTTCTGAAAAGCCTTGATTTTCAATATAACTTTGTACGGTTTTAATCACTTTGTCCTGATAACCTTGATCGTTGCAAACACAAGGAGTTCCATTAAAAGGCAAGACTTTACAGGAAAAACGTGCAACCAACATATCGTTTTGAGCATTTAACATGGCGACATCAACGCATTGTAAATTAGGTTTTTGAATTTCCGCATCTAATTTGGCTGGATCATTCGTAAGAGTATTTTTAAGGCGATTAGAAATGGTGCCGCGAACGGACTTTTCACGAATTTTAACGGCTTCTTCAACCGGATTTTTATCTTGGCTGTTACATTGCGTAAAAAATGCATCGGAAATATCTAAATTGCGTTCAAATGCGAGTACGCTTGGGGTTGTGTTTGATTTGCTCATTATTGGTCTCCTTGTGAAATGAGGTATAAGCCGTTTTTAGGTTCGGTATAGCGCCAAAAACAGCGGGATAAATCTTGCGGTAAATTAAGTGGGAAAACCCATTTGCCTAAGCTATATAAGGTTTCCACATATTGGCTCGGGTAATCCTGTGTGCGGCAATGTTGTAGCTGTCCAGCATCAAACATCGGGGAAATCGCTTGATAGCCCACAGGTATTGGCACAAGCCAACCTCTGCCTTGTTTAATGCTGTAACTTTGCCATTCATTTGCTTTGGCATCCGGGTGATTGGGAATATGGTGCAACATCGCCGTTTCGATCAATGCATCTAATGCGGTACTGTCAGGCTTCGCCTCTAAAATAACGAAGCCCCCTTGTTTCAAGCCTTGTTGCAATTCTTTTGTGATTTCAATCAGTTCGGCTTGCGCATCCACCAACACAAATCCTGGAAGTAATTGGCTTTTGATTATCCATTCTTCCTCAATATGACGTAACTGAACGTCTTCAATACTGAAAACGGAACCGCCGGCAATCCGTTGTTGCATAAGCTGTGTTTTGCACTTTGATAAGAAATCTTTAGCTTCATCACAATCGGCGTCATTTTTGATGTGACGAGAAAGTGCTCTGTCGGGAATTCGTACTTCAACGACCAAAGAAACGTTTAAATGTACTTTGCCTTCTTCAATAATCGGAGCCGTTTCTCCATTTCTTCTTATTGGATTGCGGGTTTGAATAAAAGTGCGGTCGGAAAATGAAGTGGATTGATAAGCTTGTAACTCATGATGATGGCAGACAATCATGACGCCATTTAATAGCGCTTCGCCATTGAATTTACGGCTCAATGCATGTATTGCACCGACAAATCCGCTGATGGCAGGAAAACCATAGCTTAAAGGACCCGAAATGGCATTGGCGGACTGAATATTAATGTGTTTGAAAACCAGATAAAAATCAGCGTTCATATTGGATCCTTATTTGTTTAAGCGGGCTTGTGCGGCAATGGCTTGTTCCATATCTCTGCACCATTGGTTGTATTCCGGTGTTGCAAAATCTTGTTGAATGGATTTGAAACGCCATTTTAGGCAAGCATTAATCCACAGCGCAAATTGACGAATGATTTCAGCACTCCAATTATCTTGTTCAGCGTGTTGTCGGAAGATCTCTTCACCATCAAGTTCGGCACGACCTGGATCTAACCAATACTTTTGATATTCGTTGAGCGAATAGTCTTTACTCCAACCTGCCGGATGAGTTTTTTGAATCCGCTCAGCCTGAATTAAAACCGTTTGCGCAATTAACTCCAGTGCAAACTTGCGCTTGTCTCTTTCCGGATAGATATTCTTTTCCGCTCCAACAACTTCATACAACAGATTAAAGCTCTCACGACAAGCATAAGCTAAACGACGGTTAAAGATTGTCGTTTGTTTTTCGGTTAAGCGTATCTGTTCTCGCGATTTAAAAATTGGGGGAAGGGAAGGAAGCAAATAATTTCGCCCGCCTTGATTACTGGTCAGTTGGCTAACATTTTGCGGCTTGGTGCCGCCAAGAACAGTGACGCCAATACCTTGCAGTGTTGTGTAGGAAAACTGTTCCGTATCTTTTTTATAGCGGTTGGATAATGCCTGCTTGTTCGTGTCGGAGTAACGTAATTGATTGATTTTATAATAAAAATGGTTTGTTAACGAGGATGGATGTAACGGTACTAAACAAGTGTAGGTATCTTCTTGAGAGTCGGGGTGATTTACCCATAAAATTTGTTTATTACGTTCATCGCTACTAGGTTTTGTTAAATCACCTTTTAAGGCATTTTGAAAGCAGACTTTATATTGATTCGATAATTCCGGATCATCTGCAAAACAGCCTTCGAGACGAGGATCATCGGTGAGTAGCAATTCTTTCAGTGTAACCCCTTTTTCTGCATCAACAATAATATTAAAAAAACCGGCCAAAGGAAGTGCCGCCGCGTTTCCATTTGCATCAAGTTCTAATTTAGGGATTAATTGCGAACCGACAAGTTCAGGAGGAAGCGTCGGAGCAGATTGAAAATTTACGTTGTCTCCTTTTGAGGAAGAATGAATGCCTCGAGAAATATGCGTTCCAAAATAAAGCTGTTTTGCTAAAACAAGCGCCGCATTTGGAATCCAAACATCAAAACGATATTTTTCGTCGTAGTCGGCAATTTTTTTTAGTAATTCCTCTTTATCTGAAAGATTGGCATTTTCTAGTTTTTTCCTATCGGTTTGCGATTTCTTATGATTTTGTTCAACAAGAAATTGTCGGATAGTTTTTACTATGCTTGTTTTAGTTATCATTGTATTTATCCATAGGAGTTTAATTTCAGATTTTATTGTATGCTTAATATATCGATAAACAATCATGTGATTTTAAAGTTGTGAGTGAGATCACGAAATTATTTATATTTGTTATATATAGCTCTACCTATTCGGCAGTTAAAGTTTCAAATAAACACCTATTTTCTAAGCTACTTGTTCAGTAGGTTTATGATTATAGCAATAAACTTACTTTTCAGACATTAAACGTGTAGCTTTAGCATCTTTGATTTTGTTGTGAGAAAAAGTGCGGTCAGTTTTTTAGGCGTTTTTATCTACCTATTCGGTAGTGAAGTTTGCGCACGTGACCGGTTGTTGTCGTAACGTTTTCTAAGCTGCCTATTCGGCAGTGAAGTAGCAGGGCTTGTAATACGCCATTTTTTAGCATTTTCTAAGCTGCCTATTCGGCAGTGAAGAATAACGGCTATCCGTTTAACAATGAGATTGTTTTCTAAGCTGCCTATTCGGCAGTGAAGCGTCCCGTTGATTGTGCGCGAGTAGTTTTTACTTTCTAAGCTGCCTATTCGGCAGTGAAGCTTGAGCTAAAGAGGCTAATTGACTAACTGCATTTTCTAAGCTGCCTATTCGGCAGTGAAGTCATCCACTTCAACCGGCTCCTGTTCGATGTATTTCTAAGCTGCCTATTCGGCAGTGAAGTCACAATACTGTACCCCAATCTAACCCTATTATTTCTAAGCTGCCTATTCGGCAGTGAAGTTAAAGACTGCCCATGTTTTGATGTTTGGACATTTTCTAAGCTGCCTATTCGGCAGTGAAGGGGGTTAGGGGAGATTTGAATGGGCTGTAAATTTTCTAAGCTGCCTATTCGGCAGTGAAGTTTGGCAGGATGTACGCACCCGCAAAATCTTGTTTCTAAGCTGCCTATTCGGCAGTGAAGATTATATCAACGCAATTTCTAGCGGGCACGGTTTTCTAAGCTGCCTATTCGACAGTGAAGATCTTGCGGCAAAGTGCCGCAATGTGTGCGTATTTCTAAGCTGCCTATTCGGCAGTGAAGTAGCTTTGTTCGGTGTCGTCACCTGATTTGTTTTTCTAAGCTGCCTATTCGGCAGTGAAGACGGTTCGCTATTCCATCATCAAGAATTATACTTTCTAAGCTGCCTATTCGGCAGTGAAGTGTTGAGCCGGTTAAATCACTTTATCAACAATTTTCTAAGCTGCCTATTCGGCAGTGAAGGCAAAAATAGAACGCATTGGAGATCAAAAACATTTCTAAGCTGTCTATTCGGCAGTGAAGATGGCAAGGGTGAAGGAGAAGGAGAAGGAGACGATGAATTTCTAAGCTGCCTATTCGGCAGTGAAGGCAATTACGCACCTCGATGGTGATGTCCATGTTTTCTAAGCTGCCTATTCGGCAGTGAAGCGTTATCTTTATGGCTTACAGCTTTCGTCGGATTTCTAAGCTGCCTATTCGGCAGTGAAGAAGAAATTGCCCGGGTGAAATCTGTATTAAAATTTCTAAGCTGCCTATTCGGCAGTGAAGGAAGATGAAGACCAAAATGCGCCAACGTACGATTTCTAAGCTGCCTATTCGGCAGTGAAGACTGAACGTATTCGCTACTGCTATCCAAAAGTTTTCTAAGCTGCCTATTCGGCAGTGAAGATCCAAACTCGCAAACGGGCGATTTTGACGCTTTTCTAAGCTGCCTATTCGGCAGTGAAGATCAGAAAATGCACTTGATATTGTCGGCATGTTTTCTAAGCTGCCTATTCGGCAGTGAAGTTGCCTTCTTTGTTTTCTTCCGCTTTCAAGCCTTTCTAAGCTGCCTATTCGGCAGTGAAGATCCAAGAAGAGATTTTTGACGATGAAGACAATTTCTAAGCTGCCTATTCGGCAGTGAAGTCTTTTACGACTGATGAGCCGTATTTTTCCCGATTTCTAAGCTGCCTATTCGGCAGTGAAGTTTGAGTGTCTTCCGGATGTTTTTCTGGGAGTTTTCTAAGCTGCCTATTCGGCAGTGAAGTTAGATCCACCTTATTCTCCGGAGCGATATAATTTCTAAGCTGCCTATTCGGCAGTGAAGGGATCATCAGGCTTAATTCTTATGCTTAATTCTTTCTAAGCTGCCTATTCGGCAGTGAAGCGTCTGGTAATTTTTTGAAAATAACAGGGAGATTTCTAAGCTGCCTATTCGGCAGTGAAGTACTTGACAAGCCGATTGACGTTCGGGCAATATTTCTAAGCTGCCTATTCGGCAGTGAAGTGATGACTTCGTGGATTTTGCTTTCTCAACTGTTTCTAAGCTGCCTATTCGGCAGTGAAGGTGCAAGATAGCCGCACGCGCCCAAGCCATATTTTCTAAGCTGCCTATTCGGCAGTGAAGCGATTGGCTGATAGTTTGCTATATCTTCTGATTTTCTAAGCTGCCTATTCGGCAGTGAAGAAATGACTCCCAATTATCTACTCGCTGTTCTTTTTCTAAGCTGCCTATTCGGCAGTGAAGTGCAAATGCGTGTCTTTTTCTTCCATGTCCTCTTTCTAAGCTGCCTATTCGGCAGTGAAGTCCTTGTCAACATCAAAAGCGCGGTCAATAATTTTCTAAGCTGCCTATTCGGCAGTGAAGGTTGATTTATGTCTAAAAGATTTTGAGCAGTGTTTCTAAGCTGCCTATTCGGCAGTGAAGATAGAGCAATTGAAAAAACTATAGATATTTGCTTTCTAAGCTGCCTATTCGGCAGTGAAGGAACTGATTAACCCGATTATGCGTGGTGAAAATTTCTAAGCTGCCTATTCGGCAGTGAAGAAACATTTCATCAAGCGCAATGATTTCTTCTTTTTCTAAGCTGCCTATTCGGCAGTGAAGCGCCACACCCAAAAAGCAGCGAAAGCGGCACATTTCTAAGCTGCCTATTCGGCAGTGAAGTTCGGCGGTTACAGTTACTGACACAAGTCCAATTTCTAAGCTGCCTATTCGGCAGTGAAGTAAAAACCACTTGCGAACGCGCTTGCCGTTTTTTTCTAAGCTGCCTATTCGGCAGTGAAGTGGGTAAGTTGCCCTTTTGGTAAGTCAATACATTTCTAAGCTGCCTATTCGGCAGTGAAGTGTTTTGAACAAGTGCGTGATTTGTTTGACATTTTCTAAGCTGCCTATTCGGCAGTGAAGTTATTGTGATGATTGGCAGGCTCCGAATCGTGATTTCTAAGCTGCCTATTCGGCAGTGAAGACCGCACTTTGGCGGTCGTTGGTTATTCGGTTTTTCTAAGCTGCCTATTCGGCAGTGAAGCCGGTGGGCGCAATCGTTGCATTTCCGAGTGCTTTCTAAGCTGCCTATTCGGCAGTGAAGAGCCCACGAGAAACGCAGGAATATCTAAAAGATTTCTAAGCTGCCTATTCGGCAGTGAAGCTTGCCTGTTTACGCACCTCGCCGCACGCAATTTTCTAAGCTGCCTATTCGGCAGTGAAGCAATCGGATGTAGGCAAACTCTTGATGGAAGCTTTCTAAGCTGCCTATTCGGCAGTGAAGTATTTACTCACCGAAGCCAAACTGAAAAGCATTTTCTAAGCTGCCTATTCGGCAGTGAAGCTCGTAATCTAATTTAATCGCCTGATCCTTACTTTCTAAGCTGCCTATTCGGCAGTGAAGTCACCGCACACCGATTCCCGCCCGGCTTAGGCTTTCTAAGCTGCCTATTCGGCAGTGAAGGCGGCGCGTTGTTGCATATTGCCCGCTTTAAATTTCTAAGCTGCCTATTCGGCAGTGAAGGTAAACAGGCAAGCAGTTACGTATCACACAAATTTCTAAGCTGCCTATTCGGCAGTGAAGCAAAAAATTGCTACGGTTTTTATATTCCGGATTTTCTAAGCTGCCTATTCGGCAGTGAAGCCAAATACTCCTCAACAAACGGCATCCATTTATTTCTAAGCTGCCTATTCGGCAGTGAAGAAATCTAACAACCAATTCGGGGACGATTTAAATTTCTAAGCTGCCTATTCGGCAGTGAAGCAAAAACCACTTGCGAACGCGCTTGCCGTTTTTTTCTAAGCTGCCTATTCGGCAGTGAAGTTTTCTCCGTGGCTGTGTGTCGCATGAAAAGATTTCTAAGCTGCCTATTCGGCAGTGAAGAATAAAATTCGGCATAATGAAACCCCCATAAATTTCTAAGCTGCCTATTCGGCAGTGAAGGCGCGGTATTGTTGCCAAACGGTGTTTAAATATTTCTAAGCTGCCTATTCGGCAGTGAAGGCATTGTTGCGCACTTTGGGCAGGGTGTTGGCTTTCTAAGCTGCCTATTCGGCAGTGAAGTTTTCGCCGTCCTGAACTTTTGAATTCATGTCGTTTCTAAGCTGCCTATTCGGCAGTGAAGTGTATGCACTGCGTGAGAGCCTAGCACGCCAATTTCTAAGCTGCCTATTCGGCAGTGAAGATCGCTCGCTTGTTGGATTAAGATATTGCGATTTTCTAAGCTGCCTATTCGGCAGTGAAGTCAGACAAGCCGCGTTGGTTTGCCGGCGAAGTTTTCTAAGCTGCCTATTCGGCAGTGAAGGTCGAAATTGATATTTCGCACGAAAATTTAAATTTCTAAGCTGCCTATTCGGCAGTGAAGGCATCAATAAAGGCTTCGTGCGCGAAATAGTATTTCTAAGCTGCCTATTCGGCAGTGAAGAACATGGCGTATGAGTTGGCACACTTGTTTCATTTCTAAGCTGCCTATTCGGCAGTGAAGCTTAATACTTACTATGCGCCCGATATGTCCGATTTCTAAGCTGCCTATTCGGCAGTGAAGTTTGCCACATCCAAACCGCGCTGGGTGATTTTTTTCTAAGCTGCCTATTCGGCAGTGAAGCCTAAGCGACGCAACACTTCACGAATCGACCATTTCTAAGCTGCCTATTCGGCAGTGAAGTGGCGTAAAATCTTCGGACTTTTACCGCGCTTGTTTCTAAGCTGCCTATTCGGCAGTGAAGGTCACCACTCAAACTATTTTCACCCGGACAAATTTCTAAGCTGCCTATTCGGCAGTGAAGTCAGCGGATTTGGCATGATGCTAAAAGCAATCGTTTCTAAGCTGCCTATTCGGCAGTGAAGGGCGGCATTATCCCGACCAATACCGGCGGACTTTTCTAAGCTGCCTATTCGGCAGTGAAGCCATTGATCGCCATATAGAGCATTGCCTACTATTTTCTAAGCTGCCTATTCGGCAGTGAAGTTAAGCCCTGGCATTTGACCGAGCCACGCATATTTCTAAGCTGCCTATTCGGCAGTGAAGAAGTGCACGGGCAAAAGTGCGGTCTTTTTAATTTTCTAAGCTGCCTATTCGGCAGTGAAGGGTTAATAAGTCTGCCTGGTCGTTTTGTAACTTTTCTAAGCTGCCTATTCGGCAGTGAAGCCAAGAATTTCTAAAGTTGAATTTTCTTTTTCTTTCTAAGCTGCCTATTCGGCAGTGAAGCTTGCGGATGATACATTCCCGCCCGAACCATAATTTCTAAGCTGCCTATTCGGCAGTGAAGTACAGTGCGATCGGTGGTGTTAGAATCAATATTTTCTAAGCTGCCTATTCGGCAGTGAAGATCAGTCGGTCAAGTGGTGACTTTAAGCAAACTTTCTAAGCTGCCTATTCGGCAGTGAAGCAGGAGCGGCAATAATGCCGGAAACAACCCAATTTCTAAGCTGCCTATTCGGCAGTGAAGCAGTTGTTGCGCTCGGTCGAATTGGTCAGTCATTTCTAAGCTGCCTATTCGGCAGTGAAGAGCACGTGGCGCCACCCAACAAACAGCGTTGTTTTCTAAGCTGCCTATTCGGCAGTGAAGTCTGCTAACGCTCATTTTTGCCGAGCTCTCACTTTCTAAGCTGCCTATTCGGCAGTGAAGGAGTAGTTACGATAAATAAACGGCCAAACCAATTTCTAAGCTGCCTATTCGGCAGTGAAGAAGAAAAAGACACGCATTTGCAATCAGAATTATTTCTAAGCTGCCTATTCGGCAGTGAAGTGTTATCTCATGCGTTGACAGAAACCACCAATTTTCTAAGCTGCCTATTCGGCAGTGAAGAGATGGATTACAACCGTTTAGCCAATGCGCTTTTTCTAAGCTGCCTATTCGGCAGTGAAGTTTTTAAGTGCGGATGGTTGATTTCAATATGCTTTCTAAGCTGCCTATTCGGCAGTGAAGATATTTTTTGAAATGTATTTGGAAATGTAGGCTTTCTAAGCTGCCTATTCGGCAGTGAAGATCGGTGTCGCTTTATCTAAATAACCGGTTAATTTCTAAGCTGCCTATTCGGCAGTGAAGCGGCTGCCAAATCATCCGCAACAGCGACTAATTTTCTAAGCTGCCTATTCGGCAGTGAAGTCCTATATTAAAAATATAGTGGCCTATACAGATTTCTAAGCTGCCTATTCGGCAGTGAAGTAGGCTATACCATTACCAGTATGGCATCACAATTTCTAAGCTGCCTATTCGGCAGTGAAGAACCCCGCTTTAGACGGTATGGACGAAGTGATTTTCTAAGCTGCCTATTCGGCAGTGAAGCACAAAGAATAAAACAAGAGAGAGAAAAACAATTTCTAAGCTGCCTATTCGGCAGTGAAGGTCATTCATTGCTTTCATCACGGCTGCGTGTATTTCTAAGCTGCCTATTCGGCAGTGAAGTAATAATTGTTTGTGATGTTAGCTGCGGTGTTTTTCTAAGCTGCCTATTCGGCAGTGAAGGGATATGCGCAAGTATGCCGACCTATTAGACATTTCTAAGCTGCCTATTCGGCAGTGAAGTCGGTAAACACAAGATTGCCGTTGACATCGGATTTCTAAGCTGCCTATTCGGCAGTGAAGACCCTGCGCTAGTTGTACAGTACACTCATAGTTTTCTAAGCTGCCTATTCGGCAGTGAAGCTTTGGCGTATTCTTTAACATCAGACAAATTATTTCTAAGCTGCCTATTCGGCAGTGAAGTTTTTGTAAGCATTTCAGCTTTTGCCGTTATGTTTTCTAAGCTGCCTATTCGGCAGTGAAGAGATAAACAATAATTTTAAGTTTTGACCACAATTTCTAAGCTGCCTATTCGGCAGTGAAGTTAAATGCGATGGGTGGAGCGGTTTTTGTCAAGTTTCTAAGCTGCCTATTCGGCAGTGAAGAAAAATTCGATATAGTATCTACTTTATCAGTTTTTCTAAGCTGCCTATTCGGCAGTGAAGGAACAGTGGATCACGATTTTTGTGATGGGTAGTTTCTAAGCTGCCTATTCGGCAGTGAAGCCAAATGATGGTGGAAGGTATCAAAGTGATTTTTTCTAAGCTGCCTATTCGGCAGTGAAGTTAAAGGAATTTAAACGTAAAAGAAACTAAAATTTCTAAGCTGCCTATTCGGCAGTGAAGTAAAGCGCATTTTGTCTTTAGCGTTTAAATCATTTCTAAGCTGCCTATTCGGCAGTGAAGTAAAAGCAAAACGGCGAAAGCAAAAACAACAATTTCTAAGCTGCCTATTCGGCAGTGAAGCCCGAACTAACATCCGAACAGGTGCTGGAAAATTTCTAAGCTGCCTATTCGGCAGTGAAGGCTACTTTTAATTCTTCAAGCTGCTGCAATGCTTTCTAAGCTGCCTATTCGGCAGTGAAGCATCAAAGGAAGTCTATAAATGGCGGCGGAAATTTCTAAGCTGCCTATTCGGCAGTGAAGGCGGTAAAAAAAGCATACGACAAAGCCACAACTTTCTAAGCTGCCTATTCGGCAGTGAAGGTTGAAATCCGCCCCGATTACTTGATGGCATGTTTCTAAGCTGCCTATTCGGCAGTGAAGATGCACTGCACCGATTTCGCCGCCTGCTCGGTTTTCTAAGCTGCCTATTCGGCAGTGAAGTTTCTTTTTTGGTTTAATTGCATATTTTTTATTTTCTAAGCTGCCTATTCGGCAGTGAAGCCTTCTTTCGGCGGCATACATTCACCGGGGAATTTCTAAGCTGCCTATTCGGCAGTGAAGAAGTGGCAAGGCAACAGCCCACGAGAAACGCATTTCTAAGCTGCCTATTCGGCAGTGAAGTATGGGTCTAATAAGTCGGCAGTATCGGTGTTTTTCTAAGCTGCCTATTCGGCAGTGAAGCCATTCAGCCGTTTTTCTTGGTCGAAATTGGTTTCTAAGCTGCCTATTCGGCAGTGAAGTCAGACGCCGAAGACTTGGCCGCCACGCCGAATTTCTAAGCTGCCTATTCGGCAGTGAAGCGAAGCCACCGCAAAGCGCGGTAAAAATGGCATTTCTAAGCTGCCTATTCGGCAGTGAAGAGGGATTTAAGTTAATGTCATGTTTTGATATTTTTCTAAGCTGCCTATTCGGCAGTGAAGTTCAATTAAAATGTCTACTTCACTGCCGAATATTTCTAAGCTGCCTATTCGGCAGTGAAGTATATAGGCTTTTTTATGTTTATTTCTTATCATTTCTAAGCTGCCTATTCGGCAGTGAAGAAACAACAATAAAAAAAATGCTGATTGGTATGTTTCTAAGCTGCCTATTCGGCAGTGAAGAAAACACCGCTTGCGGTGGTTGAGTTTTTTATTTTCTAAGCTGCCTATTCGGCAGTGAAGTGTAGAAGTTGCCATTTCAAAAAGTGGATCTTTTTCTAAGCTGCCTATTCGGCAGTGAAGTTGGTGCGCCAACTCGAAGCGGTAAAGGTGTTGTTTCTAAGCTGCCTATTCGGCAGTGAAGTTTTGTAAGCATTTCAGCTTTTGCCGTTATGTTTTCTAAGCTGCCTATTCGGCAGTGAAGGCAAGTCAAAAGAAAAAATGGTATTACAGACCTTTCTAAGCTGCCTATTCGGCAGTGAAGTAAGCCAATAACTAAAAAGATTCTCACATAGTTTTCTAAGCTGCCTATTCGGCAGTGAAGCTTGGTTAGTGTTCATAATGTCGCCCCTTATATTTCTAAGCTGCCTATTCGGCAGTGAAGAGGGAAAAACAATGACGGCTCAAAAGATATTGTTTCTAAGCTGCCTATTCGGCAGTGAAGGATAGCTTAGAGATTAGAGGTAACTTTAATAATTTCTAAGCTGCCTATTCGGCAGTGAAGGAAAACACCGCTTGCGGTGGTTGAGTTTTTTAGTTTCTAAGCTGCCTATTCGGCAGTGAAGAATTATACATGAAAAGTCTTTACCTCTGTATATTTCTAAGCTGCCTATTCGGCAGTGAAGTCTTCTTTTTGGCTTAGGGATTAGCACCGAATTTTCTAAGCTGCCTATTCGGCAGTGAAGTATATTGGCTTTTTTATGTTTATTTCTTATCATTTCTAAGCTGCCTATTCGGCAGTGAAGGGAAAGAATCACGCTACAAAACAAATGCAATATTTCTAAGCTGCCTATTCGGCAGTGAAGGCAAATAAATATTTTTTTATTTGTTTTGTTGTTTTCTAAGCTGCCTATTCGGCAGTGAAGTAGACATTTTAATTGAAAATGCCTGATATACCAAGCTATAGGCGTATTTACATAATAAAATCCCTTTTATATTTGCAGTGCTTAACCTATTGTTCTTAAAAGGGAAATTTATTGGTGGAAATAAAGGGTAAATAAAAAGGAAGTCGAATGACTTCCTTTTTTGGATGATTTGATTTTGATTATTTCTGACGCATTGCCGGGAATAAAATCACATCGCGGATGGATGGGGCGTTGGCGTAAAGCATCGCGAGACGGTCGATACCCAATCCTTCGCCGGCTGTTGGTGGTAAACCGTGTTCAAGGGCGACAACGAAATCTTCGTCTTTAAACATCGCTTCGTCATCGCCGGCTTCTTTGGCGGCTACTTGGGCGTCAAAACGTTCATTTTGGTCTTCCGCATCGTTCAATTCGGAGAAACCGTTACCGATTTCACGTCCGCCGATGAAGAGTTCAAAGCGATCGGTGACTTCCGGATTTTCATCGTTACGACGCGCCAATGGTGAAATTTCCGCCGGGTGTGCCATTAAGAAAGTCGGTTGAATTAAATGATGTTCTGCCACTTCTTCAAAAATCGCGTTAACAATGCTGCCTAAGCCCCAAGATTTTTGTACTTCAATACCTAAGCGAGCGGCAACTGCTTTCGCGCGATCAATATCGTATAAATCTTCTTTTACGATACCTTTGTCTGCCCCGTATTTAATGGTGGCGTCGTGTAAGGTAATGCGCTCGAATGGTTTGCCGAAGTCAAATTCGTACTCACCGTATTTCACGATAGTTGTCCCTAAAATATCGATGGCAAGTTTGCGTAACAATTCTTCGGTGTTATCCATTAAATCGTGATAGTCGGCATAGGCTTGGTAGTATTCAAGCATGGTAAATTCCGGATTGTGACGAACGGAAACGCCTTCGTTACGGAAGTTACGGTTTAATTCAAATACGCGCTCAAAACCGCCGACCACTAAGCGTTTTAAGTAAAGCTCAGGGGCAATACGCAAGTACATATCTACGTCTAATGCGTTATGGTGTGTCACGAAAGGACGTGCTGAAGCACCGCCGGGAATCACTTGTAACATCGGTGTTTCTACTTCCATAAAGCCTTTGGAAAGGAAGTATTCACGAATGCCTGCAACCACTTTTGAACGAATGATAAAAGTGCGGCGGGATTCTTCGTTAGAAATTAAATCTAAGTAACGTTGACGGTAGCGCACTTCTTGGTCAGTTAAGCCATGGAATTTATCCGGTAACGGACGCAATGCTTTGGTCAGCAATTGCACTTCGGTGGCTTTAACGGTGAGTTCGTTGGTTTTGGTTTTGAATAATGAACCTTTCACGCCCACGATATCGCCTAAATCCCAGTGGCCGACATCATCGCCATATACGCCTTCAGGTAGATTGTCGCGTGCAACATAAAGCTGGATTTTGCCGCTCATATCTTGGATGGTGATAAACGTGGCTTTCCCCATGGCACGACGCGTCATGATACGGCCGGCAACCGCCACTTCAATATGTTGTTCTTTTAATGCTTCGCCTTCTTCCGCATCATATTTATCATGCAAATCTTGAGCGAGTGCGTCACGACGGAATTGGTTTGGGAACGCATTACCTTTCGCGCGCAGGGCGGCTAATTTTTCACGACGGACTAACATTTCGCCGTTGAGATCTAACTCTTTTACTTCTTGTTCTGACATTTTATTTACCTTTAATTTTCAATTTTAAAAAACGTGTTTAAAAACGACCGCACTTTTACAATCCGGCTTTGAGACTGGCTTCAATAAACCGATCCAAGTCGCCGTCTAACACTGCTTGCGTATTGCGATTTTCTACGCCGGTGCGTAAATCTTTAATACGAGAATCATCTAACACATAAGAGCGAATTTGGCTGCCCCAGCCGATGTCGGATTTGTTGTCTTCCATGGCTTGTTTGTCGGCATTTTTCTTTTGCAATTCCAATTCGTACAACTTCGCTTTAAGTTGTTTCATTGCCTGATCTTTGTTCTTGTGTTGAGAACGATCGTTCTGACATTGCACCACAATGCCGCTTGGCATGTGGGTAATTCGCACCGCACTTTCGGTTTTATTTACGTGCTGACCGCCCGCACCGGAGGCGCGATACACATCGATACGCAAATCGGCAGGATTGATTTCGATATCAATATCATCGTCAATTTCAGGATAGACGAAAGCTGCGCTGAATGAGGTATGACGACGGTTATTGGAGTCAAAGGGGCTTTTGCGTACTAAACGGTGAATACCGGTTTCCGTGCGTAGCCAGCCGAAGGCATATTCGCCGCTAACACGAATGGTAGCAGATTTAACACCTGCCACATCGCCGTCAGAGACTTCCATCAATTCGGTTTTGAACCCTTTGCTTTCCGCCCAGCGCAAATACATACGAAGTAACATTTCCGTCCAGTCTTGCGCTTCGGTACCGCCGGAGCCGGCTTGTAAATCCACATAGCAATCACAGGCATCATGTTCGCCGCTGAACATGCGTCGAAATTCCAGTTTGGAAAGTTGTTGTTCCAGTTCGTCTAATTCGGCAACGGCTTCGTTGAAGGTGTCTTCGTCTTCCGCTTCTACGGCAAGTTCCAATAAGCCGTCCACATCTTTCAAACCTTGCTCTAAATTTTTAATGGTGTTGACCACCTGTTCTAAAGAAACGCGCTCCTTGCCGAGGGCTTGCGCTTTCTCTGCGTCGTTCCATACATCAGGCTGTTCCAATTCAGCGTTGACTTCTTCTAAACGCTCGGTTTTGGCGTCGAAGTCAAAGATACCCCCGAAGCGCCGAAGTGCGGTCAGTTAAATCGGTGATTTTATTTTTGATAGGATTGATTTCAAACATGATAATTAAATGTGTTTAAAGACTAAATTAAGTGCGGGATTATAAGGGATTTTCCATGGATTTGGTAGGGCGAAAGGGGATTCATCATGAAAATTGAATGGGGCTTTTGCATAAGCGATCAATTGATTTTATAATTTGCCGTCATTTTCACAATTTAGGAACAAAAAATGAAAAAAATTTTAACCGCACTTTCTCTTATCACCTTGGCATTTCAAGCATCAGCGAATGATGCGGCGCTGAAAAGTAAATTAGAAAAATTAGGTGCAAAAGAGATTGATATTCAAACTTCCCCGATTAAAGGATTGAAAACCGTTGTCAGTGATCAAGGTATTTTCTACGCCAGCGAAGATGGCAGTTATTTAGTTCAAGGTAAAATTTATAAACTTACCGATAACGGCATCAGCAACGTTTCTAATAAATTGCTGATGGAAAAAGTCAATGCGTTGAAAGGCGAAATGATTGTGTACCCGGCAAAAAATGAAAAACATGTTGTCACGGTTTTCATGGATATTACCTGTCATTACTGCCATTTATTACATCAACAAGTTAAAGAATATAACGACTTAGGCATTACCGTACGTTATTTGGCGTTCCCGCGTGGTGGTTTGGATAATCAAACAGCACGTCAAATGGAAGCGATTTGGACGGCAAAAGATCCTATGTTCGCTTTGAATGAAGCGGAAAAAGGGCATTTACCGCAAGAATTGAAAACCCCGAATATGGTGAAAAAACATTATATGCTTGGCGTGCAGCTAGGCGTCACCGGTACACCGACAATCATTACGTCTGAAGGTGATGTTATCGGCGGTTATTTGAAACCGGCTGATTTACTTGCTGCCTTAGAAGGTTAATGCAGGTTCTTTGTGCAAAAACGAATCTTACGCCGTGATGTGCCGGCAGGCGATAAACTCTGTGACGATCCCTTGTTGGATCGTCTTTATCGTTCGCGCTACATTAAAAACGCCAACCAATTAGACCGCACTTTAAGTGCCATGCATCATCCGAACCTTATGTCGGGTATGGATACCGCAGTAACATTTCTACTTGAAGCTTATCAAAAACAACAGAAAATCGTCATTGTGGGCGATTTCGATGCCGACGGCGCAACCAGTACCGCATTGGCTGTACTCGCTCTACGTCAACTGGGCTTTGCCAATGTCACCTATTTAGTGCCGAACCGTTTCGAGCAAGGTTATGGGCTCAGTGTTGCCGTTGCCCAAGAGGCTTTGGCTTTAGGCGTTGAGTTGTTAATGACCGTGGATAATGGCGTTTCTTCCCATGAGGGCGTGGCATTTTTAAAGGCACAGGGCGTGAAGGTGATTGTGACCGACCACCACTTGCCACCGGAAACGTTGCCGAGTGCTGATGCGATTGTGAATCCGAATTTGGCGCATTGCGGTTTTCCCTCCAAACATCTGGCCGGTGTGGGCGTTACTTTTTATCTTATGCTTGCCTTGAGGGCAAAATTCCGCGAACTTGGTCTATTTGATGCCAAAAATCAGCCGAATTTCACGGAATTGTTAGATTTAGTGGCATTGGGCACAGTCTCCGATGTGGTGCCGTTAGATCAAAATAATCGTATTTTAGTTTATCAAGGTATTGCCCGTATTCGCGCTGAGCGTTGTCGTTGCGGCATTCGTGCATTGGCAGAAGTAGCGAAGCGGGATGTGACCCGTTTCGTGGCGGCGGATTTAGGTTTTTCCATTGGGCCACGTTTAAACGCAGCGGGACGGCTGGATAATATGTCCGTGGGCGTAGAGCTTTTGTTAGCCGAAAACATGGAAACGGCTCGCGCGTTGGCACTAGAGCTGGATGGATTAAATCAAGCGCGCAAAGAAATTGAACAAGGCATGAAGTTAGAAGCTTTAACGATCTGCCAAAATTTATTTGCAAATGCCACCGCACTTGAAACAGACATTCCGCATTCTATTGTGTTGTATCAATCGGATTGGCACCAAGGTGTGCTTGGCATTCTTGCATCACGCATTAAAGAGCAGTTTCATCGCCCGGTGATTGCGTTTGCTCAAGATCAAGCAGGCATGTTGAAAGGGTCTGCACGTTCTATTCCCGGTTTGCATATTCGCGATGTGTTGGAGCGGGTTTATTCACAGCACCCTGATTTGATCCTGAAATTTGGTGGGCATGCCATGGCGGCAGGATTGAGTATTCAAGAAAGTCGTTTTGACGATTTTCGTCAGATTTTTAATCAGACGGTCAGCGAATTATTGGCGGAAGACCAATTACAAGGCACCATTTGGACTGACGGCGAATTAAATGCGAACTTGTTAAACTTGGTGACGGCAGAAACGTTGCGTCAAGGCGGGCCTTGGGGACAGGCATTTCCTGAACCCTTGTTCGACGGCGAATTTAAAATTCTGCAACAACGCTTAGTGGGCGAAAAACACTTGAAAATGATGGTGGAGCCCAAACTGGGCGGACCTTTGTTAGATGCTATCGCCTTTAACATAGATACGCGCTATTATCCTGACTTATCTATAAAAACAGCAAGATTTGCGTATAAATTAGATATCAATGAATTTCGTGGTAATCGCGATCTTCAGTTGTTAGTGGATTATATTGAACCATTGGAAAGTTAGGCACATGATGTCACGGGTCGGATTGCTCATCGTCTTATTCTTTGTCAGCGGATTTTCCGTTGCACAAGAAAGCGTGCCTCATATGCCTGCAGCAAATGAAGCCAATCACCCGTTTGAAGATGGTAAAGATTATTTTTCCTATCAAGAACCGATAACGCTTCCGCCTCGGGAAGATAATCGCATCACGATTCAATTCTTTTTTGATTACGATTGTCGCGTTTGCTCTTCTGCACAAGACATTCTTGAACTTTATAGTCAAATTAACCGCGATCGCGTGGTATTCAGCGAATATCCGGTGGCAACAGCCAAAGCGCGTTTTTCTGCGACGGTTTTTTACAGTCTGCAGGCGTTAAATGCCGACAATGTATCCTCTGCATTAATGTTTGAAACGGCTGAAAAAAGCCAATATATCAAACTTGCTCAACAGGAAAATCTATTGACTTGGCTTGAGCAGCAAGGCATTGAGCGAAATCGTTTTTTACAAACCTATTCTTCGGAACAGATTAAACAACAGGTGGATGAGGCAGTGCGTTTAACGGAAGATTACGGCGTGTTTACGTTTCCTTATGTCATTATTGACGGCAAATATGTGTTGACTGCCAGCACCTTATATAACGACGATTATGCCCTCGCGGTATTAGATTTTTTAATTAACAAAAAACAATAGCAAACCAGTACAAAGGATATTTATGAAAATCGGTATTGTTGGCGCGATGGCGCAAGAAGTAGAAATTTTAGTCAATTTAATGACGGATAAGATCGTGACAAAATTAGCCTCCGGCACGATTTATGAAGGTACGATTCACGGTAAACAAGTGGCCTTATTACAATCCGGTATCGGCAAAGTTGCCGCCGCCATGGGAACGACGGCGTTATTGCAATTAGCCAAACCGGATCTTGTAATCAATACCGGTTCTGCCGGTGGCGTGGCGGAAGGTTTAAACATTGGTGATGTGATTGTTTCCACTGAAACGCAATATCACGATGCGGATGTGACGGCTTTCGGTTATGCCAAAGGGCAATTACCGGCGTGTCCGGTCACGTTTGTGTCTGATACGAAACTTGTTGAGTTGGTAGATCGCGTTGCAACCCAATTAGGACAACACGTTAAACGCGGGTTAATTTGTTCCGGCGACAGTTTTATTCAAGGCGGTGAACGGTTGACACAAATTAAGCAGGATTTTCCGAATGTCATTGCCGTGGAAATGGAAGCCACTGCGATTGCGCAAGTTTGTCACGCGTTTCATGTGCCTTTTGTAGTGGTTCGTGCGATTTCTGATGCGGGGGATGGCAAAGCGAATATGTCCTTTGAAGAATTTCTCCCGCTGGCGGCGAAACAATCTTCTGACATGATCGTGGCCATGTTGGCTGAATTGAATTAATCCCTTCTCTCCGCGTACGGTGTATCGTACGCGGACGACATCATCTGATCTATCTCTCTCATTTTTCATCTATTTTTCTAAAAAAACGCTTGATTCTGGAGTTGCTCCATATTTTATCATGAGCCAAACTTAACGATAAAAGGAGACATCAAATGAAATTTCTAAAAACAAGCGTAATTTGTACCGCACTTTTTGCTGCATCCCTTGCTAACGCCCATAACGTTTGGTTAGAGCCTGTTAAAGACGCCAATGCTACAGGGCAATATGTGGTGAAATTTGGTCACGAACAGACAGAAGCTTATCCTGAACAAAAATTGAAAGCGATTAAGTTGCTGGATAATAAAGGCAATGTTACTAACGCAACCTATCAATTTAAAGAAGGTGAAGCTTATCTTAATGCGGAGAAAGCCTCACAAGTGTTTATTCGTTTTGATAACGGTGTTTGGTCTAAATTGCCAAGTGGCAAATATGTAGAGAAAACCAAACAACAAGAACCGACAGCCGAACTTTCTGTGAATCCGGTGAAGTTCGGTAAAGCCGTATTACAGTGGGACGAACAAGCGATGAAAGCGCACGGTATGGAATATGAATTGGTGCCTCAAGCACAACCAAAAGCCGGAAAACCATTGTCGATTTTAGTGTTACACAAAGGCAAACCGGTGAAAGATATTAAAGTGGGATTGGGCGAAGATGCACCGTTCAATTTAACCAACGACAAAGGTATCGCTGAATTTACCCCACAAGCAGGTTACAACAAAGTTTGGGCTGAATTTGAGGAAAACGTCAAAGGCAATCCGGATTACGATAGCCGTTCCATTGAATATATGCTGACCTTTGATGCCGAGTAATCGCATGAAAAAAACGTTGCGTATTCTGACCGCACTTTTTCCCTTGTTGTTTGCCCCTCATGCTTTCGCGCACGCGCTTTATGTGTTCGCCCAGTATGATGGGCAAACTGTGACGGGAAAATCCTATTATTCCGATATGACCCCAGCCGCAGAAACTTATGTGGAAGTTTTACGTCATGGGGAAAATCAGCCATTAATGACGGGCAAAACCGATAAGCGTGGTTATTTTCACTTTCCGTTAGTGGTTGAACCGAAAGTCGCCTTAAAAGTGGTGGTTGAAGGGGAAGAAGGGCATCGAGCGGCGGTAGTGGCGGATCGCATTACCGCAGCGCAGAATACGCCAACTCAAGCGAATGATGAAAGCTTGTTGTTACTGCGTGGTGATATTGCGCAGTTACGCGACAAAATTTACCTGCATGATATTTTAGGCGGTATTGGTTACATCGTCGGCATTGCGGGCATCGCTGCTTGGTTAAATGCGCGTAAATTAAGAAAAGGACGTCAATAATGCATTTGTCGGAAGGCGTATTGCATACGCCGGTGTTATTAGCGGGCGTTGCTTTGGCGGGCGTCGGTGTGGCTATCGGATTACGTCGTTTAGAGAGTGAACGTTTGCCTTTAACGGCGTTGTTTGCGGCGGCGTTTTTTGTTGCAGGCACCATTCACGTGCCCGTGGGTATCGGTAGCGTTCACCTGATTTTAAATGGCATGGCAGGTTTATTTCTTGGCTGGGCAGTCTTCCCGGCTTTTCTTATTGCCTTGTTGTTACAGGTGCTGTTTTTTTCCTTCGGTGGCTTTGCCGTATTGGGCGTGAATTTATGTGCCATGGCATTGCCGGCGGTCGCGGCGCATTATGTGTTGCGTGGTTATTTAAAGCCGGATATGGGATCTATGGCAAAACTGTTTACCGGCTTGGGCGCAGGCATTATTGGTGTTGGTGGCGCCGGTGCATTAGCCTCTCTTGTTTTAGCGTTAGATGGCGGCAAACATTATCAGGATTTAATCGCCTTATTGCTGTTGTCACATTTACCGGTATTTGTGTTAGACGGCATTATCAGCTACGGCGTGATTTCTCTCCTCAGCAAAATGTACCCGAGTGCATTACAATCTATTGGCACTTCACTGAACGTTGACGATACCAAACGGTGCACACAATGAGCCCCGTTTTTCAGCGCTTTTTTCCACCGCACTTTTTTGCCCCTCACTTGCGTTTGATTTATCTGTTCCTTTGGGGCTTAGTGATTAGCGCCTTGTCGAATCTCTCCTTGTTGCTATGGTTAAACGGAATCGCCTTAATCTTATGGGTAATCTTGATTTATCGTTGTCGTGATCCTTATTTTTCTTATCTAAAACGCTGGCTGGTCTTCAACGGATTTACCTTATTACTTTGGGTAACCTTAAGTTGGCGTATCGGCACGGAAGGCATTGAACTTAATCCCGAGGGCATGGAAACAGCGTTGTTAATTAGCTTACGCATGAACCTCTTGCTGTTTTCCGTATGGTTATTGCTATGGAAAATGAATGACACGGTGTTGGTACAAGCCATTGGTAAATTGCCCTTGCCGCCCAAATTAATTTGGCTTTTTGTCCTCACGGTTCGTTATATTGCGCTGTTAGGTGAGTTGCAACAAAAAATGGATTTGGCGATGCGTGCGCGAGGCTATCATGCCGGTTTCAATCGGCGAACATTATATGTCACTGCACAACGGATCGCGCTTTTACTGGTGCATGCGTTACTCAAAGCTGAGACGGCACAAATCGCGCTTCAATGCCGCGGCTTTCGCTTTGGTGAAAAGACAAATTTAAGTGGGGAAAAATGACGGTTTTACAAGTCAACAGATTGCAAATTAAACGAGGTGAACGGCAGATTATCGACAATCTGTCTTTTCAAATTGAAGAAGGCCAACGCTTTTTTGTGCAGGGCGAAATCGGCACAGGAAAAACCACTTTATTGCTTGCTTTGTTAGGCTTTGTGCCTGTTGCGCGCGGTGAGATTCGTCTATTCGGGCAATTGTGTCGAGAAGAAAAAGATTTTGCGCCTTTTCGTGGCACCGTAGGGCTTTGTTTTCAGCACGCCGATGATCAACTGTTTGGCCCAACTGTATTGGACGATGTGGCGTTCGGGCCGTTAAATCAAGGCTTGTCTCACCAACAGGCGTATGCCGTTGCTTTACATCAACTGGAACGTTTAGGGATTGCTCATTTGCAGGATCGCACCGTACATACGTTGTCCGGCGGGGAAAAAAATTTCACGGCATTGGCAGGCGTGTTAGCGATGCAACCGAAAATGTTATTGTTAGACGAGCCGACGAATGGATTGGATCGTAAAAATACAGAAAAATTGACCGCACTTTTGCGTGAGCTGTCGCTGCCTATGTTGGTGGCGTCTCATCATCAAGGATTTACTGCTGAATTGGCCGATGATGTTCTGACTTTATGATCTCAATCAACCCGTAAAATCAAAGGTTGTGCTACCCTAGCGAGGTTTTTTGTAACCAGATAGTAAAGGGGCAATATTATGTGTACAACTTGTGGTTGTGGACATCCGGAACAAGTCAGAATCGGTGAGGTAGCACATTCTCATCATGAGCATGACAGCACAAAAAGCGCTGTCAAAAATCCGAACTTTTCTCATTTCAAATTTCACTCGGTAGAATCGGCTTCTGAAGCCAGTGAAACGCAAAAACGCCTGTTAAAAGTAGAGCAGGACGTGTTAGGTAAAAATAATCAAATTGCGGCGCACAACCGTTTTCTTTTCCAACAACAGCATATTCTTGCACTGAATTTGGTGTCCAGTCCGGGTTCCGGTAAAACTACCTTACTCACCACGACATTAAACGCACTGAAAAATGACCTCACTTGTTATGTCATTGAAGGCGATCAACAAACGGAAAATGATGCGGATCGTATTCGAGCCACCGGTGTCGCCGCCATTCAAGTTAATACCGGCAAAGGTTGTCATTTGGACGCACAGATGATCAACGACGCCTTGTTCAAACTTGAACCGAAACAAAACAGTCTGCTGTTTATTGAAAACGTGGGTAACTTGGTTTGTCCGTCAGAATTTGATTTAGGCGAAAAAGCCAAAGTGGTGATTTTGTCCGTCACTGAAGGTGAAGACAAACCGCTGAAATACCCGCACATGTTTGCAGCGTCTAAGTTAATGATTTTAAATAAAGTCGATTTATTGCCATACCTTAATTTTGATGTGGAAAAATGTATCGCTTACGCCAAACAAGTAAACCCGCAAATTGAAGTGATTCAACTTTCCGCCACTACAGGCGAGGGCTTAGAAAAGTGGTTGGCGTGGTTACAGGCGCAATAAGGATGTAGAAACAAAATGCAGTTTATTGATGAGTTTCGTGATCCAAAATTAGCGAAAAGTTTAGTCAACCGCCTGAATGAATTAATGGCGAAATTGCCGCAATATAAGGCGGAAAATCCGCTCTATTTAATGGAAGTCTGCGGCGGGCATACGCATACCATTTTTAAATTCGGCTTGGATCGTCTGTTGCCGAAAAGCATTGAATTTATCCATGGCCCCGGTTGCCCTGTATGTGTCTTGCCGATGGGGCGCATTGATGTGTGCATTGAAATTGCACAGAAACCGGATGTGATTTTCTGTACCTTTGGCGATGCTATGCGGGTGAAAGGGCGCCGTGGTTCCTTGTTGGAAGCCAAAGCAAAAGGTGCTGACGTGCGGATCGTGTATTCACCGTTAGATGCGATGAATATCGCAGTGAATAATCCTGACAAAAAAGTGGTGTTCTTTTCTCTTGGTTTTGAAACCACCATGCCGAGTGCCGCGGTGACTTTGCAACAGGCGAATAAGCTAAATATTCAAAATTTCTGGGTAGTGTGTCAAAACATCACCATCATTCCAACCTTGCACAGTCTGCTTTCACAAGATTATGTGAAAATTGACGGGTTTATTGCGCCGGGTCATGTGAGCATGGTGATCGGCACGTCGCCTTATCAATCCATCGTGGATAAATACCACAAACCTTTCGTCATCACAGGTTTTGAGCCGTTAGATATTTTGCAAGCCATCGTGATGTTGGTGCAGCAATTTGTGGACGGGCGTTGCGAAATTGAAAATCAATATAAACGTATCGTGCATTCTGAAGGGAATTTATTAGCGCAACAAGCCATGCGCGAAGTGTTCCAACTGAAAAAATCCAGCGAATGGCGTGGCTTAGGTGAAATTGAAGAGTCAGGTGTAGAACTGACCGACGCTTATAAACGCTTTGATGCGGAAGTGTATTTCCACAGCCAACCGCAACAAGTGGCAGATGACCCGAATTCTCGTTGCGGCGACGTGCTCACCGGCAAATGTAAACCTTCAGATTGTCCGTTATTTGGCACGCAATGTAACCCGGACAATGCCTATGGCGCTTTAATGGTGTCCTCAGAAGGAGCGTGCGCCGCCTACTATCAATATCGGAGAGAATAATGACAGATTTCATCACCATGGCACACGGCAACGGCGGCGGCGCCATGCAAAAACTCATTCAGGATTATTTCGTCGAAGCTTTTGACAATCCCATTCTTGCGCAAGGGGAAGACCAAGCCCGCTTACCTTTAGCAGAGCTCATGGCGCAAGGGGAACAACTTTCTTTTAGTACCGACAGTTTCGTTATCGACCCGATTTTCTTTCCCGGTGGCAATATCGGTAAACTTGCCGTGTGTGGCACGTTAAACGATGTGGCAGTGTGTGGCGCCGTGCCGAAATATCTCTCTTGCGGTTTTATTTTAGAAGAAGGCTTGCCCTTAGCAGAACTCAAAGAAATCATTCAAGCCATGGCAAAAGCTTGCCAAGCTGCCGGTGTGCAAGTGGTGACGGGCGATACCAAAGTGGTGCAAAAAGGCGCGGTGGATAAAATTTTTATCAACACCAGTGGCATCGGCGTTATCCCGCAAGGCATCGATTGGGGTATGCACCGTATTGAAGCGGGCGATAAGATTATCGTCAGCGGCACTATCGGCGAACACGGCGCGACCATTCTCAACTTGCGTGAAAGCCTAGGGATTCAAACGGATCTCAAAAGCGACTGCGCGGTTCTTTCGCCACTCATCGATTTATTGCGCCCCATTGAGGGCGTAAAAGCCGTGCGCGACGCCACTCGTGGTGGTGTGAATGCGGTGCTACACGAATTTGCTGCCGCCCAACAATTAGGCATGCAAATTAATGAAGACGATTTACCCATCCGCCCTGAAGTACGCGGCATTTGCGAATTGCTTGGGCTAGAAGCTTTAAACTTTGCTAACGAAGGCAAATTGGTGATCATCGCCTCTCCTGAAAAAACACCCGAAATTCTGACCGCACTTCATTCCCATGAATTAGGCAAAAATGCCGCCGTGATTGGCGAAGTGACGACGGATAAAAAAGTCAGATTATTAGGCAGTTTCGGGCAGTCACGGTTGTTGGATTTACCGATGAATGAGCCGTTGCCGAGGATTTGTTAGGGATCTTACTTTCTTTTGCTTGCACAAAAGAAAGTAAGCAAAGAAAAGTGCACCCCAGCTTCACCGCGATTCCTCGCTCACTTGCAATTTTCTTAACGAAAATTTTCGAACTCACTACGCTCAAACAGACGAAAATTTCCTAAAAATTGCAAATCGCTCAGGCGGCTCAGATGGGGCCCCCATTTGAGGGCGCATTATTGGGAAAAGTGCGGTGGGATTTTAGATTGTTTTTTGCGGTGAAAAACATTTGGGATTTCAACCGCACTTTTGTTCTTTAAATTCCCCAAAGGGGAATGACTATGCTTAACCTAGGGTAACTTGTTACCCTAGGCAAAAATGGCCAAAGTGTCCACTCTTAGATCAAAACAGGAGCCATAAAACATGAACCCATCCAAAGTCCAACGGGATAAATTGCACCAACTAACGGATTTACCGAATGTAGGAAAGGCAGTTGCGGAAGATTTGCGGAAACTGGGGATTAACACACCGCAGGATTTGTTGGGGCATGATGCCTATGCCATGTATTACACACTTTGTGAGTTAACCGGTATGCAGCATGATCCTTGTATGATAGATGTCTTTTTATCTTTAACTGATTTTATGCAAGGAAACGAGCCGAAGCCTTGGTGGGCATTTACCGCACAGCGTAAGGCTTATTTATCGCAATTAAACAGACAATAACGGTATTTGTTTTGATGCGATTATCTTTTGTTGACGTGTGTCCTGTGTTTTTGTTCTGCCGTATCTCCGCTAGAGTTATATAACTTTTTGAAACCAATTATCTAAGAAAGCCAATTGTTCTTCCGTATGAAACCAATGTTCTCCATTATTCATAACAGTCATACTTGCGCCGATATGATTTGCAAAATTTCGCATTGTTTCTAAGGAAGTGATATTGTCATTGCCTGCGTAAAGAATATGACTTGGTATATTCCAAGTTATCGGATGGTTTCTGGCATAAGAAAAATACTCCCAAGATAAGCTTTCATTTAAGGATGTTGTAATTATTTTTTCTTTGTATAGCTGTTCTTCCGATATGTTTAACCTCGCCATCATGTTTAAAATTAATTTTTCCATATCCACGATTGGAGAAATAAACATCGCTTTTTTAATGGGTTTATTTGCTAAAGAGAGCAGAGAATAATACGCACCAATACTATTTGCTATCAAAGAAATTTCACGATATTTAAGGACTAGAGAATCGAAGAATTTTGGAAATTCGACTTCAGCCTCCCAAGGTAATTCTGATTTATAATCAAACCCGATAACGTCATATTCATCACTGAAAAATTTTTTATAGTAGTAAGCTTCATCTGCATTTCCGCCTTTACCATGTATGTATATCACAGCATTTTTCATTCTAGCTCCCAGGCCGGCTCCGATAGCGCACGCGTCCCCGCGTGTGCTGTAACTTCATGATGGTTCAAGCGTCCACGCTTGGACCTAAAGAAGCACCAGCGTGGACGCTAGCGCTATCGATAAAGCCTAAATTATAAAACACGTTCAAAACCCACTGCACTTTAGGCATTTTTTCTTGCATAATCTGCCGCTTCGGCAATAAGTGCTTCGCTTGGTCTTTTGCCGGTATAGAGTTCAAATTGTTCGACAGCTTGTAACACAATCACTTCTGCGCCGGAGATGGTTTGTTTACCAAGGGCTTGGGCGGTTTTGATTAATGGCGTGTCGGCAGGTTGAGCAACCACATCAAATGCGGTTTTGGCTTGACGGATCATCTCTTCGGGGAAGGCGAGATCGAATGCCTCTTTGCCCCCTTTCATGCCGATTGGCGTGACGTTAATGAGAATGTCGGCAGTTTGGTTGTCGAGGGATGAAAGGTAATCGTAGCCATAAAGTGCGGCTAAATAGTTGCCTGTTTTTTCGTTACGGGCGAAGACGTTGAGTTTTTCAAAGCCTGAATGTTTAAATGCCGCCACGACTGCTTTTGCCATGCCGCCGCTGCCATGCACGATCACACGATCGTTTTTATTTAATTGGTATTTTTCGATCAGTTTAACAATGGCAATGTAGTCGGTGTTGTAGGCACGTAAAACACCGTTGTCATTAACGATAGTATTGACCGATTCAATGGCTTGTGCGGAAGGCGAGATCTCATCTAAAAACGGCATACAACTTTCTTTGAACGGCATAGACACTGCACTGCCTCGAATACCTAAAGCGCGAATGCCTTTGACGGCGTGTTCGATATCATTGGTGGTGAAGGCTTTGTAAATGAAATTCAAACCAAGTTTTTGATAAAGATAATTATGAAATGTGGTGCCAAAGTTGCCTGGACGACCGGAGAGGGACATACAGAGTTGGGTATCTTTATTAAGCATAGGAATCCTCCCGTTGGTATAGATAAAAAATGATGCGGTCAGTATAACAAATGATACTCTCTAAAACGCTTGGAAAACCGACCGCACTTTTACGAATCATGCAAAAATAAGACGATTGGGCCCCATCTGAGCCGCCTGAGCGATTTGCAATTTTTAGGAAATTTTCGCTTGTTTGAGCGTAGCGAGTTCGAAAATTTTCGTTGAAAAAATTGCAAGTGAGCGAAGAATTGCGGCGAAGCTGGGGTCGCTTTTCTTTTGGTGACTTTTCTTTGGCGAAGCAAAGAAAAGTTACTCGCCCATCGGGCGAAATCCCGATAGTTGAGCCGCGATGACCGCTTGCCCCAAACTCAATCCGCCATCTCCCATCGGAAACTGATGCGCACTCAATACCTTAAATTCAGCCAAATGTTCTTTTATCAATCGACGCAATAATTGGTTGTGCCATACGCCACCGGAAAGCACGATCGTTTCGCAATGATGGCGTTGAGCCTGTTGGCGAGCCAACTGAGCGAAGCCTTCTGCCAACACATAGTGAAAAATAAAGGCTTTGTCGGCGTTGGAAGAATCGAGCGCAATCCAGGCTTGCCAGAAATGGGCAAGATCCAATTTATTTTCAGCATTAAGTGGCATTAAGGTTGGAAGCTCAATTTTATCGAAGGGCAAACTGGCGAGCGCCGATTGCGAGGCGAGCACTTCCAATTGGCAGGCGGCTTCGCCTTCCCAGCTCAGTTGTGGTGGTGTGATGCCCAAGCCAAATGCCACCGCGTCAAATAAGCGACCGGCAGAGGAAATTCGTGGGCTGTTGATGTTGCGCTCAATGGCCTTAGCGAGCAATTGCCAGTCGTAGTCGGCGCAGGTTTGGGCGGAGATTTCTTGCCAGTGAGGCACGAATTGATGCAAATGTGCTAACCAGTTGCGCCAAGGTTGTTTGGCGGCAAGATCGCCCCCCGGCAACGCCACCGCTGGTAGCCCACCTAAATAGCGGCAGTGTTTTTCATCGACCAACAGACATTCTCCGCCCCAAAGTTGTCCGTTTTCACCCATGCCGATACCGTCCAACGCAAGCCCGATAACCTGTTCATGGCAATGGTGTTCTGCCATGACGCTGACAATATGAGCGTGATGGTGGAGCACTTCTACATAAGGGATTTGGTGTTGCGCTGCCAAGCGTTTCCCTACTTCATGGGTGAAATAACCGGCGTGTGAATCAATGGCGATAAGTTCCGGTTTGAATTGGTAGATTTGGCAGAAGAGGGCGATATTCGCTTCTAATTGTGACCGCACTTTTTCGTTCGAGGTGTCGCCAATGTGTTGGCTGGCGATGGCTTTATTTTGGCGTAATAAACAGAAGGTGTTTTTTAAATCAGACCCCAATGCCAGCACATTGCGCACGCTGTGCTGATCCAACAGGGTTTCGTCAGGCACATAGCCCCTTGCGCGACGTAGGATTTCCACGCCATCAAACGCCGCGCGCACTAAGGAATCGTCAGCGCGTTGCAAAATGTCGCGATTGTGGCAGAGGAAATAATCCGCCAAGTCACTTAACTGTTTTACTGCACTTTTATTATCCAATACCGGCGGTTGTCCGCTTGGATTGGCAGAGGTCATCACTAATGGGCGATTGACTTCTCGTAGTAATAAATGCTGTAACGGGTTGCTTGGTAACATCACGCCGATTTCATTGAGTTGTGGTGCAATCTGTTCCGCTAATGAGGGGACTTTGTGTTTGGCCAATAGCACAATGGGCGCAACCGTGCTGGTGAGTAATCTGATTTCTGTTTCAGTGAGATCGTTTAAAAAAGACACATCCGGCACCATCACTGCCAAGGGTTTGGTCGGGCGGTGTTTGCGGTCGCGCAGTAATTGCACGGCATCAGCCTGGGTTGCATCACAGGCAAGATGAAAACCGCCGATGCCTTTTACTGAAACGATCTTGCCTTGCTGCAAGAAAAGTGCGGTGGTTTTTATCGGTGTTTTTTCATCGATAAGTTCGCCTTTCTGATCGCTTAACCAAACATGAGGGCCACAGACGGCACAGGCGTTCGGTTGCGCATGAAAACGACGGTCGGCAGGATTTTTATATTCTTCAGCGCAATCAGGGCAGAGAGGAAAATCAGCCATAGAAGTGTTTTTGCGATCGTAGGGAATGGCTTTAATAATCGTAAAACGCGGACCGCAGTGGGTACAGTTCGTAAAAGGGTAGTGATAGCGCCTATTGCTCGGGTCAAATAAATCCTTTAAACAGGCGGGGCAAGTGGCGGCATCAGGCACGATTTGGGTATCCATGGCGTTGTTTTCGCTTTCACGGATTTCAAAGCCTTCAAAGTGCGGTGGATTTTCCCAGTGTTTTTCATGCTGCTGAATGTCGGTAATCAGCGCAAGTGGAGGTAGCTTCATTTGCAAATCATGCAGGAATTGTTGTAGTTGTTGTTCTGTCGGTTCACACAAGCGGATAAGTACGCCTTGTCCGTCATTGTTGACATCGCCTCGTAGGCCGTATTGATTCGCCAATAACCAGACGAAGGGACGAAATCCCACGCCTTGTACCTTGCCTTTTATGCGTAATTCAATGCCCTGCATATGTTTCCTGTTGCGCTTTTTTATTGCTTTTGAGTATGAAAAAATATTTAACAGTATGAATAAGTTATTTACTTTTAGAGGATTATTTTACTGGATTTATGGCTTGGCTATGAGGCGGTTTTACGAAAACCATCAAAAATGATGATCTTCGTCAAGGAATAATTCTTTTGAGGTATGAACGAACAGATGCATGACCGCACTTTTGGATTGTTCTTAAAGTGCGGTCATTTTTTTCTCATTTTTTGAAGATGATTGGCGGTGCCGATGTGCAAAACCTGTGGCGTTCTTCTTGTTTTATTTCACTTGATTTAACAGGAATTGTACGAGCAAGGAAACCGGTCTACCGGTAGCACCTTTATTGGCACCTTGTAGCCATGCGGTACCGGCGATATCGAGGTGCGCCCATGGGTATTTCTTCGTGAAATTGGAGAGGAAGGCACCTGCCGTGATGGCGCCGCCCCAACGTCCGCCAATATTGGCTAAATCGGCAAAGTTGGATTTTAACTGTTCTTGGTATTCTTCGCTTAACGGTAAACGCCATGCTTTGTCGGCGCTTTGTTGTGCGGCTTGTTCAAGCGCGGCTGCGATGTCGTCATGGGTAGAGACTAAACCACTGTTGTGTTGTCCTAATGCGACGACGCAAGCGCCTGTTAAGGTGGCAATATCAATGACCAGTTCAGGCTCGAAACGTTCTACATAAGTGAGGGTATCGCATAAGACGAGGCGTCCCTCTGCGTCAGTATTTAACACTTCCACGGTTAAGCCATTCATAGTGGTAAGAATGTCGCCCGGGCGATAAGCGTTGCCGTCCGGTAAGTTTTCACAGCCTGCCATGACGCCGATTACGTTTAACGGCAGCTGTAGTTGTGCTAGTGCATTCATCACGCCGTAAACGGAGGCCGCTCCACACATGTCGTATTTCATTTCATCCATATCCGCAGCCGGTTTTAGGGAAATACCGCCGGCATCAAAGGTTAAGCCTTTGCCCACTAACACGATCGGTTTTGCGTTCGGGTTCGGGGCATTACGGTATTCCATAATGGCTAATTTTGCCTCGTTGTGCGCTCCGCGTGATACGGCAAGATAGGCACCCATGCCTAATTTTTCCATTTCTGCTTCGTTGACAATGGTAGTTTTAATCAGCGGTGAGGTTTCGGCTAAGTTTAGCGCTTTGTCTGCCAAGTATGCCGGGTTGCACACATTCGGTGGGCAGTTTGCCACATCTTTGGCAAGGCGTACGCCGAGGGCGATTGCAGATGCATGCTGAATCGCTTGTTCGGCGGATGCCAGCTCATCTGCGCCAACGTTAAAAATTACCTCTGAAAGTGCGGTAGATTTTTCTGCTGTTTTTTGACTTTTGAATTGAGTGAATTGATATAAATCCTGTTCGATAGTTTCAACAGCAAAGCGGATGTTCCAATAAAGCGCCCGTTGATTAAGCGGAATTTCAGTTAAAAAACTGACCGCACTTTTGGCTTGGGTTTCCTTTAATGCTTGTGCTGTTTTTTGCATAAGTTGCTTAAATTGACGCTCGTTGAGTTCACCGCGTTTACCACACCCCACCACGAGAAGTCGTTCGGCAGCAAGATTTGGCACATTGCGCAATAATGTGGTTTGCCCAAGTTTGCCGCTAAGTTCACCGCTTTCCACCAAATGGAGGAGATAATTATCGGAAATCTTATTAATTTCCACCGCACTTTGGGATAAGTTTTTTTCTTCAAAAATGCCCACAATCAGGCAATCCGCCGTTTGATTTACGGCATAATGTTGTGCGCTATACTTCATTTTTTCCTCGCTTATTTTGCTGTTTTAAATGTCAAATTAGGGTATCATACGGCACCTATTCTTTAGGTAAGCCAAACCCGATTTGGTTTTTTCAAAGTGAAATGAATTTAATCTCTTTTGCTGAAATAGCAAGAGAAAAATAGGCAAAAAAAGTGATTTTAACCCGATATTTAACCAAAGAAGTTTTTAAAAGCCAGATTGCGATTTTGTTCATTCTGTTGCTGATCTTTTTTTGTCAGCAGCTCGTTCGCGTACTGGGATCTGCCGCCAATGGCCAGGTGCCGGCTGATTTAGTTTTTTCTTTGCTAGGTTTAGGCATGCCGACCATGGCACAACTGATGTTGCCACTTTGTTTGTTCATTGCGATTTTGTTGACCTTGGGTCGTTTATACGCAGAAAGTGAAATTACCGTCATGCGCGCCTGTGGCGTAGGCTCAAAAATTTTAGTGAAAGTCGTTTTGATTTTATCGTTATTTACCGGGGCGTTGGCGGCATACAATGCATTATGGTTGAGTCCGTGGGCGATTAATAAACAAGTGGCGATCATTGAGGAAGCAAAGGCAAATCCGAATATGGGCGCCTTGTCTGCCGGTCAATTTATGACGGCAAATAACAGTGATTTTGTGTTGTTTATTGATGACATTCAAGAAAATCAAATTAATAACGTTTATGTATTCCAAACCCAGCCAAAAGGGCAAACTAAGCCGTCAGTCATTGTGGCGGAGCGGGGGGAATTAACATCCTTGCCAAACGGCGATCAAATCTTACGTTTGCAAAATAGTGATCGTTTTGAAGGCACCGCGATTTTACCGGATTTCCGCATCACCCATTTTGATGAATACCAAGCCTATTTAGGTCATAAAGCCGTTGAAGATGATTCAAATGAAGCAGGTGAAATGAGCCTTATGCAACTGTTAAATGCCGATACGCCAGCGATGAAAACCGAATTTCATTGGCGTTTAACGTTAATTCTTGCCGTACCGATCATGGCATTGTTAGCCGTGCCGTTAAGTCGTGTTAATCCACGCCAAGGTCGTTTTGCCAAAGTGTTACCGGCGTTATTGTTGTATTTAATTTACTTTTTATTACAAAGTTCATTGAAATCAGCCGGTGGTGCAGGCAAATTGGATGCCTCGTTATTTATGCCATTGGTGAATGGGGGCTTTTTCTTATTGGCGATTTTGCTCAACAGTTGGGATAGCGCATTCATGTATCGTATTCGTTATTCATTGAATAAAAAGCGCTAAAACAGGGATAACTGAATGAATACCTTAGAACGATATATCGGTAAAAGTATTTTAGGCACGATTTTCGCCACCTTGTTCATGTTAGTGGGATTATCTGCCATTATTAAATTTGTAGAGCAATTCCGTAGCGTGGGGAAAGGCACTTACGATATCTTGCAGGCTATTGCTTATACGGTGTTGACCATGCCGAAAGATGTAGAAACCTTTTTCCCTATGGCGGCATTGCTTGGTGCATTAATTGCCTTGGGGAATCTTGCCAGTCGTAGTGAATTAGTGGTGATGCAATCGTCAGGATTTTCACGCATACGCATCGGCATTGCGGTGATGAAAACGACTATTCCATTAGTCTTGTTGACAATGGTGATTGGTGAATGGGGAATCCCACAAACCGAGCAATTTGCGCGTGATATGCGATCCAAAGCGATTTCCGGCGGTTCTATGCTTTCGGTGAAAAATGGCATTTGGGCAAAAGACGGCAATAATTTCGTGTATGTGCGTAGCATTTCTGATGATGTGGAATTGAACGATATTTATATTTATACCTTCAATGAACAACGCCAATTAGAAAAAATGAAACATGCGAATCAAGCGTCTTTTAACAATGGCAAATGGACGTTACGACAAGTCAATGAATCCCGTATTCAACCCGATGAAGTGGTGACTATCAATCGTTTAAATGAAGACTGGGAGACCAACTTAACGCCGGATAAACTAGGTGTGGCATCATTGCGTCCAACATCATTGTCTATTTCGGGGTTATCGAATTACATCGCCTTCCTGAAAGAAACCGGACAGGATTCCAGAAATTTCGAGTTGACCTATTGGCGTAAATTGCTCCAACCGGTTTCTGTAGGCGTGATGATGATGTTGGCGTTGTCCTTTATTTTTGGTCCGTTGCGTAGCGTGACTGCCGGTGCACGTATTCTTATCGGAATTTCTTTCGGCTTCTTGTTTTATGTGGTGAATGAGTTATTTGGTAAATTCAGCTTAGTGTATAACAGCACACCGCTTATTGGCGCCTTGATGCCAAGTGTACTGTTCCTGCTGATTACTTGGTGGCTGTTGGCGCGGCGTCGCAATTAGACAAAAGTGCGGTAAGAAAAAACAATGTTTTTAAAGCCTGTGATTGTCACAGGCTTTTTATGCTAAACATTAATTTCATTCATTCAATGAATGAAATATTTGAAATTGACACATATTCCCTTTCTCTTTAATTTAACCAATATATTTGACAGATTTGAAATGAGGTAACTTTATGAGTTATGCAAAAGAAATTGATAATTTAAACCAACACTTAGCCGATCTGAACGGCAAAATTAACGTTTCCTTTGAATTTTTCCCACCTAAAAATGAAAAAATGGAAAATATTTTGTGGGAATCCATTCATCGTTTAAAAGTCTTAAAGCCAAAATTTGTTTCTGTGACTTACGGGGCAAACTCCGGTGAACGTGAACGTACGCACGGTGTTGTAAAACATATTAAACAGGAAACCGGTTTAGAAGCGGCACCGCATTTAACTGGCATTGATGCGACACCGGATGAATTACGTCGCATTGCAAAAGACTATTGGGATAGTGGCATTCGACGTATTGTGGCGTTACGTGGTGATGAGCCGAAAGGTTATGAGAAAAAGCCTTTTTATGCCGCAGATTTAGTGACATTGCTCCGTGAAGTAGCGGACTTTGATATTTCCGTTGCTGCCTATCCGGAAGTGCACCCGGAAGCAAAATCAGCACAAGCGGACTTAATCAATTTAAAACGTAAAATTGATGCCGGCGCTAATCACGTGATTACGCAATTCTTCTTTGACATCGATAGCTATTTGCGTTTCCGTGACCGCTGTGCCTCTATTGGCATTGATGCAGAAATCGTGCCGGGCATTTTACCGGTCACTAACTTCAAACAGCTTCAAAAAATGGCCGAAATTACCAATGTGAAAATTCCTACCTGGATGGCGAAAATGTATGACGGGTTAGATGACGACCAAACGACCCGTAATTTAGTGGCGGCAAGTATCGCTATGGATATGGTGCGCGTATTATCTCGTGAAGGCGTAAAAGACTTCCACTTCTACACCTTAAACCGTAGTGAACTTACTTACGCGATTTGCCATACGTTAGGGATTCGTCCAACGTTGTAATTTAAAAAAATGAAAAAAAGCGACCGCACTTTAGATTTTCCTCTTAAAGTGCGGTCGTTTTTTTATGTATTGATTGTGGTGAATGCAAATTTAATTCGGTTCTTTTTTCAGTAATGAACACAAAAAGAGAAAGGTCGAGCAAATGACGACGGAGGGGCCTGCGGCGGTATCGTAATAGGCGGATAAGGTTAATCCCATGGAAACCGCGAGCATGCTAACAAGCACGGCAACGCCAACCATGCTTTCCGGTGTGCGGGCAAAGCGCTTGGCGGCGGCTGCCGGAATGATAAGGAGCGAGGTGATAATTAATGCACCGACAAATTTCATACTTAAGGCAATGGTTAATGCTGTTAATATCATCAGAATAAAACGCATTCTTTTCACGTTAATGCCTTCCACTTGAGCCAACTCCGGGCTGATCGTGGTGGAAATTAGCGGTTTCCAAAAATAGATTAATGCAGCAAGTACGACAATGGCGCCAAGACTGATGTAAATGAGATCGTCATAAGTGATAGCCAGTAAATCGCCGAATAAATAGGACATTAAATCGACCCGCACATTTTGGAGTAAACCGACCGTGACAACGCCGATAGAAAGACAGCTATGGGCAATAATGCCAAGCAACGTATCCACAGAAAATTGCGTATTATTTTCCAACCAAACCATGGCAATGGAAAGCAAGACTGTGAGGACTAAAATGGCGATATAAGGGTTAATTTGTAAAAAAATACCAAGCGCAACACCCAATAACGCCGAGTGGGAAAGTGTATCGCCGAAATAAGCCATTTTACGCCAGACCACAAATGCCCCGAGCGGAGCCGTAATCAGCGAAAGTACCATACCTGTAATCCAGGCGGGAAAAAGAATATCAAACATAATATGAATCGTTAGTGTGAATGGGGCGATTCCATGCCGCAAATGTCGCCGTGCATATCATGACGATGATTGTGGTGATGGGTATAAACCGCAATATTTTTAGAAAACTGATCGCCGAAAAAGTGAATAAACGTTGGATCGTTTGAAACAGTTTCAGGCGTGCCGGCGCAACAAATATGCTGGTTAATACACAGCACTTCGTTAGTGTCAGCCATGACAATATGTAAATCATGCGACACCATCAAAATTGCACAATTTAATTTTTCACGGGTCTGCTGAATCAGTTGATAAAGCTCTGCCTGACCGGTCATATCTACGCCCTGAGTGGGTTCGTCTAACACCAATAAATTGGGTTTGTTTAAAATCGCTCGTGCCAGTAAAACCCGTTGCATTTCTCCACCGGAAAGTTTTTGCATACTGTTGTGAATGAGATGGCTAATGGACAACAACGTCGTGGTATCTTGGATATCCTGCCGAGAAATTCCTTTTTTTAAGGATAAAAACTTTTCAACGGTAATGGGTAAGTTATGGTCTAAATGAATCTTTTGCGGGACGTAACCAATACGAATATTTTTGTTGTAACGCACAGATCCAGAAGTCGGTTGTTGTAGTTTAAGTAAGACTTTTAATAGTGTGGATTTACCACCGCCGTTGGGCCCTACGATAGTAATAATCGAGTTTGGGTAAATGGTGAGGTTAATATGACTGAGTGCGACTTGTTGCCCGTATTTTACATTGATGTCTTTTAATTCGACTAAGGGCACTTTTATTGCATTGATTTGCATGATGGGTTCTATTTGAGATTTCATTGGAGAAAAATTGCGCTAAAAATAGCTTATTTTTTATGATTTAACAAGTTCCCCGATAATTTATGTGTATAATTGCGCCGTTTGTCAGGAATTTCGCTTTATCCGTTGAATTTTTTTATTTTTATTGAGTCCATAAGTAAACTTAGTTTATCCGTTGTAAGGAAACCACAGTGGTACAACACGTAAAATTAGCAAGAGAACGTCGCCAAAGAAAGTCGCGTATTAAAGCGCTTATTTTCTTTTTGGCGCTTTTGTTGATTTTTATCGGCTTTTTTCTGCATTTAAATGACACCGCAGAAGATAAAATCGAAAGTGTTAAAAATCCCACCTATTCCAACCTTTCGACCCAAAATACACTTTCTGATACGAATCATCTACTTCAGGAAATTCTCTCGTTAGGTGAGCTTTATCCTGTTTCTTCCTATGTCGTTTCTTTTACCAATGAAGCTATTCAAGAAACACAAATTTTAGCCGACACCTTTAACCTCAATGCTGTAGATGAGGCCACTTCTTATGAGGATGATGTGGGGAAAGACGATGAATCGGAAGAAGTCAAAACCCATGATGAATTTGATGATCTGGATACATTGCCAAGTGATGCGAAAGATGCTGTCGTGAATATTTTAGATGTGGCGGATCAAGCGATGAGAATCAAAGATCAATTTAGTCATACCGTTGTTAAGGGTGATACCTTAAAGGATATATTAGAACTTTCCGGTTTAGAAGATGACACCAGCAAACAACTGATTGCCGCTTATCCTGAGCTCAACCATCTGCAAGCGGGACAACAATTCTATTGGATTTTAAATAATGACGGTGAATTAGAATATTTGAATTGGCTAGTTTCACAGAAAAAAGAGCACATTTACGAATTACAGCCAGAAGGTAAATTTAACCGCCAGATTTTAGAAAAGAAAAGCGTTTGGATGCGAGAAGTGCTACGTGGTGAAATGGATGGTTCTTTCGTTAATAGTTTGAAAAAATTAGGTTTAGATAATCGTCAAATTTATCAACTGACTTCTGCGTTACAGTGGCAGGTGAGTTTAAAACAACTGAAAAAAGACACCAAGATATCGATTTTAGTTTCTCGCGAATATCTAGAAGAGAAGCGTACCGGTCAAGGTAACGTAGAAGCCATTCATATTATGACTGGAGGAAAAGGTTATTACGCGATTCAAGCGGCGAACGGACGTTATTATAACCGCCAAGGGGAAACCTTAGGTAAAGGGTTCTCACGTTATCCATTGCAACGTCAAGCGCGCGTATCTTCACCGTTTAACCCGCGTCGTCTTCACCCTGTTACAGGTCGTATTGCGCCACATAAAGGCGTGGATTTTTCTATGCCGATAGGCACGCCGGTTATTGCACCGGCAGATGGTACGGTAGAAAAAATTGCGTATCAGGCAAATGGTGCCGGTCGCTATGTGGTCATTCGTCATTCTCGAGAATACCAAACCGTGTATATGCACTTGAGCCGTCCGTTGGTGAAAGCCGGGCAAAGTGTGAAGAAAGGGGAGCGTATTGCATTGTCGGGGAATACCGGTCGCTCAACCGGCCCGCACTTACACTATGAATTTCATATTAACGGACGCCCTGTGAATCCGCTTACGGTCAAACTTCCGGGAGGAAGCAGCGGTATGGCAACGGCTGAACGTAAAGAATTCCTTGTCAAAGCCAATGAAGTAGAACGCTTGTTACGTTAGTTTTGAAAGTGCGGTGGTTTTTCCAGCTGTTTTAAAAACGTTGTGAAAATCGACCGCACTTTTTTATAAAAGTCGTACCACCATTTATCAAATATGATGTATCACTAATCTTTTCCCTTGATAATCCAACACGTCTGCATCCAAATTAAACACTGATTTTAAGTTTTCTTTCGTGATAATTTCGGTAGGTGTGCCAATCATTGCGATTTCACCGTTTTTCATGGCAACAATCGTGTCAGCGTAGGCGGCCGCCATATTGATGTCATGCACCACCATTACCGTTGTCAGTGCCAGTTCATCGGTCAGTTGGCGTAGCAAGCGCATGAGCTCGCGGGCGTGGAACATATCAAGATTATTTAAAGGTTCATCAAGCAGTACATGATCGGTTTTTTGACAGAAGGTCATGGCAATCAGGGTGCGTTGACGTTGACCGCCGGAAAGTTCGCTAAGAAAACGATTAGCTAAGGGTGCTAATTCAAAACGCTGTAAGGCATCGCGGATAATGGCATTGTCTTCTTCCGTCGGACGCCCCTGATGGTGCGGATAACGGCCGAAAATCAACAAATCTTTTACCGTAATGCGACTATGAATCACATTATCTTGGGTCAGAATTGCCAGGTTTTGCGCAATTGTGCGTGATGGCGTGGTGCCAATATCCATATCATTTAGCCAAATTTGCCCTTGTTGAATCGGATTTAAGCGCGCAACCAAAGAGAGTAGCGTGGATTTACCGGCACCATTAGCGCCGATTAATGCGGTAATACCACCGTTTGGGATGGTGAGATTAATGTTATTTAAAATCGTCGCTTGATTAATTTTATAGGTTATATTTTCAATTTTTATCACAAGAAATTCCTTTATTTTGCCCGTCTTAACATCAAATAGATAAACACCAATCCACCGAGAAATTCGATAACTACGCTAAGCACACCCTGCATCTTCATTACCTGTTCGAACACGGCTTGACCGCTTACTAATGTGATGGCCGACACCATAAACGTCATTGGGATGCGAATGCTGTGGTGCATGGTCGGGCTGATGGCATTGACGATGGCACATACCAATAAGCCTAAAAACAGAATCGGTCCCACAAGTGCGGTGGAAATTGACACTAAAAATGCGCAGCAAATGAGTAATTGGCGGCTGAACTGATGATATTCCAAGCCTAATCCGATAGCGCGTTCACGCCCCAGTAGTAGTACATCTAATTTAAAACGTTGTTGCCAAATCCACAGGGCGCTGACCAATGTAATGACAGTACCAATCCATAATAAGGTTGGGTTCACCGTGTTAAAGCTGGCAAAGGAAGATCCTTGTGCGACGGCGAATTCATTGGGATCTATCATGCGCTGTAGCAGGTTATTTACACTGCGGAAAAGCACACCGAAAATAATCCCTACCAAAATCATGCGGGCAAGATCGCTGTTGTTTTTGCTGAGTGTACGGAATAACAGGAGTGCGCCAAGCAACATAAGCAAAGTTTCAAAAGCAAATTTGCCGGCCACATTGAGTTGTGTAAATCCAATCCCGCCGAAGAGAAACACTAAAATGCTTTGCACCAATAAATATAAGGAGTCGAAGCCTAAAATACTGGGTGTTAGAATCGGGTTATTGGTTAAGGTTTGGAATAGCAATGTAGATATGCCAATGGTGTAGGCCATCATCAGCAATAACAACAGTTTCTTTCCACGAAACGGCAAAATGAAATCCCAGTTACCATTGGCGTGATAGGTCATAAAAAAGACGCAAGCAAACGTGAGTAGGGCACAGAGTAATAACATGACGCGATTATTTTGCATTGGCTTTCCCCTTAAATAACAAATAGAGGAAAATCAATGTGCCGACAATGCCGAAAATGGTCGAAATCGGTACTTCATAAGGTGCGTTAATGACTCGACCTATAATGTCACAAACCAAGACCAAATTGGCGCCGAGCAATACAACCGAAGGCAGATTTTGGCGTAATCGGTCACCGGCTAAGCGGGAAATAATATTGGGGACAACCAAACCAATAAAAGGAATTTGCCCAACGGTGACTACGACTACCGCGGTAATCATCGCCACTACAATTAACGCAAACCACGTCATTTGACGATAATTAATCCCTAAGCCGGTACTGATATTTTTCCCCAGTCCGGTAATGCTCAGACGATCGGCCATAATATAAACCACTACGGCAAGGGCGGCAGTGAGCCATAATAATTCATAACGTCCTGCCAAGATGCCGGAAAAATCGCCGGAAAACCAAATGGACAAGGTTTGTAAGCTGTCTGTTTCGTAGGCAATAAAGGTGGTCATCGCCTCAATAATATTGCCGAACACAATCCCCACCAACGGCACCATGAGACGTTGATGTGGCGGCAATTGCTGTAACAATAAGGTAAAAATGCCCATGCCGATGAGTGCGGAGACGGTGGCGAAGGACATTTTGAGAAGCAAGGCGGCGCTTGGAAATAATAGGCTGGTTAATAAAATCCCCAATGCCGCGCTTTGACTGGCGCCGATCATGCCCGGTTCAATAAAGCGATTTTTTAAGACAATTTGTAATACCATGCCTGCCACGCCAAGGGTCGCGCCCACTAAAATGACGGCGAAGGTACGAGGCAAGCGACTGACTAACAGGACTTGCATTTGTTCCGGCTGAGAAAAAAATTGAGACCAATGAAAATCGGCTACGCCCACGGTAATGCTTAATGCGGCGAGTAATACAAGAATGAAAAAATTTATCCGATTTAGGGTAAAAATATTCGACATGGCGTTTTTTTAGGCAATAAAAAGTTCTCTTCATTATTGCCTTAGTTTGACACAATGAAGAGAACGATAAGCGTGATTATTTTTTCTCGAAAGCGGCTTTAATCGCGTTTAAGTCCGTTTTTAATTGTTCCGCACCGCCCGGGGCTAGGTAGGAAGCGCTACTGAGATAAACGACATGCCCGTTTTTCCAGGCTTTAGTGCGACGAACCAATTCATTATCCAACACGTCTTTGGCGGTTTTACCCTCTTCGCCAATAGCAGAAATGCGATCTAACACAAACAACCAGTCAGGATTAGTTTTTTCAATAAACTCAAAGCTTGCCGGTTGGCCATGACCGGTACCTTTAATACTCGGATCCGCCATTGGTACGCCAAGTTCATCATGAATAAAACTTAAACGATAACCGCTACCGAATGCGGAAATTTTGCCACCGTTGACTAAAATAATTAAACCGTTGCCTTTGTCTTTCACGGCGGCTTTAGTGTCTTTTAATAAGGTTTCCAATTCACCTTTTAACTTGTCTGCTGCCGCTTGTTTATCAAATAAACGGCCGAAACTGTCAATACGTTGAATGCCGCTTTCCACTAATTTATTGCCGTTATCGGTTAAATCGATCGTTTTTGCAATGGCGCTGACATCATCAAATTTTTTTGCTGTGCGGGTGCCAACAATAATTAAGTCTGGTTTTAATTCATTTAAGGCCTCTAAATTGGGTTCAAAAATAGTACCGACATTTTTGGCTTTTTCTAGTGTTGGTTTTAAATAAGGAAGTATTTTGCCGACATCCGCCGCACCATCTACTTTCACACCTAATGCTTGCAAGGTATCAAGGCTTCCCGTATCAAATACTGCAATTTTGGCTGGCGGTGCTGCTAATGTCACTTCTCCTCGTGCCGTTGGAATGGTAATTTCTTTTGCGCAAGTAGAGACAGCGATGGTGATGCAACTTAATGCTAATAATGTTTTTTTCAACATTCTAAAACCTCTTTATTTGAAATTGAAAATTATTCTCATGTATTCTATCTCAATTTAGCAAAAGGTAAATGTAAATGTTGGAAAAAATCGTTATTTCTCAATGCGGAGAAGAAGATGGAAAGATAAAAGTGCGGTTAAAAAAACGGATATTTTTCTGACCGCACTTTTCCTTTCAAAGCTCCCTCAATTTCCTTACAATAACGCCGTATTTTTTCAACCCATTTCCCCTAATGAAGGAGTTTATTATGATGAATAGAAGACGTTTTATTCAAATCGGTGCGACCAGCGTGTTGGCGCTCAGTTGCCATCGCATGGCGTTCGCGAAAAGCGATAATCAAGTCGATTTACGCATTATCGGTACCACCGATATTCACAGTTTCTTGACGGATTTTGACTATTACAAAGACGTGCCGACAGAGAAATTCGGGTTTACTCGTGCAGCAAGTTTGATTCGTCAAGCTCGTGCAGAAGTGAAAAACAGTGTGTTGGTGGATAACGGCGATTTGATTCAAGGCAACCCGATTGCTGATTATCAAGCCGCGGTGGGCTATAAAGAAGGCAAATCAAACCCGGCGGTGGATTGCTTAAATGCCATGCATTATGAAGTAGGCACATTGGGTAACCACGAGTTTAACTACGGTTTGGATTATTTGGCTGATGCCATCAAACAGGCGAAGTTCCCGATTGTGAACGCCAACGTGGTGAAAGCAGGAACTGAGGAGCCTTATTACACACCTTACGTGATTCAGGAAAAAACGGTGGTGGACAACAAAGGCAAGTCGCATAAGCTAAAAATCGGTTATATCGGTTTTGTGCCGCCGCAAATTATGGTGTGGGATAAAGCCAATTTAACGGGCAAAGTGGAAACCCGTGACATTGTAAAAAGTGCGCAAAAATATGTGCCGGAAATGAAGAAAAAAGGCGCGGATATTATCGTCGCATTGGCGCATACCGGCCCATCCGATGAGCCGTATCATGAAGGTGCAGAAAACTCCGCGTTCTATCTTGCCGATGTGCCGCACATTGATGCGGTGATTTTCGGTCACTCCCACCGCTTGTTCCCGAATAAAGAATTTGCCAAATCACCGAACGCAGATATTGCTAAAGGTACCGTAAAAGGCGTGCCGGAAAGTATGGCAGGTTACTGGGCGAACAATATCAGTGTCGTGGATTTGGTGTTGAGCGAGCATAACGGCAAATGGATTGTGACCGACGGCAAAGCGGTATTGCGTCCAATTTATGATGCGGAAAATAAAAAGGCATTGGCAGAAAATGACCCGGAAATGACCGCACTTTTAAAAGAAACCCATGAAGCGACCCGTAAATTCGTGGCACAGCCGATTGGTAAAGCGACCGATAATATGTATAGCTATTTGGCATTGGTGCAAGATGACCCAACCATTCAAATTGTTAACCAAGCGCAAAAAGCTTATGTGGAAAAAGTTGCCCCAAGCGTACCTGCCATGGCTGGCTTGCCAATTTTAAGTGCGGGCGCACCGTTTAAAGCGGGCGGACGTAAAAATGATCCGACAGGCTACACCGAAGTGAACAAAGGCGAGTTAACGTTCCGCAATGCGGCAGATTTATATTTGTATCCGAATACCTTAGTGGTCGTGAAAGTCAGCGGCGAACAGCTGAAAGAATGGTTGGAGTGCAGCGCGGGGATGTTTAAACAAATCGATCCGGCAAGTGATAAACCACAATCTTTATTGGATTGGGAAGGCTTCCGCACATATAACTTCGATGTGATCGACGGTGTCAATTATGAATACGATTTAACCCAACTGCCACGTTATGACGGCGAGTGCAAGTTAATCAATCCGGATGCCCACCGCGTGGTGAATCTGACTTACCAAGGCAAACCGGTGGATCCGAAAGCGGAATTTTTAATCGCCACCAATAACTACCGTGCTTACGGTAATAAATTTCCGGGCACCGGCGACAAGCACATTGTTTACGCTGCGCCGGATGAAAACCGTCAAGTGTTGGCAGATTACATCAAAGCTACCAGTGAAAAAGACGGCGCAGTGAATCCACGTGCCGACAAGAACTGGCGCTTCGTACCAATTAAAGGCAATGATAAATTAGATGTCCGCTTTGAAACGTCACCAAGTGAACAAACGGCACAATTTATCAAAGAAAACGCCCAATACCCAATGAAACAAGTAGGTACTGATGAAGTGGGCTTTGCCGTGTATCAAATTGATTTATCAGGCAAATAATTCTCCCAAAATAAAAGGCATCTGATGGATGCCTTTTTTATTGTTAAAGTGCGGTGGTTTTTTCACATGTTTTTTGAATGGTTTTGATTTATTCCGCCGGGAACACAAACGGATTCAAACCGCTTTTCATAAAGCCTTTTTTCTCCATTTCCATATCCAAAAAGATAGACGCTAAATCATCAGCAATCACTTCCATTTTCGGATCTTTTTCTTGGTATAAGGCTTTAAGGTAGCTGTGGCAGCTTCCACAACTTTCGCTACGAACCGCCGCTAAATGCTCATCAAGGGACCAATAATCCAAATCGCTGCTTTCTCCGCAGTTCGTGCATTGTGTGCGAACCATATTCCATTCGCTTTCACATAAAGAACAGTGCATGTAGCGCAAGCCTTGATTTGTACCTAAATGAATCATGCTGGCCGTTGGAGAGGCGCTGCAAACCGGGCAAAGATGTAAATCTTCGGTACTTTCTTGTTTGGCGTTGTGCGGAATTTGTTGCACTAATTGGAACCAATACAAGGATAATGCCGCCCATACAAACACCGCTTTATCGCTGGAAATAGTGGCAAATTCTTGCGCCAAGACGTTATCGGCAAGGTCTTCCAATTCACTGTCAGCGGCTTTTTCTAACCATTCGATGGTGGTGAGAATTTGGTCGTTGGCAGAGGGTTTCAATTTTTCTAAAAGTGCGGTCAATAATTTGCGCCAAATTGGGTCGCGCTGCCAGTTTTTCACATCTAGCGGTTTATTTGCTAATTGTTCACCGGAAAGTGCTTGTAATCGCGGATCTTGTGGAATCGGTATGGTTTCAAGCAAGGCTAACTGCGCATCGGCAATCGCGGCGGCAAACAACAGATAATCAGCGAGTGGATGATCCTGCGCTAATTCTCTTAAACGTGCGGCACGGCGTTGATATAAGTTTTTAGGGTTGGAAAACAACAGCGGCGGCGCAGTATAAGAGGCTGCCGCTTGTTTAATTTCATTTTCAGGTAGAATTCGAATACTCATAATTTTAGGGCTTATTGTTAATAGAAAGTGAAAATTCATGCCTATTATAGGCGCATAAATTTACTGTTCAATGACCGAAACGGGTAATTTTTATTTATTTGCCAGCCATTGTTTAATGCGGTTTACCCCTTCTTGCAAATGCTCGATGTTGCGTGTGTAAGCAAAACGTAAATAATGTTTCGTGCCGTTTTGCCCAAAATCAATGCCCGGCGTGGTGGCGACCTGAATTTCATGGAGCATTTGTTTGGCAAATTCATAGCTGTCATTAGTGTATTTGGATACATCCGCCCACAAATAAAAAGCGCCTTGCGGTTTAAATTCAATGGTAAAAATGTCTTTTAAGGCGTTATATAAAAAATCGCGACGCGCTTGGAATTGCTGTTTTACCTGCGCAAGATGGGCTTCATCAAAGGCTTCTAATGCCGCATATTGGCTTAATGTCGGTGCAGAAATAAAGATATTTTGCGCAATGATTTCAGCTTCACGCACTTTATCTTCCGGCACGATAATCCAGCCTAAACGTAAGCCCGGCATACAGAAATATTTAGAAAAACCGTTGATGACATACGCCTTGTCGTTAAATTGCAAGGCGGTTGCAGCAGTTTCGTCATACACCAACCCGTGATACAACTCATCGGAAATAAACGCAATGTCGTGTTCACGACAATAGTCGTTAAGCGCTTTCAAGCGTTCGGTGGTGTAAATATTGCCTGTCGGGTTTGCCGGCGAGGAAATTTGTAGGGCTTTAATTTGATGGCGTTTTAATTGCTCCACGCTTAATTGATAACAATCCTGTTTATCTACCGGCATGAATTCCGGCTGAATATCCATCATATAAGCAAAATTTTTATAGCAAGGATAAGACGGATCCGTTAAACCTAATTTGTCCCCGTGATTTAAGGTGAGGGCATAAGCCACTAGGAATGCCCCGCTGGTGCCCGGAGTAAGTAAAATCCGATTCGGGTTGATTTTCACCTGATAAGTGCGGTCATAATACGCGGCGATTTTTTCTCGCAACGCCAGAAGCCCGAGGCTTTCTGTGTAACTGAATTGATTGTGTTGCACGGCATTTTGCAGTGCGGCTTTGACCTTATCGGAAGGCGGTAAATCCGGCTGACCGATTTCAAAATGAATGGCGTTCGGGTATTTCGCCGCTTCTCGTACAATATCCATCACAATAAAAGCGGACATGTTGTCGTAACGCATAATATTTCCTTTTTTCTCTTTTTTTTAGAAAATTTTAAGCTTCTTAATCTTTTCTTAATTTTTACTTGATTTAATTACTCGCAACAAAGCAAGGGGCTTTGTGATAATGAACTTTACGAAGGAGATTTCAAATGAAAAAACGTAGTTTAGCAACAATTTTCGTATTAGCAACCGTTGCCGCAAGCGGTGCCTTTGCCCAAGGCGGTTTCCAAGATCCTAATGCGTCACAAGTACAACACCATCAAAAAGGGGATTTTAAACGTGGTGGGTTTGTTAATGGCGAACAAACACTAAGCAAAGCAGCAGACGCCACTTCGTGGGTTGACGATCAATATGTGATTTTACAAGGCAATATCGTTAAACAAGTGGGTAAAGATGACTATATTTTCAAAGATGCCAGCGGTGAACTCCAAGTGGAAATCGACCGTAAAGCATGGCGTGGTCAGGATATTTCCCCAAGCGATGAAGTGAAACTTTACGGCGAAGTGGATAAATCTTGGAATAAAACGGAAGTGGATATTGATCGTGTCGAAAAAATTGTAAAATAATCCGACCAAAAACAGAAAGTGGTGATGAGCCACTTTTTGTTTATTTTGATGATAGCGATTTCTCAAGTGAAAAGTGCGGTGATTTTTTTTATGCGAATTTTATTGATCGAAGACGATGCGCTTATTGGCAACGGCATTCAAATCGGTTTGACCAAATCGGGCTTTGCGGTGGATTGGTTTACTGACGGCAAAAGCGGATTGGCGGCAGCACAAGGCGCACCTTATGATGCGGTGGTGTTAGATTTAACCTTGCCGAAAATGGATGGATTAGACGTGCTACAGGCATGGCGTAAAAACGGGCAGGATGTGCCTGTGTTGATTTTAACGGCGCGAGATACCTTAGATGAACGCATTACGGGCTTACAACGTGGCGCAGACGATTATTTATGCAAGCCGTTTGCGCTGGCGGAAGTGGTGGCACGATTGCAAGCGTTGATTCGTCGTCGTTATGGACACGCCAGTCCGATTATTCAGCATAGCTGTGTCAAATTCGATCCGAATCAACGCAAAGTATTATTGAACGACCAAGAAATTGCATTAACCACGCGCGAATACAAACTGCTTGAGCTGTTTATGCTGAATAAAGAACGCGTCCTCACCCGTGATTTTATTGAAGAAAAACTTTATAACTGGGATGACGAAGTCAACAGCAATGCCTTGGAAGTGCATATTTATAATTTGCGCCAAAAACTCGGTAAACAATTTATTCGCACCGTGCATGGCGTGGGCTATGCCTTAGGAAAAAATGATGAAGAAACTGAATTGGCACAAGCGTAGCCTCCGTTTTCGATTAATTGCCACCTTGTCTCTGGCATCGATTTTCGTGTGGTTGCTTTCCACGGCAGTGGCGTGGTTTCAAGTCCGTAAAGAAGTGAACCAAGTCTTTGATGCACAACAAATCCTCTTTGCTGAACGGCTAGCTTCCTCTGACTTACGGAATCTTTTAATGGAACGCCATGATAAAGAGAAACCACGCCGTCCTTTTAAAAAGCACCGCTTTGATGATGATGCCCTAGCCTTTGCGATTTTTACTCCCGACGGCAATATCGTGCTTAGCGATGGTGAAAATGGTGAGAATTTTATTTATGCGCCGAAAAAAGGCTTTTCGGTCAGTAAAATTCGTGAGGACGATGATGACTGGCGTATTTTTTGGCTTCCTGTTGCTGGGGGGCGTTTGCTGGTTGCCGTGGGACAAGAGCTGGAATATCGAGATGATCTCATCAATCAAATGGTCTTCGGACAAATGTGGATTTGGTTTGCCGGTTTGCCGTTTTTATTGGCGGCACTCGGATTGATTATCCGCCGAGAATTACGCAGCCTAAAAGCCGTGGGCGAACAAGTGGCAAAACGCTTGCCTGACGACACGTCGTTGTTACCGACCGACAACCTACCAACGGAAATCTTGCCGTTAATTCAAAATTTGAATCAATTTTTTGACCGCACTTCTGCCACCTTATTGCGTGAACGTCGTTTTACGTCCGATGCCGCCCATGAATTGCGCAGCCCGCTTGCCGCTTTGCGTATTCAAACGGAAGTGGCACAACTTGCCGGTGATGACGCCCACTTACGTGAACAGGCATTGGAAAATCTGACCAAAGGCATCGATCGCGCAACCCAGCTGATCGAGCAATTATTAACCCTTTCTCGCTTGGATAATTTGAAAGAACTGGAGAATTTACAGGAAATTCATTGGGAACAGTTGATTCCGTCGCTGATGGGGGAATTGTATTTTCATGCGGAAAAACACCAAATCACGTTGGCATTTGAGCCCGTCGCCGCGCCTCCGGTAAAAATGGGGCAGCCGTTGTTGTTGGCGCTTATGCTGCGTAATCTGATAGACAACGCCATTCGTTATTGCCCGACGGGGAGTCAGGTTAAAGTGCGGTTGGAAAAAAACAAGATTTTGGTGGAAGACAACGGTGGCGGTGTGGATGAGGCGGATCTGGCTAAACTCGGTCAACGGTTCTATCGCCCCGCCGGCCAAAACGAAAAAGGCAGCGGTTTGGGCTTGTCTATTGTTCGCCGCATTGCCGAATTGCATCATTACCAACTCAACCTTTCTAACCGTAAAAATGCTGCCGGTGAACGCATCGGTTTGTGTGCGGAGATTTTGTTGTAAGTCGATAAAAAGACGGGGCTAAAAGTGCGGTGAATTTTCTCCGCACTTTTTTGTTTGATGCTGTTGAATGGGTTTTATGAAAATAAAAAAGCAAGCCAAAGGGCTTGCTTTTTTTTTTCGCTGTCAAGTGCGGTTCCCAAAGAGAACGTTTTACGCTTTTTTGTATAATTGCGGTAACGCAGAATCTTTGTTTGTCGCCAGTAAACCGGTGCGGGAATAGATACCGAGTTTGTCGCGGGTGTCGGTGATATCAAGGTTACGCATGGTTAATTGACCAATACGATCGACCGGATCAAACGGTGCATTTTCCACTTTTTCCATACTCAAACGTTCCGGATGGTAGGTTAAATTCGGCGATTCGGTGTTGAGTAAGGAATAGTCGTTACCACGACGTAGCTCTAAAGTTACTTCACCGGTAACCGCGCGAGCCACCCAACGTTGAGCGGTTTCGCGCAACATTAAGGCTTGCGGATCGAACCAACGACCTTGGTATAACAAACGACCTAAACGGATACCGTTGATGCGGTATTGTTCAATGGTGTCTTCGTTGTGGATGCCGGTCACTAAACGTTCGTAAGCGATGTGCAATAATGCCATCCCCGGGGCTTCGTAGATGCCGCGAGATTTCGCCTCAATGATACGGTTTTCGATTTGGTCGGACATCCCTAAGCCGTGACGACCACCAATGCGGTTGGCTTCAAGGAACAATTCTACGATGTTGTCGAAGGTTTTGCCGTTTAATGCCACCGGGATGCCTTCTTCAAAACGCACCGTCACTTCTTCTGCTTTGATTTGTACATCTTCACGCCAGAATGGTACGCCCATGATTGGGTTGACGATACGAATGCCGGAATTTAAGAATTCCAAGTCTTTTGCCTCGTGAGTCGCGCCAAGCATGTTGGAGTCGGTGGAATAGGCTTTTTCGACAGACATTTTGTAATCAAAGCCGTTTTCAATTAAGAAGTTAGACATCTCAAAACGGCCGCCCAATTCATCGATGAATTTTTGATCCAACCAAGGTTTATAAATTTTTAAATTTGGGTTGGTCATTAAGCCGTAACGATAGAAACGTTCGATGTCGTTGCCTTTGTAAGTACTGCCATCGCCCCAAATATTGACATCATCTTCTTTCATGGCGGAGACCAACATGGTGCCGGTCACCGCTCGACCTAATGGAGTGGTGTTGAAATAAGTCAAACCACCTGTCGTCACGTGAAACGCACCGCATTGGATCGCTGCAATGCCTTCTTGAGCTAATTGCGTGCGGCAGTCGATTAAGCGGGCCATTTCTGCGCCATATTCTTTGGCTTTGCGCGGAATAGCCTCGTAATCGTCTTCATCCGGTTGGCCAAGGTTCGCGGTGTAAGCGCAAGGAATGGCGCCGTGTTGACGCATCCAAAGTAGTGCCGCGCTGGTGTCTAAGCCACCGGAAAAGGCGATACCGACTTTTTCACCTTTGGGTAAGTGTTGCAAAATGGTATTTGACATATTTTCTTTCCTTATCTGTGTTTGTTTGGGTTAATGGGGTTAATAAAACGGCGTTGTAAAAACATTTTGAAAAACAACCGCACTTTTATTCTTCTGTTGTCAACATGAAATTCGGATCCGGATATTGGTAAACAAATTCTAATTCATGACAAATTTTTTCCGCCATGATAATGCGTTGCGGATCTTGTTCTGAGTTAATAAAGTGTGGTGGTTCTAGCCCGTATTTTTCCGCCGCATACTGATAATAGGCTTCCCGTGTTGGGTGCATTGGTGCGGCCAAATGATATAAACGATATCCGCCCGGGGTTTCTAACAATAATTGAATGGCGCGTGCGCAATCGTCTAGATGGACTAAATTCACGGGAGAATGACCGCTCTTGAGTGCTTGTTTTCCAGCAAGAGAATAAACGGGATGGCGATCGTTGCCGACTAAACCGGCAAAACGAATAATATCGCAATCGATGTCTTGCATTTTTGCCAGGGCGTTTTCAATTTCAACCAAGGCGCGCCCTATATCACTGTCCGGCTGTGGCGTGACGGATTCATCAAAATGGGCGGAAATATCAGGAAAAACGGAGACGGAACTAATAAAAATAATGTGGCTTACGCCTTGTAATAAGGCTTCGTTGACCAGATTTTGTACGCCTTCGACATATTGATTGAGATCGAAAAAATATTGGCTCGGCGGAATATTAATGATCAACGAATCCACATCAAGCAATGCACTGACATCATCAGGATCCGCATTAATTTCAGGGGTAAGTTCCAAATGATAGGCTTCCAAACGCATTAAACGCATCTGTTCTACACCATCGTGAGTACGTTTCGTGCCTTTAACTTCCCAGCCTAGATTTTTTAAATGTCGCGCCAGTGGCAAACCTAGCCAACCTAACCCGACAATGGCGACCGACCTCATATTACTCCTATCCGGTTACAAAAAATTCCCACTATTCTAATGCATAGCGGGAATTCCTTTAAGTGTTATTTTGTTAATAAATCCAAGGCTTCTTGGTATTTATCTACGGTCTTCTGAATGATATCCGACGGCACTTTCGGCGCTGGTGGCTGTTTATTCCAACCGCTGTTTTCCAACCAGTCACGAATAAATTGTTTATCAAAAGACGGTGGGTTTATGCCTTCTTTATAAGTCTCTACTGACCAGAAACGGCTAGAATCCGGCGTTAATACCTCATCCATCAAAGTTAACGTACCGTTTTCATCCAAGCCGAATTCAAATTTGGTGTCACAAATGATGATACCTTTGGTTAAGGCATATTTCGCCGCTTCGGTATAAAGTGCGATGGCTTTTTCTTTTACTTGCGCAGCCAAATCTTTGCCGATCAAGTTTTCGCACTCGGCATAGCTAATATTAATATCGTGATTGCCGATTTCTTCTTTGCTGGACGGTGTGAAAATCGGCTCGGGCAATTTGCTGGCTTCCACTAAGCCTTTTGGTAATTCCAAGCCACAAATCGTGCCGGTTTGTTTGTAATCTTTTAGTCCGCTGCCGGTTAAATAGCCACGCACAATAGACTCGATTTTAATCGGGGTTAAGCGTTTACACACTACTGCACGATCTTTCACTAAATCGGCTTCCGCTTTGGGTAACACATCGTAAACGCTGTCACCGGTGAAATGATTCGGCATAATATGCGCCAGTTTGTTAAACCAAAAATTAGAAATTTGTGTCAGGATTTCGCCTTTACGCGGAATCGGATCATCTAAAATCACATCGAACGCCGACAATCTGTCACTGGCGACCATCAACATTCGTTTGTCATCAATTTCATACAAATCCCGTACTTTGCCGGAATAGATTTTTTTTAGACTAAGTTGTGTCATTTCATTTCCTTTTTATCTGCGTAAAAATAATGGCGCGTATTGTACCGCACTTTTTACGCAAACGTTTGCATTTTTTAGTGAGAATTTTATTTTGTGCTGGATTGATGTCTGCGTAAGGAAATAAAGTGCGGTCAGAAAAAAGAATGTTTTTAAGTGGATTATTCAAAATAAAAAGACCGATAGCTTTCGCTATCGGTCAAAAAGACAGTAGTATGTATTTTATGAATAATAAGAATTAGAACATGATACGGGTACCTAAGCCGATGCGAGCTGCATCAGATACTTTTGTACCGTTTTCTTTAACATTCGCTTTGCCGCCTTCAAGGTAAACAGCAACGTGTTTGTTAAATCTGTGGTCAACACCCATTACCCAGCCTCTGTGTTTACCATTAGCTCGGCCTTCATTTTTACCGGTACCCCATAAGAATGCACCGTAAAGGGCGTTTTGCTCGGTTAAATCGACTTTCAAACCTAAGTCAAAACGGTCGATTTTTTCATATTTAGCTTTCATGCTATGTTTGAAGTTGTAATCGCTATGACCTTTCATTGATGTACCATGAGCCCAGTCAAAACCAACGGTCACGATTTTATATTTTACGTCAAAACCGACACCGGCAATTTTTTGTTTGTAGTCTTTGGTTACTACAACATTATCAGCTTTTTTCACTTCGATATAACCGGAACCGAATCTCACACCTACATCGCCCCATTGACCATCATAGAACGCACCTACACCAAAACCTTTACCCGCCTCTGCTTTGGTTTTATCTGCTTCGCCAAAGTAGTAGTCTGCTGCAACACGGAAGCCGGCAAATTTGCTAGACATAAAGTGAACTGCTTTTGGTGCGTTATCGTGTAATACGTTGCCGCCTAATTCGTAAGAATAGTTAGCTTTAGGAATGTGGTCACCTAAAGTAAGTTGACGACCGAAAGTCAATGAACCAACATCTTTATGTGCAAATCCACCGAATAAACGTTTAGTGTTGATGCCATCACCTACAGTACCTTTGTCGGTGAAACGAATTTCAAATGCCGCTAATGCGCTGAAACCGTTACCAATGTCTTGGCTTGCGCGAACGCGAACGCGAGAACCACGGTCAACTAAATCGGTACGTTTACCATTTTTGTCGAAATTTTTATTTTTCATGTTAACGCATTTCGAATGCGCCACGTCCGTCTAATTCAACTTTTGTGCCTTCATTTTTATAAACGACAGCAGCATTTGCTGAAGCGGCAGCCATTGCTGTTACTACTAGTGCGATAAGTGTTTTTTTCATGTTAATCACCTTGAGTTTTAGTTTTAACAAAATTGACGTTCTTATTGTATAAAACTGGAAGTTTCACTCCATTTTGTTTTTGTTAAATGGCGTTTTTCTCGATTTCGGCTCAACGCTAATAAAACTTTTTGCTGCTGTCAATAAATGATAAATTTTACGTGATTTTTAAAATTATTATTTTTCAATGAGTTATGTGATTTACTCATCTTTATTAAATGGCGAAAAGTGTTATCTGGATCACAATTTTTATATTTTCTTGATCGACTATTTTCTATTGGGTTGATATTAAAGTATTGATTTTTATATGTATTTTATTTTTTACAGAAATCACTGTGCAATAAAATAAATAGATAAGTGATTTATTTTGGATTTCATCTTATTTTTGTGATGCTGATCACGTAATAGTTGATGGAATTCGCCTTTAAAAACAATGGGATGGGAAAAGTCCTTCACTCCATTTGAAATAAATTTTTATTTGATGAATGAAAGAGAGAATAAATTTTGTGCGTTTTTAATGCACGCCAAGTGCTTATCATGGCGAAATAAAAATATCCGGAAAATACACCGCACTTTGTTGCAACATGCTCGTATTCATGATTCTCAAACTTGAAAAAAGTGGCTAAAAAGCATATAGTTGCGCCACTCATTTTTGGACCGTCGTTTAAGGCGGTTTCTTTATTTCTTCATCAAATAATATAGACAGAACAGATGACATACCCACAAGAACAAGTTAATAAACGCCGCACGTTTGCGATTATTTCTCACCCCGATGCAGGTAAAACCACCATTACCGAAAAGGTTTTGCTTTATGGTAACGCCATTCAAAAAGCCGGTTCGGTGAAAGGCAAAGGTTCCGCGCAACACGCGAAATCCGACTGGATGGAAATGGAAAAACAACGTGGGATTTCCATTACCACTTCCGTGATGCAATTCCCATACAACGATTGTTTGGTCAACTTGCTCGACACTCCGGGGCATGAGGATTTCTCTGAAGATACCTACCGCACTTTAACGGCGGTGGACAGCTGTTTGATGGTGATCGATTCTTCCAAAGGGGTTGAGGAGCGTACCATTAAGTTGATGGAAGTCGCCCGTTTACGCGACACGCCGATTATCACGTTTATGAATAAACTTGACCGTGATATTCGTGATCCGATGGAATTGTTGGATGAAGTAGAAAACGTATTGAAAATTCACTGTGCGCCAATTACTTGGCCTATCGGCTGCGGTAAATTATTCAAGGGTGTGTATCACTTATACAAAGACGAAACCTATCTTTACCAAACCGGGCAAGGGCACACCATTCAAGAAGTGCGAATTGTAAAAGGCTTGAATAATCCGGAATTGGATAACGCCGTAGGTGACGATTTGGCACAACAATTACGTGATGAATTGGAATTGGTCAAAGGCGCCAGCAATGAATTTGATTTAGATTTGTTCTTAAACGGTGAACTGACACCGGTCTTTTTCGGTACGGCGTTAGGGAATTTCGGCGTGGATCATTTCCTTGATGGCTTAACCGAATGGGCACCTGCGCCACAAGCCCGTCAAGCCGATGTGCGTAAAGTGTCTGCCGATGAAGAAAAATTCAGCGGCTTCGTGTTCAAGATTCAAGCCAATATGGATCCAAAACACCGCGACCGCGTTGCATTCTTACGCGTTGTGTCCGGCAAATATGAAAAAGGCATGAAACTCAAACATGTGCGTATCGGCAAAGACGTGGTGATTTCCGATGCGCTAACCTTTATGGCAGGCGACCGTGCGCATGCAGAAGAAGCCTATGCCGGCGATATTATCGGTTTGCACAATCACGGCACGATTCAAATCGGCGATACCTTTACCCAAGGGGAAGACTTAAAATTCACGGGCATTCCAAACTTTGCACCGGAATTATTCCGCCGTATTCGTTTGAAAGATCCTCTCAAGCAAAAGCAATTATTAAAAGGCTTGGTTCAGCTTTCCGAGGAAGGCGCCGTGCAGGTTTTCCGTCCGTTACTGAATAACGATTTAATCGTTGGGGCAGTGGGCGTGTTGCAGTTTGATGTGGTGGTGTCGCGTTTGAAATCCGAATATAACGTCGAAGCCATTTATGAAACCGTCAACGTGGCAACTGCACGTTGGGTGGAATGTGGCGACGCGAAAAAATTTGAAGAGTTTAAACGTAAAAACGAGCAAAACTTGGCGTTAGATGGTGGCGATAACCTGACTTACATCGCGCCAACAATGGTAAATCTCAACCTTGCCCAAGAGCGTTACCCTGACGTGACATTCTTTAAAACACGTGAACATTAATTCGTTTAAAAACGTTAAAAAAGAAGACCGAACTTTAAGAGATTAAAGTGCGGTCTTTTTTCTAGGTGTTTTTACTTACTTGTTTTCTTCTTCATTACCGTTTTTTAAGGTAGAGAAGTAGTTCGCCAAAATCGGGCCGGAAACGTTGTGCCAGAAACTGAACACGGCACTTGGTACGGCAGCGATTGGGTTCAAATGCGCAGTGGCAAGTGCTGCGCCTAAACCGGAGTTTTGCATACCCACTTCAATGGCGATGGCTTTGCTGTCGTAGTTATTTAATTTGAGTAATCTGGCAGCCATAAAGCCGATGAGGTAACCCAAACAGTTGTGCAACACAACCACACCGAAAATCAATAAACCGGAGTCGATGATTTTGTCTTTACTTCCGGCAACGACTGCAGCAAGAATTAAGACAATCGCGATGACAGAAACCAAAGGCATGGTTTGGCTGATTTGCGACATTTGTTTTTTGAATAGCGCACGAATCACTAAGCCTAAGAAAATTGGGAAAAGCACCATCTCTAATACGGAAACGAACATCGCCGTTGCGTTAATTTCAATCCATTGGCTTGCTAACACATAGAAAATCACCGGCGTTAATAACGGGGCTAACAAGGTGGAAATGGTGGTACAGGCCACAGAAAGTGCGGTGTTACCACGGGCCAAATAGGTCATCACGTTAGAAGATGTACCGCCCGGGCAAGAGCCAACAAGAATCACACCGGCGGCCAAATCGTCCGGCAGATTCAATGCTTTTGCGAGGACAAAAGCGATGGATGGCATGATCACAAATTGCCCGATTACACCGACAATGACGGCTTTCGGATGTTTCGCGACTTCACTGAAATCATTGAAAGTGAGCGTAATCCCCATGCCGAACATGACGATGCCGAGCAAGTAAGGAATATATTGGCGGAGCCATAAAAAGGTTTCCGGCGAGAGAAAGGCGAGGAGAGCGAAAAGTAACACCCAAAGGGCAAAAGTTTTACTGACAAATTGGGTAAATTTAAGCAATGCGTGCATAAAAAATCCTTAAAAATTAAAAGTACGAGTAGTGAAAAAAGGTAGTCAACATAGCAGAAAATCGGAAAAATGAAAAAATATTTTCGGGGCGAAAAAGGCGAAAACGTGAATTTTTTTATTTTCGCAAGAAATTCACGTTTTGAATGATGAAAAAAAAACTGTCAAAAATGACCGCACTTTACGACATTATGTAGCAGTTGCACAAAGCTGAAATGACGGTCACTGAGCTTGTCGAAGTGTAAGTCATTTCAGATTCTCCGATACACAAAACTAATGCTTCGACAGGCTCAGCAAGCGTTTTGTGCATTGGCTACATAATATCGGCACTTTAACGGAACAACCGCTCCCAAATCTCGCGCACAAAGGCGCGTTCCGCACCAAATTCCGACCCGTCCACTACAGAGGGTAAACCGAGCAAATTCAAATGGTGAATACGGTTGCGCAGATCCACATAACATTGTTTTAAACGTTCGCTGTCGGCATCGGAGATTACACCATATTCCGCCATGATTTCGAAAATCCGCACGTTATCTGACCAACGGGTGAGTGCGGGCTGCTGCTGCGAATGCGCCAACACCAAATATTGGGCGATAAATTCAATGTCCGTAATGCCGCCTTGGTCGGTTTTAATGTTGAATTGGGCGTCATCATGTTTTGCCAAATGTTCATACATTTTTTCCCGCATTTCGCAGACATCCTGTTTCAGTTGAACTAAATCACGTGGTGCAGAAAGTACCTTGTGGCGAATGGTTTCAAATTCGTCTCGGAGTTTCTGTTCGCCGAACACCGCACGGCTACGCACCAAGGCTTGTTTTTCCCAGGTCCAGGCTTCGTTTAGTTGATAGTTTTCAAAGGCGGAGAAAGAGCAACCAAGCAACCCTGCATCACCGGATGGACGTAGGCGCATATCCACGTCATATAAAATCCCGGCGCTGGTATTCATACTGAAAATACTGACGATTTTTTGTGCCAAACGTAAATAAAATTGGTTGCTGTCGATGACTTTTTTGCCGCCAACGGTTTGACTGTTGTTGGCGGGATCGTATAAGAAGACGAGATCTAAGTCAGATTTATAGCCTAATTCAATGCCGCCCAATTTGCCGTAGCCCACCACGAGGAAGTTTTTCTCCCCTTCCGCCAAATGTTCGGGCACCCCAAAACGCATGGCGATTTGTTGCCACGCCAAATTGACCACCGCGCCGATAATTGCCTCAGCCAAATAGGTGAGATGATCGCTCACTTTCATTACCGGCAACACGCCGAGAATATCGGCGGCGGCAATGCGGAGCAGGGCAGCGTGCTTAAACTGGCGCAAGCCGTCGATAAATTGTTCTTCGTCATCTTGCGGCAGGCGCAATAAATATTGCTGTAATTCGGAAGTGTACTCGGTAAAGTGCGGTGGATTTCGCAGGGATTTTTGATCGAGCAATTCATCGAGCAAAATCGGGTGGCGCGCCACTTGTTCTGCAATAAATTTTGATTGGGCGCAAAGTTCGATAAGCTGCGTCAAGGCTTGTGGATTCTCAGCTAACAGTTCGAGGTAAGTGGTGCGTGTGAGGATTTTTTCAATAATCGTCAAAATCCGTGGCAGTAAAATAGAGCTGTTGGGCGTGTGTAAAACTTGTTGCAACAGATTTGGCATTAAGCGATTGAGCACTGCCCGCCCGCGCACACCAATAGCATAACGGGGCAGTTCGTTGCGAAATTGCAACAGGCGATCCAACACCGCATCCTGTTCCGCCTCCGGCACGCCGTTTTGTTGCAAAATGCCGAGCAATTCCTGTTCGTCAAAATCTGTTTCGAGGAAATCTTCCCACGCATTTTCCGATGTATTTTCTTCTTGTTCATCGCCAATTAATGACTGAAAAACCGACCGCACTTTGCGCTGATGTTCTTGTAACACGGCGAGAAAACTTGCCCAATCGTGAATCGGGTAGGTGACGGAAACACTTTCTTGTTGCGCACTCCATTGGGTAAATTCCGCGCAGGCGAAGATTAAACGTTGACGATCCAATTCATTGTCGGGCAGTTGTTGGGTTTGTTGATCTTTGATGGCTTGCAGCACATTTTCCGCGCGACGTAGAAATAAATAGGCGTGGCGCAAATCGGATTCCTGTTCGATGGAAATTAAATTCAGCCTGCTCAGTTCCGGCAATAAATTTAGCAATTCGTGCTGCTGCAAGGCAATTTCCCGCCCACCGCGAATTAACTGGAAAACCTGCACGATAAACTCAATTTCACGAATACCGCCCGCGCCCAATTTGATGTTATCGGTGAGGTTGCGGCGGCGTACTTCCCGTTCGATTTTTTGTTTCATCTCACGCAACGCCTGAATCACGCTGAAATCAATGTAGCGACGATATACAAACGGGCGCAATAAATTCTGTAAAACGGCAACATTGGGATCCGTTGCTTGCGCACCTAAAATGCGACCTTTGATCATGGCGTAACGTTCCCAATCGCGACCCTGATCCTGATAATACTGCTCCATGGCGTTAAAACTGAGTGCTAGAGCGCCACTGTCGCCAAAGGGACGTAAACGCATATCCGTGCGGTACACAAAACCATCGGCGGTGTATTGATCCAACGCGTTAATCAAGCGTTGCCCCAAACGGGTGAAAAACTTCGCATTATCCACACTACGGCGTGCCCCCACGGTTTCCCCTTGGCTTGGATAAGTAAAAATCAAATCAATGTCGGAAGAAAAATTCAGCTCAAAGCCACCCAATTTCCCCATGCCGAGAATATATAACTGCTGCGCGTTGCCCTGCGCATCCATCGGCGTGCCCATTTCTTCACAAGCCCGCACATAAAGCCAATCGCGCGCACCAATAATCAGGCTTTCCGCCAGTTGCGATAAACGAATAAAAACCTGTTCCACCGTGGCGAAATTGAGACTCTGGCAAACACTCAGCTTTACCATTTCACGGGCGCGAAACAGACGTAATTCCCGATAAAGCTGTTCTTCCGTTTGCACATGCTGTAACACCTCATCCAACCGCTTGGCGTACTGGTCACAGTCCTCAAAGTGCGGTAGTTTTTCCCAACATTTTGCTAAAAACGCAGGCTGTTTCTGCCACGTCTCCGCCACAAAATCCGACATCGCCACCGCCACAGCAATTTGCCCGATATTCGTTGCGGGATCTTCTCTTTGTTGTTCAATTTGTTCAAACAAGGTGGAATCGAATTTTTCCGGAAAAGATTGAATCAGCACTTCGGCAAGGGAATGGAGTTTATCGGTGAATGGCGCAACAAAAGACATGATGAATCCTTATGAAAAATGGTGCGTCAACTTTAGCATGAAATGGCGAAAATTTCAGGGGAGAAAAAGTGTGATTGGGGTCTCAGAATGAAAAATCGGCGTTAGATGATATGCAATATTTTTGATATGCTCTGTGCGTAAATAAGCGTGGTGTTATGTCTCTAAAAATTTCAATTTATTCATCAAGAAACCACACTTTATTTGAAAAGATATCGTAGTCGAATTTAGGAAGCCAATATGTCCCAATCTGTTACCCGCTACGCCCATTCTGCCGAAGATGAACTCGGCAATCTCTTGTCTTACGAACATTGGCAAACCTTGCAAAGCCATTCGGTCAATGTTGGTGAAATGGCGGCGGAGTTTGCTCGGGTATTTGAGGCGCAGGAAATTGCCTGCCAGACGGGGAAATTGCATGATTTGGGGAAATATTCGGAAGCCTTTAACCGCCGATTGCATGGTGGCTCATCAGTCGATCATGCTACTGCAGGAGCCAAAATCGCTGTCGAGCGTTGGGGAAATGTTATCGGCAAGCTGATGGCGTTTTGTATTGCGGGGCACCATGCCGGATTGGCTAATGGAAACAGCGAAGGCGATAACCGCAGCACTTTGAAACAGCGTTTGGCTTTGCAATTTGGCGCAGATATTCCTGCTCTCGATAACCTGTGGCAACAAGAAATCAAGCTCCCTCAAAACCTGTCCGCACCGCCACTCAAAGCCGACGCGCATCATCCTTTTTTCTCCTACGCCTTCTTCACTCGAATGCTCTATTCCTGTTTGGTGGATGCTGATTATCTTGATACTGAAGCCTTTTATTTAAACCTAGAAAACAAAGCCATCGAGCGAGGCGGCTATCCCGATTTAAACGCCTTACAACACAATTTCAATCAATTTATCAACGATTTCAGACGACGTATCGCCCAAGCTCCAGAATAAACCGAAGCCGAAAAACGCAATGCCGCTTTAAACCGCCTACGCAGCGAAATTTTGGATTATGCTGTAGAACAAGCGGCACAACCGCAAGGGCTGTTCACGCTTACCGTACCAACGGGCGGCGGCAAAACCTTCACTTCCATGGCGTTCGCGCTGGAACACGCCAAACAGCACGGCATGCGGCGCGTGATTTACGTCATCCCGTTCACCAGCATCATTGAACAAAATGCCGCTGAATTTCGCAAAGCCTTTGGCGAATTGGGCGAACAAGCCGTGTTGGAACACCATAGCACCTTCGACGACGGCGAACTGCAAGACGACGCTACCAAAGACAAACTGCGCCTTGCCTCGGAAAACTGGGACGCGCCGATTGTCGTGACCACCGCCGTGCAATTCTTTGAATCCCTCTTTGCCGACCGCTCTTCGCGCTGTCGCAAGCTGCACAACATCGCAGGCTCCGTCATCATCCTTGACGAAGCGCAAATGCTGCCGCTCAATCTTTTGCTGCCCATCATGCAAGCCATCAAAGAACTGGCGCAAAACTACCGCTGCAGCGTCGTCATGTGCACCGCCACCCAGCCAGCCGTGCAAGCCGAAAACGGCTTCTATCGCGGCTTTGAAAACGTGCGCGAAATCGCCCCAAAACCGACCGCACTTTTCGACAAACTGCGCCGCACCACCGTGCAACACATCGGTACACAAACCGACGCCGACCTGCTCGCCAAACTTGCCGAACACCCGAGAATGCTCGTCATCGTCAACAACCGCCGCCATGCCCGCAGCCTGTACGACCAAGCCAAACACCTTGATGGCACGTTCCACCTGACCACCTTAATGTGTGCCAAACACCGCAGCCAAAAACTTGATGAGATCCGAGACCGTCTGAAAAACGGCGAACCCTGCCGCGTTATCGCCACTTCCTTAATTGAAGCCGGCGTTGATGTGGATTTCCCTCTGGTGATGCGCGCCGAAGCAGGGCTGGACAGCGTTGCTCAAGCTGCCGGACGCTGCAACCGCGAAGGCAAAAGGCTACCTGAAAACAGCTTTGTCTGGATATTCGCGCCCGAAGAACAATGGAAAGCCCCGTCTGAACTTGCCACCCAAGCCGCTGTCATGCGCCTGACCGCCGACAGCTTTTCAGACGACCTCTTATCCACCCAAGCCGTCGCCGCCTACTTCACCGAGCTTTATCAATTAAAAGGCAGCGAACTGGACAATAAAAAAATTCTGAAAATGCACAACGATACAGGGCAAAGCCTCGATTTCCCATTCCAAACCATCGCCGACAAGTTTCGCATGATCGAAAGCCATATGCAGCCGCTGATTATTCCATTCGATGGTGAGGCCGAAAACCTCATTAGCAGCCTGCACCACGCCGATCACATCGGCGGACTCTTACGCAAACTGCAACCCTACACCATCCAAATCCCCGAAAAAGCCCTCGCCGCTTTGTATAAAGCAGGGCGTATCGAACCGATTAACGAGAAAAACTTCGGCAAACAGTTTTATACGCTGATTGGGCTGGATTTGTATGATGAAGTGGCGGGGCTTTATTGGGAGGATACGGCGTTTTTGAAGGGGGAGAGTTTGGTGTTTTAAATTAACTTATAATTTATAGAATATTAATTTGATTTTTACCTTTAAAAGGCATATCCTTCCTGTGGCTTAAAAAGTAATTTGGAGAAAATTAAGACCATGTCCCAATCTCAACTGACACTACATCAAGCTCGATACTACTCCTGGTTTTTAACCCGTCAAGCCGAGGGTGGCAGTATGGACTCGTTAGCAACAACATTGGTTGATGCCCAAGTCGATTTAAACCCACATCAAGTTGATGCAGCTTTGTTTGCCTGCAAAAATCCGTTGTCGAAAGGTGTGATTTTGGCAGATGAAGTAGGTTTAGGAAAAACCATCGAAGCGGGCTTGGTAATATTGCAGCATTGGGCAGAACGCAAACGTATAATTCTGATTATCACCCCAACCGTTTGATTGAAGAGCTGGAAGAACAGTTGAAACAGAAGGTTGAAGAGGAAGAATTGTTTTTTATTGAGTGGGAGATGGTGTGATATGAGTCAAATTGAAAGGAAAAATAAATATGGCTGATTCATCTTTAAGATTAAGACCATGGGTCTCGTTAATTCTTTTTATTAGTGCATATTCTCCATTAATGGTGATTATGGCAATTAAACAAATAGATTTGACAAGTCCAAACTATTTTAATTCTCCAGAAATCGGAATTGGCTTATTAGTTGCAGCAATAATTAGCAGCATCATTGTGTTGCAAGTGGTTAAAAGCGTCCGAAGTGGATTAATGGTTGTCGTGAGTAAGGCATCGAATAAGTCAGGAGATATGTTTGGATATACAATTCCTTATATGATGTCTTTTATGCGGATTGACTTAACTGATTGGCAAACAATATTGGCGATTATATTATTTTTGACTGTATTGTTCACTATGGCTTATCGAACACAAACAGTATTTATCAATCCTATCTTGGCTATTTTTGGATATATGTTGATTGATTGTACATTTAAGCGAGGGGAAAAGGAGGTGCAAGCAATGGTTATTACTAAGCAACCCATTAGCTATGGTGATACAGTTTGTTTGGATAGGCTTTCTCATTATCTATATATTCGTTCAAACTCTGACTATAAGAATGATAAGGAAAAATCATGAGCACAAACACTAAAAAACAAATTAAAGAAATACAAGCAGAAAATTTTAACGATTGGTCTGTATCATTCTGGCTGATAAAAAGAAAGGCTCCAACAACTATCAAAGAAGCTTCGTATCATGCTTGGCGTGTCGATATGGATAAAAAATTGCCTACTCGCTTTAAAGGCTACCTGAAAAATCAATTTCAAGGGAAAAAGTTTCATGTTGAGAAATATGATTATAGCAATGCAGACTGTGATGATGTATTGCTAACAGTTGATTCTGGTATCACAGATTTTGAAAAAGTTGAGGCGGAAATAAATAAAGGTTTTGATAATCCAAGAGTAGATAATCATAAAGATCTACTTAATTCATGGGCCTATGTTATTTTGTTTGAAAAAGATGATAAAAAATTGTATGCCTGGAAAAAAATCAATACGGACACGCAGCCTAAAAAGGTGGCTTCAAAAGGGATTCTGTTTTTTATAAATAAAGAATTGGTTGATCCTGATGATAAAGAGGTTTTTGTTATTTATCCAAATTATGATTTTTTTGTTTATAAAAGAACAGTATTTATAGCGAGCAAAAAACAGTTTGAGAGTTCAATGAATTTTCGGGAAGGGATGAAGCGAAAATCTGCCGAAGTGATTGCTGATTTTAAAAATCTTGAAACTTTTAAAAATATAGAATTGATTGAGCAGTATGTTGGTAATAATCTACATCACTTACGAAAAATGGCTTCTATATTAAAATCTGGTTATTATAAACAACCTGATTATCTTAAAAAATTAATTGCTGTCAATAAAAAAGAAAAATGGGATTTGAAGGTGGAGAATGGGCAGATTGTAGTTGAAGAAGAAACAATAGATTTATTGTTAAAACTGCTTAATAACGATCGTTTGCGCTCACCCATCAATGATGAAATATTTGATGCTGCTGCAAAATCCAAGGTTAATAAATAAGGTGTAAAGTTATGACCAAACAAAAACTAGAACTCACCTGAATAGGCAAACACAGACGTCCGAAGTTAGAAGCGCGGATTTTGCTGGAAGACACGGAAAAGTCCTATCATGCCAAAGTGCGGTCAGAATCGGCGGCGTTTGATAACCGATTGATTTTCGGCGACAACCTGCTTGCGCTTAAAGCGTTGGAGCAGGAATTTACGGGTAAGGTGAAATGCGTGTTTATCGAACCACCTTTTAACACTGGCTCTGCGTTTGAACATTACGACGATGGGGTGGAGCATTCTATTTGGATGGGGCTGATGCGCGACCGCTTGGAAATCATCAAACGCCTGCTTTCAGACGATGGTTCGCTATGGATTACCATTGACGACAACGAAGCGCATTATTTGAAAGTCTTGTGTGATGAAGTGTTTGGGCGGAGGAATTTTGTTGTAAATGCCATTTGGGTTAAGAAATCTGCTCCTCAAAATGATGCAAAATTGATTATGTACTGATTCCGTATGATGAAGTTGTTGAATCAAAAAAATTGGCAGATTTTTTAAGATTTGAGAAAAAGTCTGCCTAAAGCGGATCGCACTTATAAAGTGCGTGGGTTGAAACTAAAATTTATAGGTTATCAGTAAAAATCAGCCGCCTTCGGGCGGCTGTGTGTTAAGGAGCTTGTATGGCAAACCAAATCCGCCTATATATTTGGGGCGATTATGCCTGTTTTACCCGTCCGGAGATGAAGGTGGAGCGGGTGTCTTATGATGTCATCACGCCGTCGGCGGCGCGCGGGATTTTGGCGGCGGTGCATTGGAAGCCGGCGATTCGCTGGGTGATTGATAAGATTTATGTGCTAAAGCCGATTCGGTTTGAGTCGGTGCGGCGCAATGAGTTGGGTGGCAAGATTTCGGCGGGCAAGGTCAGCGGCGCGATGAAGCGCAAGAGCGTTGCCGATTTATATACGCTGATTGAAGACGACCGCCAGCAGCGCGCGGCGACGGTGCTTAAAGACGTGGCGTATGTGATTGAAGCCCATGCGGTGCTGACGGCAAAAGCGGGGACGGATGAGACCGTTACCAAGCATATTGAGATGTTCAAACGCCGTGCGAAAAAGGGGCAATGCTTTCAGCAGCCTTGTTTGGGCGTGCGTGAATTCCCTGCCGATTTTGCGTTGATTGACGAGAGCGAGCCGCTGCCGTCGTCGGCATTATCGGAAAGCGAGGCAAACCGCGATTTAGGCTGGATGCTGCACGATATTGATTTTGACCATGGCAACACGCCGCATTTTTTCCGCGCGCAAATGAAAGAGGGCGTGATTGATGTGCCGCCGTTTTACGCCGAGGAGGTAAAAGCATGATTCTTGCGTCCCTTGCCCGCTATTACCGCCGTTTGGCAGCAAAAACCGATGAAATGGGCAACCCGAAAGTGCCACCTTATGGCTTTAGCGAAGAGAAAATCGGTTGGATTTTGGTGTTGGATAAAGAAGGCCGTCTGAAAACCGTTGTGCCGAATCTGACTGCCGATAAAAAGCCGCAGCCGAAACTGATGAGCGTGCCGCGCCCTGAAAAACGCACGTCGGGCATCAAGCCGAATTTTTTGTGGGATAAAACCGCCTACGCGCTTGGCGTGGAAGCCAATAAAAACAAAGCCGAAGCCAAAGAAAAACCGTTTACACCGTCTGAAAAAACCTTTGACGCCTTCAAGCAATACCATCTCGATTTACTGCAAAACAGCGACGATGAAGGCTTGCAAGCCTTGTGCCGTTTTCTGCAAAACTGGCAGCCTGCACATTTTGCTGCCGAAAATCTGCCTACCGAAATGCTGGATGCCAACATCGCATTTTCTCTTGAAAAACCGACCGCACTTATCCATAAACGTGAAGCCGCGCAAACCTTGTGGGCAGGCTGCCTGAAAAGCGACGAAGCGCTCGAAGGCTTGTGTCTGATTAGCGGCGACACTGCCCCGATTGCGCGGCTGCATCCGGCGATTAAAGGCGTGTTTGGCGGGCAAAGCTCCGGCGGCTCGATTATCTCGTTCAATAAAGAAGCTTTTGCCTCTTTCGGCAAGGAGCAAGGCGCAAATGCACCCGTTTCCGAACAATCTGCCTTTGCCTACACCACCGCGCTGAACTATCTGTTGCGCCGCGAAAACAATCACTGCCTGACCATCGGCGACGCCAGCACGGTCTTTTGGGCGGAAGCGGACGATAGCGCTACGGCGCAGGCTGCCGAAGGCTTCTTCGCGCACGTGTTCACGCCGCCGGACGATGAACAAGAAAGTGCCAAAGTTTTCAACGTATTGGAAGAAATGAGCAAGGGCCGTCCGCTGCAAGAAATTGCGCCCGAACTCTCTCCCAATACCCATTTTTATATCTTAGGGCTTGCCCCCAATGCCGCGCGGATTTCTGTTCGGTTTTGGCTGGACACCACGTTTGGGCAGTTGGCGGAAAATTTGGCGCAGCATTGGCAAGATTTAGCCCTTGAGCCTTGCGCCTGGAAAACCCCGCCGTCTATTTGGCGACTCTTATTGCAAACCGCCGTGCTAGGCAAAAGCGAAAACATCTCGCCCGTATTGGCAGGTGAGATGACCCGCGCCGTGATTTGCGGCACGCCGTACCCCTTGAGTTTGCTGTCGCAACTGATTACCCGAATCCGCGACGACGGCGACGTGAACGGCCTGCGCGTGGCAATGATGAAAGCCGTATTAGAGCGGCGTTTTAGAAAAGGTTTTATCGAAGAAGGAGTTCCTATGAGTTTGAACAATGAAAGCCCGAATCGCGCCTATCTTTTAGGGCGGCTGTTTGCCGTGTTGGAGCGCATTCAATATCAGGCGTTGGGCGAATTAAACGCCGGCATCGCCGACCGCTATTACGGCTCTGCCTCCGCCGTGCCGTTTTCGGTTTTTCCGCGTCTTTTGTCGGGCGCAAAACACCATTTATCGCGCTTGCGTAAAGACAAAGCCGGTATGGCGGTGAATTTGGATAAAGATTTGGGTGAAATCATTGCCAAATTACCCGAAACCTTCCCGCGCCATTTGAGCATTGACGAGCAAGGCCGCTTTGCCATCGGCTATTACCATCAAAAACAAAGCTATTTTGCTAAAAAAGAAACCGCTGAAACCATTGAAAACTAAGGAGCCAGAAAATGTCTGCCATTCAAAACCGCTATGAATTTGTTTACTTTTTTGATGTAACCAACGGCAACCCCAACGGCGATCCCGATGCAGGCAATATGCCGCGCCTCGATCCCGAATCCAGTAAAGGCTTGGTAACCGATGTTTGCTTAAAACGCAAAATCCGTAATTTTGTAGAAATTAGCAGCGAAAACGAAGCCGGTTACGAAATTTACGTCAAAGAAAAAAGCGTGTTAAACCTGCAAAACAAACGCGCTTATGAAGCGCTCGGCATTGAGTCGGAAGCCAAAAAACTGCCAAAAGACGAAGCCAAAGCCCGCGACATTACCGCTTGGATGTGTAAAAACTTCTTTGACATCCGCACCTTTGGCGCGGTGATGACTACCGAAGTCAACAGCGGACAAGTGCGCGGTCCGGTACAACTGGCGTTTGCTCAATCCATCGACCCGATTGTGCCGCTGGAAGTTTCCATCACCCGCATGGCGGTAACCAACGAAAAAGACTTGGAAAAAGAACGCACTATGGGGCGTAAATACATCGTCCCTTACGCGCTCTACCGCGTGCATGGCTTTATCTCCGCCAACCTTGCCGCCAAAACCGGTTTTTCAGACGACGATTTAGCCAAACTCTGGCAAGCCCTGCAACTGATGTTTGAACACGACCGCTCCGCTGCCCGTGGCGAAATGGCGGCACGCAAACTGATTGTTTTCAAACACGACAGCGCGCTCGGCAGCCTGCCTGCACATAAATTGTTTGACGCCGTGAAAGTTGAACGCATAAACGGCGAATCAGGTACGCCTGCAAGCGGTTTTGGCGATTACAACATCAGCGTGGTTTCAGACGGCCTGAATGGCGTGAGTGTGGAAGAGTTGCTTTAAAAAACGTTTGAAAAAATGACCGCACTTTTAACCGAAATCCAAGGGGAAGATCAGGACACGCGCCTGATCCCCCTTTCCGCCCTGCAACACTACGCCTTCTGCCCGCGCCAATGCGCGTTGATTCACAACGAGCAGGCGTGGGCAGAGAACTATTTGACCGCGCAGGGCAAGGCGTTGCATGAGCGGGTGGATTCGGGCGAGCCGGAAACGCGCAAGGGCGTGCGCTTTGAGCGGACGGTGCATGTTTCGGCGGAAAAATTGGGCATCAGCGGCGTGTTGGATTTGGTGGAAGTGGAAACGAAAACAGGTCGTCTGAAACCCGTGGAATACAAACGCGGCAAGCCCAAACCCAACCCGATGGACGAAATCCAGCTTTGCGCCCAAGGCTTGTGCTTGGAAGAAATGACAGGGCAAATCGTTAACGAAGGCGCGCTGTGGTATATGCAAACCCGCCACCGCGTTCCCGTCGTGTTTTCAGACGACCTGCGCGCCCAAACACTCGCCACCATCGCCGCCGTCCGCGAACTTCTAAACAGCGGCCAAACCCCGCCACCCGACTACGGCAAACGCTGCAAAGCCTGCTCACTGGTGGAGATTTGCCAGCCGGAGTTGTTGGGAAAACGGGATCGGAGTGTGGGGTATGTGGCGGGGTTGTTTGGGGAGTGAATAACAAAATAATTATTTTTAGACTTCTAACAAGTAGAGCTGATTAATTAATGATATAAGGGAACTTTATCATGGCTATTAAAGATATTTTACAACGAAGAGGTATAAAACACCTATGCCATTTCACACAATTGGATAATCTTGACTCAATCTTAATTCATGGATTGATTCCTAGGGTCGATTTATATAACGCAGAATTTAATTCTAATCCTAGTTTGTCTATTCACGGTGTTTTTAATGATAGGTTTCGACTTGATGGAAAGCCTGAAGCAATTTGTTTGTCTATTTCATTTCCGAATAGTAGTATGTTTTATGGTTTACGCTGTTCTAATAGTTCTGTTAAGTGGGCTGTAATTGTTTTAAATGCACAGGTTTTGATAGATAAAGATTGTGCCTTTTACCCTACTAACGCAGCTAATAGCAATGTAAATTCCATTCCTATCTCTAATTTTCAAGGAGAAGAAGCGTTAGAACAATTATTTAAAACAAATGGTAATAGACAAAATCTTTTGGAAAAAGATCCAACAGACGTTCAGGCAGAAGTTTTAGTATTTGATACGATCGAATCTGATTATATTTTAGGAGCGGTTCTAATGTCAGATGAAGATGTGAATTATTTTAAAGAAAAATTTAGTAAGCTGACTTTTTTCAAACATAGATACTGGGATGTATTTAGTGATAGATATTGTGCAAGAAAAAATGGTTTTGAAGGATACTAGATATGGCAACTCGTCCAATTTTTATCTCTAAAACTGATGGAGATTTTTTGGTAAGAACAAAAAATATAGATTTTAAATGGTTTGCAGGCCAATCAGATTCTCAAAAACAAAAATCTATAGATTCTTTGCATTTAGAAGCTAAAAAGCTTGAAGGTGTAGGGAAAATTTTAGAAATTTCAAGTAAATCTAAAAACGAATTAGGTGTTGCCTTAAGTGCTTTTAATCTAATGATTAAAAGTGCAAGAGGTAAGCAAGTAAGTGTTGAGTGTGTCTTCCAAAGCAGCAAAGTTTTTGAGGGAGATATTCAATACTTAGATTTGCTTGAAGTATCATCAAGAGAAGCAAAAAAAGACTCTAGACTCAAATCATCTGGAATGGTAATAGCTTTTCGTACCTATGGAAAAAAAGATAAAGAATGGGGAACTAAACCTATTACAGCCTATTATGATTGGCTATACGTTAATGCTTTAAATCAGCATACAGAATTTCATGAAGAGCTTCTGGAATATTCAGCATTTAGTGATATTGAATTTAATCCTGAAAAATCGCTCAACTGTCAGGCATATTCAGTAGCATTATTCTGTGCTTTGTATAGAAGAGGAATTTTACAGGACGTTCTCAAATCTCAAAAAGATTTCTTATCTATATATAAAGATTACAAAATTGATAACTCTTATACTTCAAGAAAGCAGTTGGGGATGTTTCTGTAACCCTAACAGTAATTTTTAGGTAGCCCAACCCCGTTAAACATTCAAAAGCACAGCCAAAACCCAAGGAGCTTCCCCATGCGCAAACTGCAAAACACGCTCTATATCACCACCCAAGGCAGCTATCTGCATAAGGAACGGGAGACGCTGGTGGTGGAGCAGGAGCGTAAAAAGGTAGCGCAGTGGCCGGTGCATTCCATCGGGCATATTTTCTGTTTTGGGAATGTGCTGGTGTCGCCGTTTTTGTTGGGATTTTGCGGTGAAAATAATGTGAATTTGGCGTTTTTTACCGAAAACGGACGTTTCTTGGGGCGGCTTCAGGGGCGGCAGAGCGGCAATGTGCTTTTGCGTTGGGCGCAGTATCGGGTGTCGGAGCAAAATCCCGTGCCGATTGCGCGCAATATCATTGCGGCGAAGATTCAGGCGGGTAAGCGGGTGCTTCAGCGGCAGATTCGCAATTACGGCGAGAATGCGGCGATTCAAAGTGCGGTCGATGCTTTGAATATTTCGCTGCGGCAGTTGAAGGGTGTGGCGGAGCTGGACGTGGTGCGCGGCATTGAGGGCGATGCGGCGGCACGTTATTTCGGCGTGTTCGGGCAGCTTTTGAGCGAAAAGAGCGGCTTTACTTTTGACGGGCGCAACCGCCGTCCGCCCAGAGACGGGGTGAATGCGCTGTTGTCGTTTGTGTACAGTCTGTTAGGCAAGGACATCAGCGGCGCGCTGCAAGGCGTGGGACTGGACCCGCAGGTGGGTTTTCTACACGCCGACCGCCCGGGGCGCGACAGTTTGGCGCAGGATATTTTGGAAGAATTCCGCGCATGGTGGGCAGACAGGTTGGTGCTGTCGCTGATTAACCGCGGGCAAATCAAACCGCAGGATTTTGTTACCGAGGCAAGCGGCGCGGTAAGCTTAAAAGCCGATGCGCGTAAGCTCTTGTTCCAAGCCCTGCAGGCGAAAAAGCAGGAGAAAATCGTGCATCCGTTTTTGGGCGAGGAAGTGGAAATCGGCTTGCTGCCGTATATTCAGGCAATGCTATTGGCGCGGCACTTGCGCGGGGATTTGGCGGAATATCCGCCGTTTTTGATGAGATAAGCTATGTTAATGCTGATTACTTATGATATTTCTTTTGACGATCCAAACGGGCAAGCGCGATTGCGCCGTATCGCAAAACATTGCTTAGATTACGGTGTGCGGGCGCAATATTCGGTATTTGAATGCGATGTCACGCCTGACCAATGGGTTATGTTGAAAAATAAACTGTTGGAAACCTACGACCCCACATGTGACAGCCTGCGTTTTTATCATTTAGGCAGTAAATGGCGTAATAAAGTGGAGCATCATGGGGCAAAACCGGCAGTAGATGTATTTAAAGACGTGCTTGTCATTTAGTTCGCTAACCTGTTGTTCTCATCAAAAACCTGATGGGATAGCGATCTTTGTTTTCTTTAACAATTTGGATAAGTTAATCTATTTGTATAACGGCAATGTGGCCGTTATACTGACTAAACTCCTTATCATAAAATCAGTTAGCGAAATACAGTGTTTAATTCGCTGATTTTTCTTGCTTTTTTATGTAGGGAGCAGCCACCTTCGGGTGGCTGTGTGTTGAAACGTTTTCCTCGGCTTTCACCTCAACAACTTGCCCCAGCAGCCACCTTCGGGTGGCTGTGTGTTGAAACTTGCTATTTATTTGCATTAAACCCACGGAATAGGCAGCCACCTTCGGGTGGCTGTGTGTTGAAACTGCGACGAGTGTCGGCACGGTTCGGCTAAACTGTGCAGCCACCTTCGGGTGCTGGGTGTCGATATATTACAATCCCCTTGCCCTTCCTCAGCAAAATAGATAGACTGAACCCCGTTATTAGTCGGGGTGCTTTGTGCTGAGATCATACCCGTGAACCTGATACAGTTAATACTGACGTAGGAAACTAACGAGAAAATCATACTTCCTTTCTTTTTCTCCACATCTTCTTCATTCGTCATTATTGCTGATTATCTTTTTTCATTAAAAAAGGAACAATGATGCAATATGAGTTTTCTCGTTCTGTGCCGGTAAATGGCGGAGGACGTTATGAGTAAAGTTGCGCAGGCGTTGACCATTGCCGGGTCGGATAGTGGTGGTGGCGCCGGAATTCAGGCAGATTTAAAAACATTTCAAATGCGTGGTGTATTTGGTACCTCGGTGATTACGGCCGTCACGGCGCAAAACACCTTAGGTGTCTTTGATATTCACGCCATCCCCCTTCAAACCATTCAAAGCCAGCTGAAAGCGATTGCTGATGATTTCACGATTAGCGCCTTTAAAATCGGTATGTTAGGCACAGCAGAGATTATCGAATGTGTCGCTGAGGCATTAAATCAGTATCACTTCGGCACGTTGGTGTTAGATCCTGTCATGATCGCCAAAGGCGGTGCACCCTTGTTACAACAAAGTGCGGTCGATTCTTTGAATACATTTTTATTGCCGTTGGCAGATGTGATTACGCCGAACTTGCCGGAAGCCAAGGCACTGACAGGCGTGGAAGTCATTGACGATCAAACAGCGCAACACGCAGCGCAAATTTTGCAGGAACGTGGTGTGAAAACGGTGGTGATTAAAGGCGGACACAGCGCGCATTCACAAAGTGCGGTATGTCGCGATTGGGTTTTTACCCCCAGCGCACAATTTACTTTAGAAAGCCCACGTTATGCGACAGCGCAAACGCATGGTACGGGTTGCACGTTCTCCGCTTGTATGACGGCAGAACTTGCCAAGGGCGCTTCCGTGGAACAGGCGATTAAAACAGCAAAAGATTACATTACGGCGGCAATCAGCCATCCGTTAAATATCGGTCATGGACATGGACCGACTAATCATTGGGCTTATCAAGACAAAGTATAATTCATACTGAGGAACAGACATATGAAAAAAACAACGTTAATTTTGACCGCACTTTCTTTATGCGCCGGCACCGCATTGGCGAATCATCATGAAGAAACCGTGAATATTTATACTTATGATTCTTTTACCTCTGATTGGGGCGCTGGCCCGAAAGTGAAGCAGGCATTTGAACAGCAATTTCCGTTTTGCAAGGTGAATTATGTGCCGTTTGAAAGCGGTGGTACGTTGTTTAACCGTGTGCGTTTAGAAGGCCATAAAACCAAAGCGGATATCGTGTTGGGCTTGGATAATTTTGTGTTGGACGAAGCGAAAAAAAGCCAATTATTTGATTCAAATAGCATCGACTTAAGCAAACTTTCTTTACCAAATCAATGGACGGATAACACGTTCTTGCCTTACGATTTCGGCACTTACGCCTTTGTCTATGACAAAAATAAAGTGAAAAATCCGCCGAAAAGCTTGAAAGAATTGGTAGAGCGGGAAGATTTACGTGTGATCTATCAAGATCCGCGCACCAGTAGTGTGGGACGTGGTTTATTAGTGTGGATGAATACGGTTTATCCTGAAGACCAAGTGGCGCAAGCCTGGCAACAACTTACCAAACACACAGTTACGGTGGGCAAAGGCTGGTCTGACACTTACGGCGCATTTCTGAAAGGGGAAGCCGATGTGGTATTGAGTTACACCACTTCGCCGTTATATCACCAATTATTTGAAAATAAAGACAATTATGCGGCAACCACGTTTGCTGAAGGCAATGTGATGCAAGTGGAATTGGCGGCGCGAATCGCAGAACATAAAAATCAATGTGCTGATCACTTCATGGATTTTTTGGTGACACCGGAAGCGCAAAAACAGATTGTCACGGCAAACGTGATGTTCCCGGTGATCCAAGCGCCGGTTGAACCGCACTTTGATGCCCTAAAAGAAAATGTGTTGAAGCAGTCTTTCTTGAATACCTCCAATGTTAGCCCGGAAATGTTGCGGAGTTGGATTCATCAATGGCAAACCACATTAACTAAATAATTTGAACGATGTTTTGGTTGTCTCGTTCATTGTTTACCCGCTTATTTTTTTCTAGCCCGCAATTCCGCCCGCGTCATTATGTGGGCGGAGTTAGTGTTATTTTGCTGATTTCGTTGCTTTATGGCTTTGCCATGCGTGCCGTGTTGGCGCAGGGCACTGAATTTCAGTGGCAACTGTTCTTTGCCGATCGCTATTTGCATCACGTTATTGCGTTTAGCTTCGGGCAAGCGTTACTTTCTGCGTTGTTATCCCTGTTCTTCGGCGTGCTACTCGCTCGCGCTTTTTATTATGTGGAATTTGTCGGTAAAGCCTTTTTGCTGAAAATCATGTCACTGACTTTTGTGTTGCCGGTGTTGGTGGCGATTTTCGGCTTAATTGGCATTTATGGCGCCTTCGGTTGGATTGCACAAATCTTGCATTTTTTTGACCGTACTTGGACAGGCAGCATTTACGGCTTGTCGGGGATTTTAATTGCGCATCTTTTCTTTAATATTCCGCTAGCAACCAAACTGTTTTTACAAAGTTTGGAAAGCATTCCTTATGAACAGCATCAGCTGGCGGCACAACTGAATATTCGTGGCTGGCGTTTTGTGCGATTGGTGGAATGGTATGCAGTGCGTCGGCAGATGTTGCCGACTTTCAGCTTGATTTTTATGCTCTGTTTTACCAGTTTTACGGTGGTGCTCACTCTTGGGGGCGGGCCGCAATACACCACATTAGAAACGGCGATTTATCAGGCGATTTTATTTGAATTTGATTTGCCGAAAGCAGCGGTGTTTGCCTTATTGCAGTTTGTGTTTTGTTTGCTGCTATTTACGTTTAGCAGTCTGTTCAATACAGCCTCACAAACCACGTTAAGCAGCCCGTATCGTTGGCTGAGCCCATCGAAAAGTGCGGTCAAAATTTTCCATATTTTTTTGCTCGGCATTTTTGTGTGTTTTATGTTATCGCCGTTGTTAAATATTTTGTTTAGCGCACTGACATCCGGAAAATGGCTGACGGCGTGGCACAATCCGCAATTGTGGAAAGCCTTAACCTACTCTTTAACTATTGCGCCTGCGTCCGCTTTGTTGGCGTTGTTGATGGCAGTGGCGTTATTGTTATTATCCCGCCGTTTGCAATGGCTTTATTATGTAAAAACAGCACAGTTTATTCTCAATGCCGGCATGGTGATTTTGGCGATTCCCATTTTGGTGTTGGCGATGGGGTTATTTTTATTGTTGCGTGACGTAGATTTTACCAACGCCCATTTATTTGCCATTGTCGTTGCGTGTAACGCCTTGAGTGCCATGCCTTTTGTTTTGCGTATTTTGACCGAACCGTTCAACAATAATATGTTGTATTACGAACGCTTGTGTAACTCCCTTGGGATTGTCGGCTGGCAACGTTTTCGTCTGATTGAATGGCATGCACTTCGTACACCGATAAACTATGCGCTTGCCTTGGCATTTGCCCTTTCCTTAGGGGATTTCACGGCGATTGCGTTGTTCGGCAATCAAGAATTCACCTCGTTGCCGCACTTGTTGTATCAACAATTAGGCAGTTATCGTCACCAAGAGGCCGCTGTTACCGCAGGTATTTTGCTGTTATTATGCGGCGCTATTTTCGCTTTAATTGAAAATCAAAAGGAACAACATGATTCGCTTAGATAACGTATTTTTAGCTGATGATGCACTGCCGATGACGTTTGATTTGCAGGTGGCGGCAGGGGAGCGTATTGCCATTGTCGGGCCAAGCGGTGCGGGTAAAAGTACGTTGTTAAATTTAATTGCCGGTTTCGTGTTGCCGACGCAAGGCAATATTTGGTTAAACGGTGAAAATCATACCCGTAGTGCGCCTTATGAGCGGCCTGTGTCCATGTTGTTTCAAGAGAACAACTTATTTCCACATTTAACTGTGCAACAAAATTTGGCGTTAGGATTAAAAACGACGTTAAAATTGACCGCACTTGAGCAAGATCAGATCGAACAGGTGGCCGATGCGGTAGGATTAACATCCTTTTTATCCCGTCTGCCAAACAGTTTGTCGGGCGGACAAAAACAACGGGTCGCATTGGCGCGTTGTTTATTGCGTGATAAACCGATTTTATTGTTGGACGAACCATTTTCTGCGCTCGATCCGGAATTGAGAATGGAAATGCTCAATTTGATTGATGAACTGTGCCACAGTAAAAAGCTGACGTTGTTGCTTGTAACGCACCAACCGTCAGAACTGACGGGCAAAGTGGATCGTATGCTTCGCATTGAAAATGGTCGGATAAGCCAGCAAGAAAAATGCGCTTAAAATGCACCGCACTTTTTATTTACTTTGTTTTACTTAAGGAGACCTATGTCAACTAGTACCTTACAAATTTACTCCATCACACCGCATCCAACCGCAGAATATTGGTCGGTGTGCAAAGTAGAAGCTTTATTTGAAACCCCATTTTTAGATTTAGTTTATCGCGCAGCACAAATTCATCGCAAAAACTTTAACCCGCGCGCGATTCAGCTTTCTACCTTAATGTCGATTAAAACCGGCGGTTGTCCGGAGGATTGTGGGTATTGTCCGCAATCAGCGCGCTACCACACAGGCGTTCAAAATCAAGAGTTATTAAACGTGGAAGACATCGTGGCGAAAGCCAAAATCGCGAAGGCGCGTGGTGCAGGTCGCTTCTGCATGGGCGCCGCATGGCGTGGGCCGAAACCGAAAGACATCGCAAAAGTGACAGAAATCATCAAAGCAGTAAAAGCACTCGGCATGGAAACGTGCGGTACTTTCGGCTTATTGCAAGATGGCATGGCGGAAGAATTAAAAGACGCGGGCTTGGATTATTACAACCACAACTTAGACACCGCACCGGAACATTACAGCGAAGTGATCGGCACACGCCGTTTTGACGATCGAATTAGCACCTTAGGCAAAGTGCGTAAAGCCGGCTTGAAAGTCTGTTGCGGCGGAATTGTGGGCATGAATGAAACCCGTAAAGAACGCGCAGGACTTATTGCCAGCCTGGCGAATTTGGATCCGCAACCGGAATCCGTGCCAATCAATCAATTAGTCAAAATTGAAGGAACCCCGCTTGCTGACGCAGAAGAGTTAGATTGGACCGAATTTGTGCGCACCATCGCCGTGGCACGCATTACCATGCCAAACAGTTACGTCCGCTTATCCGCCGGCCGCCAAGGCATGAGCGAAGAAATGCAAGCAATGTGCTTCATGGCAGGAGCTAACTCCATTTTCTACGGCGATAAACTGCTCGTCACCGGCAACCCGGAAGAAGACGGCGACCGTTTATTGATGGAAAAACTTGATTTAGAACCGGAAACGGAAGAAAACAAGCATCTGCGTTGATGGTTAATTGAAACATATAAAAAAGCCACTTTGAATTCAAAGTGGCTTTTTGTATTTAAGGATGTTTGTGGTATTTGAAATTACTTCAATTGTCCTTTAATCGCCTCAGCAACGAATTCTGCCTCAGGGCCAAGGATAACTTGTAACCCATCGTTGCCGAGTTTGACGTTGCCTTTGGAGCCGAGGGATTTAAGTTGTGCTTCGTCAATTTTGCTACGATCCGCTAAGGTTAAACGTAAGCGAGTGATACACGCGTCAACGGTTTTTAGATTATCGGCACCGCCTAAAGCGTCGATAAATTTAACCGCTCTTTCTTCACGAGAGTGATTGTGTTCACTTTGTTCTTCTTTTGGCTCTTCAGCTTCTTCAGTACGACCGATGGTTTTTAAGTTGAAGGCTTGGATAGCAAAGCGGAAAACGATGTAGTAAATGGTGAAGAAGACTAAGCCTTGTACCAATAACATGTACCAGTCAACGGCTAATGGGTTGCGTGAAGATAACACCATATCCACTAAACCTGCGCTGAAGCCGAAGCCCGCAATCCAGTGCATGCTCGCAGCGATAAACACGGAAATACCGGTTAATAGCGCGTGTAATACATAAAGAATTGGTGCAACGAACATGAAGGAGAATTCAAGCGGTTCGGTGATACCGGTGAAGAAGGAAGCAAATGCACCCGCCAACATGATGGACGCCACTTTCACTTTTTGGCTTGGTTTTGCACATTGGTAAATCGCCAATGCCGCACCCGGTAAACCAAACATCATGACCGGGAAGAAACCGGCTTGATACATACCGGTGACACCTACCGTAGCAGTGCCTTCAGCGATGGATTTTGCACCACCTAAGAAGTTAGGAATATCGTTAATGCCGGCAACGTCAAACCAGAATACAGAGTTTAACGCGTGGTGTAAGCCCACCGGAATTAATAGACGGTTGAAGAAACCGTAAATACCCGCACCCACAGCGCCTAAATCTTTGATGGATTCACCGAAAGAAACTAATGCGTTGAAGATATAAGGCCATACATAAAGCAGAATGAAAGAAAGGGCAATCATGGCGAAAGAGACCACAATCGGCACTAAACGTTTTCCGCTGAAGAAGGACAGCGCTTTCGGCAATTCTACTTGATAGAAACGGTTGTAAAGTTCAGCAGAAAGCACACCGATTAAGATCCCGATAAATTGGTTATTGATTTTACCGAAAGCGGCAGGCACTTGAGTTGGATTAAGATGTTGTAATTGTGCCACGCCACCCGGTGCGAGTAGGGTCGTCACAACATAGTAACCCACTAAACCGGAAAGAGCGGCTGAACCGTGTTTGTCTTTGGATAAACCGAAAGCAACACCCACGGCAAATAATAAGCCCATGTTGTCGATGATGGCAGCCCCGGATTTGATGAGCAAGGCGGCAAGTTGGCTATTCGCCCCCCAACCATCCGGGTCTAGCCAATAACCAATACCCATTAGTACAGCAGCTGCCGGTAATACGGCAACCGGTACCATTAAGGCTTGCCCGATTTTTTGGGCATAACTGAGAATACTCATAAGAACTCCTTTAATTTATTGATTCCATAAAATAATTTTTTAGGCCTGCGTAGCATAGCGCAATCAGATTTCTTTTTTCAAATGAAAAGGTGTGTATTTGTGAAGTTATTACGGCTCTGTTGGCGTTGTGCTAAGCAGGTTAAAAACAAAATAACGGATCAAGCGTACTTAATCCGTTAAATTGATACTAAAAGAAGATTATTCTACTTTTAATTGTTTGCCGTCATAGCTCATGGTTTGAACAGATGTTAACGCTTTGCCGCCTTCTGTTTCACCGCCGATGAGCAATACTTTGTTGTCATAAGACACGGCAACACCGTAACCGATACCTGCAGGCAATTCGCCGACAATTTTCCATTTACCGTTGTTAAGGGTGTAAATGTCTTTATGCCATGCTTTGCTCAAACCTTTGTGAGCGTGGAGCATGCCTTCTTTGAATTGTTTTACAGAACCCGGGAAGTTTGCACCGCCGGTGACTAAGTAATGACCGTGGCTGTAACCTGCCATCGCACCTGCTAAACCATCTTGGCTTTGACCTTTTGGTGCCGGTAAATCAGGTAAGTTTTTCCATTGAACGCCTTTCGCCGTGAATTTACCGGAATGGGTTTCTGCCGTACGCAAGCCCGGTTTGATTTCACCGTTCACGACAACTAAATCATCACCTTGAATGGTAAATGCCGCACCGGCACGACCGGAGAATGGTACGCGACCTTCGTTGCGCCATTTATTGGTAGATGGCTCATAGCTTAACAATTCGGTTGTGAAGAAATAGTCTTCCGGACGTTGTTCAAAATATGCTTTGGCAATTTCGTCTTTTTTCGCTTTGTCTTCACCGGCTGCAACAGTGTCTTGGAAGAAACCGTTGAAAATAGACAAGTTAGAACCGCCCACGATATATACTTTATCATCGTGTGATGCGCCGGTAGAGCCTACTAAACCGCGTGGTGAACGGGTTGGTAATTTGCTCCAAGTATTATCAGCCGGGTTATAGCTGTAAGCATCGTTGACTAATTGTAATTCGCCTTTTTCATTTTTTTGTAATCCGCCGAATACATATAATTTGCCGTCAACGGCAGCTGCCACCGGTTGGTTACGGTCACCGCCCGGGAATGCGGCGATTTCTTTCCATTGCGCGTTCGGCGTTTTTAAGTCTAATGCATAGAATTTGTCACCGCCTGTACCTAAGCCCACATAAACAGTGTCGCCAATTAACGCACCGGCACCGCTTTTAATACCTACCGGCAAATCAGGATAAGCAGCAGCTTGGGCTGTCGCAGCAAAAGTGGTTGCAGCAAAGAAAAGAGCAGCTAATGTTGTTTTTTGAAATGTCATAATAAACCTCGTTTTTGAGTTATTTGTTTGCTATTCGTAAACGGCTTGAATAGGTTTTTATGTTTTGAAATTACGGATGCTTAGACAGGTTTAGCAATCGTAATTTCTCTGGGTAAGCAAAGTGCGGTTGAAATTTACTGCGTTTTGCAACCGCACTTTTAGGATCCTAAGGTATTAACAAATTCGGGATGAATGTGATGATACTTGGGAAAATGGTAATTAATACCAAGGTCACGAAAATCGGGATTAAGAATGGTAATACGCCTTTCGTTACTGTGGAGACAGACATGTTACCCACGCGTGCGACCACGAATAACGCCATACCCATCGGTGGGGTTAAGATACCGATCATCATGTTCAAGGTTGTCATAACACCGAAGAACACAAGGTCGATACCGAATTGCATGGCGATTGGAATTAACATTGGCAATACAAGGAATTGTAATGCTAAGGCGTCAATGAACATACCGAGGAACAATAACAAGGCATTGATCATGACTAACACCATTAACGGAGAATCCGCCACAGCAACGAAGACGTCAGCAATACGCATTGCCACTTGTTCACGGGCGATCATGTCACCGAAGAAGGTTACAGTCATAATCATTAATGCAACAACACCGGTAATGGACATGGCTTCCACGCAGCTGTTGAAGAGCATTTTCAAAGTTAATTCTTTATACACGAATTTACCGATAATGACGGAGTAGGCAGCTGCAACCACCGCAGATTCTGTCGGGCTGAATAAACCGGAGAAGATACCACCGATAATCAAAATTGGAGTTAAAATTGCCCAGAATGCTCTTTTGAATGATGTGCAAAGTTCTTCACGGGTCGCTTTTGGTGTTCTTGGATAACCACGTTTTTTGGAGATGTAGTAGTTCATTGCCATGAGCGCAATGGTGACTAATACCCCCGGTACGAAGCCGGCAATAAAGAGTTTTGCAATGGATTCGTTTGCGATAACACCGTAAATGATCATGGCGATACTTGGTGGAACCAATGGACCGATGATACAGGAGGCTGCCGTGATACCGCCGCAGATGTCATCATCATAGCCTGCATCACGCATTGCTTTGATTTCCAATTGACCTAAACCACCCGCATCGGCAAGTGCAGAACCGGACATGCCGGAGAATAATAAGCTTGCACCGATATTAACGTGTCCCATACCGCCGGTATAGTGGCCAAGTAAGGCTTTGGCGAAGTTAAAGATACGTTCGGTGATACCGCCGGTATTCATTAAAATCCCGGTCAGAATATAGAACGGTACAGCAAGAAGCGGGAAACTATTCAAACTCATGGTGAGTTTTTCAGAAGCCGCATTTACCACGTTCCAACGGGTCATGGAGAAGTAAAGTAGGGTTGTGATAAATAATGACCAACCCACCGGTACGCCCAAGAACATGATGACTAACCAGAAGAGCAATGCCACATAGACTGCATTGGAACCAAATTTGACATATTCGGTTACGCGTAGGACTTTGTACCAGTCAGGGGCCAGGAATAAAATACCCAATAAAACGACCGCACTTACGATAAAGAAGGTTGCCGGTAAATAGCTTTTGTTTTGTTTGAAGTTGTCTGCTTGCGCTTGGAAGAAGCGAACGAGCATCAATACGGCAATGATTGGTAAGGAGGCATAGATCCATTTTTCAGAAATACCGCCTAACGCATCAATTGGGAAACTGGCACCTAAATAGGTTTTGATACCAAAGTGGATAAAGAAAATCACACCAAGGAAAATCACGATTTGTACGAATGTATTGGTGATTTTTTTGACTGCCGGTGGCATTAAGTTAGTCAAGAAGTCGATATAAACGTGCTCTTGTTTTCTGACGGCAACGCTAATGCCGAGCATACCGACATAAACGAACAGCAATTTGGCAAGTTCTTCACTCCAAATTAATGGGGAGTGGAAAGCTTGTCTGAATAGAATTTGCAAAACAAGAATGCAGAATATCACGAGGAATAATGCCCCACCGATCCATTCTTCGAGTTTATTAAAGATTTTCATATTCAACTCCGTTGAATAATAAAGGAGAGAAAAAGCGTGCCTGCCGAAACAGGCACACGAATAAGAGAATTATTTGCTTACAGCTTGAATTTGTTTAAGTGCTTCTTCGCCTTTCGCACCGGTTTGTTTTACAAAGTCAGCATAGAAAGGTTTCATTGCTTCTTTGAATGGAGTGAGATCCGGACGTGTTACGGTTACACCTTGTTTTTCAAAGAAAGTCACTAATTCTTTTTCACCGTCAACGAATAATTTAGTGTGGTATTCTGCGGCTTTTTGTGCTGCATCACGAACTACTTTTTGTAAGTCAGCCGGTAAGTCAGCAAAGGTTTCGTTACTTACAAGATAAAGTTGGTCGTTCAAAATGTGGTTGGTCATAGCCAAGTATTTTTGTACTTCATAGAATTTTTGTGCTTGAACAGTTGCCAATGGGTTTTCTTGACCGTCAACGGAATTCGTTTGTAATGCTAGATACACTTCGGAGAATGCCATTGGTGTTGGAGATGCACCCACATATTTTGCGTACGCCAAGTTAGTTGCCGCGTTTGGTACGCGTAATTTTAAGCCTTTCATGTCGGCAATGCTGTTGATTGCACGGTTAGAGGTGGTTTGACGAGTACCGTTATAGGCTTGGGATAATAATGTTAAGCCTAAATCTTTGTTCATTTTTTGGATTAAGTCTTTACCGAATGCAGTGTCAAATAAAGCTTTTTGTGCCACGCTGTAGTCACTGATCACATAAGGTAAAGCAAACACAGCCGCTTCAGGATAGAACAATTGGAAACGTGCAGATTCAGCAAAAGTGAAGTCTAACGCACCGTCTTTTAATTGTTTTAACATGGCGCGGTCGTCACCTAATTGAGAACTTGGATAAAGTGAAATTTCGATTTTGCCGTTAGATTTTTCTTTCACTTCTTTGGCAAACATTTCAGCGGCTTTGTATTCGTTAGAAGACGTACCCGCATTCATACCAAATTTTAAATCGAAATCTGCAGCGTTTGCAGCAGAGGTCACGCCTAATGCAATTGCAGTAGCAAGGAAAAGTTTTGCTAGTTTCATAAGTTACTCCTGTAAGGGTGGTAAGTTAATTGATGTTTAAATTAATGTTTAAAAACATGGTTAGATTACAACTCGGCATCCATTCTAAAGTAAAAAAATCATTTTCAAATAGATTGTGAAGTTTTATTTCAGAAATGAGAGGTAGATCACATCATTGGAAAAACACTTCAAAAATATATTTCAAAATGAAGTGTTGTTATCATATAATGCGCGATGACAAGAATGACTGCCAAATGCAGCCGCAAATTAATAGGAGTTTTTATGTCATTCACTCAACACAAATTATCCCACCAAGAGGTTTTTGCCAAAATTCAAAATGGATTGATTGCGTCCTGCCAACCGGTCGATGATGGCCCGATGGATAAGCCGGAAATTGTTGCCGCGATGGCGCAGGCTTCCGTTGTCGGTGGAGCGGCTGGACTGCGTATTGAAGGCGTAGACAACTTGAAAGCAACGCGTCCAACCGTCAATGTGCCGATTATCGGTATTGTAAAACGCGATTTGCCGGACAGCCCGGTGCGTATCACGCCGTTTTTACAAGACATTGAAGATTTAGCGCATGCCGGTGCGGATATTATTGCCGTGGATGGTACCCATCGTCCGCGTCCTGTTGATATTGAAAGTGCGGTCAAAAAAATTCATGAAATGGGCTGTCTTGCCATGGCGGATTGCTCCAATTTAGAAGAAGGGTTGTACTGCCAAAAATTAGGCTTTGATATTGTGGGTAGCACCATGTCAGGCTACACAGGTGGTGCTGTACCGGATGAACCGGACTATCAATTAGTGAAAGATTTAAAAGCCGCCGGCTGCAAAGTGATGGCGGAAGGACGTTACAACTCCCCGGAACTTGCCAAAACAGCCATTGAGATCGGTGCGGATTTCGTGACTGTAGGATCCGCGTTAACCCGTTTAGAACATATCGTCAGCTGGTTCTCAAGTGCGGTTAATTCTGCAAATAAATAATTAAGAGGGGAAATATGATGCGTTGCTTAACCTTAGATATCGGCGGAACTAAAATCGCCTCAGCCATTGTGTCAGGGAACCAAGTGACACAACGTCAACAAATCCACACACCGCAAGAAAATGTGGTGGAGGCAATGCATCAAACGCTCGCACAATTACTTTCGGATTATGCGGGGCAATTCGATTATGTTGCGGTTGCCTCCACAGGCATCATCAATAAAGGAATATTGACCGCACTCAATCCGAAAAATTTAGGCGGACTGGCTTATTTCCCATTAAAACAAAGCATTTCTCAGCATACGTCAAAGCCCGTGTATTTATTGAATGATGCGCAAGCAGCGACTTATGCCGAATATCAACTGCAAGATAAAAATAACCTTCAAAACTTTGCTTTTATTACCGTCTCTACGGGTGTAGGTGGCGGGTTAATTTTAAACCACCAATTACTCACCGAACCGAACGGCATTGCCGGTCATATTGGACATACTGTTGCGGATCCAAATGGCCCCGTGTGCGGTTGTGGTCGAGTTGGTTGTGTGGAAGCCATCGCATCAGGACGTGCCATTGAAGCCGTTTCTAAACAATGGGACGATCCTTGCGATCCAAAAGAAGTCTTTGCCCGTTTTAGAAAAACGGATGAAAAAGCCACCGCACTTGTGTCTCGTTCAGCAAAAGCGATTGCCAATTTAGTGGCGGATTTAGTGATTGGTATGGACGTACAACATGTGGTGATTGGCGGTAGCGTTGGGTTGGCTGAGGGCTATTTGCCTTTGGTGAAACAGTATTTGGCGCAAATGCCGGAAATTTATCGTTGTCCGTTGGATGCGGCTCAATTAGGGCAAGATGCCGGACTTATCGGCGCGGCTGCATGGGCACTTACTCAAATGAATCGTTAGGAGCATTTATGGCAAAAAACGGCAGTGTACTGAATACCATTAGCTCTTTGTACCAGAGTTTAACGAAGACGGAGAAGAAAATCGCAGACGCCATTAACCGCTCGCCGGATATCGTTATGCGACACTCTTTAGCCGAGTTAGCTTCTTACTTAGATGTGGGTGAGGCTACTTTCGTGCGTTTTTGTCGTACTCTTGGCTTTCGTGGGTTTAGTGATTTCAAATTGGAGTTTTCTATTGAAGTTGCGAAAACGCAAGGGGGCAAAGATAACAGTTTGTTGGATACAGAAGTCACGACAGATGATGAGCCGGTGAAAATTGCACGTAAATTGCAGTCCGTGATTAATACGGTAATGGATGAAACCATTGATTTGCTGGATCTGAATCAGCTGGAGTTAGTGGTTCGTTTCATTCGACGTGCGAATCGTGTTTTTATCTTCGGTGTCGGCACCTCCGGGGTGACAGCGGAAGATGCTAAAAATAAATTTATGCGTATCGGCATTCCGGTCGATGCCAGCGGTAACAATCACTTTATGTATATGCAAGCGGCATTGTTACAACGCAATGATGTGGCGATTGGCATCAGTCATTCCGGCTATTCACAAGAAACAGCGCATGCATTAAAAATTGCCAAAGATAACGGTGCAACGACAGTGGCATTGACCCACAGTATGCGTTCGCCTTTGACCGAACATGCAGATTTTGTGTTGGTTAACGGCAATAAGCAAGGGAAGCTACAAGGCGACTCCATCGGTACAAAAATTTCTCAATTGTTTGTCTTGGATTTGATTTATGCGTTGATAGTCCAAGCCGAGCAAGAAAAAGCGACGCAGACAAAAGAGAAAACCCTTAATGTTATTTTAGAACAACGTATTAAATACTAAACAGGAGAAAACAATGCGTGATTTAAAAGGTATTTTCAGTGCGTTATTAGTGTCATTTAATGAAGATGGCTCTATTAATGAAAAAGGCTTACGCCAAATTATTCGCCACAATATCGACAAAATGAAAGTCAATGGTTTGTATGTCGGCGGATCTACCGGTGAAAACTTCATGCTTTCTACCGAAGAGAAAAAACAAATCTTCCGTATTGCAAAAGATGAAGCGAAAGACCAAGTGGCGTTAATCGCACAAGTGGGTAGCGTGAATTTACACGAAGCGGTGGAATTAGGTAAATATGCCACTGAATTAGGCTATGACTGTCTTTCTGCGGTAACACCGTTCTACTACAAATTCAGCTTCCCTGAAATCAAACATTACTATGACACCATTATTGCCGAAACCGGTAACAACATGATTGTTTACTCCATTCCGTTCTTAACCGGTGTCAACATGGGCGTGGAACAATTCGGCGAACTTTACAAAAACCCGAAAGTACTTGGCGTGAAATTTACCGCAGGTGATTTCTATTTATTAGAACGTTTACAAAAAGCGTATCCAAACCACTTAATTTGGGCGGGCTTCGATGAAATGATGTTACCGGCGGTGGCTTTAGGTGTGGATGGTGCTATCGGTAGTACATTTAACGTGAACGGTGTTCGTGCAAGACAAATTTTTGACTTGACCAAACAAGGCAAACTGGCTAAAGCGCGTGAAATTCAACATGTGACCAACGATTTAATCGAAGGTATCTTAGCGAATGGTTTGTATTTAACCATCAAAGAATTGTTGAAATTGGAAGGTGTGGATGCCGGCTATTGTCGTGAACCAATGACGGCAAAAGCAACTGAAGCACAATTAGCCAAAGCAAAAGAATTAAAAGCGAAATATCTCTAATTTAATGGAAAAAGAGACCGCACTTTTCTGGTGTAGGGACAGGCGTTATGCCTGTCCTAAATTCTCTTTATGACATAAATGGGACAGGCATAACGCCTGTTCCTACAAAATGATTGTAAAGTGCGGTCACAATAAAGGAAGTTTATTATGCGCCTTATCCCTCTACATAACGAACAACAAGTTAGCCGTTGGGCAGCACGTCATATCGTTGACAGAATCAATCGTTTTAATCCCACCGAAGAACGCCCGTTTGTATTGGGTTTACCTACCGGTGGAACACCACTTAAAACTTACCAAGAACTGATCCGCTTAAACCAAGCCGGTGAAGTGAGTTTTAAACATGTGGTCACATTCAACATGGATGAATATGTGGGTCTTCCGAAAGAACATCCGGAAAGCTATCACAGCTTCATGCACAACAATTTTTTTAACCACATTGATATTCAGCCGCAAAACATCAATATTTTAGACGGCAATACGGACGATCATGATGAAGAGTGTCGCCGTTACGAAGAAAAAATCAAATCTTACGGCAAAATTCATTTATTTATGGGCGGCGTTGGCGTAGATGGACATATTGCCTTCAACGAACCGGCGTCTTCGTTGAGCTCCCGCACCCGTATTAAAACCTTAACACCGGACACCATTATTGCGAACTCCCGTTTCTTTGATAACGATATTACTCAAGTGCCGAAATATTCATTAACCATTGGTGTAGGCACGTTATTAGACGCAGAAGAAGTCATGATTTTAGCCACCGGCCATGGGAAAGCGTTAGCGGTGCAAGCCGCTGTTGAAGGCGCAGTGAACCACATGTGGACAGTGAGTGCCTTGCAATTACATCGCCACTTTGTGTTGGTGTGTGATGAGCCGGCGTTGCAAGAACTGAAAGTAAAAACCGTGAAATATTTCACCGACTTGGAAAGTCACGCTATTCACAGCGTGTTGTAATGTTTAGCGCAAAAGTGCGGTGAATTTTTAGATTATTTAAAGGTACGATTATGAAATATGCATTAATTAATTCCGTCATTTACACCAAAGATGAAATCCTACGGGATTATGCAGTGGTGGTAAATGGCGAACACATTGAAGCAGTGATTCCACAAAGCGAATTGGAAAGTGGCATTAAGACCCTTGATTTACAAGGGCATAACCTCACTGCCGGTTTTATTGACTTGCAATTAAACGGTTGCGGTGGCGTGATGTTCAACGACCAAACCAGCGTAGAAACCTTAGAAATCATGCAAGCGACTAACCTGAAATCCGGCTGTACCAGTTTCTTGCCAACTTTTATTACGGCACCGGATGAGGGCATTAAAAGCGCGGTGAAAATTATGCGTGAATATTTGAATAAGCATAAAAACCAAGCACTGGGTTTGCATATTGAAGGCCCGTATTTGAGCGTAGAGAAAAAAGGCGTACACCGTCCGGAATATATCCGTGAAATTTCACCTGAAATGAAAGATTTCTTGTGTGAAAATGCTGATGTGATCACGAAACTCACCATTGCCGCGGAAAACCCGACCATCAACTACACGCCTGATTTCGTGAAAAGTGGCATCGTGGTTTCAGTCGGTCACTCTAATGCGACCTATGACGTGGCAAAAGCGGCTTTCCGTAAAGGCGCAACTTTTGCAACGCACTTACACAATGCGATGTCACCGGTCAGTTCCGGTCGCGCCATGGGCGTGGTGGGCGCAGTATTGGATTCTGATGTTTACACCGGCATTATCGTGGATGGCGTACACGTGGATTTTGGCAATGTGCGTTTGGATAAAAAAGTGAAAGGCGACAAACTTTGTATCGTTACCGATTCTCTCGCGGCTGCCGGTGCAGGCCCAGAATTAGAAACGTTCACCTTCGTGGGTAAAACCATTTATGTGAAAGAAGGACGTTGCTATGACGGTAACGGTACGATCGCAGGTGCTTCTATCACCATGATGGAATCCATCAAAAATGCGGTGGAATATGTCGAAATTCCACTTGCTGAAGCGATTCGTATGAGTAATCTTTATCCGGCACGCGCCATCGGTGTAGATGACTGTTTGGGTTCCGTTGAAGCCGGCAAAGTCGCTAACCTTGCTGTCTTCACGAACGATTACCAGGTTATTGGTACCGTTGTGAACGGAGAGTGGAAAGCGAATTAATCGGATATGAGCTTGTTGTCTAATTGGTAGGACAGCGTTTTATAAAAAACGCCCTGTACGACTTCGATACTCGTCAAGCTCACCATATTTCTTTTTGATGGCGCGCGTTTCCTAACGCGTGCCATTTCATACCAACGAGTTATTGGCACACGCTATGAAGCCTGCGCCATCAAATGCCCTGAAAATGAAAGTGCGGTGGATTTTCCAAGTGTTTTTAATATCTCCGGTATTATGTAGCAGTTGCTCAAAGACCGAAAATTGACTAATTTACCGCACAAATTTTAATGCCTTTCCAAATAAAAATCGTGAAAGGCATTACTTTTTCCTAAGATTTTACCGACAAGTTTATTCTTTGGTGCTGACGTAGATTAGCAAGTATACTCGTCTATAAAAATGAATGTAACTAATTGTAAATTAAAGAAATTCATAAAATAAGCTCCTTGAATTTTTTGTATTAGAAGTAACAGCCCGAGCAGCGGCTGATTTACTCGGTATCTAAGCCAATTCAGCGATTTTGTTTTACCGAAAAATTCGTGAAGTCATTAGCTATCATTTGGCCCTTGAAGCCAATGAGGTTTTTGATGGTCAAATTGAGCTTGATGAAAGCTATTTTGGCGGTCATCGTAAAGGAAAACAAGGTCGAGACGCAGCAGGAAAAGTTGCTGTATTCGGTTTGTTAAAGCGACAAGGAAAAGTATTTACAGTAGTGGTAGAAAATACCAAAACAGAGACATTAATGCCTGTTATTGTGAGGAAAATCAAGCCTGACAGCTGGGTTTATACCGATACTTATCGAAGCTATGATGCCCTTGATGTGAGCAAATTTCACCACGAACGAATCAATCATTCCGAACTATTTACGGTGAAACAAAACCACATAAATGGAATAGAAAATTTCTGGAGTCAGGCGAAGAGAATACTCCGAAAATATAATGGCATCGACCGAAAAAACTTTCCTTTATTCTTGAAGGAATGTGAATTTCGGTTTAACTTTGGAGCACCAAAAGAACAACTTAAAACATTGCGAAAATGGTGTGGTATTTAGGGCTAATCTACGTCAGCCCCAAAGATAATATGAGAAGAGATTTTTTAAATATAAAAAGTTCCTCATAAAATAAAGGCAAGCTATGTTTCCATAACTTGCCTTAGTATTGATTAAACAAAAGCCCACATTAAACACACAAATCCAAATGCGATTGTGCCGTAAATTGTCGTGAGAATTGACCAAGTTCTCAATCCCTGAGAAATTGTAATGCCAAAGAATTTCGTCCATACCCAGAACAAGCTATCGTTAACATGTGATAAGGTCATAGAACCAGCCCCTATCGCTGCGGTAACTAATGCGGCTTGAATACCCGTATAACCTGCTGCAGTAATTGCTGGCGCTAAAATAGTTGCTGTAGTAATTACGGCTACTGTAGCTGAACCTTGTGCTGCGCGTAACAATGCGGCAAGAATGAAACTTAGCAATAAGACAGGTAATCCAGTACTGGATAAGACATCTGCTAATGCTTTACCTACGCCACTCGCATCTAACACTTTACCAAACATACCACCAGCACCAGTAATTAAGATAATGCCCGCGATAGGTGCTAATGCTGAGTTTAAGATTTCTTCTAATTGATCTTTGCCCCAGCCGCGTTTAATACCAAGTACATAAGAGGATAAGCATACGGCAATCATTAAAGCAAACGGTGACGCCCCTACCATACTAAAAAATTCACGAACAACACTTTCTTTTGGTAATGTTGTAGCTGTTACTGTCCCCAACATGATTAATACTAATGGGAAAACTATCATTGATAACACAGTTCCAAATGATGGTAAGCCATTATCTTCTTGTGAACGAAGTTTTTGATATTCAAGTAGATCACTTGAAGCTGGAATGCTCACAAAATTATTTTTTGTAAAAAATGGAATAAATGTTTGACCAATTAAAACTGCAGGAAGCGCTGCGACAAAGCCTAATCCTAGCACTAAACCAATATCAGCATTTAACACTTGAGCGCCAGCAACCACACCTGGATGAGGTGGCATAAGTACATGCACTGTCAACATAGACAAACCAATTGGTAATGCATAGACCAACATATTACCACCAAGACGACGAGCCACACTGAAGATAATTGGGATTAATACAATGAAACCAACATCAACAAAAACAGGGATACCAAAAATAAAACCTGTCATTGCTAATGCAAATGGCGCTCTTTTGGCACCAAACTTATCAAGCAACCAACTCGCAAGTACATCTGCGCCATTAGATTTCTCAATCACTTTACCTAACATTGCTCCAAGACCAACAATCAAAGCAACGCTACCTAAGGTGCCACCCATACCACTAATTAACGTTGGAATAACTTTTCCCATCGGAATGCCAGCAGAAAGCGAAACTGCAATACTCACCAGCCCTAACGCAATAAATGGATGAACTTTACCTTTAATCATCAAAGTCAAAAGCGCGATAACACTCACAACACCGATTAAAATAAGAACTTCATTTGACATAAAGATGCCCTCTTATTCAAAAACGTTCTGCCAAAGCAGAACGTTTAGCTGAGATAACACTTTAAAATTTAAAGTGCGGTTAAATTTTTATCAATTATTTATATTTTTGGAACCAATCTAATCCTGCTGTGGTTTCGCCACGTGGTTTGTATTCACAGCCAACATAGCCATCATAACCAATAGTATCAAGTTTATCGAAAATGTATTGGTAATTAATTTCACCTTCATCGGGTTCATGACGGTCTGGTACAGAAGCAATTTGAACGTGAGCAAATTTGCCATTTAATTTATCAGTTAAACGTGCAAGATTGCCATCTACATTTTGTGCATGAAAATAGTCGAGTTGAACAAATACATTATCACGATCAACCAATTCCACCACTTCAAGCGTATCAAATTGGCTTTTGAGTAAATAATTAGGTTTCACTTCAGGGCTTAAAGCTTCAAGCTGAATTTTGATTCCATATGGTTTATATTTATCAGATGCATAGCGTACGTTTTTAATAAAGGTTTGTTTATATTCTTCACGGCTTGCACCTTCTGGCACAACTGCTGACATGATATGTACATTTGGACAACCTAATGCAAGTGCATATTCAAGAGCCAAATCAATATCTCTATGGCTATCAGCTTCTCGGCCAGGGATTGCCGAAACACCCCATTCACCTTTGTTTACATCACCAGCTGGGGTATTAAATAACACAACTTTTAGGCCATGCTTATCTAAAATTGCTTTGAGTTCTTGTGCAGGGTAATCATAAGGCCATAAGAATTCGACATATTTAAAGCCTGCTTTAGCCGCCGCTTCAAAGCGATCTAAAAATGGCACTTCGTTAAACATCATGGTTAAGTTTGCTGCAAATTTAGGCATAATTATTTTCCTCTATTTTCTAAATCTTTCACTTCGGTATCAGTGAGATAGCGGATTTTTTGTCCTTGCAAAGTGAAGAATAATTTTGCGGTTTCTTCTAACTCTTCTGTATTATCTGCCGCATCAAGCAAGTCTGAGCCAGTGACAACAACACCATGATTAGCGAGTAAGAAGGCTTTGCCTGTTAAAACTCTGTTGCTTAATTCTTCTGCAATCTTTGGCGAACCCGGTCTATAGTAGGGAATAACCTGCATTTTTCCCACGCGCATTACGTAATACGGTGTAAATGGCTCTATAGCATTATTAGGATCCAAATTATCTAAGCAAGAAAGTGCGGTCAAATAGGTACTATGTAAATGCACAATGGCTTTGCACTCAGGATTTTTCTTGTACATAGCCAAATGAAATACTGCTTCTTTCGATGGTTTATCGCCCCCTAAAAGATTACCTTCCATATCCAATACAGATAAACGTTCTACACTTAACCGACCGAGTGAAGAACCTGTAGGGGTCACTAACACACGATTGTCATCTAAGCGAACTGATAAATTACCTGCACCGCCCACGGTGTAACCTCGCTCATAAAAAGAACGTCCGAGCTGCACCATTAATTCTTTTTGTACTAAATCCGTCATAGGAACATTCCTTGTGCATATTCAAAAAAGTCTTCTTTGCCGAAATTGCCTGATTTAAGCGCAAGGAAAATATCTTCTTCTACCGCTTTTAACCAAGGCACACCCGGGGCAATTTGTTTACCAATATGGAACCCAGTAAAACCAAGTTCTTGCACCACAATACTTGAGGTTTCACCACCAGCAGTAATAAAGTTGACCACGCCGGCTTGTTTTAATTTAGCGGCAAGTTTGGCAAAAGTGCTTTCAATGGCATGGCTTGCTTGATCCACCCCAAATTGATGTTGAATAGCTTTTAATGCATCTGGTGGCACTGTTGCATAGACCATCGGGGCAAATTCGCTATCGAGATTTGCTATCACCCACTGATAAAGTTGTTCTATATAATTTTCATTATGGATGGCTTGCTCAACATCGAGTTGAAAGTGCGGTGCTTTTTCACGATATTTTTCCACTTGTTTATTGGTCATTACTGAGCAAGACCCTGAAAGCACCACGGTTTTACCTTTAGTTGGCGTAAAGGCATTGGTGCCTTTTTTGCCACCACTTAAACGTGCAGCCATATAAGCTCCTAAGCCTGAACCACCTGTCACCAATTTGAAATCCGCCACTGCTTCAGCAAGTACTTCCAACTGCGAATTATCCACGGCATCAACAACCGCATAACGGTAGCCTTGTGCTTTTAATTCCGCAAAGCGCTCTTGCACACGCGAAGCCCCTTTAATCACATCAGCATACGCCACCAAACCTGTTTTACCTTTGGCTTGTACATCCATTAAACGCATTAAATTAGCATCAGTCATTGGCGTAATCGGATGATTTTTCATGCCTGATTCACTCAACAATACATCACCTACGAATAAATAGCCGTTAAAAATAGTGCGACCATTTACAGGTAAGGCTGGTGTAATAACGGTGAAATCTTCATTTAATTCATCTAGTAAAGCATCCGTGACAGGACCGATATTGCCTTTCGCTGTGCTGTCAAAGGTGGAACAATATTTAAAATAAAATTGCGTACAACCATTTTCCTTTAACCATTGATAAGCCCTCAATGACTGTTCAATGGCTTCATTCACAGGGTTGGAACGTGATTTTAGACTGATCACAATGGCATCTACTTTGCTGTTTAACGATTGTGTTGGAACACCGTTCATTTGCACCGTACTTAAGCCATTTTCAACCAAAAAACTGGCGATATCGCTTGCGCCTGTAAAATCATCTGCAATAACACCTAACATCGCTACGCTCCTTTTTTCGGTAAGTTAACGCCACTAAAAATTTTAATCACTGCACTATCATCTTCTTTACCATAACCCGCATTGCTTGCCTCAGTGAACATAGAATAGGCTGTGCTTGCCAAATGAAGTGGGAAATGAAGTGATTTTGCAGTGTCATTAACTAAGCCTAAATCTTTCACAAAAATATCAACCATAGAAAGCGGCGTATAGTCACCTTCTACTACGTGTTTCATCCGGTTTTCAAACATCCAAGAGTTACCAGCTGCATTGGTCACAACATCATACATAACATCAAGTGGAATACCCGCTTTTGAGGCAAGAGCCATAGCTTCCGCACCTGCTGCAATATGTACGCCGGCTAATAATTGATGGACGATTTTCACCGTTGCACCTAAACCAATTTCTTCACCAATGTTATAAACTTTTGCCGCGGTGGCATCTAAAACAGGTTGTAACAACTCAAATGCTTGTTTTGAACCCGATGCCATAACAGTCATTTCACCTTTTAATGCTTTAGCTGCACCACCAGAAACAGGTGCATCTAACATAATCAAACCTAATTCTGTTAATTTTTGTGAAATTATTTGAGCATCTTGAGCCGCCATGGTAGAAGAAACCATCACCGCTGTACCTGCGTTTAATTTTTTAGCAATACCATTTTCGCCAAATAATACTGCGTTAGCTTGGGCTGCATTAACCACTAAAATCACTACAGCATCAAGTTCGTGAGCGAAGTCATAGCCATTTGTCGCTACAGCTTTTGCACCTGCCGCTTTTAGTTTTTCAAGTGCAACTGGGTTTAAATCAATACCATAGGTCGTTAATCCTGCATTAATGCAAGATACCGCTGCGCCCATACCCATAGAACCAAGACCAATTACTGCGACTGAATAATTTTGATTTTCCATTTTTAATCCCCCAATAGATCTTAACTAAATTTGTCTGTATATTAACCGATACAATAAATTAAATCTGAGAACTACGTCACAGAATGATAAAAAATGTTATTTTTTGTTAATTTTAGTGATAAAACGTTATGAGCTCATAATCTGATTTGAAATCAGGTATGGAGAAAAAGATGATTCCTGCTGAACGGCAAAAGACATTATTAAACTTAATTAGTAAACAAAGCGTTATTAGTATAAATAACTTAGTCAATATCTTAGGCGTATCACATATGACCGTACGTCGTGATATACAAAAGCTCGAAGAGGATGGAAAAGTCATCTCTGTTTCGGGGGGGGTTCAATTACTTGAACGTTTATCCAGTGAACCAACACATGATGATAAATCATTACTAGCAACGACTGAAAAGACGGCTATTAGTAAAAAAGCAGTTGAGTTAATACAAGAACATTCCACTATATATCTAGATGCTGGCACGACAACACTTGAAATCGCAAAACAAATCGCTAATCGAAACGATCTACTTGTAATTACTAATGATTTTGTTATTGCCCATTATTTAATGGTCAATAGCCAATGTAATATTATGCATACTGGCGGGCTCATTAATAAATCAAATCGTTCCTCTGTGGGAGAATTTGCTGCCCAATTTCTACATCAAATTTCAGTTGACATTGCGTTCATCTCGACTTCATCTTGGAATTTAAAAGGGCTAACCACGCCTGATGAGCAAAAAATTCCTGTCAAAAAGGCTATTATCCAATTTAGTCAAAAAAATATCCTTGTTACTGATTCATCCAAATATGGCAAAGTAGCAACATTTCTACTATATCCACTTAGTTCACTAGATACGATTATCTGTGATAAAGGATTACCCGAAAATGCTCAAGCTAGAATCGCTGAAATGAATGTTGAATTATTTTTAGTATAAAATAAAGGGGCTGATGTAGATTAGCAAGTATACTAGTCTATAAAAATTTGTCGGTATTTTTGATACTGTAGGTTCTTTCGGACTTCCAGGTAATGATAAAGACTGGAAGCCCTGAAAAGAAAAGAATCGTAGCGTGTAACTTGTTGCACGAAATCATGAATACCCGAAAGGGGTAAATAACGTTCCGTGCGTAGTTTGGTCGTGCATCAAGATGTACGCTACGTACGAAATCGTAAGTTACGCCTTTTTGATGGCGCGCGTTTCCTAACGCGTGCCATTTCATATCAAGGAGTTATTGGCACATGCTATGAAGCCTGCGCCATCAAATGCCCTGAAAACAAAAGTGCGGTGGATTTTCCAAGTGTTTTTAACACCTCAAAAATCCACCGCACTTTTTTTATTTCTCGCTTAATGACAACGGCTACTAAGGTTGTTTGACGTTGGCACCGTAATGGTTGGAATAATGGCAATGTTTGGTGAAGCGCAGTTGTTGCATTTCATTTTCGCCATTTGATTGATCACTAATCTGCCCAAAGTTTCGATATGTGCCGGAGAGGCGTTCAGTGCCGGAATATATTGATAACTTTCACCGCCGTTAGTGATGAAATAGTCTTTATTTTCCTCAGCAATTTCTTCCAAGGTTTCTAAACAATCCACGGCAAATCCCGGGCAAATTACTGCCACTTTCTTAATGCCCTGTGCTGCAGCGTTAGACAAAAACTCATCGGTATAAGGCTGTAACCATTCTTCTTTACCAAAACGGGATTGGAAGGTTAAACCCCATTGTTTTTCATTTAAGCCCAACCCTTGTGCCACCGCAGCTGCGGTTTGTTGGCAATGTGTGCGGTAGTAATCGCCGGTGTTTTCATAACGTAACGGAATGCCGTGAAAGGAAAACAGTAAAAACTCATCCGCCTTTAATCTCGCTTTGCAAGAATCAATTAACGCGGAAATATAGTTTTGGTTGAGCGGATAGGAATGAATAAAATCAAAGGGCACAATGCCACGTTGTTGTTTCAATGCCTCAGCAAAAGAGTCGAACACGGCTCCTGTTGTGCTACTGCTGTATTGTGGATAGAGCGGAAGTACGATGATGTGTTCCACTTTTTTATCCATTAATTTTTGCACAGCACTTGGCATGGACGGATTACCATAAGTCATACCGATTTCGATTTCCACATCCAGTTGCTGTTGTCGGAAAAAGTCGATTAAGCCTTGCTTTTGTTGTTCGGTGAACACCATTAACGGAGAACCTTGTTCGGTCCAAATAGAACGGTAGTCTTTTGCGACTCGTTTAGAACGCAACGGCAAAATAATGGCTTTAAGTAACGGATACCATTTACAACGAGGTAAATCGACCACGCGGGGATCCGTTAAAAATTGCCATAAATAACGGGAAATATCCTTAGGACTTGGTGAGTCTGGCGTACCTAAATTGGCAAGAATGACGCCGATTTTTAAATTAGTCATGTGTGATAATAGAAAGAGTTAAACGTGAAACGCAGCATAGTTTATCTTGCTCGTCCCGAATGTCAATTTGCCAAACTTGAACGTTTTTGCCTAAACGAATCGGGCTTGATTTAGCGCAAACATAGCCTTGTTTTACCGGGCGTAAATGGCTTGCATTGATCTCTAAACCAACGACAGCCTGATTTGCTTCTACACAGCAAAAACCGGCAGTGGAAGCAATGGTTTCCGCAAGTGCCGCGGAAATGCCACCATGTAAAAATCCCATGGGTTGAGTAGTGCGGTGATCTACCGACATACGGGCTTCCAGCCAATCATCGCCCTGTGCGGTAAATTCAATGCCTAAATGTGCCACGGCACAGTGTTGGCAGAAGTCATTTAGTTGTTGTAGCGTGAGATGTTTCTTCCAAATGCTCATGGTGTTGTTATTTCAATAAAGTTAATAAGGCTTGTACAGGGTGTTTCGGCTGATAATGGGCGAAACGCTTCACTTGGCTACGACAGGAATAACCGGTTGCTAAGCAGAAGTTCGGATCTTTATTTTGCAGCTTTTTCTCCCATGAGGCTTCATAAATGGCTTTCGACATTTCAATATGCTGGGTTTCGTGCCCGAAAGTACCAGCCATGCCGCAACAGCCGACACTTTCAACCTGCAACTGCTGGTCGAAAGCGGCAAAAATGTGTTGCCATTCTTTGCCACTGTTTGGCATCGCAGTCGTTTCTGTGCAGTGTGGGAATAAATACCACTGATGCGGCTCAAAAGTGCGGTCGGTTTTTTCGGTGTTTTGGGCGGATAACAAGATGCCGTTATCCAACTGTTGCTTGAGCCATTCGTGGGCGGTCAGCACATGGAAATTACCGCGCTCAGCGCCAAGAATTTCTTGGTATTCATCTCGATAAGACAACACAATGGCGGGATCCACACCGACCAAAGGCATACCTAGTTTCGCCATACGATTAAGGAACTCAGCCTGATTTTTTGCGGTTTTGGCAAAACGGGTTAAAAAGCCCTTAATGTGTTGCGCTTTGCCGTTAGGTTTAAATGGCAATACCACAGGTTTAAAGCCCAGTTTTTTCGTTAACGCCACAAAATCGGCAACGACTTTGGCATCATAATAAGAAGTGAAAGGATCTTGTACGATAAGCAAAATACGTTGTTTTTCCACCGCACTTAAACTTTCTAATTGCTCTAATGAGGCGTTTTGATGGCCAAGTTGAATGAGTTGTTGTTGCAGATTGGGTGTCGAGAGCAACGGTAAATCCGTCATGCCTAAACATTTTTCTGCTACTTTTTGACTAAATTTAGTCGCTGTAAAATAATTGAAGAGCTTCGCTTGTTTTGCCATTAGCGGCGCAACGTATTCCACATTGGACACTACATAATCTTTGATGGGGCGCAGATAACGTTGGTGGTAAAAATGGAAGAACTTCGCGCGGAAGCTAGGCACGTCGATTTTAATCGGGCATTGGCTGGCGCAAGCTTTACACGCCAGACAAGTGTCCATTGCCGCTTTCACTTCATGGGAAAAATCGTATTCGCCACGGCGTTTTTGATAGCTGTTTTGGATTTTATGCACAATATCCGTGAGTTTTACCGTGGATTGCTTGAAATCCAATTGCGCCGGGGTAACTTGCTCATTCGCTAATAAACGCAACCATTCACGCACCATGGCGGCGCGGCCTTTCGGTGAAAAGACGCGATTTTTACTCACTTTCATTGACGGACACATGGTGCTGTGGACATCAAAGTTAAAGCATAGCCCGTTACCGTTACAATTCATGGCACCGATAAATTCTTCTTTCATTTGAACGGGAATTTGGCGATCGAGGTCGGCTCGCATTGGCGATAAAATGGAATAAAGTGCTTGTTCGCTGTTTAACGGCGTACAGATTTTCCCTGGATTGAGACGATTTTGTGGGTCAAATAAGAATTTGATGTAACGTAATTCGCGCCATAATTCGGGCGTAAAGAATTTTTCGCCGTATTGCGAGCGCATTCCTTTGCCATGTTCACCCCAAATTAAACCGCCGTATTTGCGGGTGAGTTCTGCCACCTCGTCGGAAATCTGTTTAAATAATTTAACTTGCGCTAAATCGCATAAATCTAATGCAGGACGAACGTGTAACACGCCTGCATCCACATGGCCGAACATACCGTATTGCAGATGATGGCTATCTAATAAAGCGCGAAACTCGGTAATGTAATCCGCTAAATTTTCCGGCGGCACACAAGTGTCTTCCACAAAAGGAATGGGTTTTGCCGCGCCTTTGGCATTGCCAAGTAACCCTACGGCTTTTTTCCGCATGGCATAAATACGTTCAATGGACGGCAAATGATCGCAAACTTGATAGCCGATAATATGATCTTTGCCTTCAGTAATTTTTTGATCCAATTGTGCACATAACTGCGCCACTTGTTTTTCAATTAATGCCTGATTATTGCCGGCATATTCCACAATATTTAAGCCAAGAATAGGATGTTGTGCGTCTTCTGTTAACAGTTCTTTGACGGAGTGCCAAATAATGTCTTGTTTAGCCAAATTCAGCACTTTGGAATCCACGGTTTCTACGGAAAGTGCATTGGCTTTGACCATAAAAGGTGCGTTGCGCAATGCCGCATCAAAAGAATTGTATTTAATGTTAATTAATGTGCGATGTTGTGGCAGCGGCATTAAATCCAATGTAGCTTCGCAAATAAAAGCAAGTGAGCCCTCTGAACCTGTGAGAATACGGGTTAAATTGAATTCGCTTAAATCATCGTTAAACACATTTTTTAAATCGTAACCGGTCAGAAAACGGTTCAATTGGGGTAAATCATTCAGGATTTGTGAGCGTTTGTCTTTGCAACGTTGAAAAATCTCTTGATGGATTTTTTTCACGTTGGCAGAGAGAGAGCTTTCTTCTGTATAGCGAAAAACGTCGTCAGATTTGACCGCACTTGTCTCTAAAATTTCGCCATTGATGAGTACGGCGCGTAAACCGAGCACGTGGTCGGAGGTTTTCCCGTATTGTAAAGATCCTTGCCCTGACGCATCCGTATTGATCATTCCCCCTAAGGTGGCGCGGTTACTGGTGGAGAGTTCCGGCGAGAAAAATAAACCGTGCGGCTTTAGAAATTGATTAAGCTGATCTTTCACCACGCCGGCTTGCACGCGCACCCAACGTTCTTTTACGTTGAGTTCTAAAATTTTCGTCATGTGGCGAGAGAGATCAACAATAATGTTGTTATTGATAGATTGCCCGTTCGTACCGGTGCCACCACCACGTGGTGTAAACGTCAGAGAAAGGTATTTTTCTTGTTGTGCGAGTTTTGTTAGACGAACCACATCGGCAATGCTTTTCGGAAATAAAATGGCTTGCGGAAGTTGTTGATAAACGCTGTTGTCGGTGGCGAGGCTAAGACGATCGGCATAATTTGAGGCAATGTCTCCTTCAAAATGTTGCAATCGTAGCGCATCTAAATAATCACTGACTAATGGAGAAAGTTGAGGGATATTCGTTAAGCGGGGTAGCATGTTGCACCACTCTATATTGGTTAATGTTTGTTTGGGATTAGGTGGAGTAAAAAGTAACCAAAGTTTAACATAGAAAATCATTTGATAAATATTAAATTTATTGAAGAAATATTGAGATGGGGTTGCAAAATAGACAAAAAGAATGTTTAATTGCTTAAAATTTAAGCAAAAAGAAGTCTATTTGTTTGATTTTATGTTATTTCAGTAGGATAATGCCGCAACTTTTGAGGGGAGTTGGATATTTCTCATCAAAAGAAATAGGAAAACTTCAATCCTATTTGAAACAACATCTTAAGCTGGAAATTGTAAAAAATTTCACTTTTAGAGGTAAACGGTTTAAGATGAAGGTGACACAAGTTCTTGTGTCGGTTTTCAGCTATATCAGCTGATACTTGTTTTAAAATAGATGACTAAATTAAAGAGGATCATCAAAATGAAAAAAACTGCAATCGCATTAGCTATCGCTGGTTTAGCAGCAGCAACAGTAGCACAAGCAGCTCCACAAGCTGACACTTTCTATGCCGGCGCAAAAGCTGGTTGGGCATCTGTACATCACGGTCTTAACCAATTTAAAGATGAACCAGGTCAAACAGTTAGCCGTAACTCTGAAGCTTACGGTGTGTTCGGTGGTTATCAAATCACTGATAACTTGGCTGTTGAAGCAGGTTACGAATATTTCGGTCGTGCTAAAGCTAAAACCAACGGTGAACAACATTTTAGACACACAGCGCATGGTACTACTTTAGCACTTAAAGGCAGCTACCCGGTATTAGCAGACTTAGATGTTTATGGTCGTGTTGGTGCAGCATTAATCCGTAGCGATTATAAATTTACTGATGGTAGTGATGTTAAGAAATACCACAACTTAAAAGTATCTCCGGTATTCGCAGCAGGTGTTGAGTATGCAATCCTTCCTGAATTAGCATTACGTGCTGAATACCAATGGGTGAGCCGTGTAGGTAACTTAGGCAAAGCTGAAAGAAAAGCTGGTGTTGACTCAGATGTTCGTTATTCCCCAGATATCGGTTCTGTATCTTTAGGTTTATCTTACCGTTTTGGTCAAGGTGCACCAGTTGTAGCGCCTGAAGTTGTAAACAAAACTTTCAACTTAAACTCTGATGTAACTTTCGCATTCGGCAAAGCTGACTTAAAACCACAAGCACAAGGCGTGTTAGATGGTATCTACGGCGAAATCGCACAAGTTAAAAGTGCAAACGTTAAAGTTGCAGGTTACACAGACCGTATCGGTTCTGACGCTTACAACCAAAAATTATCTCAAAAACGTGCTGAAACTGTAGCTAACTACTTAGTTGCTAAAGGCGTTTCTCAAAACGCTATTTCTGCAACCGGTTACGGTAAAGCAAACCCAGTTACTGGTAACAAATGTGACGCAGTTAAAGGCCGTAAAGCGCTTATCGCTTGCTTAGCTGATGACCGTCGCGTAGAAATCGCAGTTAGCGGTACTAAATAATTAACATTTTGTTAATTATTTTCAGATAAAGATAAAAAAGACCTAAACCTGTGTTTAGGTCTTTTGTTTTTTTAGCTAATTTTAATTATTGTAAGGGAAAAAAATGAAAAAATGGCTTGTTCTGATTATTGTTGCCGTTGTTGCAGCGATGACTTTGATTCCAAGTTATAACGGCTTGGTTGCCGCGGAAGAGCAAATTAATTCTGTGTGGGCAAATGTAGAATCGACTTATCAACGTCGTTCCGATTTGATCCCGAATTTAGTGAATACCGTGAAAGGCCAGGCAAACTTTGAAAAAGAAACCTTGACCGGTGTTGTTGAAGCGCGTGCCAAAGCAACGCAAACCAAAATCGATCCGTCTCATTTAACGGAAGAGCAATTAACCCAATTCCAACAAAGCCAAAATGAAGTCGGTTCAGCTTTGTCTCGTTTATTGGTCAGCGTAGAGAATTACCCTGAGTTGCGTGCGAACGAAGGCTTTATGAACTTACAAGCGCAATTGGAAGGTACCGAAAATCGCATTAATGTCGCGCGTAATAAATTCAATGAAGCGGCACGTGAATACAACCAAAAAATTCGTACTTTCCCAACCAAAGTGGTTGCGATGATTTTTGGTTTCAAAGAAAAACCTTATTTCAAATCTGTTGCCGGTGCTGAAAATGCGCCGACAGTGAATTTTAACTAAACGGACAATAAGGTGGCGCGATGCCATTATTTGCAAAAATCCCGATAGATAAAAAACAGCTCGAGGCGGCAATTGCCCGCCTTGAGCGACAAACCTCCGCTGAATTTCGGATTTTTATCGAACGAAAAATACCGTCAAAACCGACCGCACTTTCTGTTTATGAACGTGCGTTGGGTGTTTTTTCACAACTTGAAATGCATCAAACGGCAGCGCGTAATGGCGTGTTGATTTATATTGCCTATGATGATCGTCAATGCGCGATTATCGGTGATATTGGTATTCATCAGTATGTAGGTGATGACTTTTGGCACACAGAATGTGCCCGCATGATTGCGCATTTTAAACAAAAGCAATATACGGAAGGTATTTTGGCTTCGATGCAGAAAATCGGTGAACACTTGGTTCGGCATTTTCCGGTTCAACCGGATGATCAAAATGAACTGGATAACGAGGTGATCATTCATGATTAAACGCGTATTTAGTTTATTGAGCTTAAAAAGTGCGGTCATTTTTTTCTGCATTTTTATGGCGACGACTGTTTCTGCCGTCACCTTTCCTGATTCTCCAAAACCTTTCCGTTATGTGAATGACTACACGAACACCTTATCGGAAAAGCAGCTTGGCGTATTAGAGGCTAAGTTGGTAGCCTATGGCAAAGAAACCAGTTCGCAAATTGCGGTGGTGATTGTGCCGACGACCGGTGAATATGAGATTTCCCAATATGCCTTTGAATTAGGCGATAAATGGGGTATCGGACGAAAAAATCTGAATAACGGTGTGTTGTTACTCATTGCTAAAGACGATCGCAAATTGTTTATTGCGGTGGGACAAGGCCTGCAAGGCGTGTTGACCGATGCCCTTGCATCACAAATTATTCGCAACCAAATTCGCCCTTATTTCCGTAACGAGCAGTATGCCCAAGGCATCGATAATGGCTTGGATTACATTATTGCTGCAACCAAAGGCGAATTTGCCGCACAAGCGGAAGAAGAGAATGATTTTGGGGATTTTGTGCCCTTTATCATGTTAGCGCTGTTTATTTTGATTGTCGTGATGGCGGAAATGAACAGTCGCCGACCTTATGTCACGCCAACCAATAATCATGTGCTAAATGACGTATTGCGAAAATCCATGCCAGATCGTCATCGTAACGGCAGAGATGGAGGTGGTTTCGGAGGTGGCTTTGGCGGAGGCGGTTTCGGCGGTGGTTCCGATGGTGGATTCGGCGGAGGTGGTTTTGACGGCGGTGGTGCCGGCGGAAGCTGGTAAATAACGTAGTAAAACGCTCGACTTTTATTTGTGGCAACTTTGGTTTGTGATACAATGCGCGCGTTTTCTCATTCAATGAATACAAGGAACATTATGGAAACTCTAGATAAAATCAAAAAACAAATCAGCGAAAACCCGATTCTGATTTATATGAAAGGCTCGCCAAAATTCCCTTCTTGCGGTTTCTCTGCTCGCGCGGTGGAAGCCTTAATTAACTGTGGCGTACCCTTCGGTTATGTGGATATTTTACAACATCCGGATATTCGTGCCGAATTACCGGCTTACGCCAATTGGCCAACATTCCCACAATTATGGGTAGAAGGCGAGTTAATCGGCGGTTGCGACATCGTGTTGGAAATGTTTCAACAAGGTGAACTTAAAACCTTATTAGAAGAAGTCGCAGCAAGACATCCGCAAGCGTAAAAACGTTTTGAAATACAACCGCACTTTGGTTTTCCCAAGTGCGGTTTTTTGTTTCTGCCGCAGGGCAAATTTGATGGCTTGTGCTATAATTCTCCGCGAATTTTTACTACACGTTAGGATCAATATGTCGCTTCAATTCAATATGATTGCGTTACTTTTAGTGGTGTTAATTTTGCTCGGCATTCTTAGCCACAACAGCTCTATCACTATCTCTGCCGCAGTGTTACTGATCATGCAACAAACGCTACTCGCGAAATATATTCCCTATTTGGAAAAATACGGCTTGAGCATTGGTATCGTGATTTTAACCATTGGCGTTTTGAGCCCGTTAGTTTCCGGTAAAATTCAGCTTCCCGGCCTGTCGGCTTTTGTCAGTTGGAAAATGTTCGTTGCCATTGCGGTAGGTGTATTGGTCGCGTGGCTTGCGGGCAAAGGCGTTCCGCTGATGGGGGAACAGCCTGTCTTAGTGACAGGCTTGGTCATCGGCACTATCATCGGTGTTTCTTTTCTGGGCGGTATCCCTGTCGGGCCACTTATCGCCGCCGGTATTTTGGCATTACTTATAGGAAAATTTTAAATGAAAAATAAATGGTTATTTATCGCCGCCTTGAGCGGTTTTTTATGTGTGACGATTGGCGCTTTTGCTGCTCACGGATTAAGCAAGGTTTTAGAGCCTAAAGCGTTAGCGTGGATTGAAACCGGTGTGAAATATCAAATGTTCCACACTCTTGCGATTCTTGGTGTTGGCATTGCGCAATTGTGCCGTGAATCATTGCTTGCCAGCAAAATGGCTAACGTTGCCGCCAGTTCTTGGGTGCTCGGTGTGCTTTTGTTTAGCGGCAGCCTTTATGCACTCGCCCTTGGCGCAGGACAATTCCTGGTTTGGGTGACACCGATTGGGGGTACCTTATTTTTAATTGGCTGGCTTTGCTTGGCTTACGGCAGTTTGAAAAAGTAAATCAGTATGAAGAATAAAACGGTAAAGCACGAATTAACCCCTTTACAACAATCCCTTTTTTCTCAATTAATTGACATTATGTTGGTGGATAAACGTCGTTTATCTGCCCGCATTCACGGCATCGGTAAGATTAAAAGCCAAGAAGCGCAGCAAGCCGTTGAGGCTGAAATCCAACAGCAAATTGAACAAGCAAGATTACGTGTAGAAAATCGTAAAAGTGCGGTGCAAAATCCCATCGTTTTTCCGGAAAGCCTGCCTGTTAGCCAACGCAAAGCTGAAATTGAAAAACTGCTTTCCGAGCATCAAGTGATCGTGGTGGCGGGAGAAACCGGTTCGGGTAAAACCACGCAGTTGCCGAAGATGTGTTTGGAGCTAGGATTCGGCAATCTAGGCACCATCGGACACACCCAACCGCGCCGTATTGCGGCACGTTCGGTAGCTGCTCGAATTGCGGAAGAATTGCAAACAGAGCTTGGAGATTTAGTGGGGTATAAAGTCCGTTTTAACGATCAGATTAGCGACAACACCCAAATTAAGTTGATGACGGACGGGATTTTGCTGGCGGAAATTCAAACGGATCGTTTCCTCAATCAATATTCTTGCCTGATTATCGATGAGGCCCACGAGCGTAGCTTGAACAACGATTTTATTCTCGGTTATCTGAAACAGCTTCTGCCACGTCGTCCGGACTTAAAAGTCATTATCACCTCAGCCACCATTGATGTGGAACGTTTTTCCAAGCATTTCAACAATGCGCCGATTATCGAAGTCTCGGGCAGAACTTATCCCGTGGAAGTGCGTTATCGCCCTGTTGCGGAAGAAGACGATCAAGATCAGCTACAAGGCATTCTCAATGCCGTGGACGAGCTTCAAGCGGAAGGACGCGGCGATATTTTGATCTTTATGAACGGCGAGCGGGAAATTCGCGATACTGCCGAAGCCTTGCAAAAACAAAATCTAAAACACACGGAAATCCTACCGCTCTTTGCCCGCTTGTCAGCGCAAGAACAAAACAAAATTTTCCATCCGAGTGGGCTAAATCGCATAGTATTAGCGACCAACGTCGCGGAAACCTCATTAACCGTGCCTGGCATTAAATATGTGATTGACCCAGGTACAGCACGCATTTCCCGTTATAGCTATCGCACCAAAGTGCAACGCTTGCCTATTGAGCCGATTTCACAGGCATCTGCTAATCAGCGGAAAGGGCGTTGCGGACGGGTGAGCGAAGGTATTTGTATTCGTCTTTATTCGGAAGAGGATTTTAACAATCGCCCGGAATTTACCGATCCGGAAATTTTGCGTACCAATTTGGCTTCCGTCATTTTGCAAATGACGGCATTGGGTTTGGATGACATTGAAGCGTTTCCTTTTGTAGATACGCCGGATAAACGGCACATTCAAGACGGCGTGAAGTTGTTGGAAGAGTTGGGGGCGTTTGAAACCGTTCAAACCAAATTGGGTGAAAAACGCCGATTAACTGCAATTGGTCGCCAACTTGCCCAACTCCAGGTCGATCCGCGCCTTGCCAAAATGCTTCTAAGTGCGGTCGATTTTGGCAGCGTTTATGAAGTGATGATTATCGTCTCGGCGTTATCCATTCAAGATCCGCGTGAACGTCCGACAGACAAACAACAGGCTTCCGATGAAAAACATCGTCGCTTTGCCGATAAAAAATCGGATTTCTTAGCATTCTTGAACCTTTGGAATTATGTGCAAGAACAGCAAAAAGAATTGACGAAAAATCAATTCCGTCGCCAATGCCAAAAGGATTTTTTAAATTATTTGCGTATTCGCGAATGGCAGGATATTTATCAACAAATTCGCCTTGCCGTGCGTGAAATGGGCTTGCCGATTAATTCGGAAAAAGCCGAATATCAGCAAATTCACACTGCACTTTTAAGCGGCTTGCTGTCGCATATCGGCTTAAAAGAAGTAGAAAAACAACAATATCTTGGCGCGCGCAATGCCCATTTTGCGATTTTTCCCAATTCCGTGCTTTTCAAAAAACAACCGAAGTGGGTGATGGCGGCAGAGTTGGTGGAAACCTCTAAACTTTGGGGGAGAATGGTGGCGGAAATTGAGCCGGAATGGATTGAGCCGCTCGCCGAACACTTAACGAAAAAATCCTATTCCGAGCCGCGTTGGTCGAAATCTCGCGGGGCGGTGATTGCCGATGAAAAGGTGAGCCTGTATGGCGTGCCGATTGTGTCAGCACGACCGGTGAATTACGGCTCAATTGACCCAACGGTAAGTCGTGAGATCTTTATTCAATCTGCCTTGGTGGAAGGGGATTGGAACACTAAGCATAAATTCTTCAAGCAAAATCAGCAGCTGATTCGTGAAGTTGAAGAATTGGAACACAAAAGCCGTCGCCGCGATATTTTGGTGGACGAGCGCACTTTATTTGAGTTTTATGATCAGCGTATCGGCACTGACGTGGTGTCGCAAAAGCATTTTGATACTTGGTGGAAAAAGGCGGAGAAACAAGATCCCGAATTACTCAATTTTGAGCGTTCTTTCCTGATTAACGACGACGCGGAACAAGTGAGCAAGCTCGATTTCCCGAATTTCTGGCATCAAGGCAATTTAAAACTCAAATTAACTTATCAATTTGAACCGGGTACCGATGCGGACGGCGTGACCGTGCATATTCCGTTGCCGTTGCTCAACCAAGTGGAAATGACGGGCTTTGATTGGCAAATTCCAGGCTTGCGGGAAGAACTGGTGATTGCGCTGATTAAGTCTCTGCCTAAATCTTATCGCCGTAATTTCGTGCCGGCACCGAATTATGCGCAAGCCTTTTTAGGGCGTGCTGTGCCGTTGGAAAAGCCGTTGTTGGATACGTTGATTTATGAATTGCGTCGTATGACGGGTGTCACCGTAGAGGCGGAACATTGGCATTGGGAACAAATCCCGAGCCATTTGAAAATGACTTTCCGTGTGGTGGATGAAAACGGCAAGAAAATCGCCGAATCCATGAATTTAGACGAGCTGAAATTTAGCTTAAAAGATCGTGTGCAAGAAAGCATTTCTGCGGTGGCAGATGATGGCATTGAGCAAAGCGGGCTGCACATTTGGAGTTTTGCCGAGCTGCCGCAATGTTACGAACAAAAACAGCGCGGTTTCAGTGTGAAAGCCTTTCCTGCCATTGTGGACGAAAAAGATGCGGTGGGCATTAAACTGTTTGAAACGGAATTTGAACAAGCGGTGGCAATGCAACAAGGTTTGCGTCGCTTGTTGCTGCTCAACGTGCCGTCACCGATTAAATATCTGCATGAAAAATTACCGAATAAAGCCAAATTAGGGCTGTATTTTACGCCATTTGGTCGTGTGTTGGATTTAATTGACGACTGTATCGCCTGTGCCGTGGATAAACTCATTGCCGATTTTGGCGGCTTTGTGTGGAACGAAGAAGGCTTTGATAGGCTACGGGATTTCGTGCGTGAAAACGTTAATGAAGTCACCGTGGATATTGCGCAAAAAGTAGAGCAGATCCTCACACTCACCCACCAGCTTAATCAACGCCTTAAAGGCAAAATGGATTTCACCATGGCGTTTGCGCTTTCTGATATGAAAAGCCAGATTTCAGGTTTGATTTATCAAGGCTTCGTGCAAAAAAGCGGCTACGCCCGCCTATCGGATTTACTCCGCTATCTGCAAGCCATCGATAAACGCATGGATAAACTCGCCCAAGACGTCAACCGCGACCGTGCCGCTATGTTACGCGTAGAACAAGTGCAACAAGCTTACCAACAACTCCTCGCCAAACTGCCGAAATCCAAACCGATTTCTGATGAAGTGGCGGAGATTCGCTATATGATCGAGGAATTGCGTGTGAGTTTATTTGCGCAGCAGTTGGGGACGAAGTATCAGGTGTCGGACAAGCGGGTTTTGAATTTGATTGCTGAAATAAAATAGATGGTAATAGAAGTTTTTTGGCGGACGAATATCATATTCGTTCAATGTTCAGAAAGTTATACTAGAACTAAGCGAGTTTTAGAGTAATATTTTTTGTTATATATAATAGTGGAAAATTGCAACTAATTACAATTTAATCAGATATGGAAGTAATAATCAGAAAATCATTTGACTTAGCACTAGATGAGGCTACTTTGTTGTGGGGTATGACTAGTACTGCTTATCCGAAAAAACATGATTTAGTTATTAATACATTAGCAGTAAAAATGTTAGAGATAGTAAGTAGTTTCGCATTAAATTGCAGAAGAATCCTTGAACAATTCCCTAAAGCCAAAAAGTTTAAAATGACAAGTTCAAGATGGAAATGGAAGGCTATAAACAATAGACCAGTAATAAATGATCTATGGGATGCTATAAATTACATAATACACGCAAAAACACTCCAGTCTGGCTTTGAAGCTTTACCTGAAGATCTATCTTTCATAATAGGAAAAGATAATTCAGTATTTATTCCCTATATTTTAGTTGAGACAGATCATAAGGCATCCGCATATATTGATGTTTTTTCCATGATTTATTGCTTCTTATATGATGTAGTTGAGGCTTTCGATCAATTAGAGGCAAATAGGGCTAATTCTGACTAAGTATAAAAGTGCAGTTGTGAGGTGTACCCAAGATAGCGCAAGCGTCCACGCTTGTGCTTATGTGGTCCAAGCGAGGACGCTTGAACCATCGTTTTGTTTTTAAAAAGTGCGGTTATTTTTTCAAACGTTTTTCAACCCCCACGATAGCGCAAGCGTCCACGCTTGTGCTTATTTGGTCCAAGCGAGGACGCTTGAACCATCGTTCTGTTTTTGAAAAGTGCGGTCATTTTTTCAAACGTTTTTTCAACCTCAAAAACATTTTCAAAATCCACCGCATTTTTCTTTCATCAAAATAAAAAGCTGAATCTCAAAAGAGATTCAGCTTTCTTTTTCTTGTTATTAGCAATTAAGCTAAGATTTTGTCTAATTCTTTGCTGACATCTTCTACTTTTTGAGTGCCGTCTAAGCGGAAATATTGAGTGTTGCCCGCTTTGGCTTCTGCTTGGTAGTAATCTACTAATGGTTTGGTGGTGTTGTGATACACTTTCAAGCGGTCTAACACGGTTTCCGGTTTGTCATCGGCACGGATAATTAAATCTTCGCCGGTCACATCATCTTTGCCTTCCACTTTTGGTGGGTTGTAAACGATGTGGTAAGAACGACCGGAAGGTTGGTGTACACGACGACCGCTCATGCGTTCTACGATCACTTCATCCGGCACATCAAATTCTAGTACATAATCAATGGCGATGCCGGCAGATTTCAATGCATCTGCTTGGGGAATCGTACGAGGGAAACCGTCAAGTAAGAAACCTTTGGCGCAGTCTGCTTGGGCTACGCGTTCTTTCACTAAGGAAATGATCAAATCATCCGGCACTAATTGACCGGCGTCCATTAAGGTTTTCGCTTGTTTGCCTAATTCGGTGCCGGCTTTGATCGCAGAGCGTAACATGTCGCCCGTGGAAATTTGCGGAATGGCAAATTTATTCATGATGAATTGTGCTTGTGTGCCTTTTCCTGCGCCCGGTGCGCCTAATAGAATAATTTTCATGTTGTCCTCTTTTTTAAATGAAAAATAACTGAAAAAACCACCGCACTTTTCCTATTTCGGGAAGAAAGTGCGGTCAGTTTTGAAAATGTTTTATTAATCGTGGCGTATGGTTGCTTAATTCCCTAAAAATGTCAATTGCTTGCGTTCGGCACGGTGACTTTTTCGTTCCAGGGGGCAACCCAGCATAAACAGAGCATACCCGGGATCGCTAAAAATAAGCAAATCCAGAAGAAATGGTAGTAACCCACTGCGGCAACGATTTCGCCTGAAAGCGCACCGAGCCCTTTGCTCGGTAAGGCGGCAAGGCTGGTAAACAACGCCAGTTGAGTGGCGGTGTAAAGCGGGTTGGTTTCCCGTGCCATAAAGGCAACAAACGCCGCCGTGCCGAGCCCCACGCCAATGTATTCGCCACAAATCACAATGCCGAGTTTTAAGCGCGCTGCGTTATCGACAACGTGGAAATAATCAAATCCGGCAAGCCAAATAAACCCGCCGATAGTAATCAGTTGAATAAAACCAAAGACCCAAAGGGCGCGGTTAATGCCGAGACGCAACATCACAATGCCGCCTGCCATGCCGGCAATAATGCTCGACCACAACGCCGTACTTTTTACCACTAAGGCAATGTCTGTTTTGCTAAAGCCCATGTCCACGATGAATTTACTTTGTAACGTGGTGGCAAGAGCATCGCCGAATTTATACAGAAAGAGAAACGCGATAAAGCCAATCCCCGCATAAATGCCTTTACGCTGGAAAAATTCTTGTAGCGGAATGGTAAAAGCTTGATAGAACGGCTGCTTGTTTTGATGAATTTGAATTTGTGGTTCGCGACTTAAAAAGAAGGTCATAAATAGCCCACACAGCATGAAAAGTGCGGTCAATAAAAACACCGTTTTCCATGGCAGGAACGTGGCGAGATACAATGACAGTCCGCCCGGAATCAAACCGGCAATTCGGTAGGCATTAATGTGAATCGTGTTGCCTAAACCTAATTCGTTATCACGCAAAATTTCCCGTCGATAGGCATCCAACACAATGTCTTGGGTGGCGGACATAAAGGCGATGAACGTAGCCAGAAAAATGACCATTTGCATTTGTTCTTTCGGATCGTATAAACCGATCAAGTAAAGACTCAGCAAAAGGAAGAGTTGGGAAATGGCGAGCCAACTGCGACGGCGACCGAGAAATCGAGGAAAATAGCGATCCAGCAAAGGCGCCCACAAAAATTTGAGCGTGTAGGGCAGCGTGACTAAGGTAAAAGCCCCGATGGTTTGCACACTAATGCCGTTATCTGACAACCAAATTGGCAACATTTGCAGTAGCACGAAAAGTGGCAAACCGGAGCTGAAGCCGGTAAAAACACAAATCAGCATATTGCGGCTGAAAATTTGAGTGGCGAGAGAAGGCTTAATCGGTTGTTCTGTCATCATGATTTCAGGGAAATTTTATTCAACGGCAATTTCTTTAATGCGGAGTTCATCGCCGCTTTGTCGTTGTAAATGCACGCTGCCGCAATTTGGGCACGTGCTGTTATTGGCTTGAATTTCGACGAATTGTTTGCAATCCCAACACCAAGCCTTGGCGGGAATTGGAATTAAATGAAGCTTGCAATTTTCTGCCGGTGTGCCTTGTGCCGCCATTTCAAAGCCAAATTCCAACGCACTGGGTTCAATGCAAGAAAGGGCACCGACCTCCAGCCAGAGGTCGGTGACTTTGTTGACATTGTGTTGTTTGCATTGCTGCTCAACAATTTCAATGATGTTTTGACACAAAGAGAGTTCGTGCATAAGGCTTAATCCCGATACCCTTTCGGATTATTTTTTTGCCAATTCCAGGTGTCTTTCATCATTTGAGCTAAGCCACGTTCGGCTTTCCAGCCTAATTCTTTGGCGGCAAGGCTCGGATCGGAATAGCAAGTGGCAATGTCGCCCGGGCGACGATCTACTAATTTATAAGGAATTTGAATGTCATTGGCTTGTTCAAAGGCTTTTACCATATCTAAGACGGAATAGCCTACGCCGGTGCCTAAATTATAAATGTGCAAGCCGGCATCATCTTGATGGCGATCCAGCGCTTTTAAGTGGCCAATCGCCAAATCCACCACATGAATATAATCGCGTACGCCGGTGCCATCATGGGTATCGTAATCGCTACCGAATACGGAAAGTTGTGGCAATTTGCCGATTGCCACTTGGCTGATGTAAGGCAATAAGTTGTTTGGAATGCCATTCGGGTCTTCGCCAATTAAACCGCTTTCATGTGCGCCCACCGGATTGAAATAGCGCAAAATGGTCATGCTGAATTTTGGTTCTGCTTTGGCGATGTCGCGCAGGATTTGTTCCACCATAAACTTAGAGGTGCCGTACGGGTTAGTCGTGCCGCCCACTTTGCAGTTTTCGGTAATCGGAATGATTTCAGGATCGCCGTAAACGGTGGCGGAAGAACTGAAGACGAAATTCCACACGCCGGCTTTTTTCATTTCTTGTAATAAAACCAATGAGCCGGTGACGTTGTTCATATAGTATTCGGCCGGTTTTTGCACGCTTTCGCCAACGGCTTTTAAACCGGCAAAATGAATGACGGAATGAATCAGATTTTCAGCAAAGATTTTTTGTAACAAGTCGCGATCTAACACATCGCCTTCATAAAATTTTACACTCTTGCCGGTGATTTGTTTCACGCGTTCTAAGGATTTTGGCGAAGAGTTGCAAAGATTGTCTAACACCACAACATCTTTGCCGGCATTTAATAATTCGACGACGGTATGCGAGCCTATATAACCGGCACCGCCGGTCACTAAAATGGACATTTTAATTTCCCCTTATTGGTAACATAAATTATGTGCTAGTATAGCACCGATTTTTTAATCAAAAAATGAGCTTTATTAATAAGTTATTTACTTTTAGAGAATTGTTTTCATCAAGATTTCTATGTTGTTAAAACTAAGGGATTTTTAGTGTTTAAGCGGCGTAAAGAGAATAGAGATATTTTCGGCAATTTCTTGCGCAAACGTTTACTTCTTTTGGTGTTGCGGTAAAATAGCGCCTCTTTTTTTCAACGACAAATTAAAAGGTAATTTCATGTCATCTTCTCAATCTTCCGCTTTAGAAAAACGCTTTGAGTTGACTAAACGCGGTTCTACCGTACGCAAAGAAATTGTTGCCGGTTTAACCACTTTCCTTGCCATGGTGTATTCCGTTATCGTTGTGCCGAACATGTTAAGTGCGGCGGGTTTCCCGGCGGAATCGGTCTTTATTGCGACCTGTTTAGTGGCTGGCTTAGGCTCGCTCTTAATCGGTTTTTGGGCCAATGCGCCAATGGCAATCGGTTGTGCTATTTCTTTAACGGCATTTACGGCATTTAGCTTGGTTATCGGACAAAAAGTGAGTATTCCGGTTGCCTTAGGTGCGGTCTTTTTAATGGGGGTTTTCTTCACCCTGATTTCTGCCACAGGCATTCGCGCTTGGATTTTGCGTAATTTACCTGTCGGAATTGCACACGGTGCAGGTATCGGTATCGGTTTATTCCTGCTTTTAATCGCTGCAAACGGAGTAGGGCTTGTGGTGAGCAACCAAGCCGGTTTGCCGGTAAAATTGGGCGAGTTCACTGCGTTTCCGGTGATGATGTCATTAATTGGTTTGGCGTTAATTATCGGCTTAGAAAAAATGCAAGTGAAAGGCGGCATTTTATGGGTGATCATTGCGATTACCGTAGTCGGCTTAATTTTCGATCCGAATGTGACCTTTAACGGCCAAGTCTTCAAAATGCCAAGTTTCGGCGAAGAGTCTTTATTCTTGCAGTTAGACATCATGGGCGCATTACAACCGGCTATTTTACCGGTGGTGTTCGCTTTAGTGATGACTGCGGTATTTGATGCCACAGGCACTATCCGCGCAGTGGCGGGACAAGCGGATTTATTGGATAAAGACGGTCAAATCATTAATGGCGGTAAAGCCTTAACCTCCGACTCCGTAAGTAGCTTATTCTCCGGTATTTTCGGCACGGCACCGGCAGCCGTGTATATCGAATCCGCAGCAGGGACTGCCGCGGGCGGTAAAACAGGTATCACCGCCATCGTTGTTGGCGTATTGTTCCTATTAATGTTGTTCTTCCAACCATTAGCGTTTTTAGTGCCAAACTATGCGACAGCACCGGCGTTAATGTACGTGGGATTATTGATGTTAAGCAACGTCAGCAAACTAGATTTTGATGATTTCGTTGGCGCCATGAGTGGTTTGATTTGCGCGGTGTTTATCGTGTTAACGGCGAATATCGTGACCGGCATCATGTTGGGCTTTGCCGCATTGGTGATTGGCCGTGTGGTGAGTGGCGACTTCAAACGCTTAAATATCGGCACCGTTGTGATTGCCGTTGTTTTAGTGGCTTTCTACGCTTGCGGTTGGGCGATTTAATTCAGTCGATAAAGACAACAAAGGCGCATTTTGATGCGCCTTTTTGTTTGCCTTAATTTTGAAAAACAGTGAAAAAACCGACCGCACTTTGTAGCTTATCATCGTAGAAGATCAGCGGAATGCGTTGGCGTTGCCAAGGGGCGACGTTCAACTGTTGCCACACTTTTTTAATGTCTTTATTCATGCCGTTTGGGGTTAATTTCACTTTGCCCGAATAACGAAATCGAATCCAAACTTTCGTTCCCTCTAAGGGTAAATTTAATGCTTCTTGATGTGTTTTCCCATTTTCGTCTTGCCAAAGTGCGGTCATTTTTTCGCGTGTTTTTTTCAGTAACAACGTGCCTAAATGATCCGGCAAGGAAATGGGGTGATCAAATGTTGCCTCAACATATTCCTGTGAAATATCGTTAAATATCGGCGTGAGAAATAAACGGTGTTGATAGCGGCGGACAATGTTATCGTCTAGGCGAAATTGTGGTTGTGCATCGACTTTCGCGAAAATGACATCCGAAATGATTTGTTCTAATTGCACGAGAGAGGGGAGGGGAACGCCCCAATCTTGCAACCATAAGCGTAACAAAGCGCGTTGTTTCACCGGCGAATAGTCGGCAAAATGTTGCAGGTTAAAAGTGCGGTCATTTTTTACGATGTTTTTTTGATATTCTTCCGCTAACAGCTCATTAAGCAGTTGCTGTTGTTCATAACAATGTTGTGCTGAACGTTGCACTGCCGAATCAAAATGCGCCCAGCGTTGGCGCAATTCAGGCAATACGATGTTACGCAGGAAATTGCGATCGTATTGATTGTCTTGGTTGCTTTCATCCTCAACCCAACTCAGCCCTTGCTGTTGTACAAACTCAAGCAATTGTTCTCGGCTAAAATTCAATAACGGACGAAAAATGGGCACACCGTAAACATTGCTTTTAGTCTGCATCGCGCCTAAACCTTGCACGCCACTGCCGCGTTTTAGGGCAAGGAAAAACGTTTCCGTTTGGTCTTGTTGATGGTGTGCCGTGGCGAGCCATTCGGTCGGTAAAATTTTCTGTGCAATGGCTTCATAACGGGCTTGGCGGGCACCTGCCTCAATGCCATTTTCTGTGCTGACGTTCACGTGTTGAATTTGCAATGGAATATGAAATTGATGGCAAATTTGTTGACAATGGGCTGACCAAGCATCGGCATTAGTGCTTAATCCGTGATGAATATGGATGGCGCGCAGCTGAAAGTGCGGTTGTTTTTCACGAAGTTTTGCAAATAAGGTGAGTAGCGCCGTGGAATCCAAACCACCGCTAAATCCAATAAGAAAGTCGGTTTGATTTGGGGCTAGTCGTTGTAATTGCTGTGAAAAGGCATCAAGAAGCATAGGCAGATAAAATGTCCTCCCGTTGAATGGGAGGACGTTGAAGATTAGGCGATTTTTTGTGCTTTATAGTGGCTGCGCGGATGGACGATGAGATCTCGAGCGGCAATGATTTGTAATTCATATTCGCCCCGTTCTAACGTTGTTTGCATGACATCATTGACAGCGTTTGCCATGTGTTCAAACGCCTCTACATCTGATTTTCCATTGAGTAGGTTGGCGAGGAATAAACCGGCGGTTAAATCACCTACGCCGACCGGTTCGCGATCAAACGGGTGCAACGGACGGGAAATGTGCCACATGCCTTGTTCGGTTGCCAGCAACATTTCAAATTGTGTCGCCTCTTTTCCCACTTTACTTAAATGCTTGACCAGCACTTTTTTCGGCCCTTTTGCCAAAATGGCTTGTACGGCAGTCAGTGCCTGTTTAAAGTTTTCAACCGGTAAGCCGCTTAATTCACGGAGTTCCACCAAATTCGGTGTAATAATATCCGCTTCTGAAACAATGTTAATCAGACCTTCACGCACACCGTCTGCTACGATACAGCCTTTGTCAGGGTGTCCCATCACAGGATCGCATAAATAAAGCGCATGAGGATTGATGGCTTTAATTTTATACACAGCGTTGATGATTTCATCGATTTGTTCGGCAGATCCCAAATAACCAGAAACCACGGCATCACATTTTTTCAAGGCATCAATTTCATCAATGCCGCGTACGATTTCGCCGATTTGTTCTTTTGGAATAACAATGCCAGTCCATTTGCCATATTGGGTGTGATTAGAAAATTGCACGGTATTTAACGCCCAAACGTCAATACCGTGCAATTGCATTGGGAAGGTTGCCGATTTGTTGCCGGCGTAGCCATAAACTACATGAGATTGAATTGAAAGTACGTGTTTCATTGCCTTTTCTCCTTTTCTTCTCTTTTTGACTGCGCAGGAAAGTGCGGTGGGATTTTTATTTGTTTTTCTTTTCTATGCGTAACCGTAGCTCATTAAGCGTTGATAACGGCGATCCAACAGATTTTCTTGATTTAACACGTCTAAATCAGCTAAGTCTTCAAGTAAACGTTTTTTCAAGTTTTTCGCCATTTCAGCGTAATTGCGATGTGCACCGCCTAACGGCTCACGAACGATATTGTCAATCAAGCCAAGTTCTTTTAAACGATTGGCGGTTAAACCCATTACTTCTGCCGCGGTGGAGGCTTTATCGGCGCTTTTCCACAAAATAGATGCGCAACCTTCCGGAGAAATAACGGAGTAGGTGGAGTATTGCAACATGTTGACTTTATCACCCACGCCGATAGCCAATGCACCGCCGGAACCGCCTTCACCGATAACGGTACAAATCACCGGTACTTTTAAGAGGGACATTTCGCGTAAGTTACGTGCGATCGCTTCTGATTGACCTCGTTCTTCCGCGCCTACGCCAGGGTAGGCTCCCGGGGTGTCAATGAAGGTAATAATAGGTAATTTGAAACGCTCTGCCATTTGCATGAGGCGTAATGCTTTGCGGTAGCCTTCCGGTGCCGGCATACCAAAGTTACGTTTTACTTTATCTTTGACGGTACGGCCTTTTTGGTGGCCAATAACCATGACCGGTCTGCCGTCTAAACGCGCCAAACCACCGATGATTGCTTTGTCATCGGCAAAAGCACGATCGCCGGCAAGTTCTTCAAATTCAGTGAAAATATGTTCGATGTAGTCAAGAGTATAAGGACGATTCGGATGACGGGACATTTTAGAAACTTGCCACGCATCTAAATTTGCAAAGGTTTTTTCGGTTAATTCGATGCTTTTTTTCTGTAAGCGAGCAATTTCATCATCAAGATTAATGTCATTATCTTGGTTTGCCATAGCGCGTAAAGATTCGATTTTCGCTTCAAGTTCGGCAATGGGTAATTCAAAATCTAAGTATTCTTGACTCATTTGTAATTCCTAATTTTATGAAAAATTTGTACCGCACTTTAACAAGATTTTAGAGTGGGTGCAATCAGATAGAATATTTTATGTGTTTTTTTCATAAAAGTCATAAAATTTAATCTGGTAACACCAGCTAAGGCTATGTAATCAAAGTAATTTATGGTGTTTATCGAATAAAGGAAGAATGAAAAAAATGACTGAAATATCGAGTTGTGCTCCAATTGACAATCAGCTAAAACGATTTTATCATGTAGTCACTTTCAAGATAAGATGTCTGAAGGTCAGGATTGGTCTCCTGAAATAAGCGGGCTGAAGGTATAAACACTTTTAGTATCAGTTTTATGTCGCAAACTACAAACCATCATCAGTCAATGGTGGACTAGGTAGAAACCCGCAGGGATGCGACGCAGTATACCGCTTACTGTTAAGACCAATTCTGCTTAGTTCACCACCCAATCCTAAGTTTCATTTCTAGTTAATCTTAATTTCGATATTTATTCTGACAAATGTTTGATCAGTTGTTTTTCTATTCTTGAAAAAGGTATTTTATAGAAATAAAAAAGCCCTGAAAATTCAAGGCTTTTTTACTAATTATTCCCACTCAATTATATCTTTAGCATTTAATTTGTTGATTTATAAGATTTGAATTATGTTGCTTTAGGGGTGATACCGTCAAAAATACCGTCATCGGGCAAAGGTAGTTAATTTAATTGACAATTCTCTTTGCGATCCAATCGTCAATATCTTGCTTGCGCCAAGCCACTCGCCCCATTGACGCTTTAATACTGTTCGGGAATTCCCCTTTGCGCATCATACGCCAAATTGTCGGATAGCTCAAACTGGTCATTTCGACCACTTTAGCTTTACTGAGTAATATTGTTTGTGATTCCATTTTTTATATTTCCCTTAACGCGGTCTAACAATATCCGGCACCTCAATAACCATAATTTGGTTATCATCCACGCCTTTGTATTTCTTCCAATAATGGACGATTTCTAACGCTTGCCCTTTCGTTACGCCTTTATCAGATTCGCTTATTACGTCCCATTCACGGCGAAACCGGCACTCAAGGACAATGTATTTCCGCCCGTCTATGATTTCAGGCGTTGTGTTAAAAAACATTCTTCGCTCCTCTCTGAATTAGCCAAATTTTTACCCGGAAGAAGAACACATCCTCTCGCAATCTCATGTCGCTATATCGTTTGAAATGATAGATCAGATAAAACGCAGACAAATTGAATATTGCCGACCAAAATAAATAATCGCTCATATTTACTCCAATAAAAAACCGCACCTAAAAAGTGCGGTCTGTGAACTAGCCGGAATTACCGGATTATCGAGTTATCAACTTTTATTTGATAACTGGCGGGTGTGGAATTGGTCGCCAGTGAGTAACCTGCGGCAAGTCAAAACCATAGGTAGAGCCGACAAAACAGAAGCCATCGTTGCATTTGCCGTCATCAAGCCAAGCTATGTCGAATTGTTTTCGGTCGCCAATATTCAGCGTTGGCACGAAGATAAGAACATCTTCGCCAACAGGTGGAAGTCTGTCTTCAACCCTGATCCAGCCGTTATTTTCGTTACTCATCTTCTATTTCCTCCATTGCATCATCTATCGCGCCACGAACGGTTAAATTATCATCGCACCAATTCCAATGACCGCGATCATCTTTAATTGCCACGCTGTAATATATGTCGTTATGATGACTATCGGAATTTAATTCACAAATATTGGATTCCAAGAAATCCAACCGCGCTTTATCTTTTAGCAGTTCTGTATATTCTGCTTTTGTTATTGTTACTGTCATAATTAAACCCCTTTCATGAATAATAGCCAATGAGTTTTGTTGAGACGCCCTGACTTATGTCCAATTACAGGAATAGCGCCAATAACCTTTAAAATCTCGCTCACTTGGATTTGCGTTTCATTCCACTTAAAAATAAGGGTGCCAAAATCATCTAGCACCCTCATACACTCATCAAAACCCTGCTTCAACTGGGTTCGCCAATCTTCGTTTAGTCGCCCGTATTTTTGGACCAACCAAGATTTGTCACCGCCTTTTATCAAATGCGGCGGGTCAAAAATTACCAGTTTAAAAGACTTGTCCGGATAAGGCATATTGGTGAAATCATGTATAACATCAGGGTTTATTTTTAACATGCGCCCATCGCACAGAGTGGATTCATAAGTTCTATTATCCGCAAATAAGACGTTCGGATTTTGTTTGTCAAAATGGAACATGCGAGATCCGCAACAGGCGTCTAAAATTGGTTTATTTTGCTTCATTTTCACCAATCCGCTTGTCCTTATGCCACTTATCCGCCGGCAGATTGATCACATTTAACAGCGTTCCTTTTTCGTTTGCGTCTCTGTGTGCAATCATCCATTCTTTAAAATCTGACAGTTCCGGATCGCAATTACCGACTATCTTGTTTACATCATCTTTGCGTGTAACCGATTCAATCATTCGATCTCTTAATTCGCTATCAAACAACGCCCAATGCGCTTTCGTAAATATGACCAAATTCGGCGGTGTGTGATAGCCAATCGTATTATCGAAATAGTCGTAAAACATCTGCCGAAACATCGAATAAGGAATGTTTATATTCAATTTCACTTCGTTCATAACAACATCCTTTCTGGAAAAAGACCGCACTTTAAACCAAAATGCGGTCATATTTATTTAGTCTAATACGCCCTCGTAGAAATCTACATCGGCAATATTGGCTTTCAATTTTTCCAATGTCGTATTAAACGCGTCTTCAACCACTTTTTCCGGATTGATTAATTCGTACCACAAGAACAACGATCCGTCTTTAATGCGATAACGAATGCGTGCTTTTACTTGGTAGTAATCGCCGTTATGGAATGGTTGGATGCCCAGTACAATTTCTTCCGGCAATTTTGCGTTGCCGCCACCGGTTTTTTCGTCTGTGTAGGTAAACGACATAGTACCGTCTTGTAAGCGTTTAACCGACTTAAATTCAGATTTGCGGGTTTCTTCAAAGGCCAGCACCATTGCCAATAATTCAGCGCCGCTTACGATGTTGCCGTCAGTTGCAATGCAGTGAATGTTATTTTCCAAGAATGCACCAAATTCAACTTGGCTCATTGCCTGTTTGTCTTTGTGCGCCCATTCTTTCCAATCTTTTGAGTAAGGGCAGTTATAAGTTGCGGTATGGTCGCCCCAACGAGGATTGGCTGGATCTGCGTGGTAGTCAAAAACGGCAGTAATCTCCAATTCATCTAAGTTGGAAAAAATAGCGGTGCCGGCAACCTTGAATTTGTTGGCGTAATCAATTAAGGACTGTTCGGTGTTTAAGTACAGATTTTGGCGCAAACGGTTCGGTGCAGGCTGTAATTTTTCCAACGATTCGACGCTGAACTCGTTATTTAAAATAACGGCTTTATAACTATCTTCAACAGGCAGTCCATTGATCGCAAGTTTGGCAATATCGTTTACGGTTGTTTTTTCCATTTGTTTTTCCTCTTCTGGAGTTAATAAAAAACCTGTCGTGTGACAGGCTAGCGATTAAGATTTACGATTAAGCTTAAGCTGCGGCGGATCTGCTAACGACTTTCAGACCGCTTGCCGGTTTATCTTCGACGGTTTTCAAATCCATTTTAAGTTGGCTTGGGTCATCGAAAAGCACGTCACCGTCAGCCGTTGAGAACACAATGCTTTCTTCGCGATCCAATTCAGGGATTTTTGAATTAACCATTGGTGTGATTTTGATTTGGTTTTCGGTGCGTGTGTTAAGCATGGATACTTTCAGGCTTAATGTTAGCGTCCCTTGTTTGCGAGTTTCGCGAACCGCCTTAATTACTTCAGCGAGTGCGTCGGTTAATTCTGCGTTTAATTCGCCGCGATTAAGTTGAGATAATGTTTTATCAAAGTTAGCTTTGCTCATGCGAGCCTCCTGTTATTTAAGTGTTGTTTGTAGATAAAAGAAAACCCGCCTTGTGAGCGGGTTGTTGTAATATGATTTGGTATATGCTATTTATTAACCTAATAAATTATTAATAATAAGGATATATTCATGAAATGCACTATTCATATAAGCTCTCAAGTTAAAGAACAATTACATTTATATTTTGACGAATATATTCAAGCCTTGAGACATTATTTGTCTAAAGATTTCCCAAATATTGAATTTGATTTCAAGTATGTGGATAAGCATAGTCAAGGTACTGGCTCAGAAATAAATCCACCTCCTTGTATTTGCAATATTTCATTTCAATTTCCCGCAACTAAAGGAAAAGATATTTCAGAAGAAATTCTTGGGGTGGCGGATAAGGTTGCATTAAATTTGAAGAAAAAGTTCAGAGATAGAAGATTTCATCAATCATTAGATCCTGAACCATTTTTAACTTTGGATGAATTACTTAATTAGCCCTTATACGCTTTCAGCGTTTTAACAAATTGCGGGATATGTTCGTCAAACGCTTTCATTAATTTTTCATCGCGCTCGGCGGTAAACAAATAAAGCGTTTGTTTTTGATACTCGCGGCAATAACTCACAAAGTCCCAAGTTTCGTAGCCCGTTACCCATAAATTCGCCTGCACCTGTATGACGTACTCAGCCGGCACGCCACCCTCAAGCAAATAGCGGATATGGGTACTCATTTTCGGGCATTTGATTTCAAGCCCTTTTTTGAGTGACGGAATTAATCCGTCGGGGCTAACCATTACATCGCGGTTTTCGTTGAGATACACGCCGCCGACCTGAATAACGTCATTACCAGTTAAAAACTCGTAAGCGGCGCGCGCCTGCGGTTCAAGCTGGTTGCCTCGTTCCATAAAACCGGATTTAAACGTATCGCCACCGCCCAAGATGCTTTCTTCGATCAACTCGGCCATATACTTGATTTGCGCGCTTGATTTTTTACCGGTTGCCGTCACAATATTTTCAAAGCCCGTTGCGGTGGGGATACCTAAACGGGCTTTTAACCATTCTTCCGAGCCTTGTTCGCAATCAAGCGTTATTAGACCGTCAATCATAGTGGAACATCTTCTCCATCATTTTCTTGTTGCTTATCAAGGCGACCGTTCAGGATCGATATGGCATTGTCGGCTTGCTCTTTTGTCATTTCGGAAATATCTGCATGACCGTATGCCGTCAGTAGTTTTTCCATGCTTGTACCGGTTGCGTCAATTAAACCGATTAACATTTCTTTCTGTTCGGATGTAATCAACGCCGAAACGTCTATCACGTTTTGTTTAGGCGTTACGTTTACCGGCTCACGCTGCGTTTCCGCGATGCGTTCTGCCTCATCTTGGTCATAAATACCGGTAAAGCCGAAAGCAAGGCGCGCGCACTGGATCATTGCTTTGTGGCGGAGCATACGTTTAGGGTGAGTTTTCCACGGCCCCATATCGCGGTAACATTCGCTCATATACTCAGTGACCGAAATCGGCTTGGAGCGGTCTTTGCGGTAAATGCGGCAGGTGCATTTTTCATCGTCGAGATCGAACTCGATGCCGTCAAATTGCGGGTTTTCGTTCAAAATCCGCGCCCAACCATCTACGCCTACAATCGGCACAATGCCGTTGCTTTTATCGGGGAATGCGTAGATTTCTTTCGTCCAAGGATTTAATCCGTATTGATTGGCGACAATTAAAAGTGCGGTCATTTGACTGTCATTTACAGTACCTTTGAATGCCGTATTTTTTAATGTAGTCATCAGGTCAGAACCGTCTGCGATTTCAAAGCGTTTCGCCAGTTTGTCGGTTAATGTTTGGAGTGCTGTGGCCATCTCAATTATCCTTTAAGTGGTTTTAGTGTTACTTCGTATTTGTCGCCATATTGCGCTTTAACTTCGCGCGCGACGGTTACTGCGTCAGCTTGTGGCATTGGCGGCAATGAAATTTGGATAACAAAGCCGTGATTTTCTACCGCACTTTGTGCCGGCGTCGCCGGTGGAGTTTGTTCTTTCATTTCCTGCGCAACCCCCGCCGCTTCCGCTTGTACTTTTGCCTGTTCTTCCGCTTCCTGTTTGGCTTTACATGCCGCCGCTTCGGCTTCGGCTTTGCGTTGTGCTTCGCGTTGTTTTTCGTCTTCAATGCGTTGCGCCACGATTTCTTCCAAGTCGTCTTCACCGGCGATCAATTTCACCGCGTCAGAAAACAAATATTCGTGCGAGATTGGGATAAGTTTTAAACGTGATTGTAAGCGCGCGATTTCTTGTGCGATTTCCGCCAATACTAAGTTTTTCTCGGCGGTTACACCTTTTACCAAGCCGTCAATGGTACGCTTGTTTTTCGTCGCCCATTGCATACGTTGGTTTATTTCGTTCTTCGGCGTTGTCATTTCCAAAGCAAGGGAAATTGCGCTTTCTGTGCAGGTTTTGGTGCGAACGTCCATGATTTCCGCAATCGCTTCCTCGGCGATACGTTGGCGCACTTCCGCTTCTTTGGCTTTTACCAATTTGTCGCGACTTAAACGCTCGTCACGGAATTTGTCGGCAATCGCTTCCGCCTGTTCGATCAGCTTATTAATATCGCCTTGCTGTGCGTTTTTAATCGCTGCGCGGGTTTTATCTTCCAATTCTTTAAGGAGTTTTACTTCTTCCTTTGCGCGCCCGAAATCTTCGTCCGTTTCAAAGGACTGCGTGAGAGTAGATAAAAATTTGTCCGCTTGTTTTTCAAAGTCGGCGATATTACACGCCAGCACTTTACTTTCTGTGCTGATAATTAATTCAAATTTTTGTTCTTGGTTTTCCATTTTTAACCTCTGCCATAGCAATTACTTTTCCAATATTCGCAATCGTCGTCCGTCGGTTCTTCGTCATCTTCCGGCGGTTCGTCGCGTTGCGGTCGTTCTTCTAACGATTCGTAGTAGTCGTCCGGATTATCAAAGCTCCACACGCTACCGCGTCTTACTTTTCGCATTTCGTTGTTCCTGTAAAAGTGCGGTAGTTTTTCGCAAGTATTTTTCGGTGTCGGCATCTAAATTCGGTTGCCATTCGCCGTTTTCTTCGATCCATTCCGCTTTTGCTTCCGCAACTGTTTCCGCGCTGATTTGTTCGCTGATTTCGTTGTCGCTGTAATCGGTGGCATACTGTATTACCTGCGGTTTCTCGTCCGTTTGGGCGACGTTAAAATAAGCCTCGGTAATGACCGCGCCGGTCAAAAAAGCCACCGCAACGGCGAAGTGGAGCTTGAATAGTTTTTTCATTCTGCAATCCTTAATTGAGTAAGATTAGTGCGATCGCCGGCGGCAGGTACGATGCAACCACCAGCACAAATAAAGCGATGTCTTTAAGGTGTTTCATTTTGTTGTTCCTCATTCAGGAAATAAAAAACCGCACAAAAGTGCGGTGCTTATTTGATAATTTCTGTGATGTCACGAAAGTGATAAAGCCATATCAATTAATTCTTGGGCGCGCGCAGTTTCTTCTGGCGTTTTTGTCGGGAACCGCGCGCATCTTGCTATTACTCCGTCGAATGTCGCCAAGGCAACGCGCTCAAGCCCTACAATGAAAAAGTATTGCGGGTTTCTTCTCCACTGCTTAACAAGACCGCGATTTTCAAGCTCGAATAAACCTTGGTGGATTGGGTTTTTATCCAAGAACTTTTGGCTTTTCTTGGTCTGCGTGCTTCTATACGCAATTCGGCTTTCCATTCTCTGAATTTTTTCTTTTTGCTCTTTAATTGCCTTATCTTTGGCTATCAATCTTTCTTCGAGCTTGGCAACGCATTTCGCCATTTGCCGACCCTTTGAATTATCAAGTATGTTCGGCGTGCCACCGTGACCGATTCGCGGGTCTTCTGCCAAAATTGCGCTAAATTCTTCTTCAAGCCGCTGTAATTTGGCTTTCATTTTTTCCAACATTGCTTCGCTCATTTTTAATCCTCAAAAAAAATGCCCTCCGAAGAGGGCTAATAACCTAAGGAACCAAACAGAACGGCACCCACTAACGAAATTTTGACTTAAAAACGTTTAGTAAAAGACAGAATGCCGTTTTGTTTAATTGCCATTTCTTTATGCTTGTAATGGCTTCAAGCCAGAAAAGGGACGAATAAATAATTACGCTATGCCCTTAGCCTCGGAGCGGCTTAACCTATCCCTTTTTTTTATCAGTTAAGCGGCATTTTTGTTATCTCGCACTTGTAGCAAGTCAGTGCGAATTACTGCGATAACAGTTTTTTTTCAAAGAGATTGATTCTTTATTTTGCGGCTCAATCTTAAGCCCTGTTATCGTCTCTCCGATATGTCAAGTTCTGCCACTTTGTCACCCGCCCTTACATTTGCCCTTTCAGTCGGGAGCTGCTTGTATCATTTTTCAGATTGCTTAGAACATTGAATGCCAGTGTTGCCTTTTCAGCTCTCACGACCTTGCGAGCCGTGTGCCTAAGCTCCTAATCCCTCTATGATTAGTTCGCGCAAGTTTACTTGTCAGGGTCTAACCAACCTTTCCCGTTTCCTCGAGGTTGTTAACATTCGTTCGCACAAGCACCAAATTGTCTAAAATTCAAAACAGGTTAAGAATGAGTGCCTTTCTTTATCCTTGTAAGGCTCAAGTCCCTCTTGTGTTGCGACCACTGCGAGAAATATAATGCTTTCTTGCGACCATAATTTAATCGAGGAAAGCTCTATGAGAGGAGAGGAGAAAGGTCACGTTCCACCGCGACCAACACCACCGCCCAAACCAAAATAAGGATCTAAAAATGAACGATAAAACAAGAGAAGATTTAGTCTTTGAACTTTATTACAGCTATAATTTAGAGAACATCTATTATCATTTTAATGCTCGCCTAAATAACCTGTTAGTTACTATCCAATTACTACTCTCATCTGCCATTATTGGCGATCTAAGTCGCTACTTCCCAAATACGAATTTTAATATCCTTGTTGGGATTGTTTTGGCGATATTGAGTATTGTTTCTCTTGTTTATCGTTTCGGCGAAAAAGCTGCTTTGTCACAAGTCGCAAAAGGTCAATATCAAGCGTTAATTAAACGTTATCCAAAAATGAATGACGATGAACTTAATAACGCCTTAACCGAGACCGATGCTATTGATAATCATATTATCGGAGTATTTTGCGACATTTCTCATAAACGCTCAGCTATTCAGCTGAACCGAGAAGATGACACCAAACTAAATTGTTATCAGTCAGCTATCGCATGGTTTTGCGGTGAAAGTTTTAATTAAGGATTTGTTATGAGCGATGATTATTCATATAACCCCAAAAAACCAACTCCACCACCTACTAAAAAATAGGTTTTTATACCCACATAATAGTGGGTATTTTTTTACCCATTATTAACCTGTTTCAAATTTTTAAAGAGCAACTCAAAGTGTTTTGCTTTGATGCGGTCTATAATACTAAAACTAATATTAATAGTAAATAGTAAAACTAATATATTTTAATAAATTTACTATTTAAACTATTAAATTGCTGTTTTTACTAATATTTTATTTTTGTAAAATTTTGACTACTTGTTGAATTTGTGACCTAGATCACAGAAATTGGGTAGGGGAGAGGTTGGAACGGTGGATTTTGGGCAAAAGAAAACCGCCCGAAGGCGGTTGTTTAATTTAATTTATTTAATAGATCTTGCATTGTATGGATAGAAACGCCAATCTGGGACTGTATATTAATATGCTCGCTTAATCTTTTTTTCAATTTATTCAAATCTTCTTCCGTGAGTAAATCACTGTTGGCTTGAATTTGTTTTTTTAAATTTTTTATGCTTTTCTTTATATTTTTATTCATTCTAAGTATTTCTGGGCTTGTGCCAAATCGTCCTACAAATAAAGCTACACAGAAACTAAGAATCGGCGTCACTAAGGGGGCTGCAAGGTTAGCTATTTCAACCAAATGGGGAAGATTGGGAGTAATGTAAAATTTTATGATAAGCGAAAGAAAAAGCCCAATTCCTGCGGTATAAGAACCATATTCAAGCATTGAGAAAGGCTTTGTGACTGCATTTTGTTCAGCCATTACTTTCCTCGCTGCGTTTAATTTCTCTTAATTGTTCAATGATAGAATCTCTTGTCGATATTCTTATTGATTTAGAGCCAACCAAATTCCCATTATGATAATGATTGATGGTGATTTTATGATATGGGTTTAAAATACTACCAAGATAAAATGATAAGATTTTTAGTAAACGAGAAAGTACGGGGGTGCATAAAAGCACCCCTATAAACAAAGCTAATTCGTTGATATGCTCAACAAGCAAACTAATTAATCTTTCCATTATCAGAGATAATACGCCGCTCTTCTGGGGCTAAATGATGTTTAACTTTGGTTATAGTATAGTGTTCTTTTGTTTCATAACCTAGCATTTTTATTGTTTTGTTCATTGTTACAGTGAACAAATCGCCTTTCTTGAAACTGGCAATGTTCTCATTTATTTTTTTAATAAAATCCTCGTCAGTAATTTCAACCGGGTAAGAGTGATTGCCGTAAGTCATTTCCCACCCTTTACTGCCTTTAAAGCTTACTGTAAGTAGTGCGATTGTTGTTTCTAATATCTCAACCCTTTCTTTTGGATCGTTGATTTTCATCTTTTGAATCGTTCTTATTTCTTCCGGTTCCAACTTAACTAATATCTCTCTTGAGTCTTCAGATGAGTCAGGTGTTTTGATGGAATTTCCAGCCAATATTTTAAATGCCGGTTTTATGTTCCCTTCAAGAGGTGAGGACACCAGTGTTTTTATATTCTCACGAATATCTTTATTGGCTAATAACTTAGCTATGTTTTTATCTGATTTGATTTCTTTTCCATCAACACTTAAAGTTGCAACATCACTGTTATCATTGGTATGAATACCAATTACAGTTTCTCCTTTGGTGTCATTAATCGCATCAAATATGGTCTTTCCTAAGTTAGACACACTTTTTCTTGATTTTACGCTGGCGTAACCCAATCCAATGTATGGTAATACATCTATAACCTGTGTGGCCATATTATAAATATCAATTCCAAAAACAACCTCAAGGGAACCTTCCTGTGCTGGTGTTTCTACAAAAACGCCAAGGCTCTTGCGTCTGCCCGGATTTAATAACTTATCTGATTTTTCAATCAGATCATGCATTGCTATTATAGCCTTTCCAAGCTCTCTCGCATTCATGCGGTGATTTTCTAAATCTCGACTATCCGAATCATATGATAAAGTAATAAACTCAGTTTTAACTACCTTTCGTTGCTTAGGTTGTTTTTTATTATCCGGCAAACTCTTAGCTTTATCTGTCATATTTTTTTCCTTAGGTTGGTTGTTATAGATCAACAATATCCAGTGTTAATTTCTTGATCAGTTTTCCGACAAAATGAATTTGTTCTACTTGATCTTTTTCTAAGATTTCAGGATCGTAACTTGGATTGTCTGAAATTACTTTTAGTCTGTAGCCACTTAGATACTGCAAGCGCTTGATTCTTGCTTTCCCCTCATATACAAACGCATAGATGCCGTCATCTTTGAACTCATTAATTGTCTGGTCAATCGCTACAATATCGCCGTGTTTTAGGCTCATTTCGGCATTGGTTGGGTTGTACATGCTGTTTCCGTCAATAATCGCAATCGAGAGATTATTGGCAGTCTTGCGTTGAAAAATCTCCATGAACTTATCGCGCGAAAACTCAATAGAACGGATTGTGTCAGGGTAATCAAGATTGATGACTCCATCACCGGCGGCAAGATGGTTATCAAGCAATGTGAGCTTGATTGCATCGGTAGCTGTCGGTTCCGAAAACTCTTTTGCCTTTGTTACCAGAGTAGTGAAGTCCTCGGAAATATCAGGATCTATATCAGATGGTTCAACACCAAGAATCGAAGCAAATTTAATGATCGTTTCTTTGCTTATAGGCTGCTTACTATTTGGGTTCATATAGTGGCTTACACCGCCCTGTGTCTTAATATCCAACAGATTAGCGATTTTAGCTTGAGTTAATCCCAAATCTTTTTTCTTTGTTTCATAAATACTTTTTAGGCGAGTTTTAATCTCGAAAAGTCTTTGCTCCGCTTCGCTCATTGTATCCCTCTCGTATCTTTTGCCCGAATTATATTAGCCCCGCTAATAAGATCAAGAATAGTGGAAATATTAAAACTATTGAATAAAAGAAATAGTTTTGCTAATATTTAAGTATTCAGGAGGCTATATGAAATTAACCGAATATTTAGCCGAGAAAAAACTTACACAAGAACAGTTTGCTCGGCTTGTACAAAAAACGCAGGGCTTTGTTAGCCATTATTTGACGGGTCGTTGTGAGTTAAGCGCGAAAACAACATTAGCTTGGTCTGCCGTAACTAATTATTTGGTTACACCGCACGAATTAAGCCCGCACTTATACCCAAACCCGGATGATGGATTACCAAAACACCTTAGAGCGTAATTTACCAACCTTTACCCAAAAGAAAACCATAAAAACAAGGCAAAAATTATGGCAATGAAGAAAGTCATTATCGAAATGATTGAGAAGATACCGGGCGGCAAAAGTGCGGTAGCCGGATTTCTCGGATTTTCAGAGGCAGAGCTGAACAATCGTCTTTATCAGACGAAAGGGCAGCGGTTCAAAGACGAAGAATTGATTGCTATCCAGCAAGAATTTGGGCTGACCGATTACACGGAAGAATTATGCCGTTTAACCGGCGGTTGTTTTGTACCGCACCCTGAAGCAGACCAGTTAGACAACGTAGAAATTTCCGTGCTGCAACTGCATGAACAATCCGCGCGTGGATTGTTGTTTGAAGTGCTTGAAACGGCATTAGCAGACGGTGAAATCACTTCTCACGAAGAAGACAAAATCCGTCGCGCATTAGATAAACACTTGGCGGCGACACAACACACGATTGAGTGCGTTATTTCGCTAAATAAACGGCAATAAAAAATGGATGCAGAAAAATTTATTGAAAAACAACTCCGCCAAGCTCTGATTCAGGGGGGGCTGACATTGCGTCGATTAATGGTGCAGTGGAGATGTGCTTAAAAGAATATCGTCAACGCAGTTCGTTTAAACCGGATGTGATGACGTATTTATTAGATAAGGCAAAACGTTTTGTAAAAACGTCAAGTACTAAAGGCAAATAAAAACCACGGCGGCAACCGTGGCAATTTAGTGAAGATCAACGAGGCAAATTATGGCAAATCTAATTCAGATTAGCAATAGCAAAATCAACAATTCCGAAGTTAAAACGGTAAATGCGAGAGAATTACATTCATTTTTAGAAGTCTCAACGAGATTTTCAGACTGGATCCAAAGACGAATCTCAGAATATGAATTCGTTGAAAATCAAGACTTTGTAGTTTTACTCAAAAATGAGAAAAACCATGTAGGGGGGCGCCCTCAGAAAGAAGTTCACATTTCCATTGATATGGCAAAAGAACTATCAATGGTTGAGCGAAACGAAAAAGGAAAGCAAGCCAGACAATATTTTATTGAGATGGAAAAAGTGGCGAAATCCACTGATCCTATGATGCTATTAAACGACCCAGTTTACTTGCGTGGCGCGCTTGCAACGTATTCCGAAAGGGTGATCGAGCTTACCCCAAAGGCGGAGGCGTTTGATCGTTTAGCAACCGCAACCGAAGGCGCAATGAATCTCACTAATGCTGCAAAACACTTACAAATGCAACCAAGAGCATTCACCCAATTTTTATTTGCTCATGGTTGGATTTATAAGCGCACTGTTGGATCCGCTTGGATTGCTTATCAAGACAAATTGCAACGCGGTTATTTAGAGCATAAAGCTCACCCTGTCACACAACCTGACGGCACGGAAAAAATCTACCCTCAAGTATTGGTAACTGCAAAGGGTTTAGCCAAAATATCAACAATGCTTAATAAGGCGGTGGCGTAATGAGTAAATTTATTCCTAATGCTTTTCAAATTCCCAATTCCGTCATTGACGAATTGCTGGCAAAGCTCACTTGCGCAGAGCTTAAATGTTACTTGTTTGTAGTTCGCAAAACAAAGGGCTGGAACAAAGAATCAGACAGTATTTCTGTTAGCCAATTCATGGAAGTGACAGGGCTTAGTAATCGTTCGATTATAACTGCTTGTGAATCACTTGTTGAAATGGGTTTACTTGAGCGTTCCGGCGGAGAAAGAAAATTAAATACTTACTCGGTTAAAGCCTTTGATTTTTCCGAAACTGGTGAAAAAAGTTCACCAGATAAAACTGGTGAAAATTTTTCCGAAACTGGTGAAAAAAGTTCACCAGATCTGGTGAAAAAAGTTCACACACAAAATAACAATAAAAACACTATACAAAATAACAATAAAAAAAATACCAAAAAAAGCGAATCGGATTTGCTTGCTGAATTTGGAATCGTTGGTCAGCTTGCCGATGACTTCATCACCCACCGCAAAGCCTGTAAAGCACCAATCACAGAAACGGTATTGAAAGGTTTTCAGCGCGAAGCCGATAGTCTCGGCATGCCGATTGCTGAAGCTGTTGCATACGCAATCGAACGCGGTTGGCGAGGATTTAAAGCTGACTGGTACAGGCGTGATTTGAACAATCAGCCTGCCGAGCAGATGCCGGCGAATAAACCTAAATTCAGTAACGATCAAGCCGGCTGGTCTGCCGGGGTAGAAGTCGAAGTGGACGGTCAGTTATGGAAGTTTTAGCAACACAGAATCAACAAAACCAGTTACCGCCGGAACGCGCACAACGAGCCGAAGCTACGATTAACTGGCTTTTTCAAGAACTTAAAAATATTTTTTCAGGGTGGAAATACTCATTTGAAACCGAAGCGGATTTTCTTTCCGCCAAACAAACTTGGTTACGCGTATTGGCGAAAGAAAAAATCACCCGCGCACAGCTGAATAGAGGTTTGAGCAAAGCGGAAGAATCAAAGAGCCAATTTTGGCCAAGTGTTGGCTTGTTTGTGTCGTGGTGCCATGACGAAGACTATCACGCCTTGGGACTGCCGACAGCCGAAGAGCTAATCCAACGTTACAAAAACTACATGGGTTACGCGAGATTCAACCAGCATGAATTCAAATATCAATCCAAGGCTGAATATTGGGTACTCAAGACGCTTTACAACCAATACTGGAATAAACCTCTTGATGACACGCTGAAAGCCATCCCAAGAATTTTGAACGAAGCCGCCGAAAAAGTGCGGTCGGGATTTGAGTTCGAAGACATCCCGGAAATGATTGAACAAAAAATCGTAAATCTCCCACAAGAAAAAACATTAAAACACATCGCCAACTGCAAGGCGGCATTGAGAGGACAAGCGGCATGACAGAGCAACAATTTGACCGCAACACATGGCAAACGCCGAAGTATGTTTTTAACTGGCTCAAAAACAAATTTGGCTGGTTTGATTTAGATGGTTGCGCAAATGCCAAAAACGCCTTGTGTTGTCACTACATTGGCGATCAAGGGACAGATGACGATGATAATTTATCTATTGCCCCTGATTTTTTAGCTGACAACCTTTTTGATTTATTACTTGATGAAGTGGCAGAGGTTTGCTCTTTCCCACTGCGTATTTTCGTCAATCCGCCTTACAACAACCCACTGCCTTTTGTGTTGCGTGCAGCAGAATTGCGCAAGGCCGGTTATTTTGTAGTGATGTTGCTGCCGTTAGATAAATCTACAATTTGGTTTGATGTTATCCGCAAAGAGGCTAACGAGGTGATCGATATTATTGGCTTTGTTGATGATAAAGGTAAGTATAACTCTGGGAGAATCAAATTTATTAATCCAACCACAGGCAAAAAAGGGGCGAGTAATAACAAAGGCTCAATGGTCGTTGTTTTCGACCCGTGCGCAGATGATTTTGTTCAACGGTCGGTCAGTATAGGACATATTCAAAAGTGCGGTGGTTATTAATCATGAAAATCCCAATGATTAAAAACGCGGGTGGGGTATTTTGCCCCGCTGATGAGATGTATCTACCAGCGCTACAAGGGTTTAAAAATGGAGGGTTATATAACGTCGAAATTAAGAAAACGCGTAATCCTGCTTTTCATAGAAAGGTATTTTCGTTTTTCAAATTCTGCTTCGAACATTGGTCGGCAGACAAAACAGATTGGAAATACTTCGATGAAAAAAAACAGTTCGATACATTCCGTAAACACTTAACCGTGTTAGCCGGGTTTAAGGAAGTGACATACAACTTAGACGGCGGATTGCGTGTAGAAGCGCAGAGTTTGAGTTATGCCAACATGGAACAAGATGAGTTTGAGAGTTGCTATAAAGCACTTATCCGTGCGGCAATATCAAACATTTTTAACAACACAAAAGACGAAAACGTCATAAATCAGCTTTATGCGTTTTTTTGGTAGATGGGATTTTACGGACGATGACAAAACCTAAAACCCTCAAGCCCAAAAAATGCAAGTCATGCGGCATTGAGTTTATCCCCAAAAGCTCTCTCCAAAAAGTCTGCTCACCTAAATGCGCATTTGATTTAACCCGTCAAAATGCGCAGAAAGAGCGAGATAAGGCGGAAAAGAAAAGACTGAGCGAACGTAAAGCTAAATTAAAAAGTCGCTCAGAATGGCTAAAAGAGGCGCAGGCGGCATTTAATAAATTTATCCGGTTACGGGATAAAGACCAACCTTGTATCAGTTGCGGTCGGTATCATCAAGGGCAATACCATGCCGGACATTATCGCAGTGTCGGAGCCTGTCCCGAATTGCGATTTTGCGAACTAAACGTACACAAACAATGCGCCCCCTGTAATGACCACAAGAGCGGAAGCATCATTGAGTACCGGATTAATCTCGTCAATAAAATCGGCGCAGATAAAGTGGCTTGGTTGGAGCGACAAGACCACGAGCCGAAAAAGTACACAGCCGAAGATTGCAAAGAAATCATCAAACACTATAAAGCGAAAATTAAAGAGCTAGAGGTCTTACATGAGCATTAACATCAACAAAGTATCTGTACAGTGGGGATATTGGGCAACGCCACGCTATGAAGGTGAATATCCACGCGTATCAGCAGGATTTGCAGAGCTTAAATGCGATGCGCGCTATTTGCCAAAATACCGGGTGCAGCCGATAGATGATGACTTGGGTATGCAGATTGACGGGCATATGCAAATAATGAAACGGGTATCGCCCGATTTGTACGATGTATTTATGCTCACTTACGTTAAACGATGGGATAACGTTGATATTTGCCGACACTTAAATTTATCAAGACGAGAGTATTTTCAACGCCTCAAAACTGCCAAAACATCACTGCTTTTGATGATTGAGTGTCAAAATTGTATTTTTGTTGCATAAATGCTTGACAGTGCGCACTAAAAATGTATCATTGTATGTAAGTTGCGGTTTTAGCGCATAGCAAACGCACAAGGATTTATTTACAACCCTGATCGGAAACGGTCGGGGTTTTTTATTACCTAAATTCAAGCTCACGTTAACGCGTGGGCTTTTTTATTGCCGTAACACGGCGGAGAAAACAATGCCGATGAAAGAGCCTGATGTGTGGGCAATGATTATTGCCTGGCTACAATTAAATTTTGGTAACGGGACAATTCACAGTGCCGGTGCCGCAATTTTTATGTCGCTTTTAAGAATGGGATTTATGCGCAAGAAACCTGCATTTCGCTACGTATTTATTGATGCAATGATTTGTGCGTCTATCGCTGGGGTTACCGTGCCAATATGTACGCACCTTGTTGGCCATGCGGAATTTTCCGGCTTTCTCGGTACGATGATTGGCTTTATCGGCACCGAGAAGATCCGCGAATTTTTATTTAAATTTATCAACCACCGTGTAAATGACGGTGATATTAGTTATAGACGTAGCAATGGAAGTAAATTCGATGATGATAATTTCAGAGAGTAAATTTAATCAAGTTTTTCCGCATGCGAAAAAAGGCATTTATGCGGCGATTGAAAAGCAAATCGAAAAAGCCGGATGCGTTACTAAAATCCAACAAGCGATGTTTTTAGCGCAATGTGGACATGAGAGCGCAGGATTTTCTGTTTTTACCGAAAATCTAAACTACTCCGACTATGCGCTAACTCAAGTCTTTCGCAAGTATTTTGACCCACTAACCGCCAAGAAATACGCTCGCAAGCCTGAGCAAATTGCCAATCGTGTGTACGCCAACAGAATGGGTAACGGCGATGAAGAAAGTGGCGATGGCTGGCGCTATCGTGGTCGTGGAATTATCCAAATCACCGGCAAGAAAAACTATATTGCTTTTCGCAACTGGCTTGGGCGTGATTTTGCATTACACGAGCTGGCGGAAGATTTGGATTTGGCTGTGTCAGCGGCGGTGTGGTACTGGCAAGCAAACGAATTGGCAAGTCTAGCAAGCGTTGAAAAGGTTACTGTCCGAATCAATGGCGGAACAAACGGTCTTGCTGATCGAGTGGCGTTATATCGCAAATTAATGGCGTAATTATGATTGGATTAAATCAAATATTAGCGGCTGCAATTTTGGGTTTGAGTGGTTGGATTTGGTATCAAAGCGACACTATCTCTGACATCCGTGCCGAAAACCAAGCTCAAGCCCAAACCATCAAAGCGCAACAAGAGGTCAACAAGGTCTTAAATGTGGCGCTACAACAAGAGCGCGCGGCGGTAATTGAGCAACAACAACGCAATGACGAAATCGAACGGATGGCAACAGAAAATGCAGAATCAATTAAAACGATTATTAAAACACAACCTTGCGCCAACACTCGTCTGCCTCAGTCTGCTATTGACCGCCTGCGGAAGTAACACAACCAAGACGAGCTATATCTACCCTCCTCAAGCTTACACAGTGCCATGTGCTAAGACAGCATTTACCGGGGAGACTTACGGTGATGTGGTGTTGCAATTAGTCAGAGTAACGGCAGAGCGCGACAAGTGCGCAAGCCAAGTAGATAATCTCAATAAGTGGATTAACCAAACCAAGACCGCCAATTAGTGCGGTCTTTTTGTTTTATATATGCTACATATCTCAGCTATACCTCCGCTCAAGATGTTAAAAATCTCGGGGTTATATCTAAGTTATGTGATGTAAATATTACAAAAGGAATGAAAATGCCCGCAAGAATACCTAAAGCATGCCGAAAACAGGGATGTAAGAACACAACAACGCATTCAAGCGGTTATTGTGAACTGCATTTAGGTTGCGGATGGCAACGACACCAGCAAGGCAAGACGGCAAGCCAACGCGGTTATGGCTCACAGTGGCGAGCGTTGCGCACCGTCGCCTTAGAGCGTGACAAGTATCTATGTCAAGAGTGCTTAAAGCAAGGTAGATATGTTACAGCAACAACCGTTGACCACATCATAGCTAAAGCACATGGTGGCAGTGACAATCTTTCAAACTTACAAAGTTTATGTAATTCATGCCATAAATTCAAAACCGCAAGAGAGCGCTTGAGATAGCGTTTAAAGTGCGGTCAATTCTACACGGGGAGGGGGTGGGTAAATCTCTATAGGTTTCATCTATGGGTACCGCCCGTTCAACTCAATTTTCACAACCGCGAAATTAAGATTTTGAGGTAAACGCCAAAATGACAGGGAAAGCACTTGTTCCGGGGCGTGGGCGCAAGCCTAAGCCTACGGCAGTTAAGAAACGGCAAGGCAACCCTGGAAAACGGAAATTAAACGAAAACGAATTAGTTTCCGAGCAGTTAACAATCGACACCCTACCGCCTGACGATCTGAATGATGACGGCGTGACGATGTGGCACTTTGTTTTAAAGGAACTTTGCCCGCAGGGGATAGTTTTGAAAACCGACTTAGAAACCGTTGCTAACTATTGCATTGCATACCAGAACAGAAAAGCCGCTAACGCTGACATTAAAAAATTCGGCGGAACTATTGAGACGGAAAGCGGATTAAAACGAAATCCTGCTTACACGACGCTGAAAGAAGCGTTGGCGGATATGGCAAAATTCGGGTCGTTGCTTGGACTTGACCCAAGTAGCCGGAGCCGACTAATGAGCAATGCCGATACGCAATCAAGTAATCCATTTGCGGAGTTATTCCAATGACCGACAATGTAAAAAAGGCGAACAAATACGCAAAGGACATTGTTTCCGGAAAGATACCCGCTTGCCGCCTGGTGATTAAAGCCTGTCAGCGGCATTTAGATGATTTGGATAATCAAAAAGACAAGGATTTTCCTTATCGCTTTGATGAAAAACTGGCGGAACGCGCTTGTAAATTTATTCAACTTTTGCCGCACACTAAAGGCGAGTGGGCATTAAAACGGCAGCTAATTACGCTTGAGCCGTGGCAATTATTCGCCGTGGCGAATGCTTTCGGCTGGATCAAGAAAATCAGCGGATTACGCCGTTACCGCGAAGTTTATACCGAAATCCCGCGTAAAAACGGAAAATCGGCTATTTCTGCCGGTGTTGGGTTGTATATGTTTTGCGTAGATGGCGAGTTCGGCGCAGAGGTTTATTCGGGGGCAACAACCGAGAAGCAAGCGTGGGAGGTGTTCCGCCCTGCCCGGTTAATGTGTAAGAAAACAGAATTGCTCTGTAAAACATTCGAAATTGAAGTTAACGCATCCAATCTTAACCGCCCCGCCGACGGATCACGCTTTGAACCATTAATCGGGAACCCCGGGGACGGTGCGTCGCCGAGTTGTGCGATCGTGGACGAATACCATGAGCATAAAGACGATGAACTTTATACAACAATGCTCACCGGTATGGGCGCACGTCGCCAGCCGTTGATGTGGATTATCACGACGGCGGGTTACAACATCGAAGGGCCTTGTTACGACAAGCGCCGCGAAGTGATTGAAATGCTGAATGGCACGGTGCCGAATGATGAATTGTTCGGTTTAATCTACACAATCGACGAGGGCGACGATTGGACAAGTCCGGAAGTGCTACAAAAAGCTAACCCGAATTTTGACGTTTCGGTTTATGCGGATTATTTGATAAGTCAGCAGAAACAGGCGATCAATAATCCACGCTTTACGAATAAATTCAAAACAAAGCACCTGAATGTTTGGGTATCAGCGAAAGAATCCTATTTCAACATGGTGAGCTGGGAGAAGTGTTACGACGAAACATTAAGCCTTGAAGATTTCCAAGGTGAAGAAGTTACCCTTGGTCTGGATATGGCGCGCAAGCTCGATATGAACTCACTTGTGCGGGTGTTTAGTCGAATTATTGATGGTAAACGTCATTATTACTGTATTTCTCCATTGTTTTTTGTGCCGGAAGAGACCGTTTTCAGCATTGATACCGCTCTAAAACGGGTGGTGGATAAATACCAGAAATGGGTTGTTAGCGGGCATTTAATCGCAACCGACGGCGCAGAGGTTGACTATCGCGAAATCCTTGAATGTGTGAAAGACACAAACAGGGAGCATCAGGTTAACTGTGCTGCAATTGACCCACACGGCGCGATCGCCATCTCTCACGATATGGCGGACGAGGGATTAAACCCGATAACCATCACACAGAACTACACCAACTTATCAGATCCGATGAAAGAGCTTGAAGCGGCTATCGAATCAGGCCGTTTTCACCATGACGGGAACCCTATCATGACTTGGTGTATTGGTAATGTGGTCGGGAAAACTGCCGCCGGGAATGATGACATCGTTAGACCGGTGAAAGAAATTCCAGAAAACAAAATTGATGGCGCGGTTGCGTTAATGATGGCAATCGGTCGAATTATGCTAAATGAAGATGACGGGATTTTTATCCCGGACGAGGTATTAACGCTATGAGAACATTTTTTATTGATCTAGTCGGCTTGGCTGGACTTGGCGCACTATGTGCCGGCGTTTATCTCCAATATGGAACGGCTCAAACCTGTATTATCGGCGGTGGGCTTTGCTTGTTATACGCTATTTTTTCAGCGCGGGGGCGTAGATGATTTTTGACAAATTGTTTAGCGCGCGTTCCCTTGAAAATCCGCAGGTTCCGTTAAGTGCCGAGGGCGCTTATGATGACTTGTTCGGCGGAACACAATCGCGCACCGTTAACGCCGACACTGCAATGAAATTAAGTGCGGTCTATGCCTGTGTTTATGTGCTATCAAGTGCTATTGCGCAGTTACCGTTACACGTTATGCGCAAAGATGGGAAAAACATAGAGCCGGCACGCGACCATCCGTTATTTTACCTGTTACACGATAGCCCTAATTTTTGGCAAACGTCGTACAAAATGCGGGAGTACGGACAAAGTGCGGTACTTTTACACGGCAATTCATTTTTACACATCGTCCGCAGCCGAAATGGTGAAATTAAATCAATTGAAACCCGTGAACCGTGGATGGTGCAGTTGCTTAAAAATGGTAGCCGTTATGTTTACGGCTATTACGGTGATGATGAGACGTTATCAATTACGCCTGATGACATGATCCACGTAAAAGCCCTTGGGACCTCCCTAAAAATGGGGAAATCTGTTATCCAACAGCACGCCGAAACAATCGGGCTAGGGCTGAACGCGAAAGATTTTGCGGGAAGTTTCTTTCTTGGAAACGCTCGCCCCGCCGGGATTGTCAATGTAAAAACGCCGCTTAATGAAAAAGCGTGGGAGAGTTTTAAAAAATTCTGGGATAAAGCTAGCGCGGAACTTAAAAGTAAAGAAAATAAAACGGTGCTTTTACCGGGTGAGCTTGAGTATAAAGCGCTCACGGTATCGCCCGTAGATACCGAATTGTTATCAATGATGAAGCTCAACCGGTCTGAAATTGCGGGAATCTTTAATGTTCCTGCGCACATGATTAACGACTTGGAAAAAGCGACATTTTCAAACATTTCGGAACAAACCATCCAGTTTATCCGCTACAGCTTAATGCCGTGGATCGTGAACTGGGAACAGGAAATTAACCGCAAAGTATTCACGCAAGCCGAACGCAAGGCGGGTTATTTTGTGAAATTTAACTTGGGCGGCATCATGCGCGGGACACCAACCGAAAGAGCGCAATTTTATCATAATGCGATTACTGATGGATGGATGTCACGAAACGAAGCCCGCACACTGGAAGACATGAACCCCGTTGACGGACTGGATGAATATCTTGTTAGTGTCAATGCGGCGCAACAAATTGAACCAGAAAAACAGAAGGAGAACGAACCCGATGAGTGACATTGAAAAACGGTCCTACGTTGGCGAAGTTCGGGCGGAAAGTAAAGATTCCGAACCAACTCATATCATTGGGTACGGCTCGGTTTTTAATACCCGTTCGCAATTAATGTGGGGCTTTCGCGAAATCATCATGCCGGGTGCGTTTGATGACGTACTGGATGATGACGTGCGCGGATTGTTTAACCATGACCCGAATTTTATCTTAGGGCGCTCAAAAGCGGGGACATTATCGCTAAGCGTTGATGATAAAGGGTTGCGTTATGACATTATCGCACCCGATACGCCGACCATTCGCGATCTTGTTATTGCCCCGCTACAGCGCGGAGATATTACCCAATCATCATTTGCTTTTAATGTCGCCCGTAATGGCGATGAATGGTATGAAGATGATGAGGGCGTAGTAATTCGAGAAATCCATAAAATTTCACGTCTTTATGATGTTAGCCCGGTAACTTATCCGGCATATCAAGAGGCAAACAGCACGGCGCGATCGCTGGACGCGTGGAAAGAAGCCCGCAATAACGGCGATATTCAGAAAGCCGTACACCAGAAAGCCGCCCGAGAGCGTTTTTTAGCGTTAATCTCCGGCAAGTAAACAAATTCAATTAAACCGACCGCACGATAAAAAGTGCGGTTTTTTTATCTCTAGAGGAAAACATAATGGCTAAATTACATGAGCTACAAGAAAAACGTCGCAATATTGCCGCGCAAATGCGCACATTACACGACAAAATTGGTGATAACGCCTGGACTGACGAGCAACGCACCGAATGGAACAAAATGAAAGCCGAATTGGACGGAGTAGATGCCGTAATTTCGCGTGAAGAAGAACTTCGTTCGATGGATGAAAAATTCGTCAAAGAACAAGAAGCTGCGGAAGCTGAAAAACGCGCCCAAAAAGACGGTGAAAAAACTTTATCCGTTGATGAGCGTCGCGGTCAGGCGTTTAGCGCATTTTTACGTAACGGTCTTACCAATTTAACGCCGGAAGAACGCCAAGCATTAAACGAAATGCGCGCCCAAGGCGTAGGCGTGAACGATCACGGCGGTTATACCGTGCCGAAAGAAATGCAAGCACGAATTGTTGAGCAGATGAAAGCCTATGGCGGTATCGCGTCCGTGGCGCAGATTTTGACAACCTCTGACGGTCGTACAATCGAATGGATCACTGCTGACGGCACAACCGAAGAGGGTGAGTTAATCGGCGAAAACACCGCTGCCACCGAAGCAGATACATTATTTGGTATCGCTAATCTTGGTGCAAAAAAACTATCGTCCAAAATCATCCGCGTATCGAATGAATTATTGCAAGATAGCGCAATCAACATCGAATCTTATTTAGCTGACCGTATCGCTCAACGTATCGGGCGCGCTGAAGCTAAATATCTGATCCAAGGTACCGGCGCAGGTACTCCAGCGCAGCCGAAAGGCTTAGCGGCAAGCGTGACAGGCACAACTCAAGCCAAAACAGCGGGTAAAGTTGACTGGTTAGATGTTAATGCGTTATTGCACTCTCTTGATCCAGCTTACCGTAACGTGGGTAACTCCCGATTGGCGTTTAACGACAACACCTTAAAACTCTTAAAAGAGATGGTGGACGGTCAAAATCGCCCGTTATGGTTGCCTGATGTTGCGGGCGTGGCACCATCTACCATTCTTGGTAAGCAATACGTTATCGATCAAGGCATTGCGGACATTGCTAAAGACGCGAAATTTATCTATTTCGGCGACTTTAACCGCTTTGTGGTGCGTCGTGTAGCTTACATGACATTAAAACGCTTGGTTGAGCGCTACGCCGAATTCGATCAGACCGCATTCTTAGCGTTCCATCGCTTTGACTGCGTGCTTGAGGACACATCAGCGATTAAAGCCTTAACCGGTAAATAATTAATAAAGTGCGGTTAATTTCGATCGCACTTTTTTTATTTTGGGGGCGTGATGAGAATCACACTTGATGAAATTAAGTCGCAGTGCCGAATTGATGACGACGGGCAAGATGAATTGTTAGAGGTTTACCTCGCCGCCGCAATCGCAACGATTGAAAACTATACCAACCGAAAACTTTACGAAACGCTACCGGATGACCCACCTGATAACGCTCAAGAGATCACTGGAGATCTGAAAATAGCGATCTTAATGTTGGTGGCATATATGTTTGAAAATCGTGGTGGATGGAATGAAGGGCAGGGCGTGAGCAATTTTGATTTACCGCCGACTGTAAGGCTAATCATTGAACGTTATCGGTTTATACACATATGAACATCGGAAAATTACGGCATCGAATCACATTGCAGAAGCAGGTCAATACCGTAAACGACTACGGCGCGGCGGTGACGATGTGGAAAAACGTTGCGACCGTTTGGGCCGATGTGCGTCCGCTGTCTGGGCGCGAGTATTTTTCGGCTCAACAAGTGCAGTCGGAAGTCACTACGCAAATTTGGCTACGTTATCTTGACGGAATTATGCCGACAATGCGGGTTAAGTTCGGTAAGCGTGTTTTAGAGATTGTGTCGGTACTCAATACGCAGGAGCGCAATGTATCGTTGCAGCTCATGTGTAAAGAGGTGATTAATGGGTAGCGTAACGGTCCGTGTTGAGGGCTTGAAAGAGTTGCAAAAAGCAATGCAAAGCCTTGGGCGAAAGACTTCTAACCGTATTGCCGTTAAAGCAATGCGTAAAGGCGGTGCAATTGTGCGTGACAAAGCGCGTTCGCTCGCACCAGTCTTGAAAGAAAGCGTGCCGCACAGACGTGCAGGTACATTAAGGAAATCCATTCAAAGCCGTACGAAAGTCGGCAAAAATGGCAGAACTGACGCCTATGTTTGGGTAAAGGGGATTTCGACCAAGCAAGTGCTGAAATTCAAAGAAAAAAGCGGTAAATCCAGTGCGTACAATCCGCGCGATCCGTTTTACTGGCGTTATCTTGAATTTGGCACATCTAAAATGCCCGCGCGACCGTTTATGCGACCCGCCTTTCAGCAATCGAAGGAACAGGCGGCGCAAGCCATCATTGACACACTGCAACAAGAAATAATTGCGGAGGCTGGCAAATGACATGATCCAGAAGAAACTTTTTAGCGCCCTGTCGCCTTTGGTGTCGGGGCGTTGTTTTTATTGGCTGATTCCAGAAACAAACAAGGCTTTCCCGGTGATTGTGTATCAATTCCCGAACATCTCGCCAAATTCGGCGTTGGAAGATGGCGATCTTGATGATTATCAGGTGCAGATTGACATTTACAGCCCAAATCCTGATGACATTTTTAGCCTGCGCAAACAGATTTTTACCGCACTTTCGGCGGCGTTCGATTTTGCGGAGCGCATGAATGATTTTAGCGATTATGAAGCGGATACAAAGCTACATCGTCGCGTAATCAATTATCAAATTGCTTATGGAGAATAAAACATGGCAACACAAACAACCCCGTTTCAGGGGACAAAATTTTATATCGGCGTTGGTTTAACCACCGAAAAAGCCATTACCGCCTGCACGGTAACACCAACCGCGACAATTACCGCAACAGGTCATGGTGCGAAAGCGGGTGATTTTGTCAAAATTACCGGTCTTGGTTCGCTTGACGGTTATTTCCCGGTTAAATCCGTTGCGGCCGACACAATTACTTTTGCCGATGAAGTGGATTGGACATCACAAGATAAGCCAACAGACTTCAGCGCGGCAAAAGTGGCGGTGGTTAAATGGTCCTCCAATTTCTGTGCGATCAAGCAGATTGAGGGCGACGGTGACACGCTCACGGAAGAAGACATCACAACAATGTGTAGTGAGGGTACTGAAACTGAAGCGGGCGAAATTGAGTACGGTTCGGTGAAACTCACTTTCTTTTATGCCCCTGACACTCCAATGCAACGGGATTTACGCAAAAAATTCTTTGCCAAGGAAACATTCCCTTACATGATGATTTTGCGTAATCAGCAAGGCTCGCTTTACGGCACCGGCTTTATTCAAACTTCGCCGAATTACTCCGGTGAGACTAAAGGTAAGTTTGAATCGGGCGTCACAATCAAGAAAGCAAAACGCGATTACCATTTACCGGTAACTGCTTAATCAACGCGACCGCGCCGTAAAAAGTGCGGTCATTTTTTATCTCAAATCAAGGAATATCACAATGAATCTACGCGAACAGCTTTTAGCGAACAAACCAAGAGTAAAAAAATGCGTTATTAACGGGACCGATTGTTATGTGCGCGAATTTAACATTGGCGAAACAAATAAAGCGATCTACGGGCAGCAACAAATCTTATTCAAAATCGCGGAAGAACAAGGTATTGAATTAGATTTCAGCGATGAAGAAAAATTATCCAAGCAGTTATCAAAAATCCACGACCCTTATCAAATCGCACGCACTTTCGCTACACGAATTTGTGACGAAAACGGAAATAATTTATTCGATCCGGACAATATCGAAGACTTAGAGCAAATCTCCAAATTAGATAAAGCCGTATTTGAAGATTTCAGTAAAGCGATTGTTGAATTTGAAGCAAAAAACTCACCGAGCGTCGAAGATTCCAAATAGTTTTATCTTTGGCGCTGGGGAAAACATTATCTGAAATTGAGCTGATGCCAGAAAAACATTTCATGGAGTATCAGTTGTTTTATCGGGATCAACCTTTCGGGCTTTGGCGCGAGGATTACCGCACAGCACAAATCGCGCACATATTGGCTATGGTCAACAGCGATCCGAATAAGAAGCCGCCTGAGATTGTCGATTTTATGCCATTTTATAAAGATAAAGTAGCGCAAGTCGAAGATGATGAAGATGACGGCTCGGAAAGATATTTAGCCAATCGGTAATAATAAACAAATATGATCTACCTCACAGATTATGGAGTTATTTTTATGTAGAATGACCGCTCATTTACTTATTTTAAGTCTTTTTATGAAAAAATTATTATTGGTATTATCTTCGGCATTATTGTTAACTGCGTGCGGTTCTTCTCCTGTTGTTATTCAAAAGGCAAAACCAGTCCCACAGGAAAGAATTATGGCTTATGGAGAGCCTAATCCTGATTACGCGAAAGTTACGATTATTCGTGACGAGGGGTTTCAAGGCGGTGGTTGTTATCTCGGTGTGATGTATAAACAAACTTTGCTTGCCCGTTTTGACACAGCAGAAAAAGCTGATTTTTATATCCCCGAGGGTGATCATAAATTTGCGGTAATTTCTGACCCATACGGCAGAGGACTATGCTCAGGTTCGTGGGACCCCGCGGTAGAGGTGCAACACATTAAGAAAGATCAAGACAATATCTACCGGATTAGTTTAGGTCCTTGGCGCAGACCAAGATTGCTACCGATGTAAGAATTGCAGTAAATAAACAATTATTTCGTAGTAATCCCTTGAATAAAGTACGGTAATTTTGTACAGTACAGATATGAACAAAGGAGGAACTATGGGAACAATTTTTATTTGGATGATTAAAATGATCGCTATATTTGTAGTTGCTCCAATTTTAGCGCTTTATGCTCTTGGTTCTATCCTGTCAGACGGTTTTGCGTGGGGTGGTTTCCAATATATCGCAATCATCGTTGCTGTATCTGTTGTTTTTGGGTTGATTGAATGGTTTAAACCGAGTAATTCGTAATTAGTTTTATCTTTTTAGAAAAGCACTCTTCGGAGTGCTTTTTTTATGGGGTTTATTTATGGCCGGCACATTGGGATCGCTGAATATTCAGCTAACGTTAGATCAAGTCAATTTTCAAAATTCATTATCAAAGGCGCAGCAACGCGCGCAGACATTTTCGACCAAAACCAAGGGTTATTTGGAAAACATCGATTCGGCGATGACTGCGCTTAACAACTCCAGCAAATTAACTAATTTTTTATTATTTAAAGATTCTCTGACGAGTTCAATTAAGGCATTTATCCAGTATGCTGACGCAAACACAGAATTAACCAATCGACTAAAACTATCAACAAATGGCAATGCTCAACTTGCTTTGGCGACACAGACTGTTTTTGACATTTCCCTGCGAACTAATCAGGCTGTAAGTGCGACATCTCTTGTTTATCAAAAATTTGCGCAAAATGCCGAAAAATTAAAACTAAGCCAAGCTGATGTAGCTGCGTTGACTGAAACAGTAACAAAATCCGTTGCAATGTCAGGTTCAACTGCCGCGCAAGCTGAAGCGGGTTTAGTTCAATTTGGGCAAGCATTAGCGACAGGAACGTTAAAAGGGCAAGATCTTAATTCTGTAATACAACAAATCCCCGGACTTGCGGACTCAATCGCGAAAGGTTTGGGTGTTACGACCGGCGAACTTAAACAAATGGGCGCCGCTGGTAAATTAGATATTCCGCAGGTTGTTGAAGCGTTAAAAAAGGTCAAGGCGCAGGTCGATGATGATTTTGCTAATCGCATTAAGTCAGTTTCCGGCGCGATGACCAATTTTGAAACGTCATTTATCCAAATGATCGGGCGTTTTGATAGCGCCACCGGGGTTACTACCGGTATAGCGAATAGCATAGAGTTCTTGGCGGCGAATTTGGAGGATGCCATTAAAATGGCGACGTTATTTGCTGGCGCCTTGGCGGTTGGGCAACTCGGTAATTATTCCGCAAAACTTGTACAAACCGGTGTCGCAAGTGCGAAAAACACGTTGTCACATTACAACGAAGCGAAAGCCCTCTATGCTAAAGCCACTGCCCTACGGGTAGCGGCTCAAACAGAAATGGCTTCTTTGGCTGCACAGTTACAGGTCGCCCAATCTGAAAAAACGCGATTTGCGTTGCGTGAACAGATGAAAGCGCAGGCAGCACAGATTATTGCACTGACGAAAGCGGAAGCGACAGCAAAACAAAATTTAGCAACGGCAAACAGACTTGCCAGCGCAGCGGCGGCTGGTTTGCGGGGCGTTATGGGGCTGCTCGGTGGTCCTGCCGGTGCGGTGACTATTGCCGCCAGCGCATTGTTATATTTTCACTCTCAGGCGGAAGAAGCGCGTAAAAAAGCGATTGATACCGCTGCCGCTAACGAGCAACTGAAAGAAAGCTATGAGGGATTGAGCGAAGCTGTACTGACAACCAAGATTTTTGAGCAAATCGAAGCGATGAAAGAGCAAGAAGAGCAGCTCAAAAAATTGGGTTCTACGATGATCTCGACCGAGTTTAGTCATCGTCGCGGCGGTTGGTTTGCTTCAACTGCGCAGGAAGTAGAAGAAGCGTCGGCAAAATATAAAAGCGGCTTGGAAGTTGCGTCGGCTAAAAATCAGGCATTTGATAATCAACTACGCGCACTTGTACAGTCCATGCTGAATAATGGCAAGTCGTTAGATGATATTCACAAAAAATTATCTGTATTTAATGTTGGCGCAGAAAAAGCCGGTCAAATTATCGCCGATGTAAAAAATGGCATTGATAAAAATAAGGATAGCGCTAATCAGGCTACGGCTGCCGTTATCGATCTCGCGAAAGCTCAAAGCGAGCTAACTAAAAAATCTGATGATTTACGCGCCAAATTAGAGGTGTTAGAGCTTAAAAATAAAGGTCATGCTAAGGCATCTTATGTGTTGGCAGGTCTTTATGAAGTACTTGGTGTTAAAGGTGCTGAATACTCAAAGGTTCTTAATGCTATTGCCAATGGTGACGTAGCGGCCGCACAGGCAGCCGCAACTGCGATCAACTTATCCGCCGAACAATTACAAACCATGCTAGACATGGGTAAAAAGATTGAAGGGTTATTTGATACAGATACTAAGGTAGCCACCATTGAAACAAGTCTCAAAAAGAATAAGTCGTCAGATAATGCTCGTGAAAATTGGCTTAACTTTTACGATGAAATTCGCAAGAAATCGTCATCAACTCTAGGCGAAATTAACCTTGAAGAAGTGCGGATGTTTCAGCGTCTCGATGAACATATGCGCAAAGGGGTTGTGTCTCACCAAGAGTATGAAACAGCGAAGACGGCAATTACAGAACGTTTTGCGAAACAGCGTCTTGAACTCGCTGGCAAATATGCGCCTGAAAAACTGCTTAAATCAAACCTTACGGAAGATTTAGGCAGTATTGAAGAATTGCGGTCCGCCGGTCAATTAAATGCTGACGAAGCAAGAAAAGCTGCTCAGCAAATGCAATTTAATTACGCACAGCAGATTTCTCAACAGGCAGTTGATCCATTAAGCAAACTACGGGCAATCTACGACCCTCAACAGGAAACGCGAAACAAACAAGCGGAAGAATTGGCGCAGTTGCAAGCATTTAACGAGCAGAAACTGATTACCGAAGAAGAGTATCAGCAACGCAGACAACAGATCATCGATAAATACAAAAATGACGAGTTCCAACGCGAAATGGGACAATACGCCACAGGTCTGAACGATTTAGGCGGTGCATTTGGTAATTTGGCATCTGCTGTTGAACAGTCGGCAGGGAAACAATCCGCCGCTTATAAAGCGATGTTTGCGGTATCAAAAGCGTTCGCTATTGCAGAAGCTACGGTTAAACTATCTCAAGCGGTCGCACAAGCGATGGCAGATACAACCGCACTTACTCCTGCTCAAAAATTTGCAAATATGGCAGCGGTGGCGGCAGCGGGCGCGAATGTTATTTCGCAGATTATGAGCGTCGGATTTGCTGGCGGTGGTTATACTGGCGACGGCGGGAAGTATGCGCCTGCTGGTATTGTCCACCGAGGAGAGTACGTCATCACAAAAGAAGCCACGAGCCGTTTGGGACGTGGCTTTTTAGATCAGCTTAACTACGGCGCTCAGCGTCGTGGCTTTGCTAATGGTGGCGGTGTAAGCGTGCCTGAATTGCCTAACTATGGCGGAAACATCGGCCGGAGTAGCGGTAACATCACCGTGAAAGTGATCAACAACGGCGAACCAGTTTCCGCCAGCGTGAGTAGCGAGCAAAACGGCGATGAATTGCAAATTACCGTTGAGCTTATGCGGCAAATGGATCGCATTGCGGATATGCGCTATCGCAAAAATCAGCGCGAAGATATGCGTAGTGGTGGGTCGTTTAATCGGACGTAATGAATGAGGTAATAAATGGCACTTGATATTTTGCCTTACTGCCCGAAACCGGGTTACACAGTCAAAAACGAACCGCGCCGGAAAGTGAATAAGTTCGGCGACGGTTACGAACAGCGTATGGTGGACGGATTAAATCCATTATTGCGCAAATATTCGCTGACTTTCAAAGTTCAGCATAAAAGCGCGGTCGATTTTGACAGATTTTTAAGAAATAAAGGCGGCGTAACCGCCTTTTTATTTCGCGAAAAAGCCAATGATAACCAGTTGATCAAGGTAGTTTGTCCCGAATGGAGTAAAACCGTCGGGAAGACGCACACTGAATTTAGTTGCAGCTTTGAAGAGGTGGTGTAATGCCAAAGCCAATACCGCGCGATATGCGACAAGAATTACCGAAACTTGAGCAGGGCGCGCTAATTGAACTATGGGAAATTGACTTGCGGCACATTCACAGCGCGAGCAATCCTGCGCAAAAAGGCGAGTTATTGCGGTTCCATAACGGCGTAAATCAAGGCCATCAAAACGTATTTTGGCAGGGCAATGAATATCAAGCCTATCCGATCAGCGCTGACGGCTTTGAATTATCCGGACAAGGTCCAAGTAACCGCCCGACTTTGACTATCTCGAATATGTACGGGATTGTTACCGCTCTTGCCGAAGATTTCGGGCAGGGATTGGGCGCAAAGGTTACGCGGCGCTTGGTGTATGCGCAATTTCTTGATGCTAAGAATTTTGACGGCGGGAATGCGAAAGCCGATCCGACGCAGGAATCAATTAGTTACTACATTATCGAGCAGTTGAAATCATTAACTGATGACGTGGCGACGTTTGAGCTTGCTTTACCTGCGGAAACGGATAACGCGCGCATACCTATTTTGATGATCACGTCCGACACCTGCATTTGGCGTTATCGCAGCGCGGAATGTGGCTATACCGGTCCGCCGGTTGCTGACGAGTTCGATAAGCCGACAACAGACGCGAAAAAAGATAAGTGTTCGCATTGCCTGCGCGGGTGTAAATTGCGCTGGGGCAATGATACCGCTTTACCTTTTGGCGGATTTCCGTCCACCACACAATACGGCAATTAATTATGGAAATTACCAATGAATTAAAAAAAGAAATACTTGATTATGCCAAGAAACAAGAGCCGCGCGAAATGTGCGGTTTTGTTGTTTTGGAAGACGGCGAAAAAGTATTTTACCCTTGCCCGAACATTTCTTCCGATCCGGAAAATTATTTCGAGATCGACCAGGAAGAATGGATTATGGCAAGCGAAATTGGCGAGATTATCGCGTTAGTTCACTCCCACCCGAACGGTCTGCCGTATTTATCAACCGCCGACCGTATGTGTCAGACCCGGTGTGCTACGGCGTTTTGGTTGGTGGTGGATAATGAAATTTTACAGTTTCGACCTGCGCCGGCGTTACTGGGGCGTAATTTTATCAATTATCACCAAGACTGCTCGCAGTTGGTATTAGATGCCTATATGCTGGCTGGTTTGGATTTTGGGCGACCAAAGCCGCCAGCGGGCTATGATTTTGAATGGTTTGAAAGCGGTCAGAATCTGATTGAAGAAAATTTAGTGCGGTTGGGGTTTGAAAAGCTCACCGAAGAACCGGCGCAGCTTGGTGATGTGGTGTTGTTGAAAATTGGTAGCCCCGTGCCGAATCATGCCGGCATCTATCTCGGCGATCAAACAATGCTACATCATAGTGTAGGGCGATTATCCGCGCGTGTGCCGTATGACGGAGCATGGCTGCGATCAACGCATAGCATTTGGAGACATAAGCAATGGCGACAATTACATTTCACGGCGATCTTAAACGATTTATTGATTCCCCCTTTGAATTAGAAGCGCGGTCGTTTTCCGAGCTAATGAGCGGCTTGTTGACGCAGATTAACGGACTGCAACAACACCTGCGCAAAGGTTATTACAAGGTGCGTATCGGCAAGCGTTACCTGACGGAAGAACAGATAAAGACTAATCCACAGATGACGCTCACCGAGGAAAGCACGGTGCATTTTACGCCGGTTATTGCCGGCGCAGGCAAGGGGCTTGGTATTGGTCAAATTGTTATTGGCGTGATTTTAATTGCTGCGTCATGGTATGCCGGCGGTGCGGCGGGGTGGGGTTATTTGGGAACGCAAATGGGTGCAACATTGGCTTTTTCTATGGGTGCGGCGTTGGTCTTATCCGGCGCAATGAGCCTATTAACTCAAATCCCCTCAATGGATGCTGCAACTGGTAAAGAAAGCGAAAAGAAACAAAGTACTTCATTCTCAAACATTAAAAATCTCACGCCGCAGGGGCGACCGATCCCGCTATTGTACGGTGAAATGTTGACAAGTCTTGTGCTTATTTCGCAGGGCGTTGAAACGTTTGATGATATGGACACGCTAAAGAAAGGGTAGTTTATGGGTGGTGGAAGTAAAGGTGGTGGCGGTCATACACCGTATGAAGCGCCGGATTCGCTGAAATCAGCGCAGAAATTACGCGCGATTGGCTTGATTTCGCTCGGGCCAATCAAAGGCACAGTGAACAAATGGAAAACGACGTATTTTGACAATACGCCGATTCAAAACGAAAACGGCAAAGATGATAACGATACTGATAGTTTCAACTTCAAAAATACCGAAATTCAATTCACTCTCGGTACGCAAGATCAGTTGCCGTTAAAAGGATTTGAAGCAAGCGAGCGAGAAGTACCGGTAAACGCAGAAGTTAAGCACGCGCACCCGTTGACAAAAACGGTTATCGATCCGGATGTGTCACGCTTGCGCTTGACGCTGGCAGTAAGCGCGCTATTTAGCCAAAACGATCAAGGTGATACGCACGGAACAAGCGTTACGTTTGAGGTATTGATCAATAATTTGCCGCGCAATACTTACACTATTGAGGGTAAATCATCTTCACGCTTTTTCCGTAGCTATATTATCGAAAATCTGCCAGAAGTGCCGTTCACAGTGACGGTTAAGCGCGTTACAGAAGATAGCAAAAGTCAACGATTACAGAACGCGACAAGCTGGGCGAGTTATACGGAAATAATCGACACTAAATTGTCATACCCAAATATGGCGTTGGTGGGCATCAAGACTGATTCGCGTTATAACCCGAATTTCCCGAACATCAATTTCCTGCTACACGGTCGCTTAGTCAAGATCCCGAGTAATTATGACCCCGTGGCGCGCACCTATGCCGCCGGCATTTGGAAAGGCGATTTTAAAGAAGACTGGACGAACAACCCCGCTTGGGTCTTTTACGATTTAGTCACCAATAAACAAATCGGCTTGGGTGAGCGGCTGGGTGATTTTGGGGTCGATAAATTCCAACTTTACCAAATCGCGCAGTATTGCGATCAACTCGTGCCGGACGGCTACGGCGGGCAAGAACCGCGCATGACGGCTAACCTTTGGATCACTGACCAGCGCAGCGCGTACGAAGTACTTTCCGACATGGCAAGCGTGTTCCGCGCAATGGTGATTTGGAACGGTCAGCAAATGACCGCTACACAAGACCGCCCAGCTGATCCGGTTTGCACCTATACGCAATCTAATGTGATTGACGGCAAATTTACCCGCCAATATGTGGCGCAGAAAGCAATTTATACCGCCGTTGAGGTGGAATATGCTGACAAACGCAATATGTATCAAAAGGCGATCGAGTATGTGGCGGACGATGATTTAATTCGTCGCTACGGCTACAATGTGAAGAAAATCACCGCGTTTGCCTGCACGTCACGCGGACAAGCTCACCGTTACGGCAAATGGATCCTTGAAACCTCACGCCTTGAGCAATGCACAATAACTTTCAGCGTCGGTCGTGAGGGTATGGCGCACTTGCCCGGCGATATTATCGAAGTGGCAGATAACCGCTATGCCAACACAAATTTAGGTGGTCGTGTACTATCGGTTAATGGAAAGACTGTGACGCTAGATCGTCCGATTGATTTCACTGCTGATAGCTACCTCGGTTATTTAAGCACAGTTGAGGCGGCGGAAATCGTTCGCGTTAAAATTTTAAGTGTTGATGACAAGCAGCGAGTGAATTTAGATCGCGAACCGGTTGGACTGGTGGAAAATGCGAATTGGACGCTACACACCGCGCAAGTAAAAACGCAGCTTTATCGCGCGATTGGCATTGCTGAAAACAACGACGGTTCTTTTGCGATCACTGCGTTACAGCACGAACCGCAAAAAGAAGCAATCGTGGACAATGGGGCGAATTTTGAACCGTTGAGAAGTACGTTACATCAAGGTGGGCTTATCCCGCCGACCAATCCTGATGTGACAACGGACGGCAGCGCAATTACGCTGAATTTCCAACCGCCGGCAAATTTCATCGGGCAGGGGCTGAAATATCAGGTTAAATTGTATCGGAACGGCAATCTTTATAATGTTTATGATGATTTAGAGAATTCCTCGCTGGCGTTTAACGATCTGCCTGACGGTGATTATATCGCTGAAATCCGAGCCAAAAATAGTGCCGGTCAGTTGTCAGAACCAACGACAAAGGCATTTAGCATCAACTTTAACATCAGCGAACTTGTTACCGTATCAAAAGTTTTTGGCATAGATTTGCATTGGAAAAATCCATTGTTTGCCGCACCAAATGCCGCGATTGAGCTTTGGGTAAGCAAGGAGGACAAATTCGACAATGCGCGCAAGTTGGTTACGTTAGCTTATCCGACCAATAGTTATAGTTACACAGGACTTGGCGCAGCCGAACATTATTGGTTCTGGGCGCGAATGGTTAGCAAGGACGTGACAGGTCAATTTACCCCAGCAACAGAGGGCGTAACAGACCGATCAGCGCAGAAACTTGTTGATGCGTTACACGGTGCGATTACTAAAGATGCCTTTAATAAAGAACTAATTGATAATCTAGCCAATATCGAAAAAACCGCCGATGACGCGAAAGTAAGTGCAGAAAGCGCGGTAAAAAATGCAAAAGAAGCAGGCGACAAAGTCTCATCAATGCACACCATCAAAACGCAAGCTATTGCAGGAGACCGCAAGGCGATTGCAGGTATTGCGATTGGCGCAGAAACAGACGGCAAGACCGCCGAAAGCTCTGTGATTGTAATGGCGGACAAGTTCGCTGTAGTCAAGAATGACAAAGACGATCAGGTTAAACCTGTTTTTACGATTGCTGATAACAAAGTGGCTTTGAATGGCGATATTGCCGTAAAAGGAGACCTAATCGGTAATCGGTTTGTTGGCGGAGAAATAGATATTAGTGGCAAGGATGGAGAGTTAAAAGTCGGGCGTAGTGGGGTGTTTGTGCTTAGATCAAGCAAACATAATGAGGGGTTATATATGGATAATCAAAATATCATCATCTACGATAGCAAAGGGCGTATTGCTCTTAATATTGGTAAAGCTAAGTAGCGAGGTAATGAAATTGATTGATTATGCATTACAAACATTCGATACGAAAGGGAATGTTGTATTTGATAGCCGTGGGGTTGTTAGCAATATAACTCTTGTTGGGGTGGTAGATATTTTAAGACCCGATGGGGAAGTTGTTATCAATGATTTACCTTATAACAAGAATTTGTTCTATTTTGTTAGTAGAAATATGTTGTCTAATGGCTCTTTATTGGTTCAGTTTTATCCAATCTATGATGAACAGAAAAAAGTAAAAGGATTTTTCTGGAATACTGATGATGCGACTGGTTTTGATACGCGTAACAACTATTCTCCTTTGAGGGTTTTCTATGGGTACTACTAAATATGGAATATTTGGCGATTTTAATGCTTCAAATGAAGATTTTATATTGCCAAAATGTATTGCTGTGGTGGATGTTATACAGACACGAACAACAGGAGCGATTGGTGGCACTTGTCCGACCTATATCTATTGCGCACCACATTTACATAGTCCGGCCCCGGAAGCAAGGTTAAGAAGAAACCTGCTTTTTGAATATATTAGTGAGTATCCAGGCGATTTAGATGGGGATAACCCGGTTAAAAAGATCCCTTTCGCTTTCCCATTTTCTTACCGCCGTCCTCATAGGCGTATTTTAGATGAAACGGAAGTACAGAGATATGAGATAGAGTTTAATGCGTTCTATATGGGGGTAATGATAGCAACGGGTTATATTCCGAGATCGAAAGAACAAAAGATGGTTTCTGAGCCTAATAAATTACCTAGCATAGGACAGATGATAGAAGCATATACCAATCCAAAAGATTGCACCCATATTGGCATTTGTTATCGTAATATGTCTAATCCCGACACATTTGTCGGGGTGGAGTATAGGGGTGGTGGGAGACAATCAAATACAGGAGATTTGTCTATATCCGTTATCAATATGACTCGAAGTAATACTGTAATTCCATTTAAAGTTCGCCTATATATCTATGATTTGTCGGGACTTGGAACAAAGAGCTTTATGTTTAATTTATTCCAACAACGCGATGAATATTCTGATAATTTCAATGCATATGGAATGGAAGTTTATAAATATGAGTTATCCAATAAAGATGCTGGAATTTATCGTGACATAAATCAGAACGATTTGGACAGCGGGAGGGTCTTGGCGTTTGAAAGTGCTGCTCATTATATGAAGATTGCTGGGTCTTTAGATTTAAGGGAAGATATTAGCCATTATAAAGGCGCGAATAATATCCATATTGCAGGGCAAAGCAGAGGAATTGAGTTACAACTGAAAGACCAGAACGGTAAAAATAATGGGTTGGCACGAAGAGTTGAGCAGATACCTTTTAACCTGAATGAAAGCGCATTGTTTGTCTATAATTACACAGCACCATTCACGGAATTAAATGATTATCATCTGTATGACGAAGCATTGCCAGCTTATGCCTATAAGGTAGGTCGGGATAATGCATTTGATTTTACTAGTTTAAAAATTCTTAGAGGTGTGTATGGACCAATTATCACACAGCTACCTAAGTTAATTAGTTTTGCAAATGTAAAAAGTATTGATGACTTTATTGCGTGAAATACCTAAAAATCCACCGCACTTTTCGTAAGGATTGTGCGGTTTTCTTTTATCCAAAATCAGGAGCAATCCAATGAAATTTATTGAAAAAATTAATTGAACCGCAGCCGGAGGGATTTGTGCCGGAAACTTATTACGGTTATGTAAACCCTTACACTTACGCAGGCGGCAAAATTAAAGCAACGGAATAGATTAATCAAGCCCCTTTATGGGGTTTTTTATTGAGGAAAGCATGGATATTATCGATTTAGAGATGGTACGTGGAGATGATGACGGCTGGGCGTTTGATGTCTCCGATGACGACGGCGCAGTAGATCTTGACGTTAATCGTATTGATTTACATATTAAGCCGGCTAAAGGCGATGCTATTAAACTGTCAAGCACAACAGGTGAGATTAAAATAAAAGGTAATATTATTTATGTCTCGGTATCGCACGACAAAACGGAAAACGTTAAGTGGCAATCTGCGCAATGGGATCTACAACTTACAAGCAAAGATGAAAAAGTGCGCACAATTTGCGGTGGTGAGTTTACTTTAATCCCGGATGTAACTGTGGTGGATTAATGATGAGTGTTATCAAAGTAAAATTACGCGCTAAACCAGTGCATCATGTTAAATTAATCCCTCCTGGTAACGCAGAGCAAAAAATAATTACAGTGGATAAATCCAAGCCGTTTATGCCGGCAATTATCCAGGCGTTAAAAAGCAAGGGGGTTGATAGCGCGGGCGACATTGCAAAAGTGGCTGATGATATTGCGCAAATTAAGACGATAAAAGATATTGATCCACAAGATTATTTTGAAGTTAAAGCACAAGAAAGAGCGTTGACATTTACGCTTACACACGATATTTATACGGGTGCAGGCGGAAATGATATTCCTTATGTTGGGTGGAGCATTACCAATTACCTTGACATTGAGGGTTTTGAGTATATCAGTATGCTAAATGGTTCAGTGCCGTACTCGTGCTATTACGATAAAAATAAAGCTCCGCTTGGTGTTATGACATCACAAAAATATGATAAATGCCCTCCTAATGCTAAGTTTTTGCGTATCTCCAACGCAACGGCAATGATGAATAACTTAGAGGTTAAGGGTGGAAATTTTGTGATTGTTAGCAAAAACGGCGGGTAATTCCGCCGTCTTTTTTAGAGACTATTATCATTTATCCATTCATCAATCTGATCTGCCCACCGTTGCATCATTTCTTTTCGTTGTTCGGCATATTCCGCTTTATTATAAACAGCACGCACGCCTTGTTGCTCATGTGCTAAACTCTTCTCAATCCAATCACTATTAAAGCCCATTTCATGTAGTAGAGTAGAGCCGGTGCGGCGTAAATCGTGAACAGTGAAATCATCAATTCGTTGTTCGTTTTTATTGATAAATTTAATACAGTTAGCAATCACGCGGTTTAATGAACTATTTGCTATTGGCTGTCTGCGATTAATCCTACCAGGCAAAAGATACGGTGAACCTTCCGAATAAATCTGAAATGCTACGATCAAATCAATAGCTTGTTCAGATAAATACACATTGTGCGCACGTTTGGCTTTCATGCGCTCGGCTGGGATCGTCCACACTTTATTTTTGAAGTCCACTTCATCCCATGTGGCATTAACCAATTCGCCTTTACGAACCATGGTGAGTAAGATAAATTTCACAGCTTTTTTCAACGCAAAATCCGACTGTGTTTCTTCAAGTGTATTAAAGAAGAGTTTTATTTCCCTCGGAGTTAGAACGCGTTCACGCTTTTTGAATGTAGCAATAGATGAGTTTGCTATTTCGTCCGCAGGATTTGCGAACTTATGACCGCGCTGAATCGCATAGCGGTAAACGTTAGCAATTAAATCACGCACAAAAATTGCTGTAGATGGCGCACCACGTTCTTTAATTTTTTCACAGTGCCGCCGGATTTCGTCAGTTGTGATTTCCGTCATCAGTTTATTGCCGAATGTGGTTTTAATATCGCGCTCATAAGTGGCAATACGTAAGGCTTTGGTGCTTTCAGCCAGTTTCACGTCATCAAGATATTTCTCGGCAAATACACAAAAGCGATCGGCATTGCGGATTTTATTTCGCTCGTTGCGCTTTTGGCTCGCCGGGGAAATGCCCTCACTAACCAGTTTTCGCGCAATCATGAGCTTTTCTCGGGCTTCCGATAGATTTATTCCGTCTGCACCATATTTGCCAATAGTGAGCGTTTCCCGTCTGCCGTTTATCCGGTAGTCGTAGCGAAAAGTTACGGTGCCGGTCGGCGTAACGGACACATAAAGCCCGTCCCTATCGGCGACTTTGTAAAGTTTGTCTTTGGGTTTCAATGATTTGATTTTTGAATCTGTCAGCATTTTATTACGTCACTTATACCGTCATGAATTTGACGGTATTTTTGATCTTTTTAACGGTGTGCGCAATACTGTACCGTCAAAAATGCCGTTAGAAAATTGAAATACTCTGAAATAGTATGAAATGATATGAAATAGAAAAGCCCTGTTTTAACAGGGCTTGTAGCTATTTTTGAAATGATATGAAATGCAAAGAAATGCGGGGTTATCATTCCCACTCAATCGTTGCTGGTGGCTTGCCGCTAATGTCATACACGACGCGGGAAATGCCGTTCACTTCGTTGATGATACGGTTGGAGACTTTGCCGAGTAAATCATAAGGCAAATGTGCCCAATGTGCAGTCATAAAATCGATTGTTTCTACGGCGCGCAAGGAAATCACCCAGTCATATTTACGTCCGTCGCCCATCACGCCGACAGATTTCACCGGCAGGAACACGCTGAAGGCTTGGCTGGTTTTTTCATACCAACCGCTGTTGCGTAATTCTTCGATAAAGATGGCATCGGCACGGCGTAATAAATCGCAGTATTCTTTTTTCACTTCACCTAATACACGCACGCCTAAACCCGGGCCAGGGAATGGGTGGCGGTTGATCATTTCAGCCGGTAAACCTAAAGCTAGACCGATTTTGCGCACTTCGTCTTTGAACAATTCACGTAACGGTTCGACTAAGCCGAGTTTCATATAATCCGGTAAGCCGCCTACATTATGGTGGGATTTGATGACGTGGGCTTTGCCGGTTTTGCTCGCAGCAGACTCGATAACGTCAGGGTAAATGGTGCCTTGTGCTAACCATTTTACTTTTGTTAGTTTTTTCGACTCATCATCGAATACGTCTACAAACACTTTGCCGATAATTTTACGTTTTGCTTCCGGATCAGATACGCCGGCAAGTTCGCCTAGGAAACGACTTTCTGCATCGACACGCGTGATGTTTAAGCCGAATTTATTGCCGAACATTTCCATCACTTGATCGCCTTCGTTTAAACGCAATAAACCGTTATCGACAAACACGCAATGTAAGTTTTTGCCGATGGCGCGATGTAATAACAACGCGACTACAGAAGAGTCCACGCCGCCGGATAAGCCTAAAATCACTTCGTCATCGCCTACTTGCTCTTTAATGCGGGCAACGGCATCTTCAATGATGTTTTCGGCGGTCCATTTGGTTTCGCAACCACAAATGTTCACCACGAAATTGGTTAATAATTCCAAGCCTTTTTTAGTGTGTGTGACTTCCGGGTGGAATTGCACGCCGTAGAAATGACGGCTTTCATCAGACATTGCCGCAATCGGGCAGGTCGGCGTAGTGCCGGTGATTTGGAAATTTTGTGGTAATTGGGTGACTTTATCGCCGTGGCTCATCCAAACGTCCAATTTGCTGTCGCCATCATTTAAATGAGCGAAAAGTGCGGTCGGATTTTCCATTAAAACGGAAGCATAACCAAACTCACGATGATCGGAGGTTTCCGTTAAGCCGCCAAGCTGCATCGCCATGGTTTGCATACCGTAGCAAATGCCCAGCACAGGAACACCCGCGTTAAAAACATATTCCGGGGCACGCGGGCTGTTTTCTTCCGTGGTACTTTCCGGGCCTCCGGAAAGAATAATCCCGGTTGGGTTGAAATCACGGATTTGTTGTTCAGTTACATCCCACGCCCAAAGTTCGCAATAAACACCGATTTCACGCACACGACGGGCGATAAGTTGGGTGTATTGGGAACCAAAGTCGAGGATGAGGATTTTATGGTTGTGGATGTTGGTCATTTTTTATCTCATTATTTCCTAATGTATTGTTAACAAAATTAAAGATTATCATTGCTAATTCTTTAGTTCTCTCTTTACTTAAATCTTCAGTCCATTCTTCAGTATTTTCATATTGTTTACAGAAATTTTTCACTTGTGTGAGTTCTGATTTTTTTAAAAACTCCATTTTATCTCTAAGAGACAAGTCTTTGCATTTTTCATTTAGCTCTTTTGATAAAGGAAGGATATTTCCAATATTATGTGACCAAGATGTATTTTTCTGTTGAGTATATATATGTTCTAAAGTAATTGAATCAGTTCTCAATTCAGTAGTGTCTTTTAGTATTTCATCCTCTATTATAGAAAAGATTAATTGTATTAGTTTTTTGTCTTTTGTTATGTTATTTGAGAACTTTATTTCGCTGAATTTTTTCTCGAATTCAGTATAGGAGATATCTTTTAATTTTGTTTTTAACTTTTCTTCAACCTTTTCAAGGATTTTTTTACTATCAAGTTTGTTGTCGCAGTTGGATATTTCTCTTGCGAATTTTGAATATGTTTTTTCTAATCCAGAAAGTCTAGTTGATGTTATTGCTGAAAATATTAAATGAAATAGGGCTACTTTGTGTAATACATCGGAAAGAGCATGAATGTTAACTTTTTTCTCTCTATATTTTGTTATTAGGGATAATAAAAATGTTCTAGGTATTTTTAGATTGTTAGTTTTATTAAATATACTTAAAATTTTTAATGAGCGTAAAGCCTTCCATTCTTCTTGTTGTTTCCAGTCTGTATCTAAAGGAGATGTGATCTGAATATATGTTTTAGAAGCAATTGATAATTCTTCTAAGAAAGCTGTCAGGCCATTTTTAGTTTTCTCTACAGAGGAATTAATAAATGAATCATATATTTTATGATTTGGTGTGGCATCATACTTCGATATCCAGAAGTGATAAAAAAATTCTGATAATCCAGTGTTTTCTTCTCTGGAAGAAAGGTTGTACTTGATTTTATCCCAATATTCTCTAGCTGTGTCACTAGGATGTTCATCAGAAAGTATCTCAAATATTTTATTTTTTATTAAATCTATTGGTTCAAGATCTTTTCCTTTTGTATTTAGTGTTTCAAAAATGGTTTGAGCATTTTCTCTATTATCAACTGTTATGTAAACAGTTTGGAATCTCATAACTTGATTAAAAATAGCTGTTATGAATTCTAGCTGAGAATTAATAAAATTATTGGATAATTGTTTTTTGATTTCATTATAGAAAAAGTTATATGCTTCATTTAGTTTCTTTTCTTCTAATGTTTCTGGTTTTATTTCTTTATCTTTGTTTATGTATAGAATTTTTTTCTGGAAGAATGGTTTTGGTGTTTCATTGTCAAGTTTAAAAAACTTTTTAAAGTTTTCATTATTAGTACCTTCTATGAAAGAGTAGCACACGTCCGAAAATGATTTATAGTCATTTATATTAGTTTCTTTATAAAGCTCTTTGCCTATTTCACAAAGTACAGATAAAAGAATTGTGATTGTAGTTATTCTTTGCTGGCCATCGATAACAAAGAATTCTGTATCTTTAGAATCATCTCCTATTAATACTAACGAACCAATAAAGTAATCTTTTACTGTTATAGGTTTGACATTAAAGTTAATTTGTTTATATAAGTCTTCCCAGAATTCTAAAACTTGTTCATCCTTTTCCCAAGAATATTCTCTTTGATATCTAGGGATTACATGTTGTCTTGGTAGGGATAATATATCCCTGATATTTCTAGGGTAAGCTGAAAATTGCATAGTATTTACCTTATTGATGAATATATAATGGTTTGATAAGCTCAACACATACTACCTTATGGATTAATTCATAGGATAGTTTAGAACTTATTTTATAACTGTTATGTCATAAACATTTGATTCTTTGACATAAGTACCTCTACTATGAATAAATTTTGCATTGTTTTTTAAAGAGGATGCTTTTCTTTTTTTCAAGAATCTTTCATTACCCGATGGGTACCTCATTCAACGGGTAATTTAAACTGATCGGAATAATATTAGCTTTGATGTTTTGAATTAAAAATATATTTAAGTAAGCATTAAACTGTAGCTCTTAATAATGTTAAAAACTTGCTCTTTATTCTCTAGTTGGATACAGAGACTTACTTCACTATCTAAAACGCTCTCTTCCTCCTTAAGCAATGAAGACATTATGTGTTATGTTTATCTAAATAAAAAACACATATAATTTCAATCGTGCTTTTAAATGATTTTATGCGCTATCGCAAAACCGTGGCGCATTCTACCATTTCCCCCATCTAACGTAAACGATTGCAGCGTTTTGTGACATAAAGTGCGGTCGCTTTTTTATTTGTTTTTTAACGAGCCCAAATAAATTGCGACTAAGGTTAAAAAGGCGCCAATCCATTGCCATGCGTTGATGGGTTTGTGTAATAAAAATGCGTCGATAACGAGTGCAGCGATAGGTTCGGAAAGTAACAATAATCCGGTTAAGCCTAGACTGAGCAAAGGGATTGTGTAGGCAATCATACCCCAGGCGATGCATTGCATAACAACACCGTAGATCAGAATTAAACTGATGTCCGTGAGTGTTGTTGGATAAAGGGAGTCGGCGTTGAATATCAGTGCCGGTAGAATTAATGCGGAGGCACCGCTAATACTGATAAGCCACATGAGTGGAAAAATGGAAATCGGTTCAATGCTGTGTGCTTGGCGAATAGATGCCATAGAAGCAGCGAGGCAGGCGCCTGAAAGTAATCCGATAAAAATACCATAGCCCGCTTCGATATTATGTTGAAGTTCGGGACTGGCAATAAGCACTACACCGACTATTGCGATAAGCAGGCTTGTAAGCTGTAATTTACTTTGCTGTTCTTTAAAAAATAGCCAACCAATAAATGCTAAAAAGAAGATTTGTAAGCTGTTTAATAGGGTGGAAATACCCGGTCCGACAGCATAAATGCTTTCATGCCAAAAGGCTAAATCAAATGCGAGAAATACGCCTGAAGCGATTGCCCAAAATAAAGCCTTAGGTTGTTTTGGCAAGGGCTTACGATAAAGTTTCATTAAAAACCAAAAAATCCCTGATGCGATTAACAATCGCCAAAAGGCGATGGCGTAGGCGCCAACAGGAACAAATTTGACGATAAGGCTACCGAGTCCAAATAAGACACAGCCGATAACCAACATACTGGCCGCAAAACGATTTGATTGCATGGATGTTATAACTGATTAAAGAAAGTAGGGCGCGATTATAACAAAAGTGCAGTGGATTTTTTCTGCGTTTTAAAACGCGTTGAAAACCGACCGCACTTTATGCCGTATTAAACGGCAGGAATGAAGAATTCAGTGGCAATGATGACGCAAATAAAGCCGACGATCATTGGTACAGACATACGTTTTACAATTTCAAACGGTGAAATTTTTGCCATGCCGGATACGGCAACCACAACACCGGAGACCGGTGATAAACCACGACCCAGGTTGGATGCTTGTAACATCGGGATGGTTAAGTAAGCCGGGTTTGCGCTCATTTGAGTAGCAAGTTTCGGAATTAATTCGGCAAACGCGTAGAAGGCTGCATTGCCGGAACCTGTTGCCATGGTGGCTAAAATAGTAATAACGGCGAGCACCAACATCATGATTAATCCACTGCCGCCGAACGCTTGGGCGGAATCAATGAGGTTCGTGATGAAGCCAATTGTGCTTAAGCTTTGGGCAAAGACTCCAGCGGCTACCAATAACATGACTACGCCGGCAAAAGCATCTGCCATGCCACGATAAGCCACGATTAAGTTATCGAAGGTTTTTTTCGCGCTGAAATTACGGGCAAAGTCAATTATCGCCGTGATGATGAAACAAAGAATGATAATGGTGACAATGTGTAATTTCGGTAAGCCCCATTGGCCGTCAAACAGCAATACGCCGATAATTGGTAGTAAAGGTAAAATGGCGTAGAACGTTGGCACGTCGGTTTTGATGTCGGTGACATCCAATGTGGTGGTTACCACGCCTTCTTTGCGATCTAAATAACGTTGCCAGAAGAAGTGAGCAATTGCGATACCGCAAATGGCAAAGAGGGAAACCGGCAAGCTGGTAGAGAAGGCAAATTCACTCAGTGGAATTTTGGAGATTTCTGCTGACAACACCACATCGCCCGATGTCGGCGATAAAATAATAGAAATCGGCGAGGCGCAGATTGCTGCCGCGGCACCGCGGGAAATACCCACGTTGACCATCACAGGGAACAACGTCGCCATTAATAGCACGCCTAAGCCTGTTGCAGAAGACACGGCAAAAGACATTAAGCAAGCAAGTAAGTAAGCGAAGATCATTAAAATGTAAGGGGAACGCACATTTTTAAGTGGTTTAGAAACGAGTTTCACCACCATATCGTTTGCGCCCAAATGCGTCATGTAAGCGGAGAAACCGCATAAGATCATGATCATTAAGCCTAAACCGCCGCTACGGTTAGACAGCAAGTATTTTACATATTCAATAATGTCTAAATAGGTTGACCCCGTGCTTTTTACATTTTCCGGCAAAATGGAATGCCCCATTAGCACGGAAAGTAGTAATAACACTAAACCGCCGAACATTAACACGCCCGTGGCGGAATAACCTTTTACGATGTAATACGCAACGAGCACAATTGCGACTAGACCGATAATTAAATCCATAATATCTCCTTAGGTTGTATTTTATAGATGTTTGAATGTAGCGAAAAAATAAAGCCGTTGTAAACGGCTTTAATTTGAAATTTTGAGGTTAATCATAAAAAGTGCGGTGTTTTTTACAGGTGTTTTTCTTACACCGCCTTTTCTTGCGATCCTTTTTATTTTTCGCTTAAGTAAATGCTTTTATCTTGTGCATCTCTTGGCAAGATTAAGTTTAATACCACAGCCGTAATCCCACCGGCAGCAATGGCATTGCGGAAAACATCCGGCAGCATTTTGAACACTTCCGGCTCAAAAGCGACACCTAAACCCACGCCGACCGCTGTGGCCGCGATAACCGCTTCACGGCGATTGATTCCGTGAGTCATGATGATTCGCACACCGGCGATGGCGATTAATCCGAACATTAATACCATTGCGCCACCGAGTACCGGGCTTGGAATGGTGGTGAAAGCGCGTCCGACAATTGGGAATAAACCAAATAACACTAAAATGGCAGCGATAAATTTCCCAACATGGCGGGAGGCTACGCCGGTCATTTGAATAACACCGTTATTTTGTGCAAAGGTGGTGAGCGGTAAAGACCCTAAGGCAGTGGCAATCACAGACACCAAGCCATCGGCAAACACGCCACCGCGTAAACGTTGGCGGAATTCTTCACCTTCATAAGGTTGACCGGAAACCATTGCTGTTGCCGTTAAGTCGCCGACAGCTTCAAAAACACTTAATAAATAGATGATGGCGGCGACCCAAAATGCTGACCAGTCAAAAGCAAAACCATACTTAAATGGCACTGGAATAGTAAAGATGTCCACGTCTTTTAATGGAGAAAAATCGACCATGCCCAAGCATAACGCAACGATATAGCCTGCGATTAAGCCAACGGCAATGCCGCTCATGCGTAAAAACGGATTGCGCATGCAGTTAAAAATTAACACAACGACCAGCACTAAACCGGCTAAGCCGATGTTTTGTATTGAGCCAAAGGCTTCTGTTCCTTTGGCACCGAAACCACCGCCAAAATCGGTAATGCCGATATCGATCAAACTTAAACCGATGAGCAATACGACGACACCGCTTACAGTTGGGGTAATGACACGTTTTAAATAAGGCAAAATCCAAGCCACACCACAAACTAAAAAAGCACCGACGAAAGAAATACCAAGCAAGGTTGAAATCATAGTGTGTTCGTCAATGCCATTGTCTTTCATGCTTAAACCCACCGCAATCATGACGCTGACAAAAGAGAAATTGACCGATTGAATGGAAAGCATGCCCGAGCCAATAAAACCGAAACGATGTACTTGAATATAGGTACCGATACCGGATGCGACCATGGCCATGGAGACTAAGTAGGCGGTCATGTGTACCGGTAAATTGAGCGCACCGCCGACAATGAGAGCAGGGGTGACCATCGGCACAAAAATGGCTAATAAATGGGTGATTGCACTAATCAATGCATTGAAAAAGGGCGGTTTATCTTCGAGGCGATAGACTAAATCCGCTTCCTCTGTTTGGTGTTGAGCGTGTTCCATAAAATGATCCTTAGATACGCTGGGGTTAGGAGAATAAGAGGGCGGTATTTTAGTGAATTTTGTGATGTTGCGCAAACGATTGCTTTTATGTTGAGAAAAAATATTTTATGTTTATTAAAAAGGATTAGAAGAGAAAATAAAAAGTGCGGTCGATTTTAAAAACGCTTTTAAAATCGACCGCACTTCTTGTGAAAGATGAAACCCAATTAGCTCATGCGATAGTTCGGAGCTTCTTTGGTGATGGTGACATCATGTACGTGGCTTTCTTGAATACCCGCGCCGCTGATACGCACGAATTGTGCTTTTGTACGTAATTCATCAATGGTGGCACAGCCGGTTAAGCCCATGCAAGAACGCAATCCGCCCATTTGTTGGTGAATGATTTCTTTGAGTAAACCTTTATAAGGAATACGACCTTCAATACCTTCTGGTACTAATTTGTCGGCAGCGTTATCGGATTGGAAATAACGGTCGCTTGAGCCTTTCGCCATGGCACCAAGAGAGCCCATGCCACGGTAAGATTTGAACGCACGACCTTGATACAATTCAATTTCGCCCGGTGCTTCTTCTGTACCGGCAAACATGGAACCGACCATGACGCAACTGGCGCCTGCCGCAAGTGCTTTCGCGATGTCGCCGGAGTAACGGATACCGCCGTCAGCAATCACTGGAATACCGCGATCTTTTAAAGCTTCAGCCGCATCAGAAATGGCGGTGATTTGTGGCACGCCCACGCCGGTGACGATACGGGTGGTACAAATAGAGCCAGGGCCAATCCCTACTTTGACTGCGCTAGCACCGGCATCTGCCAAGGCAAGCGCACCTTCTGCAGTAGCAACGTTACCGGCAACAATCGGCAAATTCGGGTATTTTGCACGCGTTTCACGCACACGTTGTAACACGCCTTCGGAGTGGCCGTGAGAAGAGTCGATTAATAAAACATCTACGCCCGCTTTGACTAAGGCATCAATGCGTTCTTCGTTGCCAGGACCTGCGCCAACTGCCGCGCCCACGCGCAAACGACCGAATTCATCTTTACAGGCATTCGGTTTTTGTTCCGCTTTTTGATAGTCCTTTAAGGTAATCATGCCTTTTAATTTGAAGTTATCATCAACAATTAACACTTTTTCTACGCGATGTTCGTGCATTAATTGGAAAATCTCTTCACGTTTTGCCCCTTCTTTGGCGGTGACAAGGCGAGATTTCGGTGTCATGAAATCGGCAACAGTTTTGTTTAGATCTGAAACAAAGCGGGTATCGCGACCGGTGATAATACCGACCAAATTACCTTCAGCATCGACAACTGGATAGCCGGCAAAGCCATTTTTCTGTGCAATGGTTTTTAATTCGCTGATGGTTAATGTTGGCGGCACAGTAATGGGATCAGAAACCACACCGCTTTCAAATTTTTTCACTTTACGCACACGATCTACTTGGCGTTCAATGGACATATTTTTATGAATAAAGCCAATACCGCCTTCTTGTGCAAGGGAAATAGCCAATTTCGTTTCAGTTACCGTATCCATTGCCGCTGACAACATAGGAATGTTTAAACGAATCGTTGAGGTTAATTGAGTTGAAAGGTTGGCTGTGTTCGGTAACACAGTGGAGTGAGCTGGAACAAGAAGAACGTCGTCAAATGTGAGTGCTTCTTTTAAGATGCGTAATGCCATTGCAATATCTCTCTTTAAGTTAAAATGATGAAAAAATATTGCGGGCGGATTATACAGATCCATCCTGTATTTGAAAAGAAAAAATGATAAAAAATTTGCGTTTTTAGCGTATGATAACGCTCATTCAAACGCGGAAAAACAGGAAGGATTTATGGCGAAATTATTAGAATTACTCACAAGAGATGTGGAAAATTCATTGGAAAATTTGACCGCACTTTTAGCTTGCAGCAAAGAAGAATTATTAACAGATGTGCGCCAGATGGAGCAACAAGGACTGTATTTTGCGTTAGAAAATGATCATCTTTATTTGATCCCTGAATTACCTTTATTAAATGAAAAACGTCTAGCAGAGGCGTTAAAACCTTATCATGTGGTGGTTAAGCCGGTCATTTCTTCAACCAATCAATATTTATTAGAGAATGTTGCTCACCTTCAAAAAGGAGATCTTTGCTTGGCTGAATATCAAACCGCCGGGCGTGGTCGTCGTGGGCGGCAATGGATTTCGCCTTTTGCCGGGCAAATTATCATGAGTTTTTACTGGCAATTGGATCCTCGTAAACCTTTAGACGGGTTAAGTACAGTGATTGGCTTGGCGATTGTGCAAGCGCTAGTTGAATTGGATATGTACGGTTTTCAAGTGAAATGGCCGAATGATATTTTGGTCAATGACCGAAAACTTGCCGGCATTTTGGTGGAAATCGTTAACCAACCTAACGGTAAACTGAATTTGGTTGTTGGTATCGGCATGAATGTTTCTCTTGGTCAAGAAAAACAAATCGATCAACCTTGGGCTGAGTTGACGGAATTTTTCCCACATATTGATCGTGAAAAATTGATCATACAAATGGTCAATACCATTTATCGTTATTTAGCGCGTTTTGAACAGCACGGTATTGATGCGGAAATGCAACAACAATGGCTTGAATATGATGCCTATTTAGGCACGGAAGTGAATGTGATGAGTGAGAAATGCACCATTTCAGGCATTGAACAGGGGATTAATGCACAAGGTCACTTATGTCTCATGACAGAAAAGGGTGTGCAATATTTTAATGCAGGCGAAGTCTCGTTACGGAAAAAGTAAAACTTTCGAGAAAAAAATGCGTCTAATCTTATGAGTAATCGTAAAGGTATTACTTATTTAGCTTATAACTCATGAGGTTACATATGAAAAAGACAGTTGAATTTTTAGGCATTGTGACACTAGCGGTGGCATTAAGTGCTTGTAGTAATTTAAGTAAAACCCAAAAAAATACTGCTATCGGTGCGGCAGTAGGTGGTGTGGCTGGTAATGTGATCGGTGGTTCAACAGGAGCAACGCTAGGTGGTGCGGCATTAGGCGGCTTAATTGGAAGCCAAGTGGGTAAATAATCGAATTAACTCAGGTTTAGCAAGTAAAGTGCGGTCAGAAATAAGTTGGTTTTAGACCGCCTTTACTATCTAGGAGCAGTTAAAAAATAATCAATTAAAAAATATTTTGCAAAAAATTGAAAAAAAGGGGTTGCAAGGTCGTGATAAATGCCTATAATACGCCCCCACAACGACGCGCCGTTGTAAAGCATTAAACCGCGCGTCGTTTTTTGTTCTTTAACAATCAATCAGACAAACTGTGTGGGCACTTGAAGATTCGTTTTTATCATTAAAGATTTTAAAATTGAACTGAATAGTGCTACGAAGATTCGTTTATTTATATAGATGATTAATTAAGTCAGCAGTATTGAGCGATTAAACTTTTTGAATTGAAGAGTTTGATCATGGCTCAGATTGAACGCTGGCGGCAGGCTTAACACATGCAAGTCGAACGGTAACAGGAGAAAGCTTGCTTTCTTGCTGACGAGTGGCGGACGGGTGAGTAATGCTTGGGAATCTGGCTTATGGAGGGGGATAACGACGGGAAACTGTCGCTAATACCGCGTAGTGTCGAGAGATGAAAGTGCGGGACCGCAAGGCCGCATGCCATAGGATGAGCCCAAGTGGGATTAGGTAGTTGGTGGGGTAAAGGCCTACCAAGCCGACGATCTCTAGCTGGTCTGAGAGGATGACCAGCCACACCGGGACTGAGACACGGCCCGGACTCCTACGGGAGGCAGCAGTGGGGAATATTGCGCAATGGGGGCAACCCTGACGCAGCCATGCCGCGTGAATGAAGAAGGCCTTCGGGTTGTAAAGTTCTTTCGGTGACGAGGAAGGCGTGATGTTTAATAGGCATCACGATTGACGTTAATCACAGAAGAAGCACCGGCTAACTCCGTGCCAGCAGCCGCGGTAATACGGAGGGTGCGAGCGTTAATCGGAATAACTGGGCGTAAAGGGCACGCAGGCGGCTATTTAAGTGAGGTGTGAAATCCCCGGGCTTAACCTGGGAATTGCATTTCAGACTGGGTAGCTAGAGTACTTTAGGGAGGGGTAGAATTCCACGTGTAGCGGTGAAATGCGTAGAGATGTGGAGGAATACCGAAGGCGAAGGCAGCCCCTTGGGAATGTACTGACGCTCATGTGCGAAAGCGTGGGGAGCAAACAGGATTAGATACCCTGGTAGTCCACGCTGTAAACGCTGTCGATTTGGGGATTGGGCCTTGAGCTTGGTGCCCGAAGCTAACGTGATAAATCGACCGCCTGGGGAGTACGGCCGCAAGGTTAAAACTCAAATGAATTGACGGGGGCCCGCACAAGCGGTGGAGCATGTGGTTTAATTCGATGCAACGCGAAGAACCTTACCTACTCTTGACATCCATGGAATCCTGTAGAGATACGGGAGTGCCTTCGGGAACCATGAGACAGGTGCTGCATGGCTGTCGTCAGCTCGTGTTGTGAAATGTTGGGTTAAGTCCCGCAACGAGCGCAACCCTTATCCTTTGTTGCCAGCGATTCGGTCGGGAACTCAAAGGAGACTGCCGGTGATAAACCGGAGGAAGGTGGGGATGACGTCAAGTCATCATGGCCCTTACGAGTAGGGCTACACACGTGCTACAATGGCGTATACAGAGGGCGACGAAGCCGCGAGGTGGAGTGAATCTCACAAAGTACGTCTAAGTCCGGATTGGAGTCTGCAACTCGACTCCATGAAGTCGGAATCGCTAGTAATCGCGAATCAGAATGTCGCGGTGAATACGTTCCCGGGCCTTGTACACACCGCCCGTCACACCATGGGAGTGGGTTGTACCAGAAGTAGATAGCTTAACCTTCGGGAGGGCGTTTACCACGGTATGATTCATGACTGGGGTGAAGTCGTAACAAGGTAACCGTAGGGGAACCTGCGGTTGGATCACCTCCTTACCAAAGATAGAATCGACTTTAAGTGTTCACACAGTTTGTTTGATGGTTGTAGACAAGGAAAGAACAAAATATCGAAGACAAAATCCTATTGGGTCTGTAGCTCAGGTGGTTAGAGCGCACCCCTGATAAGGGTGAGGTCGGTGGTTCAAGTCCACTCAGACCCACCACTTAGACTGGTGAGTTTGGTAGATTGGTTTTGTAACATTAACTAATCTTGAATATATCAAACCGCTATGTATGAGTGAAAGCCAAGGGATGTGATTGGGGATATAGCTCAGCTGGGAGAGCGCCTGCCTTGCACGCAGGAGGTCAGCGGTTCGATCCCGCTTATCTCCACCAATATCGTCATAGTTAAGTTTATTGAAGTATATTTTCATTTTATTTAATGGTATTAAATATTGTGTTGCATTAGTTAAAATGAATTTAACTATGATGATGGTAAGTGAATTAGCTTACATTGTCTTATCTGTTCTTTAAAAATCTGGAAACAAGCTGAAAACGAGACTTTCAAGAAAGTCTGAGTGAGAGTGATTGATAAAAGGCAATGACTCTTAATAAATTAACTGTTACTGCTTAGCGACATTAAGTGTTTTTCGATTCAATCTTGTGATTTTAAGTGGATTTTAGATTTAAATTAACTTTTAAGTTTATGAAATTGAATTCATTATAAGAATACTTGAGGTTGTATGGTTAAGTGACAAAGCGTACAAGGTGGATGCCTTGGCAATCAGAGGCGAAGAAGGACGTGCTAATCTGCGAAAAGCTTGGATGAGTCGATAAGAGGCGTTTAATCCAAGATGTCCGAATGGGGAAACCCAGTGGGTGAAGAACCCACTATCATTATCTGAATCCATAGGATAATGAGGCGAACCGGGAGAACTGAAACATCTAAGTACCCCGAGGAAAAGAAATCAACCGAGATTTTGTGAGTAGCGGCGAGCGAAAGCGAAGGAGCCTGTTAGTGATAGCGGAAGTATTAGAGGAATTGGCTGGGAAGCCAAATCGTAGAGGGTGATAATCCCGTACTCGAAAATACTTTTGTGGTACTGAGCTAACGATAAGTAGGGCGGGACACGTGATATCCTGTTTGAAGATGGGGGGACCATCCTCCAAGGCTAAATACTCCTGATTGACCGATAGTGAACCAGTACTGTGAAGGAAAGGCGAAAAGAACCCCGGTGAGGGGAGTGAAATAGAACCTGAAACCTTGTACGTACAAGCAGTGGGAGCCCGTGAGGGTGACTGCGTACCTTTTGTATAATGGGTCAGCGACTTATATTTTGTAGCGAGGTTAACCGAATAGGGGAGCCGAAGGGAAACCGAGTCTTAACTGGGCGAATAGTTGCAAGGTATAGACCCGAAACCCGGTGATCTAGCCATGGGCAGGTTGAAGGTTGGGTAACACTAACTGGAGGACCGAACCGACTAATGTTGAAAAATTAGCGGATGACTTGTGGCTGGGGGTGAAAGGCCAATCAAACCGGGAGATAGCTGGTTCTCCCCGAAATCTATTTAGGTAGAGCCTTGAGCGGACACCTTCGGGGGTAGAGCACTGTTTCGGCTAGGGGGCCATCCCGGCTTACCAACCCGATGCAAACTACGAATACCGAAGAGTGATACTCAGGAGACACACGGCGGGTGCTAACGTCCGTCGTGGAGAGGGAAACAACCCAGACCGCCAGCTAAGGTCCCAAAGTCTATATTAAGTGGGAAACGAAGTGGGAAGGCTTAGACAGCTAGGATGTTGGCTTAGAAGCAGCCATCATTTAAAGAAAGCGTAATAGCTCACTAGTCGAGTCGGCCTGCGCGGAAGATGTAACGGGGCTCAAATATAGCACCGAAGCTGCGGCATCAGACGTAAGTCTGTTGGGTAGGGGAGCGTTGTGTAAGCGGATGAAGGTTCATCGAGAGGTGGGCTGGACGTATCACAAGTGCGAATGCTGACATAAGTAACGATAAAACGGGTGAAAAACCCGTTCGCCGGAAGACCAAGGGTTCCTGTCCAACGTTAATCGGGGCAGGGTGAGTCGGCCCCTAAGGCGAGGCTGAAAAGCGTAGTCGATGGGAAACGGGTTAATATTCCCGTACTTGGATAAACTGCGATGTGGGGACGGAGTAGGTTAGGTTAGCGACCTGTTGGATATGGTCGTTTAAGTTCGTAGGTGGGGAGTTTAGGCAAATCCGGACTTCCTTAACACTGAGAGATGATGACGAGGCTCTACGGAGCTGAAGTAACTGATACCACACTTCCAGGAAAAGCCACTAAGCTTCAGGTTTATCTAAACCGTACTGAAAACCGACACAGGTGGTCAGGTAGAGAATACTCAGGCGCTTGAGAGAACTCGGGTGAAGGAACTAGGCAAAATAGCACCGTAACTTCGGGAGAAGGTGCGCCGGCGTAGATTGTAAGGGTTTACCCCTGAAGGTTGAACCGGTCGAAGATACCAGCTGGCTGCAACTGTTTATTAAAAACACAGCACTCTGCAAACACGAAAGTGGACGTATAGGGTGTGATGCCTGCCCGGTGCTGGAAGGTTAATTGATGGTGTAATCGAAAGAGAAGCTCCTGATCGAAGCCCCAGTAAACGGCGGCCGTAACTATAACGGTCCTAAGGTAGCGAAATTCCTTGTCGGGTAAGTTCCGACCTGCACGAATGGCATAATGATGGCCAGGCTGTCTCCACCCGAGACTCAGTGAAATTGAAATCGCCGTGAAGATGCGGTGTACCCGCGGCTAGACGGAAAGACCCCGTGAACCTTTACTATAGCTTGACACTGAACATTGAATTTTGATGTGTAGGATAGGTGGGAGACTTTGAAGTAGTCACGCCAGTGATTATGGAGTCGTCCTTGAAATACCACCCTTTAACGTTTGATGTTCTAACGAAGATGACGAAACGTGGTCTCGGACAGTGTCTGGTGGGTAGTTTGACTGGGGCGGTCTCCTCCCAAAGAGTAACGGAGGAGCACGAAGGTTTGCTAATCACGGTCGGACATCGTGAGGTTAGTGCAATGGTATAAGCAAGCTTAACTGCGAGACAGACAAGTCGAGCAGGTACGAAAGTAGGTCATAGTGATCCGGTGGTTCTGTATGGAAGGGCCATCGCTCAACGGATAAAAGGTACTCCGGGGATAACAGGCTGATACCGCCCAAGAGTTCATATCGACGGCGGTGTTTGGCACCTCGATGTCGGCTCATCACATCCTGGGGCTGAAGTAGGTCCCAAGGGTATGGCTGTTCGCCATTTAAAGTGGTACGCGAGCTGGGTTTAGAACGTCGTGAGACAGTTCGGTCCCTATCTGCCGTGGGCGTTGGAGAATTGATTGGGGCTGCTCCTAGTACGAGAGGACCGGAGTGGACGCATCACTGGTGTTCCAGTTGTCTCGCCAGAGGCATTGCTGGGTAGCTACATGCGGAAGAGATAAGTGCTGAAAGCATCTAAGCACGAAACTTGCCAAGAGATGAGTTCTCCCTGTCTTTAAGACAGTAAGGGTTGTTTAAGACTAAGACGTAGATAGGTGCGGTGTGTAAGTGTAGTGATACATTGAGCTAACGCATACTAATTGCCCGAGAGGCTTAGCCATACAACGCTCAAGTGTTTTTGGGGAGACCTGGAGCATGGAGCGAAGTAGAGTAGCAGTTAAGAGAGTGGACGTAGAAGAGAGTTGAGAGAAGGCTTGTTTTTAGATTAAGAAGACGCGAATAAGATAAGATAGAAATCATAAAGAATATTGGCGGCGATAGTGCGGTGGGCCCACCTGACTCCATACCGAACTCAGAAGTGAAACGCCGTAATGCCGATGGTAGTGTGGGGCATCCCCATGTGAGAGTAGGTCACCGCCAAGCCTGATATAAACCCCTGATGTGAGAGCGTCGGGGGTTTTTGCTTTGGGGGCATAGGAAAGGAAAATAGAAAGAAGCTAGTATAGCTGCAGACAATAGAACATACCTGAATTGTTATATACAAATTTTGTGCTAATTGTTATTCTTTAAAGGGTAACTGTTGATGTTTTAAGGAGAAAATTATGTATTTTTTAGATGGATTACCAATCGCCGCTATTATTTTTGTCATGCTTGTTGGTGTGGTGCTTTATTCTACGCTTAAGACTGTCCCTCAGGGCTATAACTGGACTATTGAACGTTTTGGTCGTTATACCCGTACTTTAATGCCCGGTTTGAATTTTGTTGTTCCATTCGTTGATCGTGTAGGTCGTAAAATTAATATGATGGAACAGGTTTTAGATATTCCATCACAAGAAGTTATTTCAAAAGATAACGCCAACGTAGCTATTGATGCGGTATGTTTCGTTCAAGTTATTGACGCACGTAATGCTGCTTATGAAGTTAATCATTTAGAGCAAGCTATCATCAACCTTACTATGACAAATATTCGTACTGTATTAGGTTCAATGGAATTGGATGAAATGTTGTCTCAACGTGATTCAATTAATAGCCGATTGCTGTCTATTGTGGATGAAGCGACAAATCCTTGGGGAATTAAGGTCACCCGTATTGAAATTCGCGATGTTCGTCCTCCACATGAATTGATTGCTGCAATGAATGCTCAAATGAAAGCTGAACGCAATAAACGTGCAGATATTTTGGAAGCAGAGGGGGTGCGTCAAGCTGAGATTTTACGAGCAGAAGGGGAAAAACAATCACGCATTCTGAAAGCCGAAGGGGAAAGACAAGAGGCATTCTTACAGGCTGAAGCCCGTGAACGTGCAGCTGAAGCGGAAGCGAAAGCAACGCAAATGGTGTCTGACGCGATTGCTAATGGCGATACGAAAGCGATTAATTACTTTATCGCACAAAAATATACTGAAGCATTGAAAGAAATTGGTGGTTCGGATAACAGTAAGGTTGTTTTAATGCCTTTAGAAGCGGGTAATTTAATCGGTTCCATTGCAGGAATTTCTGAGCTATTAAAATCCGATAAAAAAACAAATTAATCATAAAGTAGAGGTTGGTATGGAATGGTTAACAGACTGGGGTGTTTGGCATTGGCTTATTCTTGGTTTTGTCTTGCTTATTGCTGAAATTTTAGTGCCGGGTGTTTTTCTTTTATGGTGGGGATTATCTGCCATTGTGATTGCAGTTATTACAAAATTTATTCCTACGCTACCTCTTTCTTTTCTTGCGGTAATGTACGCCGTTATTGCCAGCATTCTCAGTATTATCTGGTGGCGTTATCAACATGGTAAAGATCAAATCGATCAATCACAAAGTGTTCTTAACCAACGAGATCATGCAATGATAGGGGCGCAGGGTAAAGTTTTGGAAATTGGTGAAAATAGTATTGGTAGAGGCGCTTTTGGCGATACTACTTGGCGAATACAAGGACGTGATTTAGCGGTGAATGACATTGTTGAAGTAACGGCTGTGGATAGCATTACATTAAAAGTTAATAAGATTTAAGGACGTTAATGAAGCATTTAATTATTTTTGCTCACCCTAACCAACAAAGTTTTAATCGAGCTTTAGTAGAACGTATTGTTCAGGCATCTCATGAAATGAATGTCGAAACGATTGTACGAGATCTTTACACATTAAATTTTAATCCCGTTTTGTCTTGGGATGAATTAGGTGCTTGTCAGGCTGGCATTGTACCGGAAGAAGTGAAATTTGAACAAAATCTGATAAAAGATGCTGATTTGATTACGTTGGCCTATCCTCTTTGGTGGATGGGATTTCCGGCAATTTTGAAAGGATATTTGGATCGGGTGCTGAGTTATGGCTTTGCTTATCAAACTGAAAATGGTTGTTCGGTAGGTTTATTGAGCGATAAAAAAATGCAGCATTTTATCACCATGGGAAATAATCTTGAGCGTTACCAAAGTCTGAATTTTGATAAAGCGTTGCAAACCTGTTTGGTTGATGGTTTATTTAATTTCTGCGGTATTACGGATATTCAGCATGATATTTTTGGCGATATACATTTATTAAATGAAGCAGGTTATTTGAATATTTTGAATCTTGCGACACAAAAAACGCAAGAAAATCTAACCGCACTTTTAGCGAAAGAGGATAAGGCATAATGCAAGAGAACCTACAATTAAATAACTTTTCTTTGATTAGTCGATTATTTGGTAATTTATTTTATCGTCAGCCGACAGATCCTATTTTATCCGGTGTATTTGCTTGGCTAAATCAAGGTAATTTATCTCAAGTTTGGGCATTAAACGAAGATAATAACAGCCAAAAGGCGTTAGATTCATTACAAATGGCAATTGATTTAACCTTGTTAGATAAAGAATACCAAAAGCTTTTTGGTGAATCCGGAAATGTTGCAACAGAAATTTCTGCGTATGACATTTCTGTTGAAGAGTTTCATGATTTTCGCCAAGTTCGTGGTTTGCCTGAAGCCCAGAATATCGATCATTTTGCCATGTTATTGTTAACCGCATCTTGGTTGGAAGATAATGCGGATTCTTTAAGTGCTCAACAGGAATTATTTGAACGTTTTCTTCTGCCTTGTGCAACTAAGTTTTTAGTGAAAGTTGAAACACAGGCTACACTGCCGTTTTATCGTTCTTTGGCTTATTTAACGCGTGAAATTCTCTCTGCGATGGCTGATGAGTTAGATTCAGAAGCATTATAAAAAATCATTCAAAATAAAGGTGAGCTTGCGGCTCACCTTTTTTGTATCTAGTCATTTATATAAATGATTCTCTTCATTCGGTTGTGTCTTAAAGCGGCGATGGAGCCACATATACTGTTCAACGCCTTTCATAATTTCTGTTTCAATCACTTGGTTCATTCTTGTCGCAATTTCAGTTTCATCACGTAGATCAGAAAAATCGACCGGCGGAGAGATGGTGACCGTATAGCCGGAATTATCTGCGTTTCTAAGCGGCGCGAAAGGAATCACTTTACTGTTTGGAGAAGACTTTAATAAGTAATAACTGCCGGTTGTTGTTGCAGCGTGAGGAACCGCAAAGAACGGCACGAAAACGGCATTTTTTCGGCCATAGTCGTGGTCCGGTGCATACCAAATAATATCCCCATTTCGTATCGCCTTAATCATGCCACGGAGATCTTTACGATCCAGCATCGCTTTATTGGAGCGTAATCTCCCTTGTGTTTGAAGCCAATCAAATAATGGATTGTCGTTAGGGCGATAAACCCCAATCCCCGGTTGATGAATGCCAACAATGCGAGCACCCAACTCCAGCGTTAAGAAATGTATGCCGACGAAAATGATACCGTCTGCCAAATTGTCTTTTAAATAGTCAAGCCCTTCAATTTTTGACCATTTTTTTATACGACGATCAGACCAAAACCACGCCATACCTGTTTCAATAATCGCCATTCCGGTGGCACGTAGGTTGGCTTGTAAAATCTGATGAATTTGTTGTTCAGACCAGTCAGGAAAGCAAAGTTCCAGATTGCGCTTCGCGATCTTAGCGCGTCGCTTGCCCACACCGGTTTTAGCAAACAGCCAACCTAATCCATTGCCAATTTTGCATAAAATAGGGTAAGGCAACAGTAGAATTAAGCGGAAAATACCGAGTGCGAGCCAAAAGCCCCAGTGTTTTGGATGGAGAAATTCAATTTTAAACGTTGGGAGAACTGATTTTGCCATAAGGATTACAGGGTGACTTCAATTGGTTTTTAGTTTAACGGAATTTTTAGGAAATAGCATTTCCCCTGTGGTAATATTAGCAGAATTTTTTATTTCAATAAGTTAAGAGAAAATCAAATGGCTCAATATTCTGCACAATTTAATCAGGCAAAAGTTTTGGTATTAGGCGATGTGATGTTGGATCGCTATTGGTTTGGTGCGACCAATCGAATTTCGCCGGAAGCGCCGGTGCCGGTGGTGCGCGTTCAGACACATGAAGAGCGTGCAGGCGGTGCAGCAAACGTGGCGATGAACATTGCGTCATTAAATGTGCCGGTACAGTTACTTGGTTTGACCGGTCAGGATGAGGCGGGTGTTGCATTAACCGCATTATTACAACAACAAAAAATCGATTGTAACTTTGTCCAATTATCTACCCATCCAACGATTACCAAGTTACGTATTTTATCCCGCCATCAACAGCTTTTACGTCTTGATTTTGAGGAAGGCTTTCAAAATGTAACAAGCGAAAATTTATTACAAAAATTAGAAAGTGCGGTCAAAAATTACGGTGCTTTAGTGCTTTCGGATTACGGCAAAGGCACCTTAAATGATGTACAAAAAATGATTCAAATTGCGCGTAATGCCAATGTACCAGTATTGATCGATCCAAAAGGGACTGATTTTGAACGTTATCGCGGTGCAACCTTGCTAACGCCGAATATGTCGGAATTTGAAGCGGTCGTGGGGAAATGTCATTCCGAACAAGATATTATCGAAAAGGGGCTGAAACTCATTTCAGACATTAATCTCACCGCACTTTTAGTGACTCGTTCTGAAAAAGGTATGACCTTATTGCGTCCAAATCAACCGGTATTCCATTTACCGACAGAGGCAAAAGAAGTCTTTGATGTGACAGGGGCCGGCGATACGGTGATCAGTGTGCTTGCAATCGCGTTAGCGGATGGCCGTAGCTTTGAAGAAGCCTGTTATTTATCCAATGTGGCTGCCGGTATTGTGGTGGGTAAATTGGGCACATCAACCGTTTCAACCGTCGAGTTGGAAAATGCGATTCATGGACGAACTACCACCGGTTTTGGTGTGATGACCGAGGCTGAATTGAAACAAGCGGTTAAATTGGCAAAAGATCGTGGCGAGAAAATCGTGATGACAAACGGGTGTTTTGATATTTTGCATCCTGGTCACGTGTCTTACTTAGAAAATGCCCGTAAGCTAGGCGACCGTTTAATTGTTGCTGTGAATACGGATGAATCGGTAAAACGCTTAAAAGGGGAAGAACGACCGATTAATCATTTAGCCTCGAGAATGGCGGTGCTTGCCGGTCTTTCTTCTGTGGATTGGCTGGTTGCCTTTGATGAAGATACGCCGCAACGTTTAATTGGTGAAGTCTTGCCTGATTTATTGGTGAAAGGCGGTGACTATAAACCAGAAGACATTGCTGGTAGTCAAGAAGTTTGGGCAAACGGTGGCGAGGTGAAAGTGCTGAATTTTGAAAATGGTTTTTCCACATCGAACGTGATCAAGAAAATTAAACATTTGGAAAAATAACACAAACAAAAAGCGCGGTTTATTCGCGCTTTTTTATTTATAAGTTATGCAACATTTTTTCAATATGCTTCAAGCCATTTAATCGAGTAGAACTTAACCGTTGAGCAATACCTAATGCATTGAAATAAGCGGTTAGATCAAATTGGCGCAAAGCTTCAGCAGTTTGATTTTCAATGTGCTGTAACAAAATCCATAATAAACCGTTCATAATCCGCGCTTCGCTGTAAGCTTGAAAGTGAAAAGTGCGGTCTGTTTTTTCCGTGAATGTAAACCAGACTTGCACTTCACAGCCCGGAATGCTTTGCATCGTTGCAAATTCCTCTTCACTTGGTTCAGGAAGATTTTTTCCAGCTTGAATAATCAAGCGATAGCGTTCTTCCCAATGTTTTGTTTCAACTAATTGTTGTTCAATATTCATCTTAATAATTCTAAACTTTTATCTAATGCGTTAAAGAAAGCCTCTACCTCTGATACAACATTGTACGGCGCAAAAGATAAGCGCAACGTAGCCGTTTGTCCTAAGCGCGCCAAATAAGGCTGGGCACAATGTTCTCCAACACGTAGCGCAATCTGTTGTTCTGCCAGCAATGTGGCTAAATCGGAAGCGTTAATGTCTTCAAAAATGAAACTAATCACAGAGCTTGGTTGTGGCGAATTAAAGAGTTTACATTTTTCATAATGGCTTAAGCGCCGGCGAGTGATTTCCGCTAAACGTACAGCGGAGGATTCCATTTCTGTAATATCCCATTGGCTCAGCCACGCTAATACTGCGTTGAAACCAATAACGGCGGCAATATTGGGAGTGCCGGCTTCTAAGCGGTAAGGCAACGCTGAAAACGTAATTTGCTCTTTGCTGACTTTGCGGATCATTTTACCGCCATATTGTAGCGGTTGTAGCAAATTGAGTGAGGATAATTTTCCGCTTAACACGCCAAGTCCGGTTGGCCCGTAAATTTTATGGGCGGAAAAAGCAATAAAATCCACATCCAATTCGGCTAAGTCGATTTTAACGTGGCTAATTGCCTGCGCGGCATCTAACAAAATGAAGGCGGAACTCTTGTCTCGAATGTGCTGAATCAGTTGTTTGACAGGTTGCTGAGTACCGGTGACATTCGATGCAAAATTTAACGCCACTAGTTTAGTATTTGGATTTAATTGTTTTAACAAGGTTTCGGTGTTAATTAACCAACTATCATCAATCGGTAATATATGAAGTTTTGCCCCGCTTTTTTCGGCAATTTGATGCCAAGTAACGAAATTGGCGTGATGATCCGCTTCACTAATAATGATTTCATCGCCTGTCTTTAGATGTGGCAATAAGCCATTTGCAACGGTATTAATCGCTTGAGTAGTGCCTGATGTCCAAATGACCGCTTGTTCATCTTCCGTATTAATGAGGTGTTTTACACGAGTACGCGCTTGCTCGTAAAGTGCGGTCTGTTTTTCATCATATTGGCTACGATGCACTGAACCGGCAGACCGGTAAAAATCCACCGTGGCATCAATGAGACATTGTGGTTTTAATGTTGTTGCAGCGTTATCTAAATAGACTACTGCATCGTTATGCGTGAAATAAGGAAAATATTGACGAAATGTCATAGGCTCAAAATTCATGTAATTTACCTTTTGGAATGACGCCATAAGTGCGGTTCAATTGGAGAACGATCCTGCCATAAACCAAGGCGTTTATTTCGGGCAATTTGTTCAGCTTGGGCATAAATGGGCGTCGTCGCATATTGTTTATATGCCCAGGCCATGCCTTGTTGCACCATGATTAAATTGACATTTTGCCCTTGGGAATTATATACCGTGGCTAACGTGCGGTGATAACGATCTTCTCCTGTAACCGCCAGTTTGACATGTCGTTGGTGAATGAGTGAAGCAAGTCGTTGACGAGATTTTCTACCGAAAGGTTGGTTATGCTCAGGGGCGTCAATTTCGGCTAAACGTACTTTTATCTGTTGGTTATTTGTGGTTAGGCAGCTAAAGGTGTCGCCATCAGTGATGCCTACAACACGACAGGTAAGCGTTTTTGCCTGAAGTGTAAAAGAGAGTAGCAACAGTAGAATACAGAAAAATCCTTGTGGCATAATCATTAGCGCATTAAAAGTGCGGTCGTTTTTCTCGGTAAATTTTAAGCGGAAGGGAAGATTTAGTTACAAAAAAAGCTGCGTTTTACCGCAGCTTTTATTCTTCAGAAACTTATTATTGGTGCCTAGGGTCGGACTCGAACCGACACGTTTATTCAACGGCGGATTTTGAATCCGCTGCGTCTACCAATTTCGCCACCCAGGCAACACTGATAAGTCTCGTAAAAACGAGTGGTATTATAAGGGATTGTATTTCAGTTGCAAGTAAAAACTTTGTAATTTTATTTAACTGTATAAAATTCAACACATTTGATGATTTTTTATCTGTGAAATGTTGACCGCACTTTTTTCTTTTCTAGCTTTACTCCCTCCACGTTTTGAATAATAAATTCCCCTCCTAACTAAATAGGAGTAAAATTATTTTAAAGTTTAAAAAAAAAGTTGAGTTTTTATAATGTATCGGAAAGTTTTTGATTTAGTCAGATCGTTGCTTCTATTGTATTTCATGTTGTATTTGGGCGAACTTATCGCCCATTACGTTCCTATTGGTATTCCATCAAGTATTTGGGGATTATTGCTGCTGTTTACCTGTTTGGTGTTACGTATCGTCAAAGTGGAATGGGTGATGTTTTCCTCCCGTCTTTTAATTCGTTATATGGCGTTATTATTTGTGCCGGTCAGTGTGGGAATCGTCAAATATTCCGGCTTGCTCATGGATCAAATGAAAGAATTATTAGTGCCGAATATGGTCAGTACTTGCGTGACCTTGGTTGTGATCGGTTTACTGTCTGACTATCTGTTTTCCCTCAAATCCTTTACACACCTCAAACATAAAATCATGAAAAAACGGGCGAAGGAGGAATGATGTCTTATCTTGTTTATGCTTACACATTATTGACAATTCTTGCTTTTGTTTTGGCGGTGAAAATCAATCAACGCTGGAAGTCTGTGGTATTAAATAGCTTTGTGTTAACCGTGCTAATGTTAGTGGCTGTCTTGCTGGCATTTCATCTGCCTTATGACACCTATATGGCCGGCAATGCGCCGCTCAATAATTTATTGGGCGTGAGTATTGTTGCGTTGGCGGTGCCGTTATATGAACAAATTCGTCAAATTGCTCGTCATTGGCAAATCATTTTGATTACCACCGTGTCCGCTTCTCTTTTATCTATGATGAGTGGCGCCGTATTGGCATTACTTCTGGGGGCGAAACCGGATATTGTGGCGACTATTTTACCGAAATCTATTACTACACCGATTGCCATGGCAGTCTCTGAAAATTTGGGCGGGATTCCTTCGGTGGCGGCTGTTGGGGTTGTTGTTGCCGGTTTGCAAGGCTCCATTTTCGGCTATTTACTCTTAAAAAAAATCGGCTTAAAAAATCAAGAAGCGATTGGTTTATCCGTTGGGGCTGTTTCTCATGCGTTAGGCACGGTCAGTTGCATGGAAAATAATGCAAAAGCAGGGAGTTACAGTTCCATTTCTTTAGTATTGTGCGGTATCATTAGCTCAATTTTGGCACCTTTTGTCTTCAAATTGATCTACGCATTGGTATAGCATGAAAAATCAAATTAATCCCCGTTGGCAGCAACGTTTTATTGACGATAAACCACGGGAAAAAGACCACCGTCCGCCGTTTCGTCGGGATCGCGGACGTATTCTCCATTCTGCCGCTTTTCGCTGCTTACAAGCAAAAACGCAAATTCATGCGGTGGGAGAAAATGACTTCTACCGAACTCGCTTAACCCATTCTTTAGAAGTGGCACAAATCGGCAGCAGCCTTGTGGCGCAACTCAAATTTGCTGAAGCCTTTGCTACCTTGGCACAACAACTGTCTCAGGATAAAAGCGAGTTACAAAAGCAACTTAGCCCTTTGTTGCCCACCAATGATTTAATCGAAAGTTTGTGTTTTGCGCACGACATCGGCCATCCGCCTTTTGGGCATGGTGGCGAGGTCGCACTCAATTATATGATGCGCAATAATGGCGGTTTTGAAGGCAATGCGCAGACCTTTCGTTTGCTCACCAAGCTTGAACCTTACACGCCCAATGCCGGCATGAATTTAACCCGTCGTACCATTCTTGGTATTGTGAAATACCCGACCATTTTGGATGTCTCTTCCGCGCAATATGATCAATTAGCCGAAACCCAGCATAGTGATCCTCGTTATGTCAAAATTGCCGACTGGCGACCGGGGAAAGGATTATTCCGTGATGATCTTGATATGTTTAACTGGTTGCTCGAACCGCTTTCTGAAACTGAAAGTGCGTTATTCGGTTCACTCCAAAAAGAGCGGTCAAATCCGCAAGAGATTTTAAAGACTCGTTTTAAATCCCTCGACTGTAGCATTATGGAGCTAGCGGATGACATCGCTTATGGCGTGCATGATTTGGAAGATGCCATCGTCGTCGGTGTGGTCAATATGCAGCAATGGCAAGAGGCCTTGAATGCATTGAAAGACTGTCAATCAGATTGGATGCGACAACATATTGAAGATATCAGTACAAAACTGTTTTCTGATCAACATTACTTACGCAAAAACGCTATCGGTGCGTTAGTGAATTATTTCATCACCAATGTGCGTTGGAAAATTCAGCCTGAATTTAGCGATCCGCTGTTGCGTTATAACGCGGAATTACCGTCGGAAGTGGTGGGCGTATTAAAAGTATTCAAAAATTTTGTCCAGAAATACGTGATCAATAATGTGGAAACGCAACGTGTAGAATACAAAGGTCAGCGTATTTTGACAGAGCTGTTCCAAATTTTTGATTCGGATCCGCAACGATTACTCCCAACCAACACAGCCAACCGCTGGAGGAATGCAGAAGAAAACGGTAAAAAACGCGTGATTTGCGATTACATTGCCGGCATGTCGGATGCGTATGCATTGAAGGTGTATCAGCAACTTTAAAGTGCGGTCGTTATTTATCATTAATATGAAATGACGCTTGCTGAGCTTGTCGATGCATAAGTCATTTCATGACTATTTTTTTTATTTTTAAAGGATTTTTTGTGGCACTTATCAGCTTAACCAACGGATATCTTTCTTTCAGCGACGCCCCTTTATTGGATCATGCGGAGTTACATATCGAACCTAACGAACGCGTCTGTTTAGTCGGCCGCAATGGCGCAGGCAAATCTACATTGCTTAAAATTATTGCCGGTGATGTCGTTATGGATGATGGCAAAGTGCAGTATGAAAAAGACTTGGTGGTGTCCCGTTTAGAGCAGGATCCGCCGCGCCATGCAGAAGGCAATGTGTTTGATTATGTGGCGGAAGGGATTGAGCATTTGGCGGATTTATTGAAGGAATACCATCATATTTCCGTGCAGCTAGAGCAGCATTACAGCGAGCAGACGTTAAACCAACTCGCTCAAATTCAAGCGAAATTGGAACACGCCAACGGCTGGCAGTTTGAAAATAAAATCAATGAAGTGTTACAAAAACTGGAATTAAATCCGAATACTAAGCTTGCTGATTTATCCGGTGGTTGGTTGCGTAAAGCTGCTTTGGCGCGCGCCTTAGTGTGTAATCCGGATGTGTTGTTGTTAGATGAGCCGACTAACCACTTGGATGTGGATGCCATCGAATGGCTGGAAAATTTCCTGATGGAATTTGGCGGGAGCATTGTGTTTATTTCTCACGACCGTTCTTTCATTCGCAAAATGGCGACCCGCATCGTGGATTTAGATCGCGGCAAATTGGTGTCTTACCCCGGCAACTACGATTTATATCTTACTGCGAAAGAAGAAAACTTGCGGGTAGAAGTGTTACAAAACGAGTTATTTGATAAACGCTTAGCGCAAGAAGAGGTCTGGATTCGCCAAGGTATTAAAGCCCGTCGCACCCGTAATGAAGGTCGCGTGCGTGCGTTAAAAGCCATGCGCGAAGAACGTCGCCAACGCCGTGATGTGATGGGCACCGCAAAATTGCAATTAGACACCTCCAGCCGTTCCGGCAAAATCGTGTTTGAAATGGAAAACGTCAGTTACGACATTGACGGCAAACAATTACTTAAAGATTTTAGTACCACCATTTTACGCGGCGACAAAATCGCTTTAGTTGGTCCGAACGGTTGTGGCAAAACCACCTTTATCAAATTGCTACTCGGCGAAATTCAACCCACAAGTGGATCCATACGCTGTGGGACCAAGCTAGATATCGCTTATTTCGACCAATACCGTGCTGATCTCGATCCGGAAAAATCCGTCATGGACAACGTTGCCGATGGCAAGCAGGACGTGGAAGTCAACGGCATCAAACGCCATGTGTTGGGCTATTTACAAGATTTCTTGTTCCCACCAAAACGCGCCATGACGCCGGTAAAAGCCCTTTCCGGTGGTGAACGTAATCGCTTGTTATTGGCAAAATTATTATTAAAACCGAATAATTTATTGATTCTCGATGAACCGACTAACGACTTGGACGTAGAAACCTTGGAGCTTTTGGAAGAAATCCTCACCGATTACCAAGGCACATTGCTCATCGTCAGCCACGATCGTCAATTCATCGACAACACTGCGACGGAATGCTACATCTTTGAAGGCGAGGGCGTGTTGAATAAATATGTCGGAGGCTTCTTCGATGCCAAACAGCAACAAGCCAATTATTTTGCTCAAAAAGCGGAACAGAACGCAGAAAAACAGAAAAAAGTTGAGCCGAAAAAAGAAGAAAGTGCGGTGGAAAATAAAGCTGTTTCCAATAAACCCAAATCCGTTAAACTTTCTTACAAAGAACTGCGCGAACTGGAACAGCTTCCGAAACTGTTGGAAGATTTAGAAGAAAAAATCACCGCACTTCAAACCGAAATCGGTGACCCGAATTTCTTCCAACAATCTCACGATGCGACGGATGCCAAACTGAAAGCGTTGGCAGATGCCGAAGCCGAACTGGAAAGGGCATTTATGCGTTGGGAAGAATTGGAAGGAAAGAAAAATTTGGCGGAAGGGAAATAGTCAGTTTCCGTGTACTTAATGCAAGAAAAGTGCGGTCATTTTTCGGGGCGTTTTAAAGCGCTGGAAATATTGACCGCACTTTTTTGTTAATTTAGTGTTGCTATATCACCATATTCTCTTATCAAAGTGTCGCTCTGATCACAGTTTTAGAACCTATGCATTGATCAATAGCATCATTCCACAATAGACTGGCTTCAATTATCCAAGAACAGGGATGAACTATGCTAAAAGATCATTTGCCCCTTTCTCTAATTCAATTCGCGAATACTGCTGAAACATGGCAGCAGACAGAGCGAGTTGCTACAAAATTACGACACCAATCTGCGTTGATAGCATCCCCTTATCTTGAACGACGTTTTCCAGTTTATGATGAAAGTGAGTCTTATTTTTTAATTACACCACAAGTTGTGATGAAACATTTAGCGAATTCTTCCGATGTGTCAGCCATATCAGAAGTCATTAATTGTGATTAACCCAATAGGAGAAAAATTATGAAAATAATGGCAGTTTGCGGTTCCGGTTTAGGGAGCAGCTTTATGATGGAAATGAATGCTAAAAAGGCGCTCGCTAAATTGGGGATTGATGTTGAAGTGGCTCATACGGATTTGGCATCGGTGACAGTAAATGATGCGGATGTGTTTATTATGGCGAGCGACATTGCACAAAGTAGTTCAATTCCGATGGAAAAAATTGTTATTGTGAAAAATATTGTGAGTGTCAGTGAATTTGAAGAAAAATTGTCTGCCTATTTTAATCGATAACTGAAGGAGGAAGGACTATGGACTCTCTACTTTTCTTTATTTTAGACATCTTAAAAGTGCCTTCTATTTTAGTTGGTCTTATAGCTTTGGTTGGTTTATTGATGCAGAAAAAATCCTTTCCTGATGTAGTGAAAGGTACGATTAAAACTATTCTAGGTTTTATTGTTTTAGGTGGCGGTGCCGGTGTATTGGTTGGTTCTCTTGCGCCACTGGGAGGGATGTTTGAACATGGCTTTAATGTGCAAGGGATCATTCCGAATAACGAGGCTATCGTTTCCATGGCGGTGGAAAAATATGGTACGGCGACCGCACTTATCATGGCGTTTGGTATGGTGGCAAATATTTTAGTCGCGCGTTTTACCCGTTTAAAATTCATTTTCTTAACTGGACACCATACGTTTTATATGGCGTGTATGATTGCGGTGATTTTAACGGTTGCGGGTTTAGAGGGCATCGAATTGATCTTTACCGGTTCCTTGGCGCTAGGTCTTGTCATGGCCTTTTTCCCGGCGATTGCCCATTTTTATATGAAGAAAATTACCGGTAGTAACGATGTGGGCTTTGGGCATTTCGGCACCTTGGGCTATGTGCTTTCTGGCGCGATTGGTCAAGCTGTAGGCAAAGGCTCTAAATCTACAGAGGAAATGGATTTGCCGAAGAATTTGAGTTTCTTGCGTGATAGCTCTATTTCAATTTCGCTAACCATGATGGTGATTTATTTTATTCTTGCCATCGCTTCCGGTAGCGAATATGTCACGACACAATTCAGTAACGGACAACATTATTTAGTGTATGCCGCGATTCAAGCAATTACTTTCGCAGCCGGGGTGTTCATCATTTTGCAAGGTGTGCGTTTGATTTTGGCGGAAATCGTACCTGCCTTTACGGGGATTTCTGAAAAACTCGTGCCGGAGGCTAAACCGGCATTGGATTGCCCGATTGTCTTCCCATATGCACCAAATGCTGTGCTTATCGGCTTTCTTTCCAGTTTTGTGGGAGGAATTGTCGGCTTGGCATTGTTAAATCAATTAAACTGGGTTCTTATTCTACCTGGTGTCGTACCGCACTTTTTCTGTGGTGCAACGGCTGGCGTATTCGGTAATGCTACAGGTGGTCGTCGTGGCGCGATTCTAGGCGCATTTGCTCACGGCTTGTTGATTACTTTCTTGCCGGTCTTTTTATTGCCTGTGTTAGGTTCGCTTGGTTTTGCTAATACTACCTTCTCTGATGCGGACTTCGGTGGTGTCGGTATTTTATTAGGTTACATGGCACAATATTTCTCTAAAGAAATGATTTTAATCTCTGTAGTGAGTCTCTTCATGTTGCTGGTGGGCTATAACTATATTGCGAAGAAACCAGTCATGAAAAAATAAGGTGGAAAAGATGAATACTGCAGAACTTCAACAGTTTGCTCAGAAAATTCGTCTTAACACATTAAAATCGCTGGTGCATTTAGGCTTTGGCCACTTCGGTGGTAGCCTTTCCATTGTGGAAACCCTTGCCGTATTATACGGCAAGGTTATGCGCCTGAAACCGGAAGATCCCAACTGGGAAGAACGCGATTATTTTGTGTTATCCAAAGGCCATGCGGGGCCTGCTTTGTATGCCACCCTTGCCTTAAAAGGTTATTTTCCTCTCGAGCAACTTTTTACTTTAAATACCGACCGTACTTTTTTGCCAAGCCATCCCGATCGTTTGAAAACGCCGGGCGTGGATGCTACCACAGGATCTTTGGGGCAGGGTATTTCCATTGCTGCTGGCATTGCTCTTTCTCATCAATTACGCGGTAAATTAAATCGCACGTTTTGTATTGTCGGCGATGGTGAATTGAATGAGGGGCAATGCTGGGAAGCCTTCCAGTTTATAGCCCACCATAATTTGACGAATTTGTGCGTGATTGTAGATTACAACAAATTGCAATTAGACGGCTGCTTAACGGACATCATCAATCCATTCAGTTTGCAGGAGAAATTTGCAGCCTTCGGTTTTGCTGTGGAAACAGTGAAAGGAGATGATATTGAAGCGCTTTGTCGAGTACTTTCCGCCGCTTCAAGCCGTCCGTTAGCCGTGATTTTAGATTCTAAAAAAGGGCAAGGTGTGCCTTATATCGAGAATCTTGCTAACAATCATCACTTACGTTTAAACGACGAAAGCCGTGCACAGATTCAGTTGGCAATAGATAAATTGGAGGCGGAATATGGCGATTAAGTTAGAGCGCGATGCGTTAGAAATGCGCAAAATTTACGCCAACACCTTGCAAGAATGTATGCAAGAAAATCCGTTGGTGATTGAATTGGATGCCGATTTAATGAGCTGCATGACCATGGATACCGTGCAGAAAAAACTGCCGAATCAAGTGATTAACTGCGGCATTATGGAGGCCAATGTGGTAGGCATGGCGGCAGGGCTTGCTATTGCCAGACATATCCCATTCTTCCATTCCTTCACTTCTTTTGCCAGCCGTCGTTGCTTGGATCAATTGTTTATGTCGGTGGATTATCAACAGGCGAACGTGAAAGTGATTGCATCCGATGCGGGTGTCACGGCGGTGTATAACGGCGGCACGCATATGTCTTTTGAAGATATGGGGATCATTCGTGGGTTGGCACATGCCAAGGTGTTGGAAATTACCGACGGCGCCATGATGAAAAATATCGTTCGACAGCTAGTGGCATTAAAAGGCTTTTACTGGGTGCGTACCATCCGTAAAAGTGCGGTCAAAATTTACGATGAAAATGAAACCTTCACTATTGGCAAAGCAAAAGTGCTCCGTGAAGGCAAAGACATTACGTTAATTGCCAACGGCATTATGGTCGCAGAAGCCTTGAAGGCGGCGGAGATGTTGGCAGAACAAGGCATTCAAGCCATAGTGGTGGATATGTTTACGCTTAAACCGTTGGATCAGGAATGCGTTATTCAATGTGCTAAGAATACAGGCAAGATTGTCACTTGCGAGAATCACAGCATTCAAAACGGCTTAGGTTCGGCGGTGGCGGAAGTGTTAGCGGAGCATTGTCCAACCCCAATGCGCCGAATCGGTATTAAAGAACGCTACGGACAAGTCGGTTCGTTAGACTTTTTGATGAATGAATACGAACTTACGGCAGAGCACATTGTAAGACAGGCGTTAACGTTGTTTTAGCCATAATGAAAGAAAAAAGTGCGGTGAATTTTCACCGCACTTTTTTTTGTTAAATCAGGTTACTAATAAAAATCACCAAAATAATAAACGGCACGACAAATTTCACATAGTTAAACCAAATGTTGGTAAACGTAGAATTTGGAGTTGGTGACAGCTCTTTTTTCGCTTCATCTTTTAAGACGAAACCGACGAAAAGGGCGCAACCAAGTGCGGTTAACATAAACAGAATATTGCCACTGACGAAATCGAAGGCATCGAAAATGCTTTTACCGAAGAAAGTCACGTCTTTCCACAGATTGTCGCCGAGAATTGCCGGCACGTTACCTAAAAGGAAAATTCCACCGAGGGTTAAGATAATGGCTTTGCTACGACGCATTCTGAGTTTTTCTTGCAGGGCTGTGATAATCACTTCGTAAATGGTGATAGATGTTGTTAAAGCGGCGATAAGCAATAAGCCGAAGAAGATAATCGCAAAGAATTTACCCGCCCATAAATGGGAGAACACAATTGGCAAACTTTGGAACACTAAGGTTGGGCCTGCGTTTGGTTCAATACCGAAAGTAAACAAGGATGGGAAAATCATGAAGCCGGCTAACACCGCGATAATGGTGTTAGTGAAGCCGGTGATAACGGCGGTTTGGATTAAATCTTCTTCTTTATTTAAGTAGCTGGAAAGGGTGATTAATACGCCAAAACCCAGACTTAACGCGAAGAACACTTGACCTAATACAAAAATAAATAACTCTGCGTTGATTTTGGAGAAATCCGGTTTGAGATAGAACGTAATCCCTTCCATGGCGCCCGGTAAGGTCACGTTACGAATAACCATACCGATTAAGAAAATAAACAGCAATGGCATTAAGTATTTCACTGAGCGCTCGATACCGCCAATAATGCCTTTTGCCAAAATAATGTAATTTACCAATACGAAAAGTGCGGTGTACATGATGATTTCAACCGGACTGTTACTGATGTGTAAATCGTAGAAATCTTTGGCAATATCTTTGGTGATCGGCGCAGAAATATCGAGAGTACCGCTGATGAGATTGACGATATAGGTAATCACCCAGCCGCCAAGCACCATGTAATAAGCCATGATCCCGAATGCACCGAGTAAGCCCATGTAGCCGATGATTTTCCAGTATTTTGAAATGCCTTTGCCTTTATCGTGGATTTTGTCACCGAAGGCATCAATGGAGTTGACACGTAAACGACGACCAATCACGTTTTCCACTAAAATCATTGGGATCCCAATTAAAATCATGGCTAAACAGAACAGCATGACATAGGCGCCGCCGCCGTGTTCTCCCACTAAATAAGGAAAGCGCCATGTTGCGCCAAAGCCTACGGTTGCGCCGGCAACGGTAAGGACATAAGTTAAGCGACTTGACCAAGTTTGTCTTTCTGATTTTGTTGTCATAAGTTTTCCTGTATTTTTAATATTCTGTTTTATTTTTATATTCGCATAAATCTTCAATCATGCACGCACCACAACGAGGTTTACGGGCGACACAGGTGTAACGTCCGTGCAAGATTAACCAATGGTGGACGTCCACTTTAAATTCAGCGGGCACGACTTTAATCAATTTTTCTTCGACTTTCACCACATCTTTGCCGGGGGCAAACGCAGTACGATTGCAGACGCGGAAAATATGCGTATCCACGGCGATAGTCGGGTGTCCGAATGCGGTGTTTAACACCACATTCGCGGTTTTTCTTCCTACGCCGGCAAGTGCTTCTAACGCTTCGCGATCTTCCGGGACTTCACCGTTATGTTTTTCAATTAAGTCACGGCAGGTTTTAATGATATTTTCTGCTTTGCTGTTAAATAAGCCGATAGTTTTAATGTATTCCTTTAAGCCATCTACGCCCAATGCCAAAATCGCTTGTGGCGTATTGGCTACGGGAAACAGTTTATCTGTCGCTTTATTGACACCTTTATCGGTGGCTTGTGCCGACAAAATCACCGCAATTAATAATTCAAAGGGCGAGCTGAAATTCAGTTCCGTTGTTGGGTGCGGATTTGCGGCACGCAGACGTTTTAGAATCTCAATTCTTTTTTCTTTATTCATTATTTTTTACTGTCTATGATATTTTTTAACGCTAATAGCAACGCTAAACCGATAAATGCACCGGGGGGCAAAATTGCCAGTAGCAGATTACTGTCGCTATGGAAAAACTCAATTCGCATAAATGCTGCCCAATCGCCTAGCAGATTTTCAATACCGTCAAACAGGGTGCCGTTGCCGATAATTTCACGGATAGCACCGAGGGCGACTAAACCAAGCAACATGCCCAATCCCATAGAAAAACCGTCCCATGCGGAATGGGCTATGCTGTTCTTAGAAGCAAAGGCTTCCGCACGTCCAATCACAATACAGTTAGTGACGATAAGCGGAATGAAAATGCCGAGCGATTGATAAAGTTCGTAAGTATAAGCGTTCATCAATAATTGCACCACCGTTACTGTGCTGGCGATGATCATGACATAAATCGGAATACGAATTGCATTTGGAATGTGTTTACGGAATACGGAAACCACCGTGTTGGTACAAGTAAGCACCAGCATAGTAGCTAAACCTAAACCCAGAGCATTGGTGACGGAGTTGGAGACTGCCAATAATGGACACAAGCCAAGCAGTTGTACCACCGTGGAGTTGTTGGTCCAAATGCCTTGAATGAAGATTGTTTTCCAAATGTTGTTTTTATCTGAAATATTAACCGCACTTTGAGTGTCATTTGCTTGTGAGGTTTCTACGGTCTCATTTACTTTATCCATTATTCTTTCTCTTTCGGCAAGTTATCCAACATGGCAAGTGCCGCGCGTTTTACTTGGTTGACAACGGCACGTGGCGTAATCGTGGCGCCGGCAAATTGATCGAATTTCCCACCGTCTTTTTTCACCGCCCATTCTGCGGCTTTCTCTTGGCTGATGACTTGATGATCAAAACTCAAAATCCAATTGGAAATACGCGTTTCGATTTTATCGCCTAAACCCGGTGTTTCATGATGTTCTGTGATTCGCACACCAAGCACTTCGCCGTCCGGTTTCATGCCGACTAAAATACGAATATCACCGGAGTAACCGTCATGCGCCACGCTTTCAAAAGCATAAGCGGTGATTTTACCGTCTTTTTTGGCTGTACAGATTTTTTGAATAGCGACATTTTGCAATGCATCGATTTTCGGTACATCACAATCTTGTGTTAAATCGTTGGTAAAATAATCCTGTGGAATCACTTGCAATAACAACGCCCGTTGTTGCTCTTGCATCGCTTGAGCGATTTTATCTTTAGTTAAAAAATAAACCCCACTGGACATTGCCGTGCAACAAAATGCCACGAACGCCAACAACATAGCGGATTTTGAAGTAACTTTAATGGTTTGCATGGCGAAGTCCTTATTTCCGATGGCCGGCAACGCGCGGACGGGTATAGTGGTCAATTAATGGCACACAAATGTTACTGAGTAAAATAGCGAATGCGACACCATCAGGGTAGTTGCCGTAAAAACGGATTAAATATAGTAAGCTCCCCACGAGAACACCAAATACCAATTTGCCTCGTGGCGTAATAGAGGCGGTAACCGGATCGGTGGCGATAAAAAATGCACCGAACATCATGGCACCGCTGAATAACTGTGCCGGTACGGTTAAGTGAGCACCATTGCCGAAGAGTTCGGTGACCAAGCTCAATAGCGTAAAACTGCCTAGCATTGCGACCGGAATTTGCCAGTGAATCACTTTTTTCAGTATTAAAAAGATGCCGCCCAGTAAAAAGGCCAAGTTAATTTGCCACCAACCTTGCGCGAAATCCCAACCGTTTTGTGTGAAAATCGGTAAGTTAGTCAATTCATAAAATGCCGCTTCGGAACATATCGCATCGGTTATGCAGGAACCTGCAGAAGAATAAAAGGTTCGTACGGTATCTAACGGTGTCGCTTGCGTAATGCCGTCAATGGACGCCGTTAATTGATGCAGGCTAAAACCATCGGTGGTCAGTCCGGAGAAAATCAACAATGCCGCATCATGAAAGGTCGGCGGCTCCGGCAATAACGCAATGGGTGGCATCCAACTGGTCATTTGTAACGGAAAAGAGACAAGCAACACGACATATCCCACCATGGCAGGATTAAAGGGATTTTGTCCCAAGCCGCCATAAACGTGCTTGCCCAAAATCACCGCACAAAATGTGCCAATAAGAATAATCCAATAAGGCGCATAAGGCGGAATGGCCACAGCAAGAATCAGTGCGGTTAAAATGACGCTAAAATCAGAAATATCGCTCAGCGCCGGTCTTTTGCGTAATAGCGAGACGCTCCATTCCAGCAATAACGCCAGTCCGATGGCTAATGCGGATTGAATCAATACGCCAAATCCAAAATAATAAATTTGCAAAATGATTGCCGGAATCATGGCGAGAATCACCCAAAACATCACGCGCGCCGTGAGTTTACCTGAATGGGTGTGGGGTGAACTGATCATCTTAAACATGTATATTCCTTAATCCTGTTCATTTTGTTGTGCCTGTTGTGCGGCTTTTTTCGCTTTAGCACGTGCGATAGCGGCAGCAATGGCGGCTTTGCGCGGATCCGTCTCTTCTGATTTTTCATCTGAAGTTTGAACCGCACTTTGGGCTATTTCAGGTTCAGTTGAGGCTACAGCGTCACCTTGTTGAGCGGCTTTTTTCGCTTTGGCGCGTGCGATAGCGGCAGCAATGGCGGCTTTGCGCGGATCCGTCTCTTCTGATTTTTCATCTGAAGTTTGAACCGCACTTTGTGCTGTTGCGGGTTCGGTAGAGGTTACGAGTTCCCCTTGCTGCACGGCTTTCTTCGCTTTGGCACGTGCGAGTGCGGCAGCAATAGCGGCTTTACGTGGATCCATTTCTGCTGATTTTTCATCTGAAATTTGAACCGCACTTTGGGCTATTGCCGGTTCAGTTGAGGCTACAGCTTCCACTTGTTGAGCGGCTTTTTTCGCTTTAGCACGTGCGATAGCCGCCGCAATGGCAGCTTTGCGTGGATCCGTGTCTGCTGGATTTTCATCTGAAATTTGAACCGCACTTTGGTCTGTTGCCGGTTCGGTAGAGGCTACGGTTTCCCCTTGCTGCGCCGCTTTTTTCGCTTTGGCTCGCGCGAGTGCGGCAGCAATCGCAGCTTTGCGCGGATCCATTTCCGCTGGATTTTCATCTGGAATTTGAACCGCACTTTGGTCTGTTGCCGGTTCGGTAGAGGCTACGGTTTCCCCTTGCTGCGCCGCTTTTTTCGCTTTGGCTCGCGCGAGCGCAGCGGCAATGGCAGCTTTGCGCTGATCTGTTTCCGCTGGATTTTCATCTGAAATTTGAACCGCACTTTGGGCTGTTGTCTGTTCGGTAGAGGTTGCGGTTTCTCCTTGCTGCGTGGCTTTCTTCGCTTTAGCACGTGCGAGTGCGGCAGCAATCGCAGCTTTGCGCGGATCCGTGTCTGCCGGATTTTCATCTGAAATTTGAACCGCACTTTGAGCTGTTGCCGGTTCGGCAGACGCTATGGTTTCCGCTTGACGGGCTAATCGGCGCGCCTTGCGTTGTGCCATGATGTCGCTATTGTCAGGCTGAATGTGACCTTTTTCATCAATAAGGGTTTTTTGCTCAATTTGCGCATTTTCTGCAGACTCGGCTTTTTTCGCTTTTAAACGTTCTAAGGCAGCAGCGACCGGATCGACGCCTTTTTGCTGTGCTAATTCTTCACGGCGTGCTGCGGCGGCTCGTTGAGAACGCGCTTTGCGTTCTTGTTCTTCCCGTTCTAGGCGGGCTTGGCGTTGTTCAAAACGGATTTTCGCCTCTTCTGCTAATTTTGCTTTATGTTTGATTTCCCAAATTTTGGCTTTTTCTTGGCGGAAATATTGAATCAGTGGAATGTGGCTTGGGCAAACATAGGCGCACACACCACATTCAATACAGTCTTTGAGAGAATATTCTTCCGATTTTTCGTGATTTTCGCTTCGCGCAAACCAATAGAGTTGCTGCGGCATCAGTTTTACCGGGCAAGCGTCGGAACAGGCAGAACAACGGATACAGCTTTTTTCCGGTTCCGGTGGGGCATATTCAAAATGATCCGGTGCCAATAAGCAGTTTGCTACTTTGGTCATTGGCGCATTTAAATCCGGTAGAATGACACCCATCATTGGACCGCCCATGAAGACTGGGAAGCGGTCGTCATATTGGTAGCCTGTTTCGCGCAATAAATGAGAAATCGGGGTGCCAAAGCGTGCCCAATAATTGCCTTTATTAGGAATTTTATCGCCGGTAAGGGTAACGACGCGCTCAATTAACGGTTCATCATCAAGTACTGCTCGTTTAATGGCAAAGGCGGTTCCCACGTTTTGCATGAGTACACCAATGCTATAAGAGCGTTGTCCGCTTGGCACTTCCATGCCGGTCAGCACTTGAATGAGTTGTTTTGCCGCACCGGAAGGGTATTTGGTCGGAATGACGCGGATTTCAATATCATTAGCGCCATGTAACGCACGTTCTAAGGCAGATACGGCTTCAAGTTTATTGTCTTCTATGGCGATAACGGCTTTTTCAGGACGCAAAATATAACGCAAAATACGCACGCCCTCGATGATTTCATCGGCATAATCGCGCATTAAGCGATCATCGCAGGTAATGTAGGGTTCACATTCTGCGCCGTTAATAATCAGCAGTTTAACCTGTTTTTCAGCCGAATGAATTTTGGCGGCTGTCGGGAATACAGCGCCACCCAAGCCGGCAATACCTGCTTGATAAATTTTTTCAATCAGCTGTTCCCGAGTTTGGGTGAAAAAATCCTCGATTGGCATTTGTGGTCGCCATTGATCCAAGCCGTCTGCTTGAATATGTACGCAGGTTTCTGTCAATCCGGATGGGTGCGCTGCGACATAAGGCCCTACGGCAATGACTGTACCTGAGGTTGGTGCATGAATAGGTAAGGTGCGCCAGCCATCGCCTTGTGTCAGTGGTTGTCCTTTGAGAACCTGATCCCCAGGTTTTACCAACAGGTTTCCTGCTGTACCGGCGTGTTGTTTTAGCGGCACATAAAAGTCATCGGGCAGGGGGAGCGTGCGAATGGGCGTACCATTAGATTGGGCCTTCATATCCGGCGGATGAATGCCACCGTCAAATTCCCAAAGTTTGCCACTGTTGAAACGTGTTAATACATCCGCCATTTATTTCCCCACAATGATTTTCTTTTCAGCCGATGTGGTATCAACAATCGGAATCACTAAATTAGGATCGAATTTCCAATCCCAAGTATCGATATTTTTTTCTACTTTAATCATGGAAATACAGCTCGTTGGGCAAGGCTCAACACAAAGCTCGCAACCGGTACATAAATCAGGAATGATGGTATGCATGAGTTTATTGCTACCGATAATGGCATCCACCGGACAAGCCTGAATACATTTGGTGCAACCGATGCACATATTCTCGTCAATAAAGGCGACTTTCGGTGTAGGATCTTCTGCTAAATCGTCTGTTTGCGGTGGTTCAACACCAAGGAGTTCGGCAATTTTAATGACAGTGGGTCTGCCGCCCGGAATACATTTCGTAATCACATCCCCGTTGGCAATGGCTTCTGCGTAGGGTTTGCAACCGGGATAGCCACATTGCCCACATTGGCTTTGTGGTAAAATCGCATCGATTTTTTCGACAATAGGATCTGCTTCGACTTTCAGTTTTACTGACGCAAAGCCCAAAATGGCGCCGAAAATCAGCGCCAATACAACAATGGCAATGAGAACATAATAGAAAGTCGCCATTATAGTTTCACCAATCCGGTAAAGCCCATGAAGGCGAGAGACATTAAGCCTGCCGTAATCAAGGCGATAGACGCACCGCGAAATGGCATCGGCACATCAGCGGCAACCAGACGCTCACGCAATGCGGCAAATAAGACTAAAACTAAGGCAAAACCGGCAGAGGCACCAAAGCCATAAGCCACCGATTCTGTTAAATTATGCGCAAGATTAACGTTTAACAATGCCACGCCAAGCACGGCACAGTTGGTGGTAATGAGTGGTAGGAAAATCCCTAATAAACGATATAACATTGGGCTGGTTTTATTGATCACCATTTCGGTGAATTGCACCACCACGGCGATCACTAAAATAAAGACGAGTGTCCGTAAAAAAGTCGCATTTAATGGCGCGAGAATATAATTATCTACCAAATAGGAGCAAAGCGCCGCCACTGTCAGCACAAAGGTTGTTGCCAAGCCCATGCCGATAGCGGTTTCGATTTTTTTTGAGACGCCCATAAAAGGGCAGAGTCCAAGGAATTTCACCAACACGAAGTTATTAATCAATGCCGTGCCGATGATCAGTAGAATGTAATGTGTCATAGCGTTCAATTCGTTCGTATAAGCGGTGTATTATCGCCATTTATGGGCTTAAGAACAATAAAAAATTGGGAGAAATTCTAGCAAAAACCACCGCACTTTTTTATACGTCGAAAAGCGTATTTTGGAAAAGTGCGGTGGAAAATTCGAGAGATTTTATTTAACGGCGATTTCTTTCTGGAGGAATTGAGCAAGATCAGGATGTTCAAACTGAAACCCTTGAGCTAGCAAATGTTGCGGCACGAGATTTTGACTGTCGAGCAATAAATTTGCACGTTCGCCGAGTAACAGTTTCAGCATAAACGTAGGCGCGGTTGCAATGTGAGGGCGGCGTAACGTTTTGCCTAATAACACATTAAATTCGGCGTTACGTATTGCATGTGGTACAACGAAATTAAATGCGCCCCGGCAATCAGCATTTTCCAATAAAAATAAAATACCACGCACCATATCAGCCAAGGCAATCCAACCCCAGAATTGCTTGCCGGAACCCAATTTGCCACCCAGTCCGCAACCATATAACGGCAACATTTTTGCCAATGCACCACCTTGTGTACCAAGTACCATGCCGGTGCGTACGAGGCATACTCGCGTATTGGCTTTCAAGGCAGCGGCTTCCCAATCTTGACATAAGCGAGCGGCAAAATCGTTTGCCGGGGGCGTATTTTCATCAATAAGTTGTTCGCCACAATCACCGTAATAACCCGTGGCGGAACCGGAAATAAAACATTGCGGCGGATTGTCGCTACGATTTATCAGGTGTGCCAGTTTTTCTGTTAATGAAATGCGGCTAGATTCTAACCGCTCTTTTTGTGTGGTTGTCCAGCGACGAGAAAATATTGGTTCTCCAGCTAAATTAATGACCGCATCAAATTGATTAAAATGCTGAAAGTAATCCAACGTATTAATGAATTCAATGGGATAGGGGAGTTGCTGTTTGGCTTTTGCCGGATGGCGCACCAAGGCGGTAATTTGATGATTTTTCGCCAATAACGAAGGAATCAACGCGCTTCCGATAAAACCGGTAGCTCCAGTAATGAGAATTTTCATGCAGTTTTTCTGTTTTTATCGAACTTAAAGGGTATTTTCAAATAACTCTTGAATACGCAACATTAAGTTATTGATGTCGGTTTCTTTCGTTGGTGTCACAAAAATGGTGTCATCCCCAGCAATATTGCCCAGAATACCTTCCATTTTACTCACGGAATCCAGGAGACGTGCGATAAGTTGTGCTGCGCCCGGTGTTGTGCGAATGACGATCAGCATATTGTTATGATCAATGTCTAACACTAAATCTTTTAAGGAACTCCGCGTATTTGGCACGCTTAACTCACTTGGCAAGCAATAGACCATTTCCATGCGGGTATTACGGGTGCGAACCGCACCAAATTTACTGAGCATACGGGATACTTTTGATTGATTAACCGTGCGAAATCCCATTTTATGTAATTCGGTGACGATTTCACTTTGTGAACCGTATTTTTCTTGGCGCAATAGATCCTTGAATGCTTTTGTCAGGTTATCCGGATTTTCGTTTAACATGAGCCTTTCTCTTATCAGATTAAAGTGACTGAATTTTGCATAAAAATAGCGTTTTTAGCAAATAAATATTTACTTTATAAGGTGAAAGTGCGGTGGAAATTTAAGGCGTTTTTTATGACCTTTTTTACGGGGAAAAAGAAAAAATTTGAGTTAGATCGCACATTTGAATTTGTCTGTTTGAATTTAAACGTTGGTAGGCGTACAATTTTCACAAATTTTTAACTACCCATTTCTTACTACATGAGGAGAATGAAATGAAAGTTGCAGTTTTAGGTGCCGCAGGCGGTATCGGTCAAGCATTAGCATTATTGCTGAAACTACAGTTGCCGGCAGGCTCCGAGCTATCACTTTATGATATTGCACCGGTAACTCCGGGCGTTGCTGTGGATGTCAGCCACATTCCGACCGCGGTTAAAGTGGAAGGTTTTGCCGGCGAAGATCCGACACCTGCATTAAAAGGCGCGGATGTCGTGCTGATTTCTGCCGGCGTAGCACGTAAACCGGGGATGGATCGCTCAGATCTATTCAACATTAACGCAGGCATCGTACGCAACTTAATTGAAAAAGTCGCTGTGACCTGTCCGAAAGCATGCGTTGGGATCATTACCAACCCGGTAAATACTACCGTTGCGATTGCAGCAGAAGTCTTGAAAAAAGCTGGTGTTTATGACAAACGTAAATTATTTGGCGTGACCACATTAGATGTGCTTCGTTCTGAAACCTTTGTTGCCGAATTAAAAGGCTTAAACGTTTATCGTACAACCGTGCCGGTGATTGGCGGACACTCCGGCGTGACCATTCTTCCTTTATTATCTCAAGTGCCATACGCTGAATGGAAAGAGGAAGAAATTGAACCATTAACCAAACGTATTCAAAACGCCGGTACTGAAGTGGTGGATGCTAAAGCCGGTGGCGGTTCTGCAACCTTATCCATGGCTCAAGCTGCGGCACGTTTTGCAAATGCGGTAGTACGCGGATTACAAGGCGAAACGGTGGTTGAATGTAGCTATGTGGAAGGCGATGGTAAATATGCTCGTTTCTTTGCCCAACCGGTTCGTTTCGGTAAAGAAGGCGTGGAAGAAATTCTGCCGATCGGCAAACTTAGCGCGTTTGAGCAACAAGCCTTAGACGCTATGTTGCCGACATTGCGTGCAGATATTGAATTAGGTGAAAAATTCGTTAATCCATAATTCAACCAAAAATCAAAAATCCCCGTAGCCCTAAGGTTATGGGGATTTTTTTTATCGGATATAAATGAAAAGTGCGGTCGAATTTGACCGCACTTTTATCCTTTGGGAAGCAGAAATTAATCTACTTTCACAATCCAGCCTTCCGGCGCTTCTACGTCACCGAACTGGATGCCGGTAAGTTCTTCGTAAAGGCGTTTGGTGATTGGGCCTACGTCGGTTTCTGAATAGAAAACGTGGAAGTCATCGCCATATTGAATGCCGCCGATAGGTGAAATAACAGCAGCCGTACCGCAAGCACCGGCTTCGGCGAATTGGTCTAATTCATTGATATAGACATCGCCTTCAATGGTTTCCATACCTAAGCGTTCTTTTGCCAAATAGAGCAGTGAGTATTTGGTGATACTTGGCAAAATGGATGGCGAAAGTGGCGTGATGAATTTGTTATCGCGCGTAATGCCGAAAAAGTTTGCCGCGCCCACTTCTTCAATTTTTGTATGGGTTTTCGGATCAAGATAAATGGCATCGGCAAATTTGCGTTCAGCGGCAAGTTCGTGTGGTAATAAGCTTGCAGCATAGTTTCCGCCCACTTTGACGCCACCGGTACCATGTGGTGCCGCGCGGTCATAATCGGTTACCAAGAAATTAGACGGTTTCATACCACCTTTGAAATAGGCGCCTACCGGGCAACAGAAAACGGAGAAAATATATTCCGGCGCGGGGCGTACGCCGATGTTTTCACCGACACCGATAACGAATGGACGAAGATAAAGTGTGGCCCCGCTACCATATGGAGCAAGCCATTTTTCGTTGGCTTTGACCACTTCTTTACAGGCGCGGATAAATAATTCTGTTGGCACTTGTGGCATTAACAGGCGAGCGCAGGTGTTTTGCATACGTTTTGCGTTTTGATCCGGACGGAAAAGATTGATTGAACCGTCTTTGCAACGGTAGGCTTTTAAGCCCTCGAAACATTGTTGTCCGTAATGCAGAGCGGTAGATCCTTCGTGAATATGCAATGTGCTGTCGGTGGTTAATTCACCATTGTCCCATTTGCCATCTTTCCAATGGGCGATAAAGCGATAATCTGTTTTGATATAACTGAATCCGAGATTTTTCCAATCAAGTAAGTCTGACATGATTTTTCCTTAATATAGGTTGCAATTTAAGTCGTTTTTAATCTACACCATTCCATTAGGATTGAAAATATTTTAGTCGTAAAAACAAATGAAAAGTTTTAAGTGGGAAGACTCTCGTTTGGGGAGAGGAATAGGGCAGGAAATAACAGCAGAACTATGTTAAAATCGCCCATAAAAAACACCGCTCTTTTGGGAGCGGTGTCTGGCGAAAATGCCGAATATACAGGAAATGAAAAGAAAAAGTAACTTTCGTTACTTTGGTTTGGAAAAACCAAACAATATGCAAACACAACATCATACTTAATTCGAAAATCTTAACAGTTAAGAAATTGTGACTTAAGTATAGTCTCATTTTAAGTAGAATAAGCATAACGGGCAAAAGAGATTTTTTTATTAGATTGATAAAAAAAAGTAATCTGATTTAAATTTTTTCTAAGAAATAAACCATTGGGAAATAACATGTATAAACGTTTGCCACCTTTAAATTCGCTAAAAGCATTTGAGTCTGCCGCGAGATTTTTAAGTTTCACGAAAGCGGCGGATGAATTATTTGTGACGCAAGCGGCGATTAGCCATCAAATAAAAATTTTGGAAGATTTCTTAGGCGTTACGTTATTTAAACGTAAAAATCGTGCGCTGGAATTAACCGATTTTGGCAAAGCCTATTATGCGGACATCACCAAAATTCTGCACCGTTTAGCGGAGGCGACAGATAAATTATTTGCCTTAAAAAATGATAAACATTTAACTATCAGCGTGCCACAAACCTTCGGCATTCAATGGTTGGTGCCACGTTTAAGCGAATTTAATAAATTGTATCCTGACATTGAAGTACGTTTAAAAGGTGTCGATCAAGATGAAGGCTTGCTTAGCCAAGACATTGATATTGCGATTTATTACGGCAAAGGCAACTGGGATAACTTACAAGTAGATCGTTTGGTGGAAGAAGATTTACTGGTGCTTGCCGCACCGAAATTATTGGCACAAAAACCGATTCATCAGCCACAGGATTTAAAACATCATACCTTGTTGCACATTCATGCCCGCGATAATTGGCAACATATGGCAAATTATTTGGCATTGGAAGAATTGAATATTCAGCAAGGCCCAATTTTTAGTCATACGTTCATGGCGTTGCAAGCGGCAATACATGAACAGGGCATCGTGCTTGCCAATCGTATTTTAGCGCAACAAGAGTTGGACAACGGCAATTTACAACCGGTATTTGATACCCATTTGCGGGATCCGAAATCCTTTTATGTGGTCAATCATTTAGATAACAGCAATGATGAGCGCATTGTGGCGTTCCGTTCCTGGATTATTCAAACCATTAACCAAGAAGAAAATAAACAAGAAAATGAATAAGTTGGCATTATATTGTCGAATGGGATTTGAGCGCGAGTTGGCGGCAGAAATCACCGATAAAGCAGCAGAAAAAGGCGTCTTTGGCTTCGCCCGTGTCACCGAAAACAGCGGCTATGTGATTTTTGAATGCTATCAGCCTGGTGAGGCGGATTTATTAGCGCGAGAATTGCCCTTTCAACAGCTGATTTTTGCGCGTCAAATGATCGTGGTTTCCGATTTGCTGACGGATTTACCGCAACAGGATCGTATTACCCCGATTCTTCAACAATATCAGCAAATTGCGGAAAGTATTCCATTAACAAACAGCAATGAATTATGGGTAGAAACTGCAGATACGAACGAAGCGAAGGAATTGCTTGGATTTTGCCGTAAATTCACTGTGCCACTGCGCCAAGCGTTGAAAAAACAAGGCTGGCTGAGTGCCAAAAATCATCTAAAGTGCGGTCTGACATTACAGGTTTTTTTCCAACAAAATAATGCTTGTTATGTGGGTTACTCTTACAATCACAATCATTCTGCGCACTTAATGGGCATTCAACGTTTAAAATTCCCCGCCGATGCGCCAAGCCGTTCGACATTAAAATTGGAAGAAGCCATTTTGAATTTTATTCCGCGCCAAAAAGAAGCGGAATTGCTTAACGAAACCATGTATGCCGTGGATCTCGGCGCTTGCCCGGGCGGTTGGACATATCAGTTAGTGAAACGTGGTTTATTTGTATATGCCGTCGATCACGGCAAAATGGCCGCCAGTCTGCATGATACGGGGCGCATTGAACATTGTGCGGAAGACGGTTTTAAGTTTCAGCCGCCGAAACGACGTAAAATTGATTGGCTGGTGTGCGACATGGTGGAGCAGCCAAGCCGAATTGCCGAGTTAATGGTGAAATGGCTGTTGAACAGTTGGTGTCATAGCATGATCTTTAATTTGAAGCTGCCGATGAAAAAACGCTATGCGGAAGTGCAACAATGTCTGCAATTCATTGCGGATAAATTGTCCCAACAAGGGTTAAAATTCCAGTTACAGGCAAAACACCTGTATCACGATCGGGAAGAAATCACGGTTTACTTGCGTTTGCTATAAACGATTAGCGTGAAGTAAAACTTAAAAAGTTTTGTTTTTTATACCGCACTTTGTGCAAATAATTTGTAAAATAACCGCGCTATTTACGCCAAAGTGCGGTTGTTTTTTTCGCTATTTATGATGGGAGACAAGTATGCGTTGTCCTTTTTGTTCGACAGAAGAAACCAAAGTAATCGACAGTCGTTTGGTTTCTGACGGTTTTCAGGTGCGTCGCCGCAGAGAGTGCGGTCAGTGTCACGAACGTTTTACGACCTTTGAAACGGCAGAACTAATTGTGCCGAAAGTGATTAAAAATAACGGCAATCGTGAGCCTTTTAATGAAGATAAATTACGTCGAGGTATTCAACACGCCTTGGAAAAACGACCCGTGAGTGCGGATGATGTGGAAAAAGCCATTAGCCGCATTATTCATAAATTGCGCGCGACTGGTGAGCGCGAAGTGCCGAGTAAATTGGTGGGCACATTAGTGATGGAAGAATTAAAGAATTTAGATAAAGTGGCCTATATCCGTTTTGCCTCCGTCTATTTGAGTTTTGATAACATCAATGAATTTAGCCAAGAAATCGAAAACTTAAAGGATCATTGATGAAGACACAATTCAGCCCGCAAGATGTTGCTTTTATGCAACTGGCGCTTGATTTAGCCAAACAGGGCGAATTCACCACAACGCCAAATCCTTCCGTGGGCTGCGTGTTAGTGAAAGATGGCGAGGTTGTCGGCAAAGGATTTCATGCTAAAGCCGGTGAGCCGCATGCGGAAGTGATGGCATTACGTGAAGCCGGGGAAAAGGCCCGTGGCGCAACAGCTTATGTCACCTTAGAGCCTTGTTCTCATTTTGGGCGTACGCCGCCTTGTGCGAAAGGCTTGGTTGAAGCCGGCGTGAGTAAAGTGATTGCGGCGATGTGCGATCCTAACCCACAAGTTGCCGGTAAAGGACTACAGATTTTAAGCGATGCAGGCATTGAAAGTGCAGTGGGATTATTAGAAGAAAATGCCGAACAGCTAAACAAAGGCTTTTTGAAACGCATGCGTACCGGCAAACCTTTCGTGCAGTTAAAACTGGCCATGAGTATTGATGGCAAAACCGCCATGGCAAGTGGCGAAAGCAAATGGATTACCGGCGCACAGGCAAGGGCAGACGTACAGCAATATCGCGCCAAAGCTTCTGCGATCTTATCCACTTCACAAACGGTGCTGGCGGATGATCCAAGTTTAAATGTACGTTGGGAAGAATTGCCGCCTGACGTAAAAGCCGACTATCCACAAGAAAAACTACGCCAACCGGTACGGGTGATTTTAGATTCTAGCCATAAAGTGCGGTCGGATTTTAAGGTGTTTTCAACGGAATCACCGGTTTGGTTGGTGGGCGAAGATGATTATTCGCTGACAGATTTTCCGCCTTTTACGGATTACTTAAAATTAGACAGAAACCAAGGTGAAACGCGCTTGCAGGCATTGATGGCAGAGTTAGGCAAGCGCCAAATTAACACCCTCTGGGTGGAAGCCGGCGCGACGTTGGCGGGCGCATTAATTGTTGAAAATTTGGTGGATGAATTGATTATTTATATGGCGCCCAAATTGTTAGGCGATCAAGCCAGAGGTTTATGCCATTTGCCTAATTTAACGCAACTTGCCGATGCGCCTTTATGGCAACTGCAATCTTGCGAACCTGTTGGCGATGATCTCAAGTTAATTTATATAAGAAAATGAGGAACTGATGCTAAAGAAACTTTTTCATTCGGCGATTATCGGCTTGGCTTCTGCTGCCGTGATTTTGTATGTCATGCCTAAAATCACCGAATCTCAACATGATGTTGCTTCTTATCGGGATGCTGTGCGTATTGCCTCGCCTGCCGTGGTGAATGTTTATAACCAAGCCTTTACTTCCTCTTCCTCTCAGTTCCAAGTGAATAACTTGGGGTCCGGCGTGATCATGTCGAAAGACGGCTACATTCTGACTAATAAGCACGTGATTCAAAATGCCGATCAAATTGTTGTGGCATTGCAAAACGGTAACATTTTTGATGCGGCATTAATTGGTTCGGATGCGTTAACGGATTTAGCCGTGTTAAAAATCAAAGCGGATAACTTATCCACGATTCCACAAAATCCCAATCGCCCTGTGCATGTGGGCGATGTGGCGTTAGCCATTGGTAATCCATACAATTTGGGGCAAAGTGTGTCGCAAGGGATTGTCAGTGCGGTAGGACGTAGTGCAGTCGGTGAAGCGCTGGGGCGCCAAAACTTTATCCAAACTGACGCGTCCATTAACCGAGGTAATTCCGGCGGTGCGCTAATTAATTCTGCAGGTGAGCTATTGGGTATCAGCACGTTGAGTATCGGCAAAACCGCCAATGAAATTGCAGAAGGGCTAAATTTTGCCATTCCCATTGATTTGGCAAACGACGTTATGAAAAAAATTATTCGTGATGGACGCGTCATTCGTGGCTATTTCGGCGTGCAAACGGATATTTTATTTAGCAACGGGCAAGGCGCATCTTCGCAAGGGGTGCTCATCACCAGCATTATTCCGAATAGCCCGGCAGCAAAAGCCGGGTTACAGGCAGGCGATATTATTCTGAAAATCAATGAGGTCGAGGCACGTTCACCTGCAGAAATGATGAAACTTATTGCGGATGTGCGTCCGAATACACAGGTTCAGGTTGAAATTTCCCGCTTGGGTCAAGTGTATAAGATTCCTGTGATTATCGAAGAATATACCTTTAATTAATGGGTTGTGACATGGAACAAATTAAAACCAGTCATTTTTTCGCCTGTTTAGATCGCTTAAGATTGATTCAGCGCTGGTCGCTCATGCGTAATATTGAACGAGAAAATTTGGCGGAACACAGCTTGCAGGTGGCTTTTGTTGCTCATGCGTTGGCGCTCATTAAAAACCGTTTTTACGGTGCCCAACTCAACGCGGATCGTATTGCTGTCATGGCGATGTATCACGACACCTCGGAAATTTTCACCGGCGATTTGCCTACACCAATCAAATATTTCAATGAAGAGATTACGCACGCCTATAAACAGATTGAAACAGCGGCTGAGTTGCATTTAATGAGTTTACTGCCGGAAGCATTACAAGCCGATTTTTTACCTTACTTGGATAATCAATGTTTTGCTGAGGAAGAAAAGCACATTGTGAAGCAGGCGGATTTAATTTGCGCTTATATTAAGGTGAAATTTGAGTTGGAAAATGGCAATCAGGAATTTAAATCGGCAAAAGTGCGGTTAGAAAAATTGATGGATCAATGGCAAAGCCCCGAAATGGATTATTTTTTGCAGGTATTTGTGCCGAGTTTCGGTAAATCCATTGATGAAATTGCGTTGTAAATTTAACGTATAAAAAATCTCTGCCCAAGTAAAAAGGAAAGGGCGGAGATTTTTTTATTACTTTTCTTACAAAAGTGCGGTGAAAAATCACCGCATTTTTTTTGTCTTTTGGCATTAATAAAGCGTCGCAATAATCACCTGTTCCGGATCAACAGAAGCCCAAACGGACTGATTGATTTCCACATGTTGATCTTTTGTGAGCGTTGCACAGAACTCGATGTTCGAGCCTTCTAACACTAAAATCGCTTCACCGGCTTCACCTTTGTCAATAATGGATGTGACCGTCGCTTTAAATTGATTTGGCAAATTTTCTTGCGGATTGGCGGTAATTTTGACCCATGGTGCTTTAAACATCACCATTACTTCTTTGTCAGATTCAAGTTTTAAACGCACCGCACTTTTTTCGGTGATAGAGACAGTCAGCGGTTTGTCAAAATCTTCTAAAAGAATGTCAACAAAACAGTGAATATCTTCAAATCTTAATGCTTGTACTTTGCCGAAAAATTGGTTTCTGGCACTGGTTTGTAAAGAAAAACGCGCCATGGCAGAGAGCAAACTGTTTAACGGCACTTTTTCATCATGCAAAATATCAAAGGCTTTTTCTTGGGTTTGTTCTAGCAAATCATAAAGTTTCAATAAGCGCTGTGCATAAACGGTTAATGCTGTTCCGCCACCATTTCGCCCACCAATATTGCGTTCTAGCAATGGTTTGGGGCTAATTTGGTTCATTGCCTCAAGATGATCCCAAGCGCTTTTATAACTGACATTGGCATTTTTAGCCGCTTGATTGATGGAGCCGCATTTTTCAATTTCTTGTAATAAACGGATACGTTTAGGATCGGCGAAAAGGGTTTCTTTTAGTTTGATGGTGAGTAAAATTTCTGTTCCGTTCATTGTGTTCCTCAAAATTGCGCTGACGACTATATGCGGCACATCATACTATATTTCTAAAAGAATAAGAATGTTTAACCCTACCTCCGAAAGGTTAGCGTATATTTTGTTTTTTAAATAATGGGTTATACGCCTTTTATTTCTTTATTTTCGTTGTATAATTTGCGCTATATATAAATTATTAACCAACCAAAACGGAGTTTTTACTATGTTTAAATATTCAAAAATTGCTGCCGGTTTAGCGGTGGCTTGTTTGGCATTCTCTCTTTCTGCACAGGCGAAAGTGACTGTGTTTGCAGCGGCTTCAATGACCGACTCATTAAAGCAAGTGGCTGAAGACTACAAAAAAGTGAATCCAAAAGAAGAAGTGGTATTTTCCTTTGCTTCCTCTTCAACCTTAGCAAAACAAATTGAAGAAGGTGCACCAGCGGATTTATTTATTTCAGCCAGTACAAAATGGATGAAATATCTTTCTGAAAAAGATTTAACTGTTAAAGAAACTGAAAAATTATTAGTGGGTAATGAACTGGTTTTAATCTCACAAAAAGACAGCAAATTACAAAACGTTGATATCGCAAAAGGCGAATGGATCAAGCAATTAAAAGATGCTTATTTGTCTGTAGGTGACCCTGCACACGTACCTGCCGGTCAATATGCGGAAGAAGCGTTAACCAAATTAAACATATGGGATCAAGTCAAAGACAAATTAGCTCGTGCCAAAGACGTGCGTGCGGCATTAGCCTTAGTTGAACGCGGTGAAGCACCTTTAGGTATTGTGTATGCAACTGATGCGAAAGTGAGCAAAGAAGTGAAAGCGATTGGCGTGTTCCCACAAGATTCTTACAAACCGGCGGATTATCCGGTTGCGATTTTAAAAGATCACAACAATGCGGAAACGCAAGCATTCTTGAAATACTTAGAATCGCCTGAAGCGAAAAAAGTATTTGCTGATTACGGTTTCTCTGTAAAATAATCAAACCGACTTTGACTCATTAAGCGTAGCCATTGTGCTACGCTTTGTTTATATAGGGAATTGAATTTTGCTTACAGAGTTTCTGGTGTTATTAGGCTTGAGCCCATTAGAAATCGATGCCATTCGCTTGAGTTTGGAAGTCTCCGTCAGTGCTATGGTATGGAGTTTGCCTGTTGCTGTTTTGGTGGCATGGCTTTTGGCACGAAAAGATTTTTATGGCAAATCCATTGTGGGCGGAATTATTCACTTGCCTTTGGTGTTGCCGCCGGTTGTCATTGGTTATCTTTTATTGGTTGCCATGGGACGCAATGGTTTTATCGGCAAGTATTTATATCAATGGTTTGGATTGACCTTTGGATTTAGCTGGAAAGGGGCTGTATTAGCTTCTGCGGTGGTGGCATTCCCTTTGGTTGTGCGTGCTATTCGACTTTCCCTTGAAAGTATTGATTTAAAATTGGAACAGGCCGCCAGAACACTGGGGGCTTCTGCGTGGCGGGTATTTTTAACCATTACCTTACCGTTATCTTTACCGGGCATTCTTGCCGGCATTGTGCTCGGTTTTGCTCGCTCTTTAGGGGAATTCGGTGCCACCATTACTTTTGTGTCCAATATTGCCGGCGAAACCCAAACTATTCCCTTGGCCATGTATTCCTTTATTCAAACACCGGGGGCAGAAGAACAAGCGACCAGATTATGTGTCTTTGCTGTGATTTTATCGCTGATTTCTTTATTGTTATCGGAATGGTTGGCAAAACGTATGCAAAAAAGATTAGGACAAAGCGATGCTGCACATTGATGTCAAAAAACAGTTAGGCACTTTATCTCTAGAAGCGCATTTAGATATTCCATCGCAAGGTGTTACCGCACTTTTTGGTTTGTCCGGTTCGGGGAAATCTTCCCTCATTAATCTTGTCAGCGGATTGATTAATCCGGATGAAGGCGTGATTGCGTTGAATGATCGTGAATTGTTTAATTCGGCACAAAATGTTTGTGTGCCGATCAATCAGCGCAATATTGGCTATGTTTTTCAGGATGCCCGTTTATTTCCTCACTATACGGTGAATGGTAATTTGCGTTATGGCATGAAAAATACCAGTAAAGATGAATTTAACTATATTGTTGAGTTGCTAGGTATCGGCCATTTGTTAAAACGCTATCCGATAACCTTATCCGGTGGTGAAAAACAACGGGTTGCCATCGGGCGTGCATTATTGACGGATCCGGAAATTTTATTAATGGATGAACCGCTTTCTGCGTTGGATTTACCGCGCAAACGTGAGTTGATGAATTATCTGGAACGGCTATCGAAAGAAATTAACATTCCGATTTTATATGTCACTCACAGTCTTGATGAATTGTTGCGTTTAGCCGAGCGGGTTGTATTGCTGACTAACGGCAAAGTTGAAGATTATGATGTGTTGGAAAGTATTTGGGAAAGTCCGTTGTTTCTTCCTTGGAAGCAAGAAAACGAACAAAGTGCGGTGCTTCCTTTGCCTGTTTTTATGCATAATCCATCTTATAAAATGACCGCACTTTCGATTGGCGATCAGAACATTTGGATTCATCAAGTTGAGGCTCAGATCAATGAGAAAGTGCGAATTTGCATTCATAGTTCTGATGTATCGATTAGTTTGAATAAAGTAGAACAATCTAGTATTCGCAACACGTTGTATGGACGGATTGTTAAGATTTTAGAGCTGGAAAATCGAGTAGATTTAAAACTGGATATTGGCGGAAAACACCTTTGGGCAAGTATCAGTAAATGGTCTTTCCATGATTTAGCGTTACAACTGGGACAGCTGGTTTATGCGCAAATTAAAGCGATTTCCGTGATGTCGGCATAATTTTATTTATACATACAAAAACAGCACCTTTAAGGTGCTGTTTTCTTTTCTTTAATGGTTTGCTTCAACAAGAAGTGCGGTCAAAATTGATTGCGTTTTTTAACCGCACTTTAAGATTAGCTAAATTTCTTAAAGATGACTTTCGTCTTTTCGCCTTTCTCTTCCCGTACAACGTCTTTTTCTAACTCAGGAAGTACTTCTTCGCGATACCATTTCGGATGGTGTTTTTTCGCCCAGCGAACAGTTACCCAACCTTCAACGACACCACGAATAGAGCCTTTCACCCAGAATGCCATGTACATGTGTACTAGGATACCGGTGAACAACATAAAGGCACAAGCAGAGTGCAATAAGATGGCGATACGCAACACCGGAATAGAGAAGTGGTGCGAGAAGTATTGACGCCACATAATGATGCCAGAGCCCATTAAGGTAAACATGGCAAGGATCAATGTCCAGAACAACATTTTTTGACCCAAGTTATATTTACCGTTATCAGCAACAGCGTGCTCGTTACCTTTTAAGACTTCAAGCATTCCTTTCGCCCAACGAATATCGTTTTTCTCCGGAATGTTATGGTGCCAGTAGAGTGAACATAAGAACACAAAGGCAATAAACATTAAAATACCGGTGAACGGGTGAATCGCACGGGCAAGTTGTGGTGTACCAAGAATTTCCGTTAACCATGCAAAGTCAGGGAAGAAGAACGCTACCCCGGTAAACATGGTTAAGAAGAAACTGATTACTAAGAACCAGTGACTTAGACGCGCCGGGAGTTTATGACGAATGATACGGGTATCATTGGTAATCTCAAATTTACCTTTACTCATCTTTTTTGCCTCCCTCTACATCTTCAAATTCTTCGTGATGATCTTCAACATCTTCTTCCTCATTCGGGCCTACTGTGAGGTAGTGACCGATTTCAGCAAGTGCAAGACCACCCATGGCAACCGCAGCAACCGGTTTCAGGATGTCTTTCCATAATGTAACGGTTGTGTCGATTTGCGGATCTTTCGGTAAACCGGAATACAATTCAGGTTTATCTGCATGGTGTAATACATAGATTACATGCGTACCACCGACGCCTTCCGGATCATAAACACCGGCATTTTCATAGCCGCGCGCTTTAAGATCTGCAACACGTTGTTCCGCGTAGAGTTTCATTTCTTCTTTGGAACCGAAACGAATTGCACCGGTCGGACAGGTTTTCACACAAGCCGGTTCTTGACCCACAGAAACACGGTCAACACAAAGGGTACATTTGTACACACGGTTGTCTTCCGGATTCATGCGTGGAATGTTGAACGGACAACCTGCGATACAGTAACCACAACCGATACATTTGTCAGATTGGAAATCCACGATACCGTTCGCATACTGGATGATCGCACCTGGTGCCGGACAAGCTTTTAAACAGCCCGGCTCTTGACAGTGCATACAACCATCTTTACGGATTAACCATTCTAAACGATCATTTTCTTCCACTTCATTGAAGCGCATCACCGTCCATGCTTTTGCATTGAGATCCACCGGGTTGTCATAAATCCCCAAACATTGGGCATTCACATCAGAACGAATATCATTCCATTCCGAACAACCTACCTGACAGGCTTTACAACCGATACAGGTGGATACATCAATGAGTTTTGCTACTTCAACTTTATGATCACGCGCTTGAGGTGCCGGCGTTAAGCCTGATGTAGCGGAGATCTTGATAATGTCTTGCGTTTGAACGCCTTGAGCAGTTCCAGCCATGTTATACCTCCGCCTTCTCAATATTAACTAGGAATGTTTTGTATTCCGGGGTTTGTGTGACTGATTCACCCCAAGATGGCGTTAAGGTGTTGGTGGAGAAACCACGGTTACCTTTACCATTTAATACTTTCATATTCCAGTGAATTGGGATACCTACATGGTGTACTGTTCTTCCGTCAATTTCTAATGCTTTCAAACGTTTTGTCACCACAGCAACAGCTTTGATATAACCACGACGAGAGGTAACTTTTACCATATCGCCTTTTTGGATGCCTTTTTCTGCTGCAAGTGCCTCACCGATTTCCACAAATTGTTGTGGTTGCGCGATGATGTTTAATGCCGCTTGTGCCGTCCAGCTGTGGAAGTGCTCGGTTAAACGATAAGTTGTTGCGACAAACGGATACTCTTTATTTGAACCGATAAACTCACGGTCTTCTTTATAAATACGTACCGTTGGATCTGTTACAACACTTGGGTGTAATGGGTTCGTATCAATCGGACTTTCAATCGGCTCATAATGTTCCGGTACCGGTCCACTATTGACTTTATCAACCGCAAATAGACGACCAACACCTTCTGCAGACATAATAAATGGACCTGCATCTGAACCTGGTGGTTGCGTGCCGTAGTCAGCAATATCAAACCAGTTCCAGTTTTTGCCGTTCCATTTGATCAACTGACGGTGTTTATCCCATGGATTACCGTTAATGTCTAAAGACGCACGGTTATAAAGCACGCGACGGTTTGCCGGCCATGCAAAGCTCCAACCTACGGTGCAACCTAATCCTGAAGGGTCAGAATTATCACGATTTGCCATTTGGTTACCTTTTTCTGTCCATTGACCAACATAGAGCCAGTTTCCAGATGTGGTAGTACCGTCATCTCTTAAGTGAGCAAATCCATTTAATAATTGACCTTTCTTATAGATGAGATTGTTATTCGCATCATAAAGATCCTCAAGTGCATAACCATTAAGCTCTTTGGCTAGTTCAACTGAGCTTGGTGAATGTGGTTGAGCATAATTCCAGGTCATCGCTTCAAAAGATTCAATACCACGACCACCTTCTTTCTTGTAAAGCTCATGCATTTCTTCACGGAGCATAGATAAAATCTCTGCATCCGGTAAGGCTTCGCCTGGTTGATCGCAAGATTTTTGGTGCCATTGTGCCCAACGACCTGAGTTAGCGATAGAACCATCTTCTTCTGCGAAACAGGTTGTAGGTAAACGGAATACCTCAGTTTGAATTTCTGCTGGATTTACATTGTTAGATTCACCAAAGTTTTTCCAGAACTCAGAACTTTCGGTTTGCAATGGATCCATAACGACTAAGTATTTCAACTTACTCATACCCGCAACAGTTTTGTTTTTGTTCGGTAATGAGTTTAATACGTTGAAACCTTGTAAAATCCAGCCGTTTAATTCACCGTCATGCATCATTTTGACATGAGTAATCGGGTCATAGATGCGATCGACTTTTGGTAAGAAGTCAAAGCCCCAGCCATTCTCTTTTGTTGCTTTATCTCCGTAGAAGGTTTTCATCATACTTACGAAGAATTTTGAGGTATTACGATAATAGTTGACTTGATTAGGCACGATATCTTTCGGCGTAATCGCATTCATATATTGTTCATAAGAGGTTTCTTTTTCGTTTGGTAAACGCATATAGCCTGGCAACATTGTTGGTAACAAGCCCATATCGGTTGTACCTTGTACGTTAGAGTGCCCACGTAATGCGTTAATACCACCACCCGGCATACCAATATTACCTAAAAGTAATTGGATCATCGCCATGGAGCGAATATTTTGCGTACCGATTGTGTGTTCAGTAAAGCCAAGCGCATATAAGTGCGTCATGGTTTTATTTGGTGCCGATGTTTTACCGATTTCTTCACAGATTTGTAAGAAGGTTTTTTGTTTTACACCGGTAACTTTTTCAACCATTTCCGGGGTATAGCGGGAAACATGTTCTTTTAATACGTTAATGACACAACGTGGGTGTTGTAATGTCATATCACGTTTAGCATGACCATTTTCATCAAATTGGTAGTTCCAAGTTGATTTATCATACTTACCTTTTGCTTCGTCAAATCCGGAGAATAAACCGTCTTCGAACTTATAGCCTTCATTCACTAAGAAGGATGCATTGGTATAGTGTTTAACGTATTCGTGTTGAATTTGATTGGTTTCCAATAAGTAACGGATCACCCCCATTAAGAAGGCAATGTCAGAACCAGAACGAATTGGTGCGTGAAGGTCAGCTACGGAAGCTGTACGGTTAAAGCGTGGATCGACAACGATGATTTTCGCACCGTTTTTCTTCGCTTCAATGACCCAACGGAAGCCAACAGGGTGAGCTTCAGCAGGGTTACCGCCTTGAACAAGAATAAGATTGGCGTTTTTGATATCAACCCAGTTGTTTGTCATGGCACCGCGACCAAATGATGGAGCAAGACTTGCTACCGTTGGTCCGTGTCAAGTATTCGCTTGGTTACATACCGGAAGCATCCCTAACATGCGAATCCACTTATGGGTTAGCAGTGCCGCTTCATTACTGATTGCCGATGCCGTCATAATCCCCGTGGTTGTCCAACGGTTGACCGTGTTGCCTTCAGCATTTTTCTCAACGAAGTTGGCATCACGGTCATCTTTCATTAAGCGGGCAATGCGTTTAATGGCATCTTGCCAAGAAATACGTTCCCATTTATCGGAACCCGGCGCACGGTATTCTGGATATAAGGTACGGCTTTCGCTATTGATAAAGTCTAACGCACCGGCACCTTTAGGGCATAACGCACCACGGCTGATCGGATGATCCGGGTCGCCTTCGATATGGAATAATTTAGAACGGGTATTTGTCGCGGTGTGACCACTTATGGTATTAGATGGTGTACCTGTACTGTACATCAACATACCGCAACTTACCGAGCAGTATGTACAGGTTTGACGCGATTCTTTCGCACGCAATAGTTTGTATTCGCGTGGCGCAGCTAAGGCCGTAGCCGGAGCAAAGCCTAACATCGCAACCGATGTTCCTGCCATACCGCCGGCACAGACCTTGAAGAATTTTCTTCTTGAGATCTGCATAAACACTCCCCACAATCAACAAAATTTGTTGTTGTTTTCAGTTTGATAGTTTTAGATTTATATTTAACTAGATAATCTGATGGTCGTTTTTGTTAAATTTGTATTAAAATTTAGCGAAACGATGCTGAGTAGTTATGTAACAATTAAAATACATAGTTACTTGACTAGTAGCAGCGGGTAGAATACCTATTTTTTATACAGAAATCCATAATTAATAATGGCTAGAAGGAAAGAAAATCTTGAGTTGGATCAAAAAAAAATTAATTCACTTTATTAAAAAATTAACAAATGAGCAACAAAACGCTAACAAGATTGCTATTTCTGAGAAACAAGAAATTTTAGCCACTGAAATGCCTGTAGCGTTAGTTTATAACGATATTTCTCACACAGTGATGATGTGTTCTCCACGAGATTTGGAAGATTTCGCCATGGGGTTTTCTTTATCGGAAGGGATTATTGATAAACCGAGTGATATTTATGGCATTGATATTGAAGACGCCTGTAACGGCATTGAAGCGAGAATAGAGTTGGCAACGCGCTGTTTTGTGGCATTGAAAGATCATCGGCGCACCTTAACGGGACGAACCGGTTGTGGCATTTGTGGTGCGGAACAGATTCAACAGGTGTATAAAAACGTCAAAAAATTAGACCGCACTTTAACCTTCCGTGTGGCACAACTAGACGACTGCTTACAGCAATTACAGGATGCACAGGAATTAGGCAAGCAAACCGGCTCCACGCATGCGGCGGCATTTTTCTCCATGGAAGGTAAATTACTCGCCATTCGTGAAGATGTCGGTCGCCATGTGGCGTTGGATAAATTATTGGGTTGGCATGCCAAAGCGGACAAGCCCCAAGGGTTTATTGTTGTGACCAGTCGCGCCAGTTATGAAATGGTGCAAAAAACAGTGTCTGCCGGCATTGAAATGTTAGTTGCGATTTCGGCTTCAACAGATTTGGCGGTAGAAATGGCAGAACAATACAACTTAACGTTAATTGGTTTTGCCAGACCAGGACGCGCCACGGTTTATAGCGGTAGAGAACGTTTAGCAATTTGTGATTGATTTTGCCTTAGTCTAAAATCATCTTATTTATTCTTTAGGCTTTCTTCTTTATGACAAAAAATAAACGCCCGACATTACAAGATATTGCCGATTACCTTGGCATTACGAAAATGACCATTAGTCGCTATCTACGCAATCCTGATTCAGTGGCGAATGGTACACAAGCACGCATTGCGGAAGCTATTGAACGTTTCGGCTATATTCCTAATCGCGCACCGGATATCTTGTCCAATGCTAAAAGTCGGGCAATTGGTGTATTGGTACCGTCGTTGACTAATCAGGTGTTCGCTAATGTGATTCGTGGTATTGAGCAAATTACCGATAAAGCGGGTTATCAAACCATGTTGGCGCATTACGGTTACAGTGAAAAGAAAGAAGAACGACGTATTGAAAGCCTGCTGTCTTATAATGTAGATGGCATTATTTTGTCGGAAAGTCAGCATTCCGAAAAAACTAAAAAAATGCTCAAAGTGGCGAATATTCCTGTTATTGAAATCATGGATACCACCGAGGTTGGTATCCAACAGGTTGTCGGTTTTGACAATATCGCGGCGGCACAAGCGATGGTGGAAACCATGATTAATCGTGGGCATCGCAACGTAGTTTATTTTGCGGCGCGTCAAGATAAACGCACGCGTTTACGTCAGCAAGGCTATGAAAATGCCATGGCAAGGCATCAGTTAACACCACATGTGATCGCCACTAAAGAACATTCTTCTTTTACACTAGGTGGTGAATTATTACATCAGGCACTTGAAACATTTCCGCAAATTGACGGTATTTTTTGCACTAATGACGACATCGCCATCGGCGCTATTTTTGAATGCCAACGGCTAGGCATTCAAGTGCCCAAGCAAATTGCTGTTGCCGGTTTCCACGGACACGATGTAGGTCAATCGATCACGCCGCAACTTGCTACGGTGATCACGCCGCGTTTAGATATCGGGCGCATTGCTGCGCAGGAATTACTGGCGCGAATTGACAATATTCCCGCGCAAAGTGCCATCATCAATTTAGGCTACCAGATCCATTTAGGGGAAAGCATATAAAAGTGCGGTGGTTTTTTAGAGGTTTTAAAACACTTGAAAAACAGACCGCACTTTTTTGTTTTAAGAGATATAAGGTTTCAGCGCCTGAATACAATGTTCAACCACTTCGTCAAAAGACGCATTAATATCAATAGGAATCACATCAGGTTCATCTGCACCCGGTACTTCCAGCGTTTCAAACTGACTTTTCAGCATACTTTCTTTCATGTAGTGCCCTTTGCGTTGGCGCATACGTTCCAAAATTACATCATAAGAACCGTGTAAAAATAGGAATTTTACATTGCTGTTGCCGTCACGAATTTGATCACGATATTTCTTTTTCAGTGCCGAACAAACAATAATGCCTACCTCGCTTTTATGCTCCAAGCTAAATGCTGCATCCCGAATGCGTTCCAACCAAGGCGCGCGATCTTCATCGTTTAATGGATGGCCTTCACCCATTTTGATGATATTGACACGCGGATGCAGATCGTCTCCGTCAATCAGTTTTATTCCTAGACGATGCGCCACTTCCGTCCCCACAGACGTTTTACCGGTGCTGGATACCCCCATTAAAATAAAACTTTTACCTGCCGCCATGTGTTTCTCCTTCTCTGATTTTTAATAGACTTAGCTTAGCGCAAAAATGTTATCGGTAACAATCCTTTTAGGCTATAAAATGTTCGATTTTGCAGATGAATTAAGCATGAATATATTTTTTGTGATTGTGATCACAGTTATAAATGGTGTCTATTTACCAATTTTGCGATAAGGAGTATGTTACCAGTAACATTTTAACGTGAGGACGAATTATGTTAATTTTCATCATGATCGTAGCGGTACTTTTATTGTTGCTACTTATCATTAAATTTAAAATGCATGCCTTTGTCGCATTGGTTTTAGTTAGTTTATTGACCGCACTTGCAGCAGGCATTTCTGTTGACAAGATTTTGCCGACGCTATTAACCGGCTTCGGCAATACGTTGGCATCGGTTGCCTTGTTGGTTGGCTTGGGTGCCATGATTGGTCGTTTGCTTGAAGTGACTGGTGGGGCCAAAGTACTTGCCGATACTTTAATCAATAAATTCGGTGAACAAAAAGCACCTTTTGCCCTTGGGGTTGCCGCCTTATTATTCGGTTTTCCGATTTTCTTTGATGCCGGTTTGGTCGTGATGTTGCCAATCGTCTTTAGCGTGGCAAAACGCTTTGGCGGTTCCGTCTTACGTTACGCCTTCCCGGTTGCCGGTGCTTTCGCCGTCATGCACGCCTTTTTACCACCGCATCCAGGTCCGGTTGCTTCCGGAGATTTGCTCGGTGTAAATATGGGGTTGATGGTGCTTGTCGGGTTAATTTGTGCTATTCCAACTTGGTACATCGGAACATATTTGTTCAGTATGTACATCAGCAAAAAATTCTTTGTGGAACTGCCGAAAACCTTTTTGAATAGTTCTGCCATTAGCGAAACTTCCGTTCAGAACCCGCCACCCTTCGGACGCGTATTATTTATTTTGGTTTTACCGATTTTCTTAATTCTGTTTGATACCGGTTTAAATACGCTCAGCGTTGCAAAAGTCATCGACGGTTCAGCCTTGTGGGTGCAAAGCTTGCGTTTAATTGGTAAAACACCTATTGCTTTATTAATTACGTTGCTAATCGCGATTGCCTTATTGCGCGGTGAACGTAGCTACGAACAAATCGAAAGCCTCTGTAACAGTGCGCTAGGGCCGATTTGCTCCATTATTTTGGTCACCGGGGCAGGTGGTATGTTCGGTGGCGTATTACGTGCCGGTGGTATCGGCGATGAATTGTCCGCCATGTTATCCAATACCGGCATGCCGATTATTATTGCCGCCTTTATTATTTCCATGGCGTTGCGCGTAGCACAAGGCTCGGCAACGGTTGCATTAACTACCGCTTCCGCATTAATCGCACCGACCGTTGCTGCGGCGACCGATCTTAGTCAATTGGACTTATGCTTTATCGTGATCTCCATCGCCTCAGGCGCCACAGTGTTCTCTCATGTCAATGACAGCGGATTTTGGTTAATGAGTCGCTTTTTGGAAATGGACACCAAAACCACGTTAAAAACCTGGACTATGTTGGAAACCTCAATCGGCTTTGTCGGTTTTATCATTGCATTAATCGGTAGCATTATTTTCTAATACTTCCGGTTTGACTAAAGCGCATCTTTTACGGTGCGCTTTTTTATGAAAAAACATCAGAAAAAAACCACCGCACTTTTTCTTCTTTTCCCTTTCCTTCATTGAGTTTTTAGCAAAAATCGCTATAATTTCGCCTGTACAAAAAAACAGTATTTGTGAGTGAAAATAATGGATTTCGCAGAATTATTAGATGGTTTAAACGATAAACAACGGGAAGCGGTGAGTGCGCCGTTGGGCAATTATTTGGTGTTGGCGGGCGCGGGGAGTGGTAAAACCCGCGTATTAACGCACCGAATCGCGTGGTTGATTGGTGTTGAAGGTGTCTCCGAAGGCAGCATTATGGCGGTGACCTTCACCAACAAAGCTGCCGCAGAAATGCGTCATCGCATTGAATCCGTCTTGTCCGACGGCAATCAGCGTTTGTTTGGGATGTGGGTCGGCACCTTTCATAGTATTGCTCATCGACTTCTGCGTGCCCATCATCTTGATGCGGATTTGCCGCAAGATTTCCAGATTTTAGATTCGGAAGACCAATTGCGTTTACTCAAACGCCTCATGAAATTACATCATTTTGACGAAAAAAGTTTCCCGCCAAAGCAAGCCGCTTGGTATATCAATAATAAAAAAGACGAAGGCTTGCGCCCGAATCAAATTGATGATCATCACGATCGTCAAGAACGAGAATGGATTCGAATTTATCAGATTTATCAAGATGCTTGCGATCGTGCAGGCCTAGTGGATTTTGCTGAAATTTTATTGCGCTCGTACGAATTGTTTTTACATAAGCCACTGATTTTGCAACGTTACCAACAACGTTTTCAGCATATTTTGGTGGATGAGTTCCAAGACACCAACAAAATTCAATATGAATGGATTCGTTTGTTGGCAGGCAAAACAGGCAAAGTGATGATTGTGGGCGATGACGACCAATCTATTTATGGCTGGCGTGGTGCAAAAATCGAAAATATTCAGTTATTTTTGAAAGAGTTTGCCAATGCACAAACCATTCGATTAGAGCAAAATTACCGTTCTACCATGAATATTTTGCAAGCGGCGAATGAGCTGATTTCCAATAACAACAATCGACTCGGGAAAAATTTGTGGTCGGAAGGCAATCAAGGCGACCCTGTAGGCATTTATGCTGCCTTTAACGAATTGGATGAGGCGCTGTTTGTTGCCTCACAAATTAAAACCTGGATTGAAGATGGCGGCAAACTCAACGATTGTGCCATTTTATATCGCAGTAACAGTCAATCACGGGTGATTGAAGAAGCGTTGATTCGTTCACAAATTCCGTATCGTATTTATGGGGGCATGCGCTTCTTCGAACGTCAGGAAATTAAGGATGCTTTGGCGTATTTGCGCTTAATTGCTAATCGCCAAGACGATGCCGCCTTTGAACGGGTAATCAATACACCGCCACGGGGCATTGGCGATCGGACGTTGGACACCTTGCGTAATCTGACTCGCGAACATCAAATCACGTTATGGCAAGCCACCAATTTGGCCTTGCAGGAAAATAAACTGGCAGGTCGTGCTGCGACCGCCTTGCTTCGCTTTATGGAATTAATCAATTCTCTGCAACGGGACACGGAAGAAATGCCGTTGTTTGCACAAACAGATTTTGTGATTAAGCATTCCGGTTTGTATGAAATGTATAAACAGGAAAAGGGCGAAAAAGGCGAAGTGCGTATTGAGAACTTGGAAGAATTGGTCTCTGCCGCTCGCGAATTTATCAAGCCTGAAGAGGCAGAAGACATGACAGAGCTCACGGCTTTCTTGACGCACGCCTCATTAGAAGCGGGTGAAGAACAAGCGGCACCGCATCAAGCCTGTGTGGAAATGATGACCTTGCACTCAGCAAAAGGCTTGGAGTTTCCTCGAGTGTTTATGATTGGCGTGGAGGAAGGGTTATTCCCAAGTTTCCGTTCTTTTGAAGAAGCAGGGCGTTTGGAAGAAGAACGTCGTTTGGCTTATGTGGGGATTACCCGAGCCAAACAAAAACTTACCATTTCTTACGCGGAAAGTCGTCGTTTATATGGCAAAGAAGAACGCCATTTGCCTTCTCGTTTTATCACGGAATTGCCACAGCAATGTTTGCAGGAAATCCGTTTACGCGGCACCGTTACTCGCGCCTTGAATCAAGCCAAAGTAGGCAGTGTTTCTCCGATTACCAATGAAAGCGAATGGAAAATGGGGCAAAAAGTGAAACATGAAAAATTCGGTGTTGGCACGGTGATCAATGTAGAGGGGGCAGACAATAATTTGCGCTTACAAATCGCGTTCCAAAATCAAGGGATAAAATGGCTGATAGCACACTTAGCAAAACTGGAAAAGGTTTAGGTTTGTCGAGATAAAATAAAAAGTGCGGTGAAATTTCACCGCACTTTTTTTATCGATATTGAATAGCTTTGGGATAACCAATCTGTAACGTTAATTTTTGATTGCTTTCCACAACGTTTTTCCGTGATTCAATAAAAAAGCGCGAGGTCATGGTTTTTTCACCGTGATTGAAGAAAATTTCAACAATAGAGCGGTCAAAGAAAATTTCCACGGTTTGCAGATTCTCAATTTCGCAGAAACGTTTACTACCGAATTTTTCCATCAACGCGGTTTGTTCACTTTGGCTACGATCTAAACAAACTAATCCGTTTTCATAAGAAAGGCGCAATAATTGTCCTTGTTCATTTTGGAAGAAGGTTAAATCAAAGGCTTGATTATTCGCTTCAAATTTCACATAAGCACGATCTAAATCTGCAATTTCGGCTTTGCCATCAAGATGAAACGTAGAAAGTGCGGTCAGATTTTCATATGTTTTTGCAATGGGGCGTTGGTGGATTTTGTTGCCTTCTAAGCGCAATTCTCTCGGCAGCGTTAAAGCCGAATGCCATTTAAATTTGTCTGTCGGATAGGTTAAGTCCGGTAATCCGATCCAACTGAACAGGATGGAATTTTCTGTCTTGCTAAGTCCTGCAAAAGTTTGTGGTGCGTAGAAATCAAAGCCTTGGTCCAGTTCGGCGATGTGTTCGGCGTGAAAGGTTAAGCCTTCCAATTTGCCGACGGCATACACCGCGTGGTAGTTATTTTGAAATTGATGAGCTTCCCGTGATTTACCCTGTGGCGACCAGATAAACACATCTTTATTGCCGAGTTTCAATAAATCAGGACATTCCCACATAAATACCTTGCTATTATCAAAGGCAGGCAAGGAAAGTTCGCCGAGTAAACGTGGTGTATCCTCAAGATTGTCCATTTCAAAAATAATCGCCGTACCGGTGAGATTTTCCCGTTGTGCACCGCAGATAAAACGGATTTTTCCGTTTTCGGCAAAATAAGGTTTGGGGTCACGAACGTGTTCCGTATAGCCTTCAGGCGCATTTTCAATTAACGGACGTTTGCTTAACAATTTTCCATTAAGATCGAAAATCGCTAAATTTTGGTAAGGCACGCGTTGATTGTCACTTGGGCGACGGGTGTTGCCGGTGTAGAACATAGCTAATTTATCACCGACTTTTAATGCGCCGCCCGAATAACAGCCGTGGGATTCAAACAGTTCACAAGGAATGAGATCGTCAGCGGATTGATAATGTTGGAAATCTTTGGTGATCAAATGTTTCCAATGCTTCATACCGTGCAGCGCATCGAAGGGAAACCATTGATAAAAAAGGTGATATTTTTCGCCGTCAAAGATGAGACCGTTAGGATCGTTCATCAGTCCGGTTGGTGGCGCAATATGAAAGTGCGGTCGAAAATCTTTGTCTTTTTGCACGGTTTGAGCAATTTCGGCAAGCTCTCCGGATGTTGCCGCAAGGATGCTTTTGTATTTTCCATTGTTGAAAATAGGCATAAGGTTTCTCCCTCTCTGTTGGGGCAGGTGGCACGCATCATAAGATGCGTGCTATTGGATTGAAGCAATGGGATCAGTTTGCCAAAAATTCCGCTAATTGTGCTTTATTCGGCAGGGCAGACATGGCACCTTTTGCCGTGGTCGCTAAAGCGCCACAGGCATTGGCCTGACGGATAATTTGCTCAAGTACAGAAATTTCTTTCCAATTTGCATGTTGTGAAAGCCCGGCAAGAAGACCGCCGACAAAGGCATCGCCCGCACCTGTGGTGTCAACCGGTTTTAAGGCTTTGCCGGCAACGATGTCTTTTTTCCCGGCTAAATGATAGCGTGCGCCGTCTTTGCCCAAGGTCACGATAATCAATTTTTCCGGATAAAGTGCGGTGATTTTTTCAAACGCTTCGTCTAAGGTTTGGGTGTCGGTGAGCAGCGTCAATTCTTCTTCTGAAAATTTCAATACATCTGCCAATGCCACCGCTTGCATAACGGTTTGCTTCATGTCATCAAAACTTGACCAAAGGGATTCACGCAAATTGGGATCAAAAGAGAAGAATCCGCCAGCGGCTTTAATTCGGCGAATCGCTTCAAAGGTGGTTTCACGGGAAGGATTGTTAATTAAGGCAATAGAGCAGCAGTGTAGCCATTCGTTCGCTTGGAAATTAGGTAAGTCCATCACTTGCAAAAACTGGTCCGCGCTTGGATTAACCATAAAGGTAAAGCTACGTTCGCCGTTGTCTAATCCAACGACAACCGTTGAGGTGCGTTGTTGCGGATCAAGAATCATGTGGTTGGTTTGTACGTTTTCCTGTTGCAGGGTTTGTTGCATAAATTCGCCCAAGGGATCTTTGCCCACGCGGCCGATAAACGCACTCTCACCGCCTAAACGGGCGATGCCTACCGCCACATTTGCCGGGGCGCCACCAGCACAACGCAAATAATGATTTTCTCCGTCCGGAATTAAATCCACTACGGCATCACCTAATACCCAGATCTTTTGATGCATATTCTGCTCCTTGTGTTAGCCCTAAAAAACATTGATAAAAATAACCGCACTTTATGATGACATAAGTGCGGTTCATTTTTGTGATGTTTTTATTTCACCGTGACTTTGGCGAACTTACGTTTACCTACTTGGTAAACTGCAGTCGAAGCGCTGATAACAAGTTTGGCGTCTTCTACTTTTTCACCATCAATTTTCACGCCACCTTGTTGTACCATGCGGTTGGCTTCTGAAGTCGAAGCGACCAAGCCGGCGTCTTTTAACAAGTTGGCAAGCCCGATTTCGCCTTCAAAGGTAAATTCAGGCATGTCATCCGGCATCGCGCCTTTTTGGAAGCGGTTGATAAATTCTTGTTCAGCCGCCTCTGCCGCCGCCTCATCATGGAAACGGGCAATAATTTCTTTGGCTAATAAGATTTTGACATCCCGTGGGTTTTTACCATTTGCCACATCTGCTTTTAATTGGGCAATTTCTGTTAATGGACGGAAAGAAAGCAGGTTGTACCAATCCCACATTAAGTCATCGGAAATGGACATGATTTTGCCGAACATTTCGCTTGGCGCTTCGGTGACACCGATATAGTTGCCGAGGGATTTGGACATTTTTTTCTCGCCGTCCAAGCCCACTAATAATGGCAGGGTAATCGCCACTTGTGGCTTTTGACCGGCAGATTTTTGTAATTCACGACCCACTAATAAATTGAATTTTTGGTCGGTTCCGCCTAACTCAACATCGGCTTCCAACGCAACAGAATCGTGACCTTGTAAGAGCGGATAAATAAATTCATGAATCGCAATGGGTTGATTGTTAGAGAAACGTTTTTTGAAATCATCACGTTCCAACATACGGGCAACCGTGTAGTTGCTTGCTAAACGAATCATGCCTTCGGTGCCTAATTTACCCAACCATTCGGAATTGAATACGATGCGGGTTTTTTGCGGATCGAGAATTTTGTAGATTTGTTGTTTATAGGTTTCCGCATTGCGTAACACATCTTCGCGGCTAAGCGGTGGACGAGTCGTGTTTTTGCCGGACGGATCGCCCACCATGCCGGTGAAGTCACCGATTAAGAAAATCACTTCATGACCGAATTGTTGGAATTGGCGTAATTTGTTTAATACAACAGTGTGACCTAAATGAATATCCGGTGCGGTTGGGTCTGCGCCGAGTTTTACGCGCAATGGGCGATTTTCTTTAAGTTTTTCAATTAAATCCTGTTCAGAAAGAATTTCATCTACGCCGCGTTTTAGTTCCGCGAGAACGGTATTCATATCAGTCATGTCTTTTCCTAATGTTATTCAATTTACCGAAAGGCTACATTATAGAGGTTATTCGACAAATTTGAATTATTTTTAAGGAAAACGCCGGATTTCAGGCGAAAAAAAACGCCTCTTGTGGGGGATGAGGCGTTGAAGTTGGAGTGATTATCTATAATTTGTTTTGGTGGTTGAATGATAATTATTCTCAAAAATAATGTCAAGCACTTTAATGAAAATAATTCTCAAATAATTTGCTTAAATTGAGTTTATCTTAAGTGGTACGACCTTTGTGAGATGAAGTGCGGTTGGAATTCCCTGCGTTTTTTCAAATTCAGCGGCATACGCATAGGCTTCCACACCTTCTTTGAGAGCTTGCCGGAAAAGCGCATCGTATTTGGCATCAATGTGTTTTGCGATTTGGAAATGGTCAAAACCATCATGTAAGCCACAGAAGAAAATGACGGCACGATGGCCTTGTTTTTTCATTGCGATCAATTCGCGCAAGTGTTTTTGTCCGCGTGTTGTGACAGCATCGGGAAACATACCGAGTTTTTTGTCGTTATCCACATACGTGATGGATTTTACTTCCACATAACAATCGGGCAGATCTTTGCCTTTTAGCAGAAAATCAATGCGGCTGTTTTCTTCGCCGTATTTCACTTCCGGGTGAATTTCATCATACATAGCCAGTTCGAGAATTTGCTTTTTCTGTAAGGCATCAAAGGTGAGCTGATTAGAGCGGTGCGTATTAATGCAAACCATATTGCCATTGGCTAATTGCGTTAATTCCCATGAACTTGGGTATTTCCGTGTGGCACTATTGGAGGTGGAATACCAGACGATGTCGCCTTCTGCACCACAGCCGATCATCGCGCCGGTATTGGCGCAGTGTAGCGTGGTGATATCGCCGTTTGGCAGTTGCACATCGGTTAAGAAACGTTTGTAACGACGGATTAAGGTGGCGGATTGTAGAGGAGGTAATTGCATTGTGTTTGGCCTTGAGCATCAAAGTGCGGTTAAGTTTTTCAGTGTTTTTAACTGGCCTAATGTGAAATGGCAGTCAAAATATTCGCGCGCTAAGATAGCAAAGCGGGGGAGGAATTTCTAATTTTTTTATGTGCTACCACAAATTGTAATAGGGATCACATATTGAATAAAAAGCCGAAAATTTTTTTTCGTTTTTAGGGGAACAATGATAGAGTGAGGGCTAATTTGACAGCCTAGAGGCGTCATTTCGGGCGGGTAAATTTGTTACCTACATCTTAATCTATCAAAGGGAATCATTATGTTAATTGGTGTACCTAGAGAACTGCTTGATAATGAAAGTCGTGTGGCGGCAACGCCGAAAACGGTTCAGCAAATTTTGAAGCTTGGCTTCGATGTGATTGTTGAACATGATGCGGGTTTCAAAGCGAGTTTTGAAGATCAGGCATTTGTAGCTGCCGGTGCGAAAGTCGGTGATGCCGCACAGGTTTGGCAAGCGGACATTATTTTTAAAGTCAACGCGCCGACCGACGATGAAATCGCTTTAATTAAAGAAGGGGCAACCTTAGTCAGCTTCATCTGGCCAGCGCAAAATTCGCAGCTCATGGAAAAACTGTCAGCGAAAAAAATCAATGTGTTGGCGATGGATGCCGTACCACGTATTTCACGTGCGCAAGCGTTGGATGCATTAAGTTCGATGGCAAACATTGCGGGTTATCGTGCCGTGGTAGAAGCCGCACATGAATTCGGCAGTTTCTTCACCGGACAAATTACCGCCGCAGGTAAAGTGCCACCGGCAAAAGTGTTGGTGATTGGTGCGGGTGTTGCCGGTCTTGCCGCGATTGGTGCAGCAAATAGCCTTGGTGCGATTGTACGTGCTTTTGACTCCCGTCCGGAAGTAAAAGAACAAGTAGAAAGTATGGGCGCCAGCTTCCTTGAAATCGATTTCAAAGAAGAAGGTGGCAGTGGCGATGGCTATGCGAAAGTCATGTCTGAGGAATTCAATCGTCGCGCTCTTGCCCTTTACGCAGAACAAGCGAAAGAAGTGGACATTATCATTACCACCGCATTAATTCCGGGCAAACCTGCACCGCGCTTAATCACCAAAGAAATGGTGGAATCCATGAAACCGGGTAGCGTGATCGTCGATTTAGCGGCAGCGACCGGCGGTAACTGTGAATTGAGTAAAGCCGGCGAAGTGGTGGTCACCGATAATCAAGTGAAAATCATTGGTTACACCGATTTGCCAAGCCGCTTACCAACGCAATCTTCCCAACTTTACGGTACCAACCTGGTTAACTTATTGAAATTGCTTTGCAAAAACAAAGACGGTCAAATCGACATTAATTTTGAAGATGTGGTATTGCGTGGCGTGACAGTAATTCGTGATGGCGAAGTCACATGGCCGGCTCCGCCGATTCAAGTTTCCGCTCAACCGCAACAACAAGCGAAAGCCGCAAGTGCGGTCAAAAAAGAGGAAGAAAAACCAACGGATCCGCGTAAAAAATACGGCATTATGGCGGCAGTGGGTGTGCTTTTCTTATGGCTTACGTCTATTGCGCCGGCGGCTTTCCTTTCTCATTTAACCGTGTTCGTCTTGGCTTGTGTCGTGGGTTACTATGTGGTTTGGAATGTGAGCCATGCGCTACACACTCCATTGATGGCGGTAACCAATGCTATTTCAGGGATTATTATCGTGGGAGCGTTATTGCAAATCTCACAAGGTAATTTCTTCATTAGTGTGTTGGCGTTTATTGCGATTTTAGTGGCAAGCATCAACATTTTCGGTGGCTTCCGCGTCACTCAACGTATGCTTTCCATGTTTAGAAAAGGCTAAGGAGAAAATCATGTCAGAAGGTTTTGTACAAGCTGCGTATATTGTTGCAGCATTACTCTTCATTATGAGCTTAGCCGGTCTTTCTAAACACGAAACGGCAAAAGCAGGGTGCTGGTATGGCATTATCGGGATGGGGATTGCACTCATCGCCACCATCTTCGGGCCAAAATCCGAAGGCACATTGTGGATCATCATTGCGATGGTGATTGGTGGTGCGATTGGTATTCAACGTGCATTAAAAGTCGAAATGACAGAAATGCCGGAATTGGTGGCGATCTTGCACAGTTTCGTCGGCTTGGCTGCCGTATTGGTGGGCTATAACAGCTACGGTTTGCATGATATCCCAACCATGCCGAATGGTTTAAATGACGTAGAACAAGCGAAATTCTTAGCAGAACAAGCCGCACTTGCCAGCGTGCATAACGTGGAAGTGTTCTTGGGGATCTTCATCGGTGCGGTGACCTTCACCGGCTCTGTGGTGGCATTCGGTAAATTAAGCGGAAAAATTAATTCTAAAGCCTTAATGTTGCCACACCGTCATAAATTAAACTTAGCCGCACTTATCGTTTCCGCCTTGTTAATGGTGTCGTTCTTAAATGAACCGGAAAACATCTTCCCAGTGTTGCTGATGACAGTGATTGCCCTTGCATTCGGTTGGCATTTAGTGGCCTCTATCGGTGGTGCAGACATGCCGGTTGTCGTGTCTATGTTGAACTCCTATTCCGGTTGGGCAGCAGCAGCAGCAGGTTTCATGCTTAGCAATGACTTGTTAATCGTGACCGGTGCGCTTGTAGGTTCTTCCGGTGCGATCTTGTCTTACATCATGTGTAAAGCGATGAACCGCTCTTTCATTAGCGTTATCGCGGGTGGTTTTGGTAATGACGTTCAAGTGTCTTCTGATACGGAACAAGGCGAACACCGTGAAACTACCGCAGAAGAAGTGGCAGAATTACTGAAAAATTCTAGCTCTGTGATCATCACCCCGGGATACGGCATGGCAGTGGCGCAAGCACAATATCCGGTGGCAGAAATCACTCAAAAATTACGCGAACGCGGCGTGAATGTGCGTTTCGGTATCCACCCGGTTGCCGGACGTTTGCCGGGCCACATGAACGTGTTATTGGCGGAAGCCAAAGTGCCTTACGACATCGTGTTGGAAATGGATGAAATCAATGACGATTTCGCTGACACCGACACCGTTTTGGTTATCGGCGCGAACGACACCGTAAACCCAGCCGCAATGGATGATCCGCACAGTCCAATCGCCGGTATGCCGGTATTGGAAGTGTGGAAAGCGGCTAACGTGGTGGTATTCAAACGTTCTATGAATACCGGTTACGCCGGCGTACAAAATCCACTGTTCTTCAAAGAAAACACCCAAATGCTGTTTGGCGATGCGAAAGAACGCGTGGATGACATCTTAAAAGCGTTGTAATTGGCTTTGGATGACAAGTTAAAAAATAAAAGTGCGGTGAATTTTCACCGCATTTTTTGTTTCTGAGAAATACATTTCAATTAATGAATCATTCGTCCAATAAAGCTATAATTACACCATTCGTTTAACAAAAAGGAAGTAAGCATGACAGAGCAGGCTTTGCACGCGGAACAGAATGAATGTCTCATAACAAACGACATTCGGCTGACGCAATATAGCCACGGCGCCGGTTGAGGCTGCAAAATATCGCCTAAGGTTTTAGAGGAAATTTTGCATACCGAAATGGCACCGTTTATTGACCCGAATCTCCTTGTCGGCAATGACACCAAGGATGACGCGGCGGTGTATGATTTAGGCAATGGTACGTCGATTATCAGTACCACGGACTTTTTCATGCCCATTGTGGACGATCCTTTCGATTTCGGACGCATTGCGGCAACCAACGCCGTGAGCGACATTTTCGCCATGGGCGGTAAACCGATCATGGCGATTGCGGTGTTTGGCTTTCCAATTAACAAATTGCCTGCAAGCGTGGCACAGCGCATTATTGACGGCGGCCGTTTTGCTTGTCAGGAAGCGGGCATTGCCCTTGCCGGCGGACATTCTATTGACTCGCCCGAACCGATTTTTGGCTTAGCCGTAACCGGTATTATCGACACCGATAAAGTGAAACGAAATGCCACGGCACAAGCGGGCTGTCACTTGTATTTAACCAAGCCACTGGGCATCGGCGTATTAACTACCGCAGAAAAACGAGGCAAATTAAAAGCAGAACATAAAGGTTTGGCGACCAAGTGGATGTGCCAAATGAATTTGCTGGGAAGTCAGCTTTCAAACATTGACGGCGTCACCGCCATGACGGATGTTACCGGTTTCGGTTTGTTAGGGCATTTAGCCGAAATCTGCGAAGGCTCCAACCTCAATGCCGAAGTGGATTTTGCTAACATTAAAACCCTAGACGGTGTCGATGATTACATTGCACAAGGCTGTATTCCGGGCGGAACAAACCGTAATTTCGACAGCTACGGACACAAAATCGCTCCAATAACGGATTTACAGAAAGCCGTATTATGCGATCCGCAAACCTCCGGCGGCTTACTCATCGCAGTCAAACCTGATTCGGAAAAAGAGGTTTTTGTCGTTGCACAAAACGCCGGCGTTGAGTTATATCCTGTCGGCAAACTCATCGAACGACAAGCCACACCGGAATTTATTGTGGTGAAATAGCAGTTAATTTTCTGATCAAAGTGCGGTCATTTTTCCGAGTGTTTTTTGAAATGAAAAACGTTTGAGGAAATGACCGCATTTTTTTAGTCATGAAAATGTATGCTGGCGTGCGTTTCCTAACGGCGCTAAAGAAAGTAAATAAAGTGCGGTGAGTTTTTGAAGTGTTTTTTGGTGAAATGTGGCACACGCTAGGAAGTGTGCGCCAACAGAGATGTGAAAATAAAGAAAGATAGCGCCAGCGTCCACGCTGGTGCTGTTTAATAAAACATTGTGAATTCTACGCAACCGTTGGCAGAACCAATATTCAAAATCCGTTGGATTTTTTGACCGCACTTTTAGCTGAGAGGCACAAGCGAGGACGCTTGCGCCATCGTCGGGGACTTACTATCTAGATTCTAAAGCAATTAATTTAGTTTCTTTATCTAATTCTTCTAATTCATCATTCCAATATCCGTTTTCTGATAATAAATCCTTAATGTGGACATAATCTGAATTTGAATGCAGGGTATGAGAACAGAATGCAGAAAACTCTCCACTTTTACTGCAAGCAGTTAATAGAGATTGTAATCGATTTCTTTGATCTAATAAGTCAATAATTACTTTTATATGTTCCAATGTTTCATTAACCTCATTGCATAATCTAAATCTTGGTATACAAAGCCTTCCATTGTCATTCAGGTTTAATACTTTAATTGTAATTTTTCCCATCTCAGTTTTAGAATAAAGTCGACAACCTTGAATTGAAAAATGATGTTTAGGAAGATCAACATAAGGGTTAACTATTGGGATCTTTACCGTATCATGATTGCCTTTTGGAGAATTACAACGTCCACAGGATGGCAATAGATTTTCCCAAATAACAACTTCTTCTGGATAAAGCGATTTAGGATGAAAGTGTTCTACTTGACTATAAGAATCAGTCTCTTGGAGTATACATTCACAATAAGCACATTTTTTATTTGATGATTCTAATAAAGGCTCTTTTATTTCTGATCTATTCCATACTGTCTTTTTAGTGTCCAACTGGTACTGCTTTGTAAGCTCTTGTACCTTTTCATCTGTTAAGTAATCAGGTTTAGGTGCCCGTTGTAATGGTATCATTTTACTCTCCAGTTAATGCTTTTAACTGAAATCTAAATAATGTAAGTTCAGTGCTTTGAGGGTGTAATCTAGTTTCTAATTCAGAAAAAATAGCTTTGGCACTTTCAACATTTTCTTCATCTAATGCCGTATTAAATTTAGATAAAGTTAATCTGTACCATTCTGTTCTTAAATCCCTCATTCCCATAACATCAGTAAGGATTTCTTCTATACTCCATCCATTAAAGCCATTACGTGCACTTTCTAAATCTTTCTTATTAAGAATACCATTAATACCTTCTAAGGCTATTACCTGATTATGTTCCGCAGTTTGAATTACGTGAGGGCTATGAGTTGTAACAATAAATTGTGTATTCGGGAAGGCTCTTTTCAGAACATTACAAATTTTATTTTGCCATTCAGGATGTAAATGTAGTTCTATTTCATCAATTATAATTATCCCATTGAATTTTTTAGCGTCTATATCAGGAAAGCGGATTTGTATTTCTCTTATAATTCCCCATATGATGAATAAACAACTCTTAAAGCCAGATGATAAGTATTCATAAGGAATTTCACCTGTTGGAGAGTTAATATATATTTCCATATCTTGTTTAATTGAAGAAAAACTATAATTATAATTTAGTAAGGCAATAGCCTCTTTTGCGTATCCTATGTTTTTCTTATTAACTTCTACTGCGTATTCCTGTTTTGAAAGAAATTCATTTATAATAAACCAATCTTTTAAATTATTTCTAGAAACACCATTTAGATTTTGATCGGTATGCTCATCTTTATTATCATATATTTTTAATGAATCTATTGGTTGATATGAGAAAAACCTGTCTACTTTGAAATACATTAAAAATTTTGAGTAATTTTTCCAAAATTGATAAAGGTTAAGGTGATTATTATGATTATTATTTTCTCGTGGGTAGAAAGAATCTACGATATATTCTATTTTCTTAAATTCCTCATCTATATTAGTTATACTTAATTTAACTAGACCTCTATTAGAATCAGCTTTTTTCTTTAGTTTATTTTGAGAATATCTTGTAAAACATGCGGTTACTGATTCGATAATATTTGTTTTGCCAATACCATTTTCCCCACAAATTATATTCAAATGAGGATTCAATTTTTCTAACTTTAGAGATGAGATTCCACCAACATCTTGTATTGTTAAAGATTCAATTTCCATTTTTAGTTATTCCTTCATATTTTAGTTAGAACTACCAAACTAGATGAGCTACTTCATCGCCACACCCAACCACTTCATCATCTCTCTCTCATCCCAACCTTTACGTTTGGCATAATCTTGAGCTTGGTCTTCATCAATGCGACCTAAGGTGAAATAGTTGCTTGCCGGGTGGGTGAAGTACCAACCGCAGACGGAAGCCGCCGGCCACATGGCGTAGCTTTCGGTGAGTTTCATGCCGATGCGTTGTTCGACTTCTAATAAATCCCAAATCAAGGCTTTTTCCGTGTGTTCCGGACAGCTTGGATAACCCGGCGCAGGGCGGATACCGACGTAGTTTTCATTGATTAAACCTTGATTATCGAATTCCTCTTGCGTGTAGCCCCAAATGCGGGTGCGGAGTTCAAAGTGCAGGTATTCTGCCATAGCTTCGGCGAGGCGATCGCCTACGGCTTGCAGCAAGATGGCGTTGTAGTCGTCGCCTGCCGCTTTGTAGCCTTCCACTAAATCCATTTCTTCAATGCCTGCGCATACAGCAAACATGCCGAACCAGTCTTTTTTGCCACTTTCGCGATCGGCGATAAAGTCACTTAAGCAGAAGTTAAATGGGCTTTTGCTGTTTTTACCACGTTCCGTTTGTTGGCGTAAGCCGTAAGCGGTGCCAATGGTTTGTGTGCGTTCTTCATCAGAAAATAGCACCACATCGTCGCCCAAACGTTCCGCAGGGAAAATGCCTAAAATACCACTTGGGTTGAGCTTGTGGTTTTGTTCTAATTCATCCAATACCACTTGTGCATCATTCCATACACGACGGGCTTCTTCGCCGCCCTCCGGATAATCAAAGGCATCCGGATAGCCACCCATTAATCCCCAAATACGGAAGAATGGCGACCAGTCGATGAATTTACGCAGTTCGGCAATCGGCACGTTTTTAAATTCCACAATGCCCGTTTGTTTTGGCGTTGGCGGTACATAATCCGCCCATTCGCCGCTAAAGCCATCAAAACGGTTGGCGCGGGCTTCTTCAATGCTGAGTTGCTTACGCAGTGGTTTGCGGTTAGCAAAAGATTGTTGGATTTTTTCGTAATCCTTCTTGAATTGTTCCCACAATGCCGCACGCCCTTCCGGATTCATCAATGTGGCACACACCGTTACCGCACGGGAGGCGTTGGAGGTATAGAACACACCGTGTTGTTTATATTTTGGATAAAGTTTAATGGCGGTATGTTCTTTAGAGGTGGTCGCACCGCCAATCAAAACGGGCAAGTCCAAACCTAAACGCGTCATTTCGCTGAGGAAGTATTCCATTTCATCTAAAGAAGGCGTAATTAAACCGCTCAAGCCAATAAGATCCGCTTTTTCATCAATAGCGGTTTGAATGATTTTGTCCGCCGGTACCATCACGCCCAAGTCAATCACTTCAAAGTTATTACATTGCAACACCACGCTTACGATGTTTTTGCCAATGTCGTGCACGTCGCCTTTCACGGTGGCGATCACCACTTTACCATTGCTGGAGCCTTTTTGTTTGGTGGCGTTGATAAACGGCTCTAAATACGCTACCGATTGTTTCATCACGCGCGCGGATTTCACCACTTGCGGTAGGAACATTTTGCCGTCGCCGAACAAATCGCCCACCACATCCATGCCAGCCATGAGCGGGCCTTCGATCACTTCTAACGGCGTTGGCAATTTTTGGCGGGCTTCTTCGGTGTCTTCGATGATGTACGTGGTAATGCCTTTCACAAGGGCGTGTTTTAAGCGTTCTTCCACCGTCCACGTGCGCCATTCGGCGACAGAATCGACCGCACTTTCATCGTTGCCTTGATTACGATATTTTTCTGCAATATCGAGCAATTTTTCGGTAGCATCCGGGCTGCGGTTTAAGACGGCATCTTCTACGATTTCACGCAATTCAGGATCGAGATCGTCATAAATCGCAAGCTGGCCTGCGTTCACAATCCCCATGTCCATGCCTTGTTTGATGGCGTGATAGAGGAAGACCGCGTGAATGGCTTCACGCATCACGTTGTTACCACGGAAGGAGAAGGACACGTTTGACACACCGCCGGAAATCTTGGCGTGCGGCAAGCTGCGTTTAATGCGACCTGTGGCGTTGATGAAATCTACGCCGTAGTTGTTGTGTTCTTCAATCCCGGTGCCAATGGCGAAAATATTCGGGTCGAAAATGATGTCTTCCGGCGGGAAGCCAAGTTGGTTGACTAAGATGTTATAGGCACGGGTACAGATTTCCACTTTGCGATCTTCGGTGTCCGCTTGCCCAACTTCGTCGAATGCCATCACGACCACAGCAGCGCCGTATTTACGTACCAGTTTGGCGTGTTCGATAAAAATCTCTTCGCCTTCTTTCAACGAGATAGAGTTCACAATCGGTTTGCCTTGCACTGATTGCAAGCCTGCTTCAATCACTTCCCATTTGGAGGAGTCGATCATCACCGGCACTTTGGCTGCATCGGGTTCTGTCGCCATAATATTGAGGAAACGGGTCATGCATTTTTTGCCGTCGAGCAAGGCCTCGTCCATGTTCACGTCGATGACTTGTGCGCCGTTTTCCACTTGGTCGATAGCAATTTCAATGGCTTCGGCAAATTTGTCTTCTTTAATTAAGCGTTTGAATTTCGCCGAACCTGTCACGTTATTGCGTTCTCCCACGTTCACGAACAGGCTTTCATCATCAATGTTGAGCGGTTCTAAACCTGATAAACGCATGGCAGTTTTGATTTGTGGCAATTTGCGTGGTGGGATATTTTCTACCGCCTCGGCAAAGGCTTTAATGTGTTCCGGTGTGGTGCCGCAACAGCCGCCGATAATGTTCACAAAGCCGCTTTCCGCCCATTCTTTAAGGTGTGCCGCCATGTCTTCTGCACCAAGATCGTAGCCGCCGAAGGCATTTGGCAAGCCCGCATTCGGGTGTACGGAAACATAGGTTTCACTGATTTTAGACAGTTGTTCAACATACTGGCGTAATTCTTTAGGGCCTAGCGCACAGTTCAAACCGAATGTGAGTGGTTTGGCGTGGCGCAGGGAGTTGTAGAACGCTTCGGTGGTTTGTCCTGAAAGGGTACGGCCGGAAGCATCAGTAATGGTGCCGGAAATCATGATTGGCAATTCCACGCCTAATTCTTCAAATACGGTTTCGATGGCAAATACCGCGGCTTTGGCATTTAGCGTGTCGAAAATGGTTTCGATCATAATTAAATCAGCGCCACCTTCGATTAAGCCGCGTGTAGCTTCTGAATAGGCATCCACCAATTCCATAAAGGTGACGTTACGGAAACCCGGATCGTTTACGTTCGGGGAAATGGAGGCAGTGCGGTTAGTCGGGCCTAGAATCCCCGCGACGAATCTTGGTTTTTCCGGTGTGCTGTATTTATCCGCCGCCAAACGTGCCAGTTTCGCGCCGGCAAAGTTGAGTTCGTAAGCAATGGATTGCAAGTCGTAATCCGCTTGCGCAATGGTCGTGGAGCTGAACGTATTGGTTTCAATAATGTCCGCGCCTGCTTCTAAATATTTTTCGTGAATGGCGGAAATGAGTAACGGTTGGGTGAGGGTCAGCAAATCATTATTGCCGCGTAAATCGACCGCACTTTCAGCAAAGCGTTCGCCACGGAAATCCGCTTCGGTGAGTTTATATTTTTGGATCATCGTGCCCATGGCGCCGTCTAAAATTAAGATACGTTGGGCGAGGGCATTTTTTAGTATTTCAGTGGTGTTTTTCAAAATAAGCTTTCCGTTTGTTGGAGTTCAAATAAATGGGAGGAATAGTAGGAAGATGTGCTTGCGCTGTCAAATGTTATCTCTCTAAAAGTGCGGTGATTTTTTAGCGTGTTTTTTCGGTAGGCTTAAGAGAATTCTTTGCCGATTTTCTGCTTTTTATCTTGGTCTATGCTAAACTAGCGCGCAATTTTTCTCGTATTTTTGAATGATTTTTTATCCCTTATGACCTTATCTACCCCTCTTTTTATTGCATTGCGCTATTGGCGGGCAAAAAGTGCTGATCGTTTTGGACGGTTGGTGACGAATTTAGCCAGTTTCGGCATTGTGCTTGGCGTGATGGCATTAATTATCGTGCTATCTGTGATGAACGGTTTGGAAGGCTATCAAAAACAACAGGTGCTTTCTTCCATTCCACACGCCATTGTCAGCCCGAACGGCAAGGTGAAGATCGACGATGCCGAGCCAACTATGCCGAATTTCGTGCAAAAAGCCGTGCCGATAAATATGACGAATGTGATTTTTCAAACCGCGGGCGGTGTCAGCGCAGGGCAAGTGATTGGGATTCGACAATTTGCGGATGACCCGATTTTATCCACATTGTCTGAGCAGAATTTTGAGGATTTGTTACCGACAGGCGAATTTAAAATTATCATTGGCGATCAGCTGGCGCAGAAATTAAACCTGCATGTCGGCGACAAAGTGCGTTTAATGATTACCGAAAACAGCCAATACACGCCATTTGGGCGCGTGCCATTGCAACGTTTATTTACCGTCAGTGAAATCTATTTTGAGACGGGCGAAGTCTCCGGTTATGAAGCGTTTGCCAATTTAACGGATATTGGGCGCTTAATGCGAATTCAGCCGGGCGAAGCCCAAGGTTTCCGTTTATTTTTAACGGATCCGTTCCAAATTACCGAGCTGCCGGCGGCATTTCCATCCGCAGCGCAAATCACCGATTGGCGCATACAAAAAGGCGAGTTTTTCCAAGCGGTTCGCATGGAAAAAAATATGATGGGCTTGTTGGTGAGCTTAATTATTGTGGTGGCGGTGTCCAATATTATTACGTCTTTAAGCCTGATGGTGGTCGACAAACAGGGCGAAATTGCCATTTTACAAACCCTCGGTTTAACAAAAGGACAGGTGCGTTCCATCTTTATTTATCAAGGTTTATTGGTGGGGTTAATGGGCACCTTGGCGGGTGCCATATTGGGCGTGTTAGTAACGTTAAATTTGGATGCTATCGTGAATATCTTAGGCGCAAAAACGATGTATTTACCGACCGCACTTGAGCCTTGGCAAATCCTGACGATTATCGTGTTTTCCTTATTATTGTCATTGTTATCCACTATTTATCCGGCCTATCGCGCCGCGAAAGTGGAACCGGCAGAAGCCTTGCGCTACGAATAAAAAGAGATGAGAAAATGAATACAGCATTATTATCTTGCCAAAATGTGAGTAAATTTTATCAAGAAGGCACCCAACAAACGGAAGTGCTAAAACAGGTGTCTTTTTCTATGCAACCGAGTGAGTTGGTCGCGATTGTGGGCAGTTCAGGTTCGGGCAAAAGTACGTTGCTGCACACCTTGGGCGGCTTGGATCAACCGAGCAGCGGTGAAGTGTTTATTAAAGGGCAATCGTTGCAACAAATGAGCCCGAACGCCTTGGCGAAGTTGCGCAATCAATATTTAGGCTTTGTGTATCAGTTTCATCATTTAATGGCAGATTTCACCGCACTTGAGAACGTGATGATGCCGATGCTTATCGGGCAACAAAATAAAACAGAAGCACAGGATCGCGCCGAACAGATCTTAAGTGCGGTCGGTTTACAGCACAGAATTTCACATCGTCCCTCAGCATTATCCGGTGGGGAACGCCAACGTGTGGCGATTGCCCGTGCGTTGGTGAATAATCCGGCATTGGTGTTAGCAGACGAACCTACGGGAAATTTGGATCACAAAACCACGGAAAGCATTTTTGAGTTGATTCAACAGCTCAACCAAGAAAAGCAAATTGCGTTCTTGTTGGTGACCCACGACTTGAATTTGGCGGAAAAATTGAATCGCCGTTTAATTATGCAAGACGGCGTGTTACGCGAGGAAAATGCCTGATGAATACGCCATTTTTTATTAGTTGGCGCTATCAACGCAGTAAGCATAAAAACCGTTTGGTGTCGCTGATTTCATTTTTTTCCAGCATGGGCATAGCCTTGGGCGTGGCGGTGTTAATTATCGGTTTAAGCGCCATGAATGGCTTTGAACGCGAGCTCAATCAACGTATTTTGGCGGTGGTGCCGCATGCGGAAATTTCCTCTGCAAACGGGCAAAGCAATGCACCGATTGATCATTGGCAACATCTTGCCGCTAAGTTGAAACAAAATCCGCAAATCATTGGCGTTTCGCCTTTTGTCAGTTTTACCGCTCTCGTGGAAAACGGCGCGAAATTAAAAGTAGTGCAAATTAAAGGCGTGGAAACGGCATTGCAGGATCAAGTGAGTTCTCTTGGGCGTTTCGTGTTAAATCAAGGATGGCAAAATTTCGCTCAACATGGCGGTTTGGTGCTGGGTTCGGGCATCGCTCGAGAGTTGGATGTGCAAGAGGGGGATTGGGTTTCCTTGTTAATTTCACAACAAAAAGGCACGGAAAATTTAACCCAGCCGTTGCGTGAAGGGATTCAAGTAACCGGCATTTTGCGTTTAGACGGCCAGTTGGATCACAGTTATGCCCTCATGCCATTAGTACAAGCGCAGCAGTTGATGAATTATAAAGCGGAACAGGTGAGCGGAGTAGAATTGAAAACCGCCGATCCGTTTAACATTCAAACCCTTGATTATTCTATGTTGCAAGATTATCCGCAGATGCTCTACCTGCAAAACTGGATCAGTAAATTTGGCTATATGTATCGCGATATTCAGCTGATTCGCACGGTGATGTACATTGCCATGGTACTAGTGATTGGGGTGGCGTGTTTTAATATCGTGTCCACGCTCATCATGGCGGTGAAAGATAAAGCCGGTGACATTGCCATCATGCGTACTCTTGGGGCGAATAATGGGTTTATTAAGCGTATTTTTATTTGGTATGGCTTGCAGGCAGGCATGAAAGGCTGTCTGATTGGGATTGTGTTGGGCGTGATTTTGGCCTTAAATTTGACCGCACTTATTCAAGGATTGGAAAGTGTCATCGGCAGAAAATTATTGTCCGACGGCATTTATTTTGTGGACTTCCTCCCAACCGAACTCCATTGGCAGGATGTGTTGTTGGTGTTGCTTTCTGCGTTACTTCTCAGTTTATTTGCCAGCCTTTATCCGGCAAATCGTGCGGCAAAATTGCAACCGGCACAGGTATTAAGCGGCCATTAAAAAAATCAAATAAACTAGTTTACTAGTACAACTTGCAGTGGTAGAGTAATACCACTTTTTCGGTCATTTTAGAATTTTATGAAGATAAGCGAGTGAACAATGAACACAAAAAACGATATTTCCATTGAAAACGACGATACGCGAATTGGCAAGATTGAACAGGTGTTACCCCCGATTGCCTTGCTAGAAAAATATCCGGCAAGCAGCGTTGCAGTGAAAACCGTGGAAAATGCCCGTCACGAAGCGCATAAAATTATTCATGGTGAAGATGATCGTTTACTTGTGGTTATCGGGCCTTGTTCCATTCATGATCCGAAAGCCGCATTAGAATATGCGAAACGTATTAAATTAATGCGCGAAAAATACCAAGATACCTTACAAATTATCATGCGTGTGTATTTTGAAAAACCGCGCACCACTGTGGGCTGGAAAGGCTTAATTAATGACCCGCACTTAAATAATACGTATGCCTTGAATGACGGTTTGCGTATGGCGCGTAAATTGTTGTCTGACATTAACGATTTAACCGTGCCGACCGCCGGCGAATTTTTGGATATGATCACACCGCAATATTTAGCGGATTTCATGAGTTGGGGCGCGATTGGCGCAAGAACCACCGAATCCCAAGTGCACCGTGAATTGGCTTCCGGTTTATCTTGTGCCGTTGGCTTTAAAAATGCGACTAACGGTGGCGTAAAAATTGCCTTAGACGCGATTGGTGCCGCAGAAGCACCGCATCATTTCTTGTCCGTCACGAAGTTTGGTCATTCTGCTATCGTTTCCACCAAAGGTAACGAAGACTGCCACATTATTTTACGCGGTGGCGACAATGGCCCGAATTACAGTGAACAAGATGTTGCTAACGTATGCGATGAACTTGCCAAAGCGGGTTATAGAGCCCATGTGATGGTGGATTTCAGCCATGCCAACAGCTGCAAACAATTTAAAAAACAATTGGATGTGAGCCGTGAAGTGGCACGTCAAATTGCGGCAGGTTCCGATAAAATTTTTGGTGTGATGATTGAAAGCCATTTGGTCGAAGGCCGTCAAGATTTGGTGGAAGGCAAACCTTTAACTTATGGCCAAAGCATCACCGACAGCTGTATCGGTTGGGAAGACAGTGAAAAAGTCTTACAAGCGTTATCCGATGCGGTGGCGGCAAAACGTAAATTAAAAGGTTGATCTTTCTTTTCATCCGTTCATTTCAAACAAAAGTGCGGTGGATTTTCAGAGCGAATTTCCACCGCACTTTTTTTGACTTTTAAGTTAAACCGCCTCCGGATTTGGTATATCATATAGGGACTTATTTTTATCCACTGAGGCAATAATGGCGTCTAAAAATTCTCCTCCTGCGAAAGACCAAAACACCACCAATTTGAACATTCCTCCTCATTCTATTGAAGCTGAACAAGCCGTGTTGGGCAGTATTTTGCTGAACAACATGTATTGGGATGATGTGGCAGAAAATGTGGTGAAAGAGGATTTTTACCGCTTTGAACATCGTCTGATTTTCGAGGAAATGGAAAAGCTGATTGCCCAGCAATCGCCGGTGGATTTAATTACCTTAGAACAGGCACTGAAAAGTCGAGAAGTCATCGAACAGGTAGGGGGCTTTGCTTATTTGGCGGAGCTTTCTAATAACACGCCAAGTGCTGCTAACGTGGTGGCTTATGCCAATGTGGTACGAGAAAAGGCGATCATGCGCGAGTTGATTTCCGTTGGGAACAAAATTGCGCAAAACAGCTATTCTCCGAAAGGGCAGGATGTGAAACATTTGTTGGATGAGGCAGAGCGAGAAGTTTTTTCCATTGCCGAGAAGCGCACATCCGGTACCGAAGGGCCACAAAATATCATTTCCATTCTGGAAAACACCATCAATAAAATCGAACAACTCAGCCAAATTAAAGATCATTCCGGTGTTACCGGCGTTTCCACCGGTTTCAAAGATTTAGATAAGAAAACGGCAGGTTTGCAAAAATCCGACTTGATTATTGTGGCGGCGCGTCCTTCCATGGGGAAAACTACCTTTGCCATGAACCTGTGTGAAAATGCAGCGTTAGGCAGTGATAAACCCGTATTGGTGTTCAGTTTAGAGATGCCGGCAGAACAAATTATGATGCGTAGCTTGGCGTCACTTTCTCGCGTGGATCAAACGAAAATTCGTACCGGTCAGGGTTTGGACGACAATGATTGGGCAAAAATTTCCAGCACCATGGGGATGCTTGCGAAAAAACCGAATTTATTTATTGACGATTCTTCCGGTTTAACGCCGACGGAGTTGCGTTCTCGTGCCAGACGGGTTTATCGTGAAAATAACGGCTTAAGTTTAATCATGGTGGACTACCTTCAATTAATGCGTGCCCCGGCATTTTCTGAGAATCGTAACTTAGAAATTGCAGAAATTTCCCGTTCTTTGAAAGCATTGGCAAAAGAATTAGAAGTGCCGGTGATCGCCCTGTCACAATTAAACCGAACCTTGGAAAACCGTCAGGATAAACGCCCGGTCAACTCAGACTTGCGTGAGTCAGGCTCCATTGAGCAGGATGCGGACTTGATTATGTTTATTTATCGTGACGAAGTGTATAACCGTGAATCGGAAGAAAAAGGCATTGCGGAAATTATTATCGGTAAACAGCGTAACGGGCCGATTGGACGCGTGAAGTTAGCATTCCAAGGTAATTTTTCCCGTTTTGATAACTTAGCAGAACATCATCATTACGATGACGAATATTAGATAACAGAGTAAAAGAGATAAAAAATGCATATGAAACCGGCAACAGCGAAAATCAGTTCTGTTGCGTTAAAACACAATATTCAAACCATTAAACAAAAAGCCCCAAACAGTAAAATTATTGCAGTAGTCAAAGCCAATGCTTACGGACACGGTGTCGTGTTTGTGTCTTCTGCCGTTGAAAGTCTGGTGGATTGCTTTGGCGTGGCGCGTTTAGAAGAAGCACTAAAATTACGCTCCAACGGCATTACCAAACCGATTTTGCTGTTAGAAGGTTTTTTCTCTTCTAAAGACTTACCGATTTTGGCTGTCAATAACATTCAAACTGTCGTGCATAGCCAAGAACAGTTAGACGCCCTTGAGCAAGCTCAAACGCCTAATCCGGTGAAAGTATGGTTGAAAATCGATACGGGAATGCATCGTTTAGGCGTGCATTTGGACGAAGTGGATAACTTTTATCAAAAACTCAAATCGCTTCCGTGCGTAGATCCGGATATTGGCTTTGTGAGTCACTTTAGCCGTGCTGATGAGTTAGAGTGCGGTTATACAGAAAAACAATTAAGTCGCTTTTTACAGGCAACGGAAGGCAAATCCGGTGAGCGGAGTATTTCCGCTTCCGGTGGTATTTTGTTCTGGCAGGACGCGCATTTAGATTGGATTCGTCCGGGCATTATTATGTACGGCATTTCACCGAATAATACACCGGGTAAAGAATACGGTTTAACACCGGTGATGAATTTAACGTCTTCTTTAATCGCCGTGCGCGAACATAAAAAAGGCGAGCCGGTGGGATACGGCGGTGTTTGGACAAGTGAAAAGGACACTAAAATTGGCGTGGTAGCCATTGGTTATGGTGATGGTTATCCACGTGATGTGCCGCAAGGTACGCCGGTTTATCTGAATGGTCGCCGTGTGCCGATTGTGGGTAAAGTGTCTATGGATATGCTGACCGTGGATCTTGGCGCTGACAGTCAAGACAAGGTCGGCGATGAAGTGATCTTGTGGGGTAAAGAATTACCGATTGAAGAAATCGCAGAAATTACGGGCGTTATCAGTTATGAATTAATCACCAAATTAACCCCGCGTGTATTAACCGAATACATTGATTAAATTTAAAGGAGTGCTTATGCAAAATATCAATCCAACCCAAACGAACGCATGGAAAGCGTTAACCCAACATCATGCGCAACGTAAGAATACAACGATTCAAGATTTATTCGCGCAAGAAAAAGATCGTTTCGCTAACTATTCTTTAACCTTTAACAACGAGATTTTGGTCGATTTTTCCAAAAATAACCTGACTCAAGAAACCCTTGCTTTATTGCGTCAACTTACTGAAGAGTGTGGTTTAACGCAAGCCAAAGAAGCCATGTTCAATGGCGAGAAAATCAATCGTACGGAAAATCGTGCTGTATTACATACCGCACTTCGTAATCGTTCCAATACACCGGTTTTCGTGGATGGCAAGGATGTGATGCCGGAAGTGAATGCCGTGCTCGCCAAAATGAAATCGTTCTGTGAACGTGTGATTTCCGGGGAATGGAAAGGTTATACCGGCAAAGCTATTACGGATGTGATCAATATCGGTATCGGCGGTTCCGATCTCGGCCCTTACATGGTGACCGAAGCGTTGCGTCCGTATAAAAATCATTTAACCATGCATTTTGTTTCCAACGTGGACGGTACACACATTGCGGAAACGTTGAAAAAAGTGAATCCGGAAACCACTTTAATTTTAGTGGCGTCCAAAACATTCACTACCCAAGAAACCATGACGAATGCGCTGTCTGCTCGTGATTGGTTCCTTGCCGCAGCAAAAGATCCTGCCCATGTGGCAAAACACTTTGCAGCGCTTTCAACCAATGCAAAAGCGGTCGCAGAATTCGGCATTGATACCAACAATATGTTTGAATTCTGGGATTGGGTTGGCGGTCGTTATTCTTTATGGTCTGCTATTGGTTTGTCTATTGCGCTTTCTATAGGCTTTGGAAACTTTGAAGCGTTATTAAGCGGTGCGCATGAAATGGATAAACATTTCCGCAATGCGCCGTTAGCACAAAATATTCCGACAACGTTGGCTTTAGTGGGCTTGTGGAACACCAACTTCTTGGGCGCACAAACGGAAGCGATTTTACCGTATGACCAATATTTACACCGTTTTGCCGCCTATTTCCAACAAGGCAATATGGAATCCAACGGTAAATATGTTGGCCGTGATGGAAAAGTGATCGACGGTTATCAAACCGGTCCAATTATTTGGGGCGAACCGGGCACGAACGGTCAGCACGCCTTTTATCAATTGATTCACCAAGGCACCACATTAATTCCTTGCGATTTCATTGCACCGGCGCAAAGCCATAATCCGTTGTCCGATCATCACAACAAATTGCTTTCCAACTTCTTTGCCCAAACCGAAGCGTTAGCGTTCGGTAAAACTAAAGAACAAGTGGAAGCAGAATTCTTGAGCGCGGGTAAAACCTTGGAAGACGTGAAAGACATCGTACCGTTTAAAGTGTTTACCGGTAACAAACCGACCAACTCCATTTTGTTACAAAAAATCACACCGTTTAGTTTAGGCGCGTTAATTGCCATGTACGAACACAAAATTTTCGTACAAGGTGTGTTGTTCAACATTTACAGTTTCGACCAATGGGGCGTGGAATTGGGCAAACAACTTGCCAACCGAATCCTGCCTGAATTGGTCACCAACGAGAAAGTGGAAAGCCACGACAGTTCAACCAACGGCTTGATTAATCAATTCAAAGCTTGGCGTTAATTCAGTCTGATTGGCAATGCTAATTAGCAATAAAGTGCGGTTATAAAAAACAGTGTTTTTTAACCGCACTTTGACTTTTCTTACTGCCAGAAAATGAATTTTATGCTAGAATCCGCGCACTATTTTTTATTCATCTTACAAAGGAAATCACATGAAAATTTTAGAAGGTCATATCGCTGCACCAGAAGCGAAAGTTTCCGTTGTTATCGGACGCTTTAACAGTTTTATCAATGAAAGTCTTTTGGAAGGTGCTCTTGATGCGTTGAAACGTGTCGGTCAAGTAAAAGACGAAAATATCACTTTAGTTCGTGTACCGGGTGCCTATGAATTGCCATTAGTTGCGCGTCGTTTGGCGGAAAGCAAAAAATTTGATGCGATCGTTGCTTTAGGCACGGTGATTCGTGGTGGTACAGCGCATTTTGAATATGTTGCAGGCGAAGCCAGCAGTGGTTTAGGCAAAGTGGCAATGGAATCTGACATTCCTGTAGCATTTGGCGTATTAACCACGGAAAATATCGAACAAGCTATTGAACGTGCCGGCACCAAAGCAGGCAATAAAGGCGCAGAAGCAGCATTGGTTGCGTTAGAAATGGTGAATCTTTTAAATCAAATTCAGGCAGCGTAAGTGACAATGACGGAACAAGTAAAAAAAATCTCTCCTCGTCGTCGTGCGCGTGAATGTGCCGTTCAAGCGTTATATTCTTGGGCGGTTTCACAAAATTCACCGGAAATCGTGGAACTCAATTTCATGACCGAACAGGACATGAAAGGCGTAGATACCCCGTATTTCCGTAAATTATTCCGCCAAACGGTGGAAAATGTGGAAGCTGTGGAACGCACTATGCAAGGCTACTTAGATCGTGGTTTAGAGGAACTGGATCCAATCGAAAAAGCCATTTTACGTTTAGCGGTGTATGAGCTGCAATTTGAGGCGGATGTGCCTTATAAAGTGGTGATCAACGAAGCGATCGAAGTCGCCAAAGTCTTTGGCGCAGATGAAAGCCACAAATACATCAACGGTGTGTTGGATAAAATCGCACCGGTTGTACGACGTTAATCTTCATTGAGACAAGGAGGCACAATGACAGAGGGTGAATTTGATATTATTCAACGCTATTTTACCGCCTCTAAACGTGTGCCTCGTAAAGATGTCCTCCTTTCTGTCGGTGACGATTGTGCCGTCACCGAATTAAATCCTAATCAGCATCTTGCGATTACCACCGACACCATGGTGGAAAACGTCCATTTCCTGCCGAATATTCGTCCTGCCGATTTGGCGTATAAAGCCGTTGCGTGCAATTTAAGCGATCTTGCTGCTATGGGCGCAGAGCCAGCTTGGATTTCATTAGCCTTAACCTTGCCAAAAATTGATCATGACTGGTTAGCGGAATTCAGCGAAAGTTTTTTTGACATTCTCGATCATTACAACGTGGATTTAATCGGTGGAGACACAACCAAAGGTCCTTTAAGCGTCACTATTACGGCGCAAGGTATTATGGCGAAGAACAAATGCCTTTGTCGCCATCACGCCAAAGTGGGCGATTGGATCTATGTATCCGGCACCTTGGGCGATAGCGCTGCGGGCTTGTCTTTCTTGTTACAAGGCAAAAGTGCGGTCAATTCTGCGCAAGAATATTTAATTCGCCGCCATTTACATCCAACACCAAGAGTGCTACTCGGCATGGAACTAGCGATGACCGGTTTTGTGAATGCCGCCGTGGATATTTCAGACGGGTTGGTTGCCGATCTTGGGCATATTTTAACGCGTAGCCAATGCGGCGCGGTGGTTGAGTTGGACAAACTCCCACTTTCAACCCAATTAGTGGATGAATTCGGTGCGGAACAAGCGGAACAATTTGCCTTATCGGGCGGTGAAGACTATGAGTTATGTTTTACCGTGCCGGATAGTCATAAAGCGAAATTAGAAAAAGCCTTGGCGCATCTTGGCATTTCTTATACCTGTGTCGGACAAATTCGTCATGCCGGCAAAAAGCGTATTCAATTTCAACGAAACGGCCAGCCGGTAGAGATTGTCACTCGCGGCGGTTTCGATCATTTTAAATAGGTCTTTTATTATGACTGCACCACAAAATCCCCTTGAACGGGTGACGTTGCGCAATCCTATTCATTTTCTCGCATTGGGTTTCGGCTCCGGTTTATTGCATCCGGCGCCCGGTACTTGGGGCAGTTTGGTGGGCGTCGTATTGGGGGCGTTATTATTGCCTTGGCTGGGTGCAAAAACGTTTTTTATATTGACCGCACTTTGTTTCTTTCTTGGCATTTGGTTATGCGAACGCACCAGCCACGACATGGGTGTGCACGATCATGGCAGCATTGTGTGGGATGAAATTGTCGCCGTTTTCTTGGTGCTGTTGGTGGTGCCGGAAGTGTCTTTATTTTGGTGCGCCGTTGCTTTCGTGACCTTCCGCCTGTTTGATATTTTAAAACCTTATCCAATTCGCTATTTTGACGAAAAACTTACCAATGGTTTTGGCATTATGGTGGATGATATTTTGGCGGCAGGTTATAGCATTCTCGTCATTCTTGCTTTAGCGCATTTTATCTAGCCACATCATGTTACATTTAATGTTCGTTCATTTAATGGGGTTGCTTTCGCCAGGGCCCGATTTCTTTTATGTCAGCCGTGCTGCGGCAACACATTCTCGGCGAACGGCAATTTATGGTGTGATTGGCATTACGATTGGTGTCACCATTTGGGCGACGGCTGCAGTGTTAGGTTTAGCGATTGTGTTCAAAACGATGCCGGCGTTGCAGGGTGTCGTAATGGTATTGGGTGGCGGCTATTTGTTTTATCTAGGGGTGAAAATGGCGCGTGTCACAACCAATGCGGTATTTGATGAAAGCAATTTGATACAAAACACAGCATCTAAAAATGAAATCATCAAAGGCTTGCTGGTGAATTTATCTAACGCCAAAGTGGTGATTTATTTCAGCAGTGTGATGTCTTTTGTCCTCGTCAACATCACTGAAACGCGGCAAATGTTGACCGCACTTTTGATTATCATGATAGAAACCTTTGTTTATTTCTATGTGATTTCCCTCTTATTTTCACGTTCCTTTGCAAAACGTTTTTATAGCCGATATAGTCGCTATATAGATAACGCTTCAGGCGTGATTTTTATTCTGTTCGGCGCGTACTTAATTTACAGTGGTGCGTTGAACATCATGAGTTAGTTTAAATCGGAGAAGATTATGGCTTTAAGAATTGCAATCGTAGGCGCAGGCGGACGCATGGGACGTCAGTTGATTCAAGCAGTACAGAACGCAGAAGGCGTAGCATTAGGTGCAGCATTTGAGCGAAAAGGTTCTTCATTGGTCGGTACGGATGCCGGTGAGTTGGCGGGCATTGGTCACTTAGGCATTCAAGTGGGCGATGATTTAAACGCGGTAAAAGAACAATTTGATGTGCTGATTGATTTCACCCGTCCGGAAGGAACCTTAGAACATTTGGCGTTTTGTGTGGCAAATCAGAAAAATATTATTATCGGCACAACAGGTTTTGATGACGCAGGTAAAGCCGCGATTAAAGCCGCTTCAGAGCATATTGGTGTTGTGTTTGCCTCTAACTTCAGTGTGGGCGTGAATCTGGTGTTCAAATTATTGGAAAAAGCCGCCAAAGTGATGGGCGATTATTGCGACATTGAAATCATTGAAGCGCACCATCGCCACAAAGTGGATGCGCCGTCCGGCACTGCACTTTCCATGGGCGAGCACATCGCGAAAACCTTGGGGCGTGATTTGAAAACTCACGGTGTATTTTGCCGTGATGGCATTATCGGTGAGCGTAAGCGTGATGAAATCGGTTTTTCTACGATTCGCGCCTCCGATGTGGTGGGTGAGCATAGCGTTTGGTTTGCCGACATCGGCGAACGCGTTGAAATTGCCCACAAAGCTTCCAGCCGTATGACCTTTGCTAACGGCGCCGTGCGTGCGGCGAAATGGCTTGAGGGAAAAGACAAGGGCTTGTTTGATATGACGGATGTGTTGGATTTGAATAATCTATAAAAATAGGGGCGAGTAAAGCCCCTTTTTTGTTCAGCTTCATTGATCAAAGTGCGGTCATTTTTCACGGTGTTTTTTACAGTTCAATCTCTAAATCCTCTTCCACCCGACAACAACACAATAAAATCTCATCTTGTTGTAAAAAGGCTAACGGTGTTTCCGCGTAGGACACTTTGCCTTTTTTTATTTTTACTCGGCAGGAGCCGCAATAGCCACTGCGGCATTGGTATTCATGGTAAATACCATGTTGTTCCAAGCGATTGAGGAGCGGGATTTGATTATCGTGTTCGATGGTTTGACGGCTGTGTAATAAATGAATTTTCATGATCATTAAAATAAAAAAGAGCAGTTAGAAAACTGCTCTAAATAGCATTGGGCGTATTGTAATCGAAATTAGATCCACACGAAATATGCCATGCCGCCAATTATTCCGATACAGAAAAGGTTGAGAATAAAGCCGACCTTTGCCATATCCACTTGTTTGACGTGGCCTGTTGCGAACACAATCGCATTCGGCGGCGTGGCGATTGGCAACATAAAGGCACAACTTGCACCACAGGCGATGATGGCGGCAAGAGCGATTGGTGGCAAGTTTAAGGTTTGTGCCACCGAAATCACAATCGGCATGATCAATGCTGCGCTGGCGGTGTTAGAGGTGAATTCTGTGAGGAAGATGATGAATGCGCTGACGACGAAACAAAGCACCCACAGCGGTTTTTCATTGGTAAATTGCACAATGGTGTCTGCCATGATTTTACTGGCACCGGAGTCTTTCATCACGATACTCAAGGTTAAACCACCGCCGAAAAGCATTAACACGCCCCATTCCACACGTTCTTGAATTTCTTTCCATTTGGCTACACCGGTCACGCCGATAATCACCACGACGGTTAAGGCGATAATACTGTCGAAACTATCAATTTTTTTCTCTAAGCCCAGTAAACCGGAGAACCACGGGTTAATGAGTGAACTAAACAGAAGCAGTAATGCCATCACGCTGAAGATAACGAGAGTGATGATGTTCTTTTTCGTGAAAGAGACTTTTTCAAGAGAAGGGGAAAATTCAACCTGAAAATTTGGGCGTAAAATCACCCAAAGGGCAAAGAGCATGGAAGGTAGCAAGAATAGCATTACCGGGAAGCCATAACCTAACCACTCGGTGAAAGTCACTTGAATTTGAGAGGCCAAGATGGCATTAGGAGCGCTACCGACTAAAGTGCCAATGCCGCCAATACTGGCACAGAACGCCATGCCTAATAAGGTAAACGCATACAGGCGATAATTTTTTTCTGCATTCAACCCTTTTAACATCCCAATGGTGAGTGGCAACATCATTGCGGCGACAGCAGTATTGTTGATCCACATGGATAAAAAGGTGGTCACCCCAAATAAATACGCCACGGAAAGTTTTAAATTGCCTTTGGCGAGTCGCACGATGTAGTTCGCAATGATTTTATCCAGTTGCTGAATTTGTAATACTGCTGCGATAACAAAGCCGCCGAAGAACATATAAATAATCGGGGTAGCAAAAGGTGCAAGGGCTTTCTGTGTGTTAATGAGCCCTAAACCAATGGCGAGAATCGGCACCATAAGCGAGGTCACCGTAATATTAAAGGCTTCTGTCAACCACAAAATACCGATGAACGTCAGCAATGCCAAGCCGCGGTTTTCCTTTGGGGAGAAGGGCAATGTGTTGATTAGCACCAACATCAAGATAAAATCCAAAACAAGAATAATCAGGCTTTTATGTTTAGCGAAGAAAGGGATTTGTGTCTGCATAATAAATGTCCTCCATGGCTGCTATTTATTAGCATTGTTTTAATAAACTAGAAACATTTTTTTAACAAAATTGTGACAGCTATCAAATATATTTTGTGAAGAAGAAAGAGATAAAAGTGCGGTGATTTTTATGAAAGGATTACATGCTTGTTTTAGTGAGTAGAGGAGGCAATCCTTGAGAAATAAAAAAGTGCGGTAGATTTTATCGGAATTTAAAAACACCCGAAAAATCCACCGCACTTTTAGCGATATGAAAGATTACAGATCGAAATCGTCGAAATCTTTGGTGTCCACTTTGGAGTCAATTTGACCCACAAGATAAGAACTCACTTCCACTTCTTGCGGTGCCACTTGTACGTTGTCGGAAACCAACCAGGCATTGATCCAAGGAATCGGGTTGGAGCGCGCTTGGAACGGCAATGGTAAACCGACTGCCTGCATACGGATATTGGTGATGTATTCCACGTATTGCACCAAAATGTCTCTGTTCAAACCGATCATGGAACCATCTTTAAACAAGTAATCTGCCCAGTCTTTTTCTTGTTCTGCTGCCGCTAAGAATAAATCGTAGGCTTCTTGTTTACATTCTTCTGCAATTTCAGCCATTTCAGGATCGTCTTGACCCGCTGCCATGATGTTTAAAATGTGCTGCGTACCGGTTAAGTGTAGCGCTTCATCACGGGCGATAAATTTAATGATTTTCGCATTGCCTTCCATTAATTGACGTTCAGCAAAGGCAAAAGAGCACGCGAAAGATACATAGAAACGAATGGCCTCAAGCGCGTTCACGCTCATTAAGCAAAGATAAAGTTGTTTTTTCAGATTACGCAAGGTGACGACACATTCTTTGCCATCCACGGTGTAAGTGCCTTCACCGTACAGGCTGTAAAGTTGGCTATCACGGATTAAATCGTCGTAGTAAGAAGAAATATCGCGCGCGCGTTTGATGATTTCTTCGTTGGTCACGATGTCGTCAAATACGATAGACGGATCGTTCACAATGTTACGGATAATGTGCGTGTAAGAACGGGAGTGGATGGTTTCGGAGAACGTCCAGGTCTCGATCCAGGTTTCTAATTCCGGAATGGACACCAACGGCAACAATGCCACGTTTGGGCTACGGCCTTGAATGGAATCCAACAAGGTTTGATATTTTAAGTTGCTGATGAAAATGTGTTTTTCATGTTCAGGCAATGCCGCATAGTCGATACGGTCTTGTGACACATCCACTTCTTCCGGACGCCAGAAGAAGGAAAGTTGTTTTTCAATGAGCTTTTCAAAGGTCTCATATTTTTGTTGATCGTAACGAGCAACGTTAACGTTTTGACCAAAGAACATCGGTTCTTTTAACTGGTCGTTTTTGTTTTGTGAGAAAGTAGTGTATGCCATGATTAATGCCCCAGTAAGTTTGTTAAAGCAGGTATAAATGGTGCTAGAGTAGTGAGTATACTCGCATGATTACTAATTAACTCAATAAAATTTTTATATTTTTCGCTAAATGTCTGTTTATTATTACTATCTTTCATCTGAAGTAATAATTTTAGCAATTCAGATTTCAACATTTCATCAATACTAGATATTGAATTGATAGCATTCTCTATATTATTGAACAATTCATTGCTATTTAGTTGAATATCTTGAGAAAATTCCTTGCTATTTGTGGCAACATTTTGCGTTCCTCCATAGAAATTAAAGGTATTTTGAACAATTTGCTCAACTTTCTTTATATCTGGAGTATTTATCATGGGATGCTCTCCTATGTTTGGATATTCTTGTTCTATTTTTAAGCAGAAATCAAGAATTATACTTCGTACTTTTTCTAATATTTCAGTAATTGCAGATAAAGGGATTTCTTGCCATGCATATAAACAAGTAGCATCTTTATAAATTTTACGTCCCTCTAGAACAACCAAATTATGATCCCAATCAGCCATTAACATGTCTGAAGTTGAATTATTAAGTAAATGCTCTAAAGTCGAGACTCCTCTAGACATGTAGCATATGTCTACATATTCTCTAAACTCTTCTCTTATCGCAGTAGAAGGTATATTCAAGTTTTTAACTAAATGGGCTGAAAATTGAAAGTCGCCTTTTGAATGTGCTGGAATTATACGATAAGAAGGGAAACTATCTTTATTGTCATATCCATTTATTTCTCTATTGACCCAATTTTTTAGCTCTTCATTTTTTAAGCGATAAGCAAGAATTTTGCATTTCATTAAAGTTTCATTTAATGAAAGGCTGTGATTTACACAGCCATTAATAATTTCTTGCAACAGAGTCATATAATTCCTTTAAATCTTACAAGCGCCGCCTGCACAGCCATCATCTAAATCTTCTTGGCTGTCTTCGGCACCGTCACGGGTGTTTTGATAGTAAAGGGTTTTTAAGCCGTATTTGTAAGCGGTTAACAGATCTTTTAACAACACTTTCATTGGTACTTTACCGTCTTCAAAACGTTTTGGATCGTAGTTGGTGTTGGCAGAGATGGCTTGGTCTACGAATTTTTGCATGATGCCGACCAAGTGTAAGTAGCCATCGTTGCCCGGGATGTCCCAAAGTAATTCGTAGTTTTCACCCAAGTTTTCATAATCCGGTACCACTTGTTTCAAAATACCGTCTTTCGAGGCTTTGACGCTCACATGGCCGCGTGGCGGTTCGATACCGTTGGTGGCGTTGGAAATCTGTGAAGAGGTTTCCGACGGCATTAAGGCAGTGAGGGTAGAGTTGCGCAAGCCGAATTCTTTAATGTCGCGGCGTAGGCTTTCCCAATCGTAATGCAACGGCTCGGAAGTTAAGCTGTCGATGTCTTTTTTGTATGTATCGATCGGCAAAATACCTTGTGCGTAAGTGGTTTCGTGGAAATATTCACACGCGCCTTGTTCTTTCGCCAAGTTCATGGAGGCTTTCAATAAGTAATATTGAATGGCTTCAAAAGTGCGGTGGGTTAAATCGTTGGCGCTGCCGTCAGAATAACGCACGCCGTGTTTCGCCAAGTAGTATGCATAGTTGATAACGCCGATACCTAAAGAACGACGGGCAAGGGAACTGCGTTTTGCCGCTGCCACCGGATAATCTTGGTAATCCAACAAGGCATCTAATGCGCGAACGGCAAGATCTGCCAAATTGTCTAGCTCGTCTAAGTTGTCCAATTTGCCTAAGTTAAAGGCAGAAAGGGTACAAAGAGCGATTTCACCTTCTTCATCATTAATGTTATTTAATGGTTTGGTGGGTAAGGCGATTTCCAAACACAGGTTGGATTGACGCACCGGTGCCACTTTTGGATCAAACGGTGAGTGGGTGTTGCAGTGATCCACGTTATGAATGTAAATACGACCGGTGGACGCACGTTCTTGCATTAATAAAGAGAACAATTCCACGGCTTTCACGGTACGTTTACGAATGGACGGATCCTGTTCATATTGTACGTAAAGTTCTTCAAACTTGTCTTGATCCGCAAAGAACGCTTCATAAAGTCCCGGTACGTCGGACGGGCTGAATAGGGTAATGTCGCCGCCTTTGATTAAGCGTTGGTACATTAATTTGTTGAGCTGTACGCCGTAGTCCATGTGACGCACGCGGTTGTCTTCCACACCACGGTTGTTTTTCAACACCAACAGGCTTTCTACTTCTAAGTGCCAAATCGGGTAATACACGGTTGCCGCACCACCACGCACGCCGCCTTGAGAACAAGATTTCACGGCAGTTTGGAAATATTTATAGAACGGAATACAGCCGGTATGGAACGCTTCGCCGCCACGAATTGGGCTACCTAGCGCACGAATCGCACCGGCATTCACACCGATACCGGCTCGTTGAGAAACGTATTTCACGATGGCAGAGGCGGTGGCGTTAATGGAATCCAAGCTGTCGCCACACTCGATCAACACACAAGAGCTGAATTGACGGGTTGGGGTACGCACGCCTGCCATGATTGGGGTTGGCAAGGAGATTTTGAAGGTGGAAGTCGCATCGTAGAAACGACGGATATAATCCAAGCGAGTTTCTTGCGGATATTTAGAGAACAGACTTGCCGCCACTAATAAATAGAGGAATTGGGCGGATTCGTAGATCTCACCGGTCACGCGGTTTTGAACGAGATATTTACCTTCTAATTGTTTTACTGCCGCATAAGAGAAGGTCATGTCGCGCCAATGGTCGATAAAACCGTCCATTTCGTCCCATTCTTCACGGGTGTAATCATCTAATAGGGCGTGATCGTATTTGCCCATGCGCACGAGTTTTTTCACATGATCGTATAAACGCGGCGGATCGAAATGGCCGTAAGCCTTTTTACGCAAATGGAACACCGCAAGGCGTGCAGCAAGGTATTGATAATCCGGCGTATCTTTGCTGATTAAGTCTGCAGCTGCTTTGATAATGGTTTCGTGAATATCAGAGGTACGAATACCTTCATAAAACTGAATGTGAGAACGCAATTCCACTTGTGAGACGGACACATTCTCCAGTCCTTCTGCCGCCCATGTAATTACGCGGTGGATTTTATCGAGGTTAATTGGTTCCAGTTTTCCGTCACGTTTGGTGACCATGAGTGCTTTATTCATAGAAGATGCCCGCTCCTTGTGAAATATGTTAAAACACAATATATAGTTATTGTTTGAAAAATTGCGCACAAGATAATGTGTTAAAAGTGAAAGTTCAAGCACTAAATTTTTCATTTAAATTATTGACATCAAATAACTGTTTATAAATTAAGGAAGAATTTTTCTAAGGGTAAAGATTGCATGAGTAAATTTGTGCGCGAGATCAAATTTTGAATTAAAAGAGGATCCAAGAATGTTTTTTAGGATCAAAGTGCGGTCTTTTTTCCCAACAAATATTAAACCACAACGACAGGTTCATCGTTTTTGTTTACAGGTGATTGGTTGTACCTGTGTTTACCAGGCTTTCATTGGCATAAAAATTAAACGCAATCGATTTCGATTTTTCATTTAATAACATATAATCTCAGCCTTTCATTATTTAAGTTTAAGAGAGCGTTCAAATGCAAAAATGGTTTAAACAGAGTTTAGGTTTGGTGTGTCTTTCGTCTTTATTTTTTAGCCAACAGGCGGCGGCGGAAGGACGTTTGACCGTGTATTGCACGGTGCAAAATGCCTTGTGTGAAAAGGTAACGACGCAGTTTGGTGAAAAATATGACGTGAAAACCGAATTTGTACACGGGGGCACGGAAACCATTTTTGGCAAGATCAACGCGGAGAAAGACAATCCGCAGGCAGATTTTTGGTATGGCGGTACTATTGAGCCGCATTTCCAGGCGGGCGAGTTGGGTTTGCTAGAAGCCTACCGTTCGCCAAAACAAGCGGAAATTTTACCGCAGTTTAAACCACTCATGGCGCAAAAGGGTGATTTCACTTCGGTGGCATACATGTTGGTGTTGGGCTTTGGTGTGAATACACAAAAATTGGCACAACTGGGTTTGCCCGCGCCACAAAGCTGGGAAGATTTGCTCAAACCGGAATATAAAGGTGAAATTCAACTGCCGGATCCGCGCGCTTCCGGCACGACCTATACCATCATGGCAACCTTGATTCAACTTTGGGGCGAAGAGAAGGCCTTTGATTATTTGAAAAAGCTTAATGAAAACGTCTCACAATATGTAAAAAGTAATTTAGTGACGGCGAATTTATCTCGTGGTGAAAGTGCGGTGAGTGTCGGTTTTGTGCATGCGTATGCCACCGAAAAAGAAAAAGGCGCACCGGTGGAAACGGTGATCCCACAAGGTAAAACCGGTTATGCATTGGGTGGTGCGAGTATTATTAAAGGCGCACGCAACCTCGATAATGCCAAACTTTTTATGGATTTTGTGTTGTCGAAAGAGGTGCAGGAAATGCCATGGCGTGAATTCGGTTTATATCAAATCCCAACCAATGCCAATGCGGAATCTTCACCAAAATCCGTTGACCCGAAGAAATTAGATTTTGTTGAATTTGATTTTGTGAAATTTGGCTCTAAAGACGAAGGCAAGCGATTAATTAATAAGTGGCTGGCTGACATCAAATTATCGAAATAATCCTTCCTATGCTCGGTATAAATATCGTGCCGAGCAAGATCTTATGCTGACGTATTCATGCTAAAACACCGCTTTCATCACTCCATCATTTGGATTTTGCTCGCTTTTCTGGCATTTGCTTGTTTGCCGGTGCGCGCCTTGGATTATGGTCTTTTGGGCGCAAGCGCCAAAGAATATTTTGCTGCGATGGGATGGGCTCAGATCCATATCAGTTGGCTGTGGTTTGGTGCATTATGGATTTTCCCCTTTTTTCAGCGACTGCCTGATTCTCGCCGCTCGGCAAAAATAACCGTTATTTTGACCGCACTTTTGGTCGCGTTCATTTGGTTCTCGGCGGAGGCCTATGCTTTCCGTTTCGGCTATGCGGTGATTTTCCTGTTTATTACCATCGGCGCCATATTCGTGGATGCCTTAGCGCGTTTAGGTTTTTTACGGGGAGATCGTTTTTTATTGGCGGTCGCCACAGGGCTTGCCGTGTTGGTGATCGGCTTTATTTTTTATCCGATCACCGCATTATTTACGATCTTTTTTACCGGCGAATCCGGTGAGTTTGGCAATGTTTTTACGTTATTAAACCACCTTGGGTTGTGGAAAGTCATTGGTAATTCCTTGGCAGTGTCCTCTGCCGTGGGTTTGTGTTCTGTTGCCTTTGCCCTTGTTTTGGCGTTATACACCACAAGAATCGCCAAACGCAGTTTGTTTATCAGTAAGATCTTTTCCTTATTGCCGATGGTGACGCCGCCATTTGTGGTGAGTTTAGGCGTGATGTTGATGTTTGGGCGCTCAGGCTATGTCACTCAATTTCTCGGGCAACATTTTGGTGTGAGTCCGAATTGGCTTTATGGCTTTAACGGTATTCTGATTTCCCACACGTTGGCACTCACGCCAATGGCCTTTATGTTGTTGGAAGGCGCATTAAAAAACCTTTCCCCAAAATTAGAAGAGGCCGCCGTCATACTCGGCGCAAATCGTTGGCAGAGTTTCCGTTTTATCGTGTTGCCGTTATTGAAACCGGCATTAGCCAATGCCTTTTTAATCGTGATGGTGCAATCTTTGGCGGATTTCAGCTCGCCTTTTGTGTTAGGTGGCAATTTTGATGTGTTAGCAACGCAAATTTATTTTTACATTGTGGGGGCACAAAACGATTATTTCTCCGCAAGTGCCTTGGGGATTATTTTGTTAAGCATCTCCCTCGGGATTTTCTGGCTGCAATATCATTTTATCGGACGTAAAAATTACGTTACACTCTCGGGCAAAGGGTTTGAAGGTCGAAATACGCCTTTATCTTTCGGTTTAAAAATTACCGTTGTGAGCATTTTTGCTGCCTGGGTTGGTTTCAATGCGTTATTGTATGGAAGTATTTTTTACGGCAGCGTGATGCAGAACTGGGGTGTTAATCACACTTTTACCTTGCAGCACTACATCATGTTATTCGGACAAGGCTGGAAGAACGGCGCAATTCCGTCCTTATTGCAAACCGTATTATTCGCGGTGATCGCCGCACCTTTTACTGCCATGAGCGGCTTTTTATTGGCTTATTTCTTTTCTCGTCATCGCTTCTTCGGACAAAAACACATTGAATTTCTCACGCTACTCAGTTTTGCTGTGCCGGGGACGGTTGCCGGCGTGTCTTACATTCTTGCTTTCAATAATGCCCCACTTTATTTAACCGGCACAGGGGCGATCATTGTGCTTTCGATGGTTACACGTAACATGCCTATTGGTTTGCGTGCCGCGTTAGTGAATTTTAAACAACTCGATCCGGCATTGGATGAAGCCGCCTATTCTTTAAAAGCCAGTGCGTTTCAGACGTTACGTTTTATTACCTTGCCTTTATTGAAGCCCGCTTTATTGTCTGCCTTGGTGACCAGTTTTGTGCGAGCTATGACAACCATTAGCGCGATTATTTTCTTAGTTACACCAAGTACCCGCGTGGCAACTTCGTTTATTTTAAATCGGGTGGAAGACGGCGATTACGGTTTAGCCGTGGCCTATGGCGCCAGTTTAATTGTGATTATGATGCTGGTTATCGGCTTATTCGGTCGATGGGTCGGTGAGACAAAGTTAGGACGATAACATGACACAACATATTGAATTAAAACAGGTTTATAAGGCCTTTGGCTCAACCAAGGTATTGCAAGATTTCAATCTCGTTTTTGAAAAAGGCAAATTTACGACCTTATTGGGTGTATCAGGCTGTGGCAAAACTACCATTCTGCGCCTCATTGCCGGATTGGAAGATCTCGATCAAGGGCAAATTTTATGTGACGGAAAAGACATCAGTCGGCTACCGCCACAACAGCGTGGTGTCGGCATTGTGTTTCAATCCTATGCGCTTTTCCCGCATTTAACCGTCGGGGAAAATGTGGCGTTTGGTTTGAAAATGCAGGAACCCCATTCCTCAGACATCGCCGAAAAAGTCAGTCAAGCATTAAAAATGGTGGAGCTTGAGGGTTTTGAACATCGCCGTATCGAACAACTTTCCGGTGGACAACAACAACGTGTCGCCTTGGCGCGGGCGTTGGTGATTGCGCCACAAATTTTATTATTTGATGAGCCGTTAAGTAATTTGGATACCAACTTGCGTCGTACGATGCGTGAGATGATTCGTCATTTACAACAAAAACTCGGTATTACGGTGCTTTATGTGACTCACGATCAAACAGAAGCCTTTGCTATTTCCGATGCGGTAGTGGTCATGAACCAAGGAAAAGTCGAACAGATTGGTTTGCCGAATACGCTCTATCATCATCCAACCTCTCGTTTTACGGCAAACTTCATGGGGGAGGTGTCTTTCTTTCCGGTGACGGTAAAAAACGGAAAATATGTTTTAGCAGAAAATCCCTTGTCGATTGAATCGAATGAGCTACTACAGGATGGAAATTATTTACTCGGTATTCGACCGGAAGGCGTGTTATTAGAGTTAACAGGCGAACCTGCGGAACGTTGTGATGTGCAATCGGCGATGTCTATGGGGAACTATTGGGAAATTCAGGTGCGATGGCATGGGTTTCCATTATTGGTGCATTTAAATCCGAATGATTACATACCAAATCAGCCCGAGTATTTTGTTAAGTTACGTCCGATTGGTTGGTTTGTGCTGCCTGTAGAGGAATAGGAAAGACGGAAAGTGCGGTGGGTTTTTACCGTGTTTTTCGCCCTGTGTTAGACGAACAGGGCGAGGAAACTGGCGAGAGAGTATGAACAGAAAATGTCCGTTATTCTTTCCAAATAATATGATATTGGCGATCTTCTTCGCGGTGAGAAATTAAAAACTTGGCAAAAATATCGTTCATTTCATCTTGTTCATTCACCAAGCCAATCCAGACTTCAGCATATTCTTCCGGATCAATTAACACGCCAATTTCTTCTTCCCAGTTATCGGCGGTTTCGACAAACTCAACAGCGCCACGTTCTTCAAATTGCAGATTAAATAATAGAATATCGGCAGGATCGAGATTTTCCGGTGCCATTTCAAGAAAAATATCATAGGCAATATCAATCGCCGTATCGGGATCCAGTTTTTTGAATTCGCTCATTTGTGTATTCCATGAAAGTAAATTGGGGGCTCATCATAGCATAATTGCGGCGAAAGTGCGGTCGGTTTTTGTGGCGTTTTAAATGTGAAGAAAAGGGGCTTTTTTGAGCCCCTTTTTACTTGCTTATGCCATTTTTTTCACCGATTTGCGAACCACCAATTCAGGGTGGATTTCAATTTTTTCTTTTTGATCGGATTTATGGTTAATGCGTTCAAACAATAAATTCACGGCTTGCACACCTAAACGAGACTTAGATTGGTGCACGGTTGTTAGCGGCGGTGAATAAAAACGGGAGGCATGAATGTTGTCATAACCGATAATGGAAATATTTTCCGGTACGCGTAAACCTTTTTCGCCAATCGCAGAAATTGCACCCAACGCCATGAGATCGTTACAACAAAATACCGCGGTTGGTAAGTTATCTTGGCTTAAAATTTTATTCATGCACTCATAGCCGTCTTCCGGTTCAAAAAAGCCTTCCATTACCCAGTTCGGATTAACGGTTAAACCGGCTTCTTTCATGGCATGGATAAAGCCTTCATAACGGGTTTTAGCTGTCGTTTTAGTGAGTTCACCGGCAATAATACCGATGTGTTTATGGCCGTTTTCAATGAGATGTTTGGTGGCTAAATAGCCGCCATCAAAGCTGTTATCTTGGATGATGTCTGTGTACACGTTCGGACCCCAATCCATCACGACCATCGGGATATTTTCAAAGGAATGAAGTAGATTTAACGAATCCGGCAAGTATTCGGAACACATAACCAAAATACCATCTACGCGTTTTTTCGCTAGCATTTCCAAATGGTTTTTGATTTTTTCCGCATTATTTTGCGTGTTACACAGAAACAATGAATAACCTTGGCGATAGCAATGTTCTTCCACCGCATGAATGATTTCCGCAAAATAAGGCGCTTCACTGGTGGTGACGATCATGCCGATGGATTTGGTGGTATTCACTTTAAGGCTACGCGCCACCGCACTTGGGGAATAATTAAGATCTTTGATGGCCTGTAAAACCAAACTTTCGGTTTCTTGTGCCACAAAGCGGGTTTTATTGATCACGTGCGACACCGTGGTGGTGGATACGCCTGCCATTTTGGCAACATCTTTGATGGTAGCCATAACTTTCTCCCTAAAAAATTTTGGCTATTATAAAGAGGTAAGTGCTTTTGGTTAAGGGCATAACACAGAATTTTTATCAATCTGTCGCCTTTTTCATATTTGGTTGGCTTTTTGTGTGAATTTTTTGTTAAGATATAGGCTCTTTTAACATAAAGACAAAAAAAGAGGTGAATCATGGGGACTTTCGGTTATGCAATGATGACGGTTGCGCTTTCTCTTAGCGTGATTCTTGTTTTAGCGTTTTCCATTTTCTAATGAAAAACACATCAAAAAGAAACCGCACTTTAAAACGAAGTGCGGTTTCTTTTTAGAACCTTTCTTTTGTCTTTCCTGCTAATCCATCACGAATTTTATGTTCAAAAAAGGCATAGTCCACCAAAAAGGCATCATGACCATAGTCTGAGCTGAATTCGTAATAATTTAAATTCACGCCATTTTCTTCCAATAGCTGTTTACTTTTGCGCAATTCCGGCAATTTGAACAGTTGATCGTTATCCACAGAAACTAACGTGTAACGTGCTTGAATACGAGAAAGTGCAGTTTTTAAGTCAGCATAACCGAGGCTTGGATCGTATAAATCCAATGCGCGTAGTAAATGCAGGTAGCTATTGGCATCAAAGCGCGCAAGAAATTTCTGTCCTTGGTAGCTCAAATAAGATTCCACTTGGAAATAGTCACCCTGCAAATTGCCTTCTGCTTTGGTCGCGCGTCCGAAAGCTTTGGTCAGCTGAACATCCGTACGATAGGTCAGCATGCCCAGCATACGCGCTAACGCTAATCCTTTATCCGGTTTTGCACCCTCGTAATAATCGCCGTTATTAAAGTTTGGATCACTGATAACCGTTTGGCGCATAACGTGATTAAATCCGATGGCTTCTGCACTGAAAGACAGAGAAGAGCATAAATTCACTACATTAGAAACAAAATCAGGGTAATCAATCGCCCATTGATTGGCTTGCATTCCGCCAAAAGAACCACCTATGATGGCATGTAAATGTGGAATCGCCAGTGAGTCTAATAAGGCTTTTTGTACTTTTACAATATCTTGTACGACGACAGTAGGAAATTGGCTACCGTATGGGCGACCGGTTTGCGGATTCAGTGAAGATGGGCCGGTTGTGCCTTTGCAACCACCAAGCACATTGGAACAAATAAAGAAATAGCGCGAAGTATCTAATGCCAAACCGTCACCCATGAAATTTTGCCACCAACCTTGTTGGTTTGCCTCTTGCTCAAAATAAGGTTCTGCATCCCCAGTAAGGGCGTGGCAGATCAACACGGCATTGCTTTTATCTGCATTCAATACGCCGTAAGTTTGATAGGCGACATCAATATGTTCCAGTTGACCGCCTAACGTAAGCTGTAAAGGTTGATGGGTAAAAACGGTGGTCTTTTTTATTGTCATTGCAAAATCCGGCGCAATTTCTCTTGTTATCAGTAAAGGTGAGTAACGTTACATCCTGCGACTATTCCTTGTCAAGAAATTTTAGACGTCTAAACTTCTAGAGGTTTTTAAGGCTATAAATAACGAAATTACACTTGAATTCCAGGCTTTTTTTCATTATGTTGAATACCAATTTTTTCTGATAAAACAGCCAATGAAATTGAATTTAAAAGAAAAGTTACAAACATATTTCACGCTAACGCAGATGAAACGACTTTCCCGTTACATGGCGTTATTTATGGCTTTTTTTGCGATTTTGTTGGTGATTGTTGATCAGACCATTGGATACTATGTGCGTAATGACATCTACTACGACATCGAAAAAGTGCCAAATCGTCCTTATGGATTGGTGCTTGGCACGTCAAAATATTTCTCGGATAACACTCTGAATCTCTTTTATTACAATCGATTATTGACGGCTCAACGTTTGTTTGAAAAAAGAAAGGTGGATTATTTGTTGTTAAGTGGTGATAACCGTACATTGCAATACAATGAACCGCGTACCATGCTGAAAGATTTGAAAAAAATGGGCGTGCCACAAGAGTTTATTTATTTGGATTTCGCCGGTTTTCGCACGTTGGATTCCGTAGTTCGTGCCGATCAAGTGTTTAAAGCACATTCTCTTACAATCATTTCACAAAAATTCCACTGTGAACGAGCCTTGTTTATTGCGAAATTCCACAATATTGATGCCATTTGTTTTGTTGCCGATTATCCGCAAGGTTATACAAAAGTACGAGTGCGAGAATTTTTTGCCCGCTTGCAGGCTGTGTGGGATTTATTAATGGAAAGGGAACCGCACTTTTTAGGGGCGCCGGAACCTTTACCCCCTCCGGTGACGATTCCCGATGTGACGGATGCTAGCAGTGGTACTTAATCACTTTACGGGTTAACGGCGTACTATTTGCCGTAGCTTTATGTTTTTTCGAAATGGCATTAAACGCTAAATTCAATAGGGATTGCGACACTTTATCGTAATCTTGCACGCTACAAATCACCGGATTCTCCAATAACTCCAACATTTCAAAATGACCAAAGGTTGCAATCGTTAAGTGATGAGGCACATGCCCAAAACGTTGTAATAATACCAACATCACGCCTTCTAATAGCGTAAATGAAGTAGTAAAAATGGTTGTCGGCAAGTCCTCTTGTTCTGATAACCATTGTGCAAACGTATTTGTCGCATTGTTTTTATGAAATTTATCTGTATATAAATAATCAACTTTTACCGCTCTATCTTTCAGTGCCTTACGAAAACCCTGCTCACGTTCCTTGCTGGTAGGTAGTTCAGGCAATGCCCCAAAGAACAACACTTGCTGTTGATTCGGCAGTTTGAGAAATTCCTCTGCTAAGCGGCATGCATCCCCTTCATCATCGGTCAAGACATTCACTACGTTTGGTGATTGAATACGGCGATCAAAACCAATAATTGGTACATCGGCATTTTGATAAAAATCTGTGTCATAGGGCAGAGCTGAAGAGACAATCAATGCATCAATTTGACGTTGTAATAAATGTTTTACACAATTTTGTTCATTCTCAATGTGATCATTCGAACAAGAAATTAACAGCTGATATCCTTTTTCCCGCAAACGGTTTTCTAATTTGTTTGCGATTTTGGCGTAACTGATATTTTCAAAATCAGGAATAATCAAACCAATAGTTTTACTTTTGCCCACGCGCAAGCTTGCCGCCATGGCATTGGGTTTGAAATCATATTGCTTAATCAGCGCCTGCACTTTGGCTATCGTGCTATCGCTTACGCGATATTGTTTAGCTTTTCCATTCACAACGTAGCTCACCGTTGTGCAAGAAACGCCCGCCAACTTGGCGATTTCATCTAATTTCACATTAACTCCTTATAAATGTCAGAAATAGATCGTAGATTGATTAAATTGCACAAATTTTGCATGTAACTACGCAGATTATAGCACCTCATTTTATTAAAAATGGAATGCATGTCACAAAATTGTTTATTTTTTATGGTAATGTACATATTGTACGTACTATGTAATATATTTGTATCTAATAGTTAGATATATATGTAAAGAGTTAAGGATAACATAATGGATATGATGATTAATGGAAAAAATTTAGAAAAAGTTTTTTGTAATCTATTGAATCAGTATAAGTATTTTTCTTTTGCAACTGCTTGGGCATCCACCGCTCATAATTCTTTTAAAGAACTAGTTTTATCAGAAAGTAAGATAAAAACTTCAACCATAGGATTGCATTTTTATCAAACTGAACCAAAAGTTTTAGAAAAACTTTATCAAAATAAAAATGTTAAATTTGTGTTGCAGACAAATGGTGTTTTTCATCCTAAAATATATTTGTTTTGGAATAGCTCTAAAGATTGGAGCGTATTAATAGGGAGTGCAAATTTTACCAAGTGTGCTTTTTCAGGAAAGAATTTTGAGAATATGATTTTCTTATCCAATGTTAATTCATGTAATACCCTTTTTAAGGAGATTAAATCGCTTTTAGAATCTTGTTTTAATCATAAGGATGCGCGATTTATTGATTTTAATTATATAAATAAATATATGAAATTATATTCCTTTAAACATAAAAACTTGGAGAGGTTATCCAATATATATTCTAATATAGAATTTGAAAGGTTACCTATTGATATAGATATACTAACTTATTCTTGGGAAGATTATTTTTATGAAGTAAAAATAGATAAACATCATAATTTTGATGATAGGCTAGAAATGTTACAAACCATACAGTGTTGTTTTGAGGAGAAAGAACATTTTAAATGTATGAGTTTAAATGATAGAAAACATATTGGAGGGCTTCTAAATGCTGGATATTCAAATTCTGGATGGTTTGGTAGTATGATAGGAAATGGAGTTTTTCATCATGAAATAAATGTTAATAACCCAATAATTTCAAGTGCTTTAGATATTGTTCCTTTAACTGGGGTAGTTGATAGAAAATGTTTTTTAGAATATATAAGAATTTTTAATTCAGTTAAATCCTTTAGACAAAACCCTTTAGGTAGTTCAACTAGATTAATTACAATGAAGAGACCAGATTTGTTTTTTTGTATTAATATACAGAATAAGAGATTAGGTAAAGAATTAGGTATAAAAAATTTAAATAAAGTGAATGCGGAACGTTATTGGGATGAATTTTTACAGAGACTATACGATACAGATTGGTTTAATAGTACTCCACCAGATCGCAGTGATAAAGAATTACTAGCCTGGAAGTATAGAATGGCATTAATTGACTGTATATATTATGATAAAAAGTAATTATTGAGAGCATCCTATTATAGTTTATGATAAATAGAAATTACCTTTATTAAGGAGTTAGTAGCTCTAGATGTCAATAATATAATCTAATGTGCGGTCAAAATTTACAACGAATTTTGACCGCACTTGATGTTTATATAGCGGCTATAAATAGCCCTTTTCTCCACGTGGTAAGCTCACTAAACCGGAGCGGACGATTTCGATGACAACGGCTTCTTCTTTTAGGGTGCTCACGAAGGCGTCCAGTTTGTCTTTGGTGCCGGTGAGTTGGATGATGTAAGACTTCGTGGTGACGTCTACAATTTGCGCACGGAAAATATCCGTCAAACGTTTCAGTTCTTCTCTCGCCGCGCCTTGTGCTCGGACTTTAATTAACATCACTTCACGCTCAACGTGTTCACAGTCGCTTAAATTAATCACTTTGAACACATCCACTAATTTGTGCAATTGCTTTTCAATTTGCTCTAGCACTTGTTCATCACCGTAGGTTTCGATCGTCATACGGGATAACGTTGGATCGTCTGTTGGTGCTACGGTAAGGCTTTCAATGTTGAAAGCACGTTGTGAGAATAAGGCAACGACACGGGATAACGCGCCTGATTCATTTTCGAGTAATACTGATAAAATTCTACGCATTATGCATTCTCCGGTTTAGTTAAAATCATTTCATTCATAGCGCCGCTACGCACTTGCATTGGGTAAACGTGTTCGTTGGCATCAACGTTGACGTCAACAAAGACCAGTTTGTTTTTAATGCTGAACGCTTGTTTGAGTTTTTCTTCCAATTCTTCCGGTTTGGCGATTTGAATACCCACATGATCGTAGGCTTCCGCTAATTTCACGAAATCCGGTAACGAGTTCATGTAAGTTTGCGAATGGCGACCGGAGTAAATCAAATCCTGCCATTGTTTCACCATGCCGAGGAAATGGTTGTTCAAACAAATGACGACGATAGGAATATCATACTGTTTGGCGGTAGAAAGCTCTTGAATGTTCATTTGAATACTCCCATCACCGGTAATACAAACCACCGTCGCTTTCGGATCGGCGAGTTTGACACCAAGTGCAGCAGGTAAACCGAACCCCATGGTGCCGAGCCCTCCCGAGTTGATCCAACGCCGTGGTTTGTCGAACGGGTAGTGTAAGGCTGCGAACATTTGGTGTTGTCCTACATCAGATGCCACATAAGCATCACCCTTGGTTAGGCGATAAATCGTTTCAAGCACTTGCTGTGGTTTGATAACGCCACTGTTGCAATCGAAATCGAGGCATTTTTCTGCTTTCCATTGTTCGATTTCTTTCCACCAATCAGTTAAATCAGATTGGGATTTAGCAAGATTTTCATCTTCCAATAACGATAAAAATTCCTCTAATACGCTTTCTGCGCTGCCTACAATCGGAATCGCCACCGGTACGGTTTTGGAAATGGAGGTGGGATCCACATCCACATGAATCACTTTCGCATTCGGGCAATATTTCGCAAGATTATTGGTAGTGCGATCGTCAAAGCGAACGCCGATACCTAAAATTAAGTCACTGTTATGCATGGTGGTGTTGGCTTCATAAGTGCCGTGCATACCGAGCATACCAAGGAATTGTTTATCCGTGCCGGGGAAAGCACCTAAGCCCATAAGAGAAGAGGTGACCGGCAAATTTAACTGTTTAGCAAAGCGTGTTAAGGCATCGTGGCAGTTGGCCGAAATCACACCACCGCCCACAAAAAGCACCGGTTTTTTTGCCACCAATAAGGCTTTTAATGCTTTTTTGATTTGCCCTTTGTGACCTTGCACCGTTGGGCTGTAAGAACGCAAAGTGACTTCTTCCGGATAAGTGTAGGCAAATTTGTTCAACGGATTGAGTATGTCTTTCGGTAAATCAATCACGACTGGACCTGGACGACCGGTAGAGGCAATATAAAAGGCTTTCTTAATGATGGTCGGAATGTCCTCCGGGTTTTTAACTAAAAAACTGTGTTTCACGACCGGACGGGAAATCCCCACCATGTCGCATTCTTGGAAGGCATCACTACCAATTAATCCTGATGGTACTTGTCCGGAAAGCACCACTAACGGAATAGAATCCGCATATGCCGTAGCAATGCCGGTAATGGCATTGGTGGCACCGGGGCCGGAGGTAACTAAAACACAGCCTACTTTACCGGTGGCTCGTGCGTAACCATCAGCCATGTGTACTGCGGCTTGTTCGTGGCGTACTAAAATATGTTCAATACCGCCGAGGGTATGAATGGCATCATAAATGTCTAAAACTGCACCGCCAGGATAACCAAATAAAAATTCAACACCTTGATCACGCAAGGATTGAACGACCATTTCTGCTCCCGATAATTTTTTCATTTTCACCTCTTAATATGTTGTCTTAAAAAACACTGATTTTTTTGACCGCACTTTTACATAAACAACGTAAATGTGGGTACTTTGTAGGGGATGGAATTATTTGTAATAGAAAGCAGCTGAATTGTCTATTTAAAATTTGATGAGAAAATGAAATTTTTCTGGATTTATCAGTATAAAATTCTTTTAAAGTTTTAATTTTGGTGTTTTATAAAATTATTTTTATTTTAGGTATAAAAAATGCGACTTTATGCCGCATTTTATAAATTTAACAAAATTATATTTTTTGTTTTGGTTTTGTGCGCCAGATCACAATTTAGCGTTTTTTAAAGATAAACACGAGTAAGGCAAGTACAGCACCTGTGGTGATAAAACCAAGTAGGCCGGAATAGGTGAAACCGACAACGATATAGCCCGCAATAGTTGCGGTTGCCACGATAAGGGCATAAGGCAACTGTGAGGTAACGTGATCCATGTGGTCGCATTTTGCTCCAGTGGAAGACAAAATGGTCGTATCGGATACCGGTGAGCAGTGGTCACCGCAAACGGCTCCCGCCATCACTGCCGATAAGCAAGGCAACATAAATTCCACAGAACCCGGCATTGCGTGAGAAGCAATCGCAGCAGCGATTGGCAACATAATACCGAATGTTCCCCAGCTGGTACCTGTGGAGAATGCCATAACGGATGCCAAAATAAATAAAAGTGCAGGTAATAAAGCAAGTGGCAATGTATCGGAAACTAAAGACGCTAAATAAGCCCCGGTTTTCACATCGCTTACCACATTATTAATTGTCCATGCGAAGAATAAAATGAGAATTGCACCGGACATGGATTTAATCCCTACGCCCCATGCTTTGATATATTCGGAGACATTCACCAAACGATCGGCAAAAATACAAAGTGAAGCAACTAATACCGCACTTAAACCACCGGTAACTAATGACACGCCAACGGTGGTATTTTCAAATGCCCCTAAGATGGAGAAAGGTTTTCCATCAGCTGCTAAAGCTTCGTTACCGGTATACATCATGGCGGAAACGGTCACGATAATTAAGGTTAAAATCGGTAATACAAGATTACGTACATGGCCTTTGACGTCAGAGAGTTGTTCTTCTTCTGTATTTTCAGCTTCTAACGCTAGTTTCTCATGTTGTGCCATCGAGCCAATATCAAAAGAGAAATAGGCAACAAAGAACACCATTAAAATAGAGAAAATGGCATAAAAGTTCATGGCACTCATCGCCATAAAGGCGCCGATTGGGGTATAACCGGTGAGTGAGTAGGTTGCAAATAAGCCTGCGATTAACGTAATAATGTACGCTCCCCAGCTAGACACCGGCATAAGCACGCACATTGGGGCTGCGGTAGAGTCGAGAATATAGGCTAATTTAGCACGAGAGACGTTGAATTTATCGGTAATTGGGCGAGCAATTGCACCAACTGCTAAGCTGTGGAAATAGTCATCAATAAAGGTAATGAAAACCAACGCAGCGGCAACTAATTTTGCACCACGACGATCTTTAATGTGTTTTTGCGCCCATTCGGCAAATGCGCGGTTACTGCCGGACATACTTAAAAGTGCGGTCAAAACGCCAAGCAATAATAAGAAAAGCAGAATGTTAATGTTGTTGCTATTCAAACCGTCTTCTTTAATGAAGAGGGACGAAATATTATTTTTTAAATACACTAAGGTATTCAGCGGTTCAAAGTTCGTCAACATGGCGGCACCGACCAGAATCCCGACACTTAAAGAAAGGATAACTTTACGTGTAACAATCGCTAATAGCAATGCAAGTAAAGGAGGAAGTATTGACCAAATTGACGATGAATAATCGATGAGTTCCATATGTTGTTCTACCTAAAATTAAGGGAGAACCACTGACTTTAAATATTTAGAATGACCAGAAATGATTTAAAACGGCAGGTAAATAAAGACCTAACCTAACCAGTAGCGCTCCATAGTTGTTATTGACTATGACAGTGACGGTTCTTTCGAAGACGCCACCAACCAGTTAAAACGACTTTTAACTGATTTCGGCAAACGTTCCTTTCCATTTTCTTCATCGTTATCCACTCTGAAAATATACTTATAACGTTTGCACCTCTACGTATGTATAGGACACCACAAGACTACAATAAAAAAAGAGAAATGCCAATAAGGAAATGGCATTTTGTGTGATAAATAAATTTAATAAATTCTGTTTACCTGGAATATTTATTTGTTTATGATAGCCGCTGTTATATTAATAACAGATATCGGAGGTAAATTTAATGACTGAAGTGTTAAAGGTTTTAACAAATATTCGTAGTTTACGCGTACTTGCCAAAAATGAATCTTTGGAATTATTAGAAAGTATTTTAGAAAAGTTACAACTGGTTATTTCTGAAAAAAGAGAAGAACTCTTGAAAATTCAACAAGAGGAAAAAGAGCGTCAAGAACGTATTGCTAAATATAAAGACTTATTAAAGCAAGAAGGTATTACAATAGATGAATTAGCTGAAATTTTAGGTGCGGAAGTTCCTCGTAAAAAGCGAGAAGCACGCCCGGCAAAGTATCAGTATGTTGATGAAAATGGCGTGACAAAAACTTGGACTGGTCAAGGCCGTACGCCAAAAGCGATTCAAACAAAATTAGATAAAGGTCAATCTTTATCCGATTTTGAAATTTAATATTGTTTTTAATTATCGTGAGAAACCCATTTTTATGGGTTTCTTTTTTATTAAGAGGATAATATGGTTGAAAATAAAATATTATTGACGGATTGTCCTGATGCTAAAGGACTTATTTCTAAGATCACAAATATTTGTTATAAGCATCAATTAAATATTGTGCATAATAATGAATTTGTTGATTTTGAAACCAAACATTTTTTTATGCGCACGGAATTACAAGGGATTTTTAATGAAGAAACCTTGTTGGCCGATTTAGCGCTGAGTTTACCTGAAGGGACAAATTGCCGTCTCATCAGTGCAAAACGTAAACGAATTGTGATTTTAGTGACGAAAGAGGCGCATTGTTTAGGTGATATTTTAATGAAAAATTACTATGGTGGTCTTGACGTAGAGATTGCAGCGGTGATTGGAAATCATGATTCATTGCGTACGTTGGCAGAACGTTTTGATGTACCGTTTTTCTGCATTAGTCATCAAGATTTAACCCGTGAAGAACACGATGAGTTGCTCGCTGAAAAAATTGATGAATTTGCGCCGGATTACATTGTGCTTGCGAAGTATATGCGAGTGCTAAATCCAAAATTTGTGGCGCGTTATCCTAATCGAGTTATTAATATTCACCACTCATTCTTACCGGCATTTATTGGTGCAAAACCTTATCAACAAGCCTACGAACGTGGCGTGAAAATTATTGGTGCAACAGCGCATTTTATTAATAATGAGTTGGATCAAGGGCCGATTATTATGCAAAATGTGATCAATATTGACCACACTTACAGCGCTGAAGCTATGATGAAAGCCGGTCGCGATGTAGAAAAAACAGTATTGAGTCGCGCTTTAGATTTGGCATTGCACGATCGTATTTTCGTTTATAAAAATAAAACGATTGTTTTATAGACCGCACTTTAATTGCTACAATAAGCACCATTCTGATTTAAGCCACCTTTCCGCCAAAAATCGAGGAAAGGTGGATTTTTTATTAATGATGATTTAAGGCTTGAAAAGTAAAGCTTAAGCCTTCATATACAACGACGTTACAAAATACAAGACAGGTTATGGGTAAGAAAAAACGCTCAGCGAGTTCTACTCGCTGGTTAAACGAACATTTTAAAGATCCTTTTGTACAAAAAGCGCATAAGCAAAAACTGCGTTCCCGTGCATATTTCAAGCTTGATGAAATCCAGCAAACAGACCGTTTATTTAAACCGGGTATGACAGTGGTCGATCTTGGTGCGGCTCCGGGGGGGTGGTCGCAGTATGTCGTCAGCCAAATTGGTCGGAATGGACGGGTTATCGCTTGTGATATTTTGGAGATGGATCCCATTGTAGGGGTTGATTTCCTACAAGGGGATTTCCGTGATGAAAATGTCCTGAGTACTTTGCTACAACGCGTTGGTGAAGAAAAAGTTGATGTGGTGATGTCGGATATGGCGCCTAATTTCAGTGGAATGCCATCAGTGGATATTCCACGCGCAATGTATTTGGTCGAGCTTGCATTGGATATGTGCAAACAGGTGTTGGCGAACAAAGGCAGTTTTGTTGTAAAAGTTTTTCAGGGTGAAGGTTTTGATGAATACTTAAAAGAGATTCGTTCTCTCTTTAGTGTGGTAAAAGTTCGGAAACCTGAGGCCTCTCGAGATCGCTCTCGGGAAGTTTATATCGTTGCAAGTGGCTATAAGTTTTAATAGGTTAAGTAACAAAGAAAGACAATCAATTTGATAACTTTAACTTTCGAAACAAATATAGTAACCTTGCAACATTTTATTAACTTTATAAGTATGGGGTAATGCCTTGAACGATATGGTAAAAAATTTAATTCTTTGGGTTGTTGTTGCTGTTGTAATGATGACGGCATATCAAAGTTTTAATTCGACTTCTACCGGTAGTGTAACGGACTATACAACTTTTATTACTGATGTTGAAAATAGTCAGGTGCGTCAGGCTAAGTTTGAAGACAATGAAATTTTAGTTACCAAAGCAGACGGTTCTAGATATACAACAGTCATTCCTTTAGAAGATAAAAACTTACTGAATGATTTATTAAATAAAAAAGTCAAAGTAGAAGGTACGCCTCCGGAAAGAAGAGGATTATTATCTCAAATCTTGATTGCTTGGTTTCCGATGTTGTTATTAATCGGCGTTTGGATTTTCTTCATGCGTCAAATGCAAGGCGGTGGCGGTAAAGCCATGAGTTTTGGTAAAAGCCGTGCGCGAATGATGACACAAGAGCAAATCAAAACCACTTTTGCCGATGTAGCAGGTTGTGATGAAGCGAAAGAAGAAGTGGCTGAAATCGTTGACTTCTTACGTGAACCGAAAAAATTCCAAAATTTAGGCGGTAAAATTCCAAAAGGGATTTTAATGGTTGGTCCTCCAGGTACCGGTAAAACGTTATTGGCAAAAGCGATTGCCGGTGAAGCGAAAGTACCTTTCTTCACGATTTCCGGTTCTGATTTCGTTGAAATGTTCGTAGGGGTCGGGGCTTCTCGTGTGCGCGATATGTTTGAACAAGCGAAGAAAAATGCGCCTTGTTTGATTTTTATCGATGAAATCGATGCCGTTGGTCGCCAACGTGGTGCAGGGCTTGGTGGTGGTCATGATGAACGCGAGCAAACCTTAAACCAAATGTTGGTTGAAATGGATGGATTTGAAGGCAATGAAGGCGTTATCGTGATTGCTGCAACGAACCGTCCGGATGTTTTAGACCCAGCGTTAACCCGCCCGGGACGTTTCGACCGTCAAGTTGTGGTTGGATTGCCTGATGTGAAAGGTCGTGAGCAAATTCTTAAAGTTCACATGCGAAAAGTACCTGTTGGGCCGGATGTTGATGCAATGACCCTTGCGCGTGGTACGCCAGGTTATTCCGGTGCGGATTTGGCAAACTTGGTGAATGAAGCGGCGTTATTTGCTGCACGCACCAATAAACGTATCGTTACGATGGTTGAGTTTGAAAAAGCCAAAGACAAAATCAACATGGGACCTGAACGTCGCACCATGATCATGACTGATAAGCAAAAAGAGTCCACCGCATATCATGAAGCGGGTCATGCCATTGTCGGTTATTTGGTGCCGGAACACGATCCTGTGCATAAAGTGACAATCATTCCGCGCGGACGTGCTTTAGGTGTAACCTTCTTCTTACCGGAAGGCGACCAAGTCAGCATCAGTCAAAAACAATTAGAAAGTAAACTTTCTACATTGTATGCAGGACGTTTAGCAGAAGACTTGATTTACGGCGAAGAAAATATTTCGACAGGGGCTTCTAACGATATTAAAGTGGCAACTAATATTGCTCGTAACATGGTTACTCAATGGGGTTTCTCCGATAAACTTGGTCCAATTCTTTACACTGAGGATGACGGGGAAGTGTTCTTGGGACGTTCCATGGCGAAAGCAAAACACATGTCTGATGAAACTGCGCATGTGATCGATGAGGAAGTTCGTGCGATTGTGAGTCGTAACTATGAACGTGCCAGACAAATTTTAATCGACAATATGGATATTTTACACGCCATGAAAGATGCATTAGTAAAATATGAAACCATTGAAGAAGAGCAAATTAAACAGTTGATGAATCGCCAACCGGTCACACCACCTGCTGGCTGGGAAGAACCAAGAGGTACTAATCGCGCTGAGCCTAAAGCAGCAGAGACTCAACAGGCTGAAAGTGCGGTAGAAAAAAACGACGATTCTACCTCCTCTGATAACTAAACAAAAAAAGCCTTTTCGGTTCGCCGCAAAGGCTTTATTATTGCAACCCGCTTCTTTAAGCGGGTTTATTTTTGGGAGTCAAAATGGAACATCATATCGAAGATTTAATCCATATTTTTAATCAATGTTTTGAACAAGAATACAACACCAAATTAGTCAAAGGGGGTGATGAGCCATTGTATGTCCCGGCAAATGAGGATTGCCCTTACAATGCCATTTATTTTGCGCGTGGTTTTTACAGCAGTGGATTACATGAAATCGCCCACTGGCTGGTCGCCGGTAAAGAACGCCGTAAATTAGAAGATTTTGGCTATTGGTATGAACCTGATGGACGTAGCGAAGCGCAACAACGTTTATTTGAAAAAGTGGAAGTCAAACCGCAAGCATTAGAATGGATTTTGGCAACCGCTGCCGGTTTTCGTTATTTTGCCAGCGCTGATAATCTCAACGGACAACCTGGCGATACTCAACCGTTTAAACAGGCGGTCTATGAACAAGTGAAGGTCTATGCGGAAAAAGGTTTACCAAAACGGGCGGAAACTTTGCGACAAGCATTAGTTAAGTTTTACGGCACAGAAGACGGTATTGATCTAACGAAGTTTGATGTGACAAGAATTTAGTTTAGAACGTAAAAGTGCGGTCATAAAATCTAACAAATTTTGTGACCGCACTTGATGTTTATTGTCGTGCTAATCGCAGGTTTTGTGGCAACGCTTCAAAGTTTGAGCGATATGGATTGATATCTAATCCACCTCGACGAGTGTAGCGCGCATATACCGTCAACTTTTTCGGTTTTGCATATTGCATGAGGTCACAGAAAATACGCTCAACGCATTGCTCGTGGAATTCGTTATGTTGACGGAAAGAAATAATGTAGCGCAATAACTGCTCACGATTAATTTGTTTACCCACATAATGAATCTGCAAGCTCCCCCAGTCCGGCTGTTGGGTAATAAGGCAGTTGGATTTGAGCAAATGGCTAACTAAAGTCTCTTCGACCACATTATCCCCAGTACAATTTTTCAGCAACTCAGCGTTAAACGCATAATCCTGAATTTCAATATCTAACTCATCAATACATTCGCCTGATAGGGCAACAATAGGTTGCGCCGTATAGTCTGCCAGCGAATTTAATTGCACCTTAACTTCGCCTTTGGCGCAATCCTGTAAATCCCGTTGCAGGATGTGTTGCACTTCGGCGGCGTCAGCAAATTTTGTTTGGTTAAAACTGTTTAAATAGAGTTTAAAACTTTTCGATTCGATTAAATTCTCACTACAAAAATCAATTTGTACATCGGCAATAGCCACTTGGGGAACGCCTTTGAGGTTGAGCCATGAAATTTCATATGCCGTCCAAATATCGGCACCGATGGAAAAGGGCTGCGTTTGTGTAATGCCCAACGTGTCGCGATTGAGATGGCGAGGGACCGGTTGTAATAAAGTGCGGTCATATTTTTCTGCATATTGAGTTTGCTGACCGAGTTTTAAGGCGTTCAAGCTGGGATCTTGATAATGCATAGTTTTCCTTATTGCCAATGCCATGAGAGATTTGAAACGAGGCGGCAATGATCACATTTAAAATAGAGGAAGTCAAAAAGTGGTTGGCTTAATGTCCAGTTTCGTTTACACATCGGGCAGCAAGATTGCAATTCTGCCTCGCGACTTTCGCCCCCGATGCGATACAAATAATAGTAAGTCGGAATGCCACTGTGGCGCTCAATTTCTTGTGCTAAATGATAGCCATGTTTAAACAGCGTGCTTTTTGTGTCGGTAATTTGTACCAAGGCGGATTCTTCTAACACCGAACCATTCATTTGCAACTGATCGCACGCCTGCCAATTTTCCTGCCATTTGATCAAATCCATTGCTAAGTGCGGTATGTTTTTCAGTTGTTTATACAACGGAATTGGCTGCAAAGTATCACCGCTTTGTAGTGGAGAACATGATTGCAAATAGGTGGTGTAGAGCAGTTGCCAAGGGGGAGGTTCTGTAGCCGTGATTTCTGAATTGAGATCTTCTGCCACAATCTGAAAACTCTCAAAAAACACACCGCACTTTTCTGTTGCCTGAATGGCATCATCAACCAAGGAATTATTGAATTCTGCCAAAAGGGAGGTTTGCTCCGGGCAGGTAACACGTACGGCCAACCCCGTCTGATTTTCCTGTTCAGCAACAAATTGTGGAATTTCACGTCCGATAATTTGCCCATTGTAGCGCCATTGTTCAACTATTTGATTAACGCAATGATTTTGTTTTTCCAAGGAAAATTGATCACTTTGTAGAGAGAAAAAGGCTTCGATTAAATACATAGAAAGGTAACGTTAAAGTTGAAAGGGCAAATTCTACACTAAATTTGCCATGGCTGGCGCAAAAACGCGAAATCTTCTACAATGAGCCGTTTTTTACGAGGTCTTTTTTATGTATCAACGAACCCGATTACATTTACAAAATTTACAGCAAACTATGGAGCGTTTAGCGTTGTGGCAAACACTGCCGCCACAAGAAGAGGCGTTTTTGAGCGATCAGCCTTTTGCGTTAGATACCATGAGCCCGACAGAATGGCTACAATGGATTTTTATTCCGCGCATGTACGCCCTTTTGGAAAGTCAGGCACCGTTGCCAAGCCAAATTGCGATCAGCCCTTATTTGGAAGAAGCACTAAAAGAAGAGGCGTATTTGGCAGAATTACTACGCCCGATCATTGAAATCGAAGAATTGCTGCAACAACAATGACGTTAGAGATTTTATATCAAGACGAGCATATAGTAGCGGTGAATAAACCGGCAGGTATGTTGGTTCATCGTAGCTGGTTGGATCGTCATGAAACCCAATTTGTGATGCAAACATTACGTGATCAAATTGGGCAATTGGTTTATCCCATACATCGTTTGGATAGGCCTACATCCGGTGTGCTGTTGTTTGCATTAAATAGTGAAATGGCAAATTTGTTATGTCATCAATTTGAGCAAAAACAAACAGAAAAAGAATATTTGGCGGTGGTTCGTGGTTATGTGACAGGGCAGGGCGAAATTGATTATCCGTTGAAAGTTCAATTGGATAAAATTGCCGATAAATTTGCGCAACAGGATAAAGAACCTCAAAGTGCGGTCACGTTTTATGACGGATTAAAAACCGTTGAAATGCCTTATGGCGTAGGGCGCTATGCTACTTCTCGTTATTCATTGGTTCGCTTAATACCGAAAACCGGGCGTAAACATCAGCTTCGTCGTCACATGAAACATATTTTTCATCCGATTTTAGGCGATACGCAGTACGGCGATTTACACCAAAATCGTGCTTTGACAGAACACACTGGCTGCTCTCGTTTAATGTTACATGCGGAAAAATTAACCTTCGTTCATCCGTTAACGCAACAGTCAATTACGCTTCAGGCAGGGTTAGATGAGCAATGGAAAAATGTAATGCAGATTTTTCAATGGTAAAAAATACATAAAAAAACGACCGCACTTTTTATGCAAATAATAAAGGACAGAAAATGTTAGATAATGATTTACTTAATTTAACGCATGAACAGCAACAACTTGCCGTTGAAAAAATTCAAGAATTAATGTCGCAAGGTGTGGGAAGTGGTGAAGCCATTGCCTTAGTGGCAAAACAGTTACGAGAACAAAATACACAAAAACAAAATAAAAATGAATAAAATGGGAAATTATAAAAGCTGAAGGGATTTTGCTGATTAATTTTGTTATTTTTTGTGATCTCGGTTTGATTTTACAACTTTTCTTATTGCGTGCGAGAGAAATTTATTTAAATATAAATGCCAACATATCAAGGTGATAGGGCAATTGTCTTATTGAAGTAAACGTAGTTCTAAAAGGACGAAAACCATAAGAGGTTTAAATTATGGAAGTTGGTGTTGTTAAATGGTTTAATAATGCAAAAGGATTTGGCTTTATTTCTGCAGAAGGCAGTGATACTGATATTTTTGCACATTATTCTGTGATCGAAATGGATGGATATCGCTCATTAAAAGCGGGGCAAAAAGTTCAGTTTGAAGTGATTCACGGTGACAAAGGTTCACACGCAACAAAAATTATTCCGGTAGCAGAATAATAAAGATTTCCTTATTTAGTCATTGAAATAAAGACAAGCCCAGTTGGACTTGTCTTTTTTATTTGAGTAAATCTTTTAATCCGGCTTTCATTGCCGACATTTGATTTTCATATAACGCTTTTTTCTCTCGTTCATCAATCATATACATGATAGTTTCCGAGAGCGTCATTTTCATTTTGCGGGAATATTTTGATAAACGAAGCCAAACCGCATATTCCAAATCAATAGATTTTTTCTTCGTGGATTGTTTTTCACCATTGAAGAAACGTTTTCTTCTAGCACGAATAGCCTGATCCATTTTAATCACCAATTCAGGGGCTAAATGCGCTTTTATCCATTCTTCAATTTTTTGCGGATAGTTTTGGCAGCCGATGAGTTGTTTAACAATGTCTTCTTGCAAACTTTTTTCTGCATAGCGTGTGACATTTTCACCTTCACGGGCTTTCTTTGTTAAATACACCCATTTCCAATGAGCTTCTTGATTTTCTAGCTTTTGATATTTCATAGGAATTCTATTTAGTGACGTGGTAACTCTGTCACTATACGCTGTTTATCGGCATTTTTCTAGCAGATTTTTACGCGATGCGAAGAAAGACGGGAAGAAATGTGCGATAATGCGCGCAAATTAAATAGACAACACAGAGATTAATGTGACTTTATCTTCTTTATCTAATACTACATTGCCTTGGAAGGCCTTACGTCCGGAATTGACGGTAACCGAGATTCCCTCACTATCTCAGGATTTTTTTGCGTTACAACCTCGCGCAGGTGAAGCTGTGCGTCATTTCATCCGAAATTCTCACCGCGCTTTATTGGTGATGAAAGCGGATGACCAAGCGGAATATGCGTCTTTATTGGAAGGTTTTATTAAAACGTACCAACCGGAAGTCGGCGTGTGTGGGGTGCAATATATCGTGGAACAAGGGGATTCTTTCTCTTTTCCACGTGTTTACATTGAGCCTGCACAATCGCTAGAAGATAATTTTGCAGCCAAAAAAAGCGTTGCTACGGCGTTATATTTGGATCAGTTCCAGTTATTCGGTTCGCTTAAAGTGCATGCGTCTTCTCATGATATTCAACTTCATGCTGGGCTGGTTCACCAGCTGAATAACGGCGTATTGATCGTGAGTGCGGGCGCATTATTGGCACAATTTGATTTATGGCAACGTTTGAAACAGATTTTAACGACAGGTGTGTTTGATTGGTATTCCGCTCATCCATTTAAAACGTTACCTTGTGAAATTCCGAGTTACCCTTTGTCCTTGAAAGTGATTGTGCTAGGCAATCGCACGGAATTAGCGGCGTTAGAAGAGCTGGAAGAAGCGCTGTATCATCTAGCAGATTATGCGGAAATTGAAAGCTATTGCCGTGTGGAAACGGCGGAGCAACAACAGCAGTGGATGCGTTATGTGCAATGGGTTGCCCAACAAAATCAGTTACCGGCGTTGGATTTAAGAGGTTTTAACAAACTGTATCAATTATTAGTGCGTGACAGTGAAAATCGCCATTTGATTAATGTATCACCGCTGAAATTAAAAATGATGCTCACAGAGACCGCACTTTTAACCGAATCTAATCCACTCAGTGCGGTGGATTTTGAACGTTATTTTCAACATAAAACAGCGCAATTTGGTTTTCTGCGTGAGCAAACCTACGATGGTATTTTGCAGGAACAAATTTATGTGGCGACTGAAGGCGAGATGGTGGGACAAATTAATGGTTTGTCAATCATTGAATATCCGGGCACTCCATTGTCTTTCGGTGAGCCTTCGCGAATCAGTTGTATCGTGCAATTTGGCGATGGCGAAATTGTGGATGTAGAGCGCAAAAATGAACTAGCGGGTAATATTCACAGCAAGGGTATTATGATTGCGGAAGCCTGCTTGGCCAATGTGCTTGAATTGCCGTCACAGTTGCCCTTTTCCGCTTCTTTAGTATTCGAGCAATCTTATGGTGAAATTGACGGAGACAGTGCCTCTCTAGCGAGTTTTTGCGTCTTATTAAGTGCTTTGTCTTCCTTGCCATTATCACAATCCATCGCGATTACCGGTGCAATCGATCAATTTGGTTTAGTGCATGCCGTGGGCGGTGTAAATGACAAAATTGAAGGTTTCTTTACTATTTGCCAACGTCGTGGACTTACGGGTAAACAAGGCGTGATGATCCCAAGTGCGGTGCTAAATCAGCTGAGTTTGTCAGAAGCGGTGGTAAGTGCGGTTAAAAACCAAGAGTTTTTTATTTATCCGGTAGAAACAGTGGATCAAGCCTGTGAAATTTTGTTGCAGCGGGATTTGGTGGAACAAGAAAATAAAACGTATGATTTTGACACCTTGCCGTTGTCTCGTTTGATTCATCAGCGTATTGATCAATATTCTGAACAGCAATCTCACAAATTCGGTTTGTGGGATCTGTTCTTCGGGAGAAAAAATCGCTAAATCAAAATAGCCATCAAAAATTAACTGATCGGACAAGTTTGGCGTACAAGTGTTAGCTATTTTAAATAACGGAATGCTTTGCTAGAATCCAACCCGCATTCAACATTACGTTGTTTAACCATATTTTATAGGATGATTAATAATGAACACTTGTACTCCAAACATTAAAGACAGTTACACTTACGAAGATTTATTGGCTTCTGGACGTGGCGAATTGTTTGGCAAAGAAGGTCCGCAACTACCTGCACCGACCATGTTAATGATGGATCGTATTGTAAAAATGACCGAGGATGGTGGTACCTTTGGCAAAGGCTATATTGAAGCCGAATTAGATATTCATCCTGATTTACCTTTCTTTGCTTGTCACTTTATCGGTGATCCGGTAATGCCGGGTTGCTTAGGTTTAGATGCTATGTGGCAATTAGTTGGCTTCTTCTTAGGCTGGGTTGGCGGTAAAGGTAAAGGCCGCGCTTTAGGCGTTGGCGAAGTGAAATTTACCGGGCAAATTTTGCCAAGTGCGAAAAAAGTGGTTTACCGTATCAACATGAAACGCGTGATTAACCGTAAATTAGTCATGGGCATGGCAGACGGCGAAGTGGAAGTGGACGGCCGTGTAATCTACACCGCAACCGATTTGAAAGTAGGTCTTTTCCAAGATACGTCAAGTTTCTAATTCACGTTTCTAAAAAACATTCAAATTTTTGACCGCACTTTTCTAGCAAGGAAAGTGCGGTTTGTTTTTGCAATATTTTTATCTTTATAATGAATTGGTTAATTTTTTTGCAGTCATCCATGCAATCAAATAAAAAACTTGTTTTAGCCTAAAAAGGTAGCTATTATTAGCGCACTTTTCACTGCGACCGTAGCTCAGTTGGTTAGAGCACCACCTTGACATGGTGGGGGTCACTGGTTCGAGTCCAGCCGGTCGCACCATCCTTTCTTTTCATAAAGTATCATAAAGTTCCATTCATCACATAAAATCAGACACTTACAGTCTTTTTGTTTATTTTATTGTTTCATAAAGTTTCATAGAGTATCATTCAATTTCATGATTTTAGTATTACATTTAGTATCATAACTTCAATTTTTCTGTATTTGTAATACTAAAAATCAGTAAAAAGGTAATGTAATACCATCAATTTAGGATTGATAATACCAAGGTTTCCTATGCCAAAACTCGTTAAACCACTTACCACAACGGAAATTACAAAAGCTAAACCGAAAGAGAAAGATTATTCTTTGTCCGATGGTTATGGTCTATTTTTATTTGTTCGTGTTACCGGATCTAAGATATGGCGATTTCAATATTATAAGCCAATCACAAAAAAAAAGAACGATTATTAGCTTAGGGAGTTACCCTGAATTATCGCTTGCGGATGCTCGGGTTAAGCGTGATGAATACCGGGGGCTATTAGCAAAAAATATCGATCCGCAAGAGCATAATTTTATTATTGAGCAAGAAGCCTTACAGGAAAAAGAAAATCTATTTTCTACACTTGCTGAAAAATGGTTTGAGTTCAAACATCATGAGGTAAAAGCAGGGAATTTAAAACAAGTTACTTATGATGATATTGTCGATCGCGTTACTCGCCATTTGCTACCGCACTTTGGCCACATGGAGCTAAAAAACATATCTGCGCCATTGGCACGAAACAAATTAAAGTATTTAGAAAAAGAGGGGAAACTAGACACATTACATCGAGTTATCGGGTATATGAGCAAAATAATGACCCTTGGTGTGAATATTGGTTTGTTACATAGCAATCCTATTGCTAATTTGTCTGAGGGATTTTTAAGACCCATAGCGGAAAATAACCCGACAATCCCACCAGAACGATTGCCTGAATTCTTTGCTGCACTTCAATCCTCTAAAATGTCTTTAGAGGTTCGGTGCGCAATCGAATTGTTATTGTTGACCGCTACTCGTGTTGGCGCATTAACACAAATGGAATGGAGTGAAATTAATTTTGATGAAAAACTTTGGTACATACCAAAGTACAAAATGAAGGGGAGAGTTGGAAAAGTACAGGATTTTATTGCGCCATTATCAAAACAAGCGCTTGCTGTCCTTGCTGTAATGAAGAAACTCACAGGCAATCAAAAGTATGTTTTTACCGGGTTTAAAAACTCAAATGAGCCAATGAACAAGGAAACCCCAAACAAAGCCATTAAGAGAATGGGGTATCAAAATACACTGACGGCCCACGGATTGCGATCTATTTTTAGTACCACAATGAATAATGCCGAATTTAATCCGGAAATTATTGAAGTTTGCCTTGCTCACTTTGAATATTCATCCGTGCGAGGCACTTACAATAAAGCTAAGTACCTAACGCAACGGATCGAATATATGCAGTGGTGGGGGGATTTTGTTGAGGAGAGAGCGAGAGAATCTGCTGCAGTGTGCTTAACATCGGATTAATTAGCCATTTTCGCCTGTTTGCAGTCAATATAACGTTGAATGTCGGTAGATTTCCAGTAAAGGAATCTGCCGATTTTTATTGGTGCAGGGAAATCATTGTCGTCTTTCATTCTGCGTAAAAGAGTAGAGCGACTAATGTCTAATACTCTTGCCGTATTTTTTAATCTTAGTAATTCTTCAGTCATATTTACTCCAATAAAAAACCGCCCTTTGCGGCCATTGGTTATTCGGTTGGTGGTGGCGGTGGCGGGAGTGGTTGCCAATGGGTAACCTGCGGCAAGTCAAAACCATAGGTAGAGCCGACAAAACAGAAGCCGTCGTTGTATTTGCCGTCATCAAGCCAAGCTATGTCGAATTGTTTTCGGTGCGCGTATTAAGCATGGATACTTTCAGCTTAATGTTAGCGTCCCTTGTTTGTGAGTTTCGCGGACCGCCTTAATTACTTCAGCTAGTGCGTCGGTTCATTCTGCGTTTAATTCGCCGCGATTAAGTTGAGATAATGTTTTATCAAAGTTAGCTTTGCTCATGCGAGCCTCCTGTTATTTAAGTGTTGTTTGTAGATAAAAGAAAACCCGCCTTGTGAGCGGGTTGTTGTAATATGATTTGGTATATGCTATTTATTAACCTAATAAATTATTAATAATAAGGATATATTCATGAAATGCACTATTCATATAAGCTCTCAAGTTAAAGAACAATTACATTTATATTTTGACGAATATATTCAAGCCTTGAGACATTATTTGTCTAAAGATTTCCCAAATATTGAATTTGATTTCAAGTATGTGGATAAGCATAGTCAAGGGACTGGCTCAGAAATAAATCCACCTCCTTGTATTTGCAATATTTCATTTCAATTTCCCGCAACTAAAGGAAAAGATATTTCAGAAGAAATTCTTGGGGTGGCGGATAAGGTTGCATTAAATTTGAAGAAAAAGTTCAGAGATAGAAGATTTCATCAATCATTAGATCCTGAACCATTTTTAACTTTGGATGAATTACTTAATTAGCCCTTATACGCTTTCAGCGTTTTAACAAATTGCGGGATATGTTCGTCAAACGCTTTCATTAATTTTTCATCGCGCTCGGCGGTAAACAAATAAAGCGTTTGTTTTTGATACTCGCGGCAATAACTCACAAAGTCCCAAGTTTCGTAGCCCGTTACCCATAAATTCGCCTGCACCTGTATGACGTACTCAGCCGGCACGCCACCCTCAAGCAAATAGCGGATATGGGTACTCATTTTCGGGCATTTGATTTCAAGCCCTTTTTTGAGTGACGGAATTAATCCGTCGGGGCTAACCATTACATCGCGGTTTTCGTTGAGATACACGCCGCCGACCTGAATAACGTCATTACCAGTTAAAAACTCGTAAGCGGCGCGCGCCTGCGGTTCAAGCTGGTTGCCTCGTTCCATAAAACCGGATTTAAACGTATCGCCACCGCCCAAGATGCTTTCTTCGATCAACTCGGCCATATACTTGATTTGCGCGCTTGATTTTTTACCGGTTGCCGTCACAATATTTTCAAAGCCCGTTGCGGTGGGGATACCTAAACGGGCTTTTAACCATTCTTCCGAGCCTTGTTCGCAATCAAGCGTTATTAGACCGTCAATCATAGTGGAACATCTTCTCCATCATTTTCTTGTTGCTTATCAAGGCGACCGTTCAGGATCGATATGGCATTGTCGGCTTGCTCTTTTGTCATTTCGGAAATATCTGCATGACCGTATGCCGTCAGTAGTTTTTCCATGCTTGTACCGGTTGCGTCAATTAAACCGATTAACATTTCTTTCTGTTCGGATGTAATCAACGCCGAAACGTCTATCACGTTTTGTTTAGGCGTTACGTTTACCGGCTCACGCTGCGTTTCCGCGATGCGTTCTGCCTCATCTTGGTCGTAAATACCGGTGAAACCAAACGCCAAGCGCGCACACTGAATCATCGCTTTGTGACGTAACATTCTTTTCGGATGTGTCTTCCATGGGCCCATTTCACGAAAGCATTCGCTCATATATTCCGTTACCGAAATTGGTTTTGAGCGGTCTTTGCGATAAATTCGGCAAGTGCATTTTTCATCGTCTAAATCAAATTCGATGCCGTCAAAATTTGGGTTTTCATTGAGAATTCGCGCCCAACCATCAACGCCGACGATCGGAACAATACCATTTTGACGGTCGGGAAATGCGTAAATTTCTTTCGTCCAAGGATTTAATCCATATTGATTCGCCACGATTAAAAGTGCGGTCATTTGGCTGTCATTTACATTACCCTTGAAAGCGGTATTTTTTAATGTCGCCATCAAGTCGGAACCGTCCGCAATTTCAAAACGTTTAGCCAGTTTGTCTGTCAGATGTTGTAGTGCTGTTGCCATTTCGTTTTATCCTTTAATTCATTTTTTTAAGTGATACATTGTCGCCATACTGTGCTTTGATATTTCGAGCCAAGGCGATTGCTTGCTCTTGCGTGCCGGTAAATGCAATGCGGATTTCGAAGTTAAATGTCGGCTCATCAGAAAGTGCGGTCGAATTTTCTTGTGTTTTTTCTACCGCACTTTGTGTTTCTGTTTCGGACGCAATGGCTTGTGATTCCGCTTTTGCTTTGGCATCTTCTTCGGCTTTTGCTTTTAACTCTGCCTCACGCTGTTGTTCGGCATTTACTCGCTCCGCAATAATTGGCTCAAGGTCGTCCGTGCCGGCAACTAATTGCAGTGCGTCTCTAAATAAATGCTCATATGCAACCGGAATCATTTTTAAACGCGCTGTAATTCGTGCGGATTCCTGGGCCAATTCAGCAAGAATTAACGTTTTTTCGGCATTAACCGATTTAACTAATCCATCAAGCTTTCTTTTGTTTTTTGTCGCCTCTTCGAGGCGGTTTGTTATTGCTGATTTCGGCATAGTCTGTTCGAGCGCAAGAGAGACAGAGCTTTCATACTTGCCGCGTATTTCCGAAATTTCATCAAGCGCACCATTGACAATGCGCTGTTTAATTTCCGCTTCTTTGGATTCAACAAGTTTTTTGCGTTTTAAGCGCTCTTGTCTAAATGTTTCAGCCCACTCAGCAGCACTATCTAATAGCTCGGAGACTTCTTTGCTACCGTTTTTCACGCCGTCAATTACCGCACGGATTCGTTTTTCAACCGCTTCAAGCTCTTTAACTTCTTCTTTTGCGCGGGCAAAATCGTCATCTGTTTCAAATTTTTCGGTAAGCGTTTTTAAGTACGCGTCAGCTTGTTTTTCAAAGTCCTTGAAATTTGTTGCAACAACTTTACTTTCGGTTGTTAAAACTAAATTAAATTCGGTGTTCATTATGCCATTCCTCTTCCTAAATTTCGTTTGGCCACAATTGCGATCGCGTTGTCTCGGAGGTCTGCTAACTTATCCCATGCTCCAGTACCAATCGCTAACCACTGCATATTTAAGTCATCATCACTAAGAGAGATTGCGTTATTGATTGCGTCAATTAGTGATTCGTCACCATTTTTTGCAGCCTCATCAATTCGGGATTTTTCCGCCTCAAGCTCGACTTCGTATCGTTCCGCCTCTTCAATTTGTGCGTGATGATCAGCTTCTAGACTATTTTCCCAATATGTTTGTAAACTCATCTCCGCACCTCATCTAATTCTTTCTGTTTTTGCGCTGTGTAGGCTTTCATGTATCGAAGTTCTTCTGCTGTTGGTTCACGTGGAATGTCGCCGAACTCAAGGCTCGCTTGACGTTGCCATTCCTTTGCTATTTGCTCGCTTACCGCGTTATTGTTGTAGTCAGTATCAACGGCAAGAGTAGGGCGTGAAAGGGATAACCCAATTAGCGCAACACCCCAAACGCAAGCGGTAATCACTGCGCAAACAATCCAGTGTAGGTATTTATCAAGCCATTGGATGATTTGTTTTTTTCGGCTTGGATGTTGATTCAAAAGTGCGGTAGTAAATCGTTGTTGTTTCATTTTTCACCTCAAAAAAAAGCCCTCCGTAAAAAGAGGGCAAACCTAAGGAACCAATTTTATAGGTTGCATAAGTTTTAAGCCCTCATGCTCGGCTGTGGGGTTGCTAGTTAGCTCTTGTTATTAGCAAACACAAGAGCCGTTGAATAAGTGCCTTTCTTTATGCTTGTAAGGCTCAAGCCCTTATTGTCTCTCACAACACTAAGGAATATAATTAAATCTCTCACAGCACAAATAAGGATTCTTCTATGAGAAACTATTTAATTTCTTACGATTTATACAAAGCTGGGCAAAATTACGATGGATTGATTAGTTATATTAAAAGCCATCAAGTTTGGGCTGCTATTCATAAATCAGTTTGGTATATCAAATCCAATAAATCTGCAGAACAAATTCGTAATGAACTGCTCATTTATTTAGATAAGAACGATAGTGTCTTTGTTACGGATATGAATAGTGCTGCTTGGAATAATCTGCCTGAAGGAAATGGTGAATACATTAGGCAGAATTGGATGAGGTAGATATACTCCCATTACCAGTGTTTAGCCCATTTCTATTAATTATTTCGATTGCTGAACAACATCTTTGAGCGATTAATTCTGGCTCTAAACAGCCATTTTCAACAGCTCTCAATACAGCCCATTTGATATTTTCTTTATCTCTTTCAGATAGGCTGTTTTCTTTTTTTTCTTCCATTTTTAACCTCATTTATTTTATGTTTGCCATTTCAAAGCGCACTTCTTCTATCATTCATTCCGGTTGTACTTCCCAAAATATCTCTGTCCTAGCAAATGCGCTTTGAATTGGTGTCGCAGGGTGGATTCAAACCACCATCGCACGGATTAAAAGTCCGCCGTTCTATCGGTTGTAACTACTGCGACATTAACTGGTCCGTGGGCTTGTTTGCCGTTTCCCCGACCATCCTCATATCCTCGAAGGATTGCTTAAAGATATAAACAGCGCTGCCCTTGATTCGCCAACCACCTCTTTTCGGTTAAACACGCGACACAGTTTTCTGCTTGGGGGTTACTCGACTTAAATCAGCCGATAATTTATATCCCGCATGAGATCAAATTGTCTAAAACTCGAAACAGGTTAATGATGAGCGCCTTTCTTTATGCTTGTAAGGCTCAAGCCCTCTTGTGTTGCGACCACTGCGAGGAATATAATGCTCCCCTGCGACCATAATTTAATCGAGGAAAGCTCTATGAGAAGAGAGGAGAAAGGTCACGTTCCGCCGAGACCAACGCCACCGCCCAAACCAAAGTAAGGATCTAAAAATGAACGGTAAAACAAGAGAAGATTTAGTCTTTGAACTTTATTACAGCTATAATTTAGAGAACATCTATTATCATTTTAATGCTCGCCTAAATAACCTGTTAGTTACTATCCAATTACTACTCTCATCTGCCATTATTGGCGATCTAAGTCGCTACTTCCCAAATGCGAATTTTAATATCCTTGTTGGGATTGTTTTGGCGATATTGAGTATTGTTTCTCTTGTTTATCGTTTCGGCGAAAAAGCCGCTTTGTCACAAGTCGCAAAAGGTCAATATCAAGCGTTAATTAAACGTTATCCAAAAATGAATGACGATGAACTTAATAACGCCTTAACCGAGACCGATGCTATTGATAATCATATTATCGGAGTATTTTGCGACATTTCTCATAAACGCTCAGCTATTCAGCTGAACCGAGAAGATGACACCAAACTAAATTGTTATCAGTCAGCTATCGCATGGTTTTGCGGTGAAAGTTTTAATTAAGGATTTGTTATGAGCGATGATTATTCATATAACCCCAAAAAACCAACTCCACCGCCTACTAAAAAATAGGTTTTTATACCCACATAATAGTGGGTATTTTTTTACCCATTATTAACCTGTTTCAAATTTTTAAAGAGCATTGAGATTGTGTATCTCGTTTTGTTGGGTGTATTATATAAGATATCTTATATATAGTAAAGCAATTTCTTATAGAATTTTATATGAAATCTATAAATATTCTTATATTTTATTGATTTTTAAAGAAATAAATTTTCAAGAAATGTGTTTATTTGCTCATTTTTTAATCGGTAAATGTTGTGATTTGAGATTCTGATCACGGAATAAAAGTAGGATTATGTGATAATTCCGCTATATTTTTTATGGAGGTTTATATGAAAAAATTACTTGTTGGCTTATGTCTTTTCCCTTCCATTGCTTTTTCGACAGAAACAGGCGAAAGCTGTGCCAAGATTGAAGATAGCGCTAAACGACTTGAATGCTATGATTCGGTATTTCTAAAATCACCATCTCAAAGCGAAAAAGAACTACAACAAAAATTAGATGATGAATTGGCTAAGTTAAAAGCGGAACTTGCATCTTGGCGATATAGAGAAAGCAAGGATGAGATGAGAAATAAAACATCTTATTTTGCGTCTAAAGCATCTGATAATACTATTGAACTATCATTTCCTTACCAAGGTGGATCAAGCATTACTCTAGTGTTGCGTAAGCATAGTGAGTATGGGAATGATGTGATGTTTAATTTATCTAAGGGGCAGTTCTCTTGTCGAATTGATGGTTGTAATATTTCAGTAAAATTTGATGATGAAAATATAGAGAAGTATGCAGTAAGCGAATCAGAAAGTGGCTCTAATGACGTATTATTTCTTAGCGGAAAAAAAAGCATGAAGAAATTTGTGGATAAACTAAAAAGTGCTAAGAAAATGGTTATCGAGTTTCCAATTTATGATTACGGACGAGCTCAATTTACCTTTACTACTCAAGGTTTAGAGTGGAAACATTTTTAACAAAACATAAGCCACGCAATGCGTGGCTTTTTTGATACTTATTGAATTGCAATGGTAGGCATATTTACTGAACTATAGCCGCCATTCTCTAACATTGAGATAATGCTCGCTCTTGATTAAGGGTAAAGATAATTGATTTCTAAAGAAAAGAATTTTGTTTGCTTGTTTTTTGAGCAATAAGAGAGCGAAACAGGGCTACACTTTGAAAAAGTGCGGTAGAAAAGTGCGGTAGAAAAGTGCGGTAGAAAAGTGCGGTAGAAAAGTGCGGTAGAAAAGTGCGGTAGAAAAGTGCGGTAGAAAAGTGCGGTAGAAAAGTGCGGTGTTTTAGGTCTATTTAGATCTAAATCAGATCTATATAGATTTACATGAGGGGAGTTTGGTGGTAGATGGGCAAAAGAAAACCGCCCGAAGGCGGTTTGTTTGGGTAGATATATCCCTCTAGTCTGCAATAAATGCAGGCATATTAACTGTGTTATAACCTGCAAGCGCTAATGTGGATACAATAAATGAGCGAGAATACGGATATAAATAATTAATGAGTAAGACTCTCATTTCTTCGCTTTCTTTTTGCTCTTGTGTCGGATTTTCTTTAAATTCAATAACAAAAAGATGTTCAAGTTCAAGATCAAAAATGTTGTTTTTGATTTCAACTTTAATAGTTACTCCATATTCTTTACTATCATCATCATCGCTACTATGAAGACTCGGGGTGATAGATAATGTTGTTGGAACTGCTTTACCCTTAATTGATTCTTTTTCTGGGGATTTTGATAATAAAGAAATGTTTGAAACAAATCCCTCATGTTTAATATCAAATTTCATATATCTTCTCGCTATATCTTAACTGTAGTAAATTGATAGTTTTTTTGTGAAGAAACTAATTCAAATGCCTTGTGGAAGGTTTCCAGAATAGTTTCTTTAATATTTTTTTGTTGAATTTGATATTTTTGAGCAAGTATTTCAACCGGAATACCAAGCTCTTCATTCAATTTCCAAATCTTAGATAGGGTTAGAGGAGCTTTATAGTTTAGTATTTTTGAAACAGTTCCTTTTGACCCTAGATAAGGCTGCATATCTTTATGCGTGAGATTGTGTTGCTCCATGTAGAATCGAATAATCTCAATAGGATCAGCTTGATGTACTTCTGTACATTGCGATTCATAATGATCCACCAAGACAGAAAGCAATTCAAATTCGTCGGCAGCGTCTCGGTTTGTTTCTAGATCCAACTCTGCCAGCTCAAGAAGACGCTGCATTGCTTGTTCGTGCTGTTGTTCTGTTTTAATGAGTTTAATCATAGTTAACCTTTTTTTGCTTCTTTTCTTAGATCAAGTTTATCGTACTCTGAGTGAGTATAGATGCCTTTTATTATCATAGTATTTTGGGTAAAAACGACTTTAACAAAAGTTCTGTAATTGTTTCCACCTATATCAAAAACATAGTGATTGTTGGCTATGTAATCTACATTATTTATACCAAATAGATTTTTAAAATCCTTGTCTTGAGTAAAATTATTGTGCTTGATGAGAGTCATCCAGCTTGAGAGTGACGATTTAGCGTTGGCGTGTTTCACTATGAACTTATCAAGCAAGGTTCTATTTAGAATTTTCATTTAGCCTGCCATTATACAGAAAGTTTCCAAAAAGGAAACTTATAAAAAAGTAATTATCATAAATCAACAATATCCAGTGTTAGTTTCTATAGTAAAACTGAATACCAAAAGACTTTCCCAATGACTGATATATCTTGCATGTCTGCTATCTCATCTGGGTGTTCTTCGCTGTTATAACTACGTATTTTCACTTGTTCGTTTGGCATATTGTAGAGTAGTTTTATGCGCAACAAGCCGCCGTGATTGATAGCGTATATCTTGCCGTCTCGGATTGTCTTATTGCCCAAATCAATTCCCACCGTTGTTCCATCCGGAATAACCGGCTCCATTGAATTTCCATCAGCAATCACACATACCGCATTTTCGTACTGTACGCCTTGTTTACGTAGTGTTGCTTTGGAAAAACGCAATTTGAAGTTGTTATAGTCTGCAATATCATCAGCAAAACCATTTCCGGCGGCTAAGCGTACTTCTTGGAAAAGCGGAACTTCTACCTCGTCATCGTTTAACGGAGTATTACGGTCCCACAGGTCAAATGAGCCTGTTTCGGCTACGTTTGATTTTATTTGGGGCTGTACCATGTCACCAGTGCCATTTAAGAGCCATTCCGGCGAAATTTTCAAAGCTTTGGCTATTTGTAAGCCATTTCTAGGGCTTTTTGTAACTCCGTTCAAAATATTACTGATCGTTACTTGTGATGTTCCGGCTAATGCAGCTAATTCAACTTGGTTTTTACCCATTTTATCCATTGCAAACTGCAATCTTTCAGCAAGTGTATTCATAAAACCCTCCTTAATCGTCCGATCCTATAAATAAACTTATATAAAATCAAATAAGAAATCCTTTACAAATTATAATATATCTTATATTCTATATAAGAATTTTAATTAAAGGTGAACTATGAAGAACGAGGTAATCGAAAAAGCAATTTCAATTTGCGGTTCTCAGGTAAAGCTAAGTCAAGAATGCGGAGTTTCTCAGGTTTCCGTCAGCTTTTGGCTTAATGGTGGCGGTATTAACGCTAAGTATATCCCGCGAATCGTTAAGGCTACAAAAGGCAAGGTAACTGAAAAGCAGATTTTACACTCCTTGGCAAATTTACCTGACAACTAATTTACTCATATTGGCGCAAAAGAAAACCATAAAAAACGGAAAGAAATTATGGCAATGAAGAAAGTCATTATGGAAATGATTGAGAACATACCGGGCGGTAAAAGTGCGGTTGCGGGATTTCTCGGATTTTCGGAAGCGGAGCTGAACAATCGGCTTTATCAGACGAAAGGGCAACGCTTCAAGAATGAGGAGCTGATCGCACTGCAACTTGAGTATGGATGCACTGATTTTATCGAGGAGCTTTGCCGCAATGCCGGCGGTCGTTTTGTGCCGGACGCAATAGCAAGCGAATTAGACGCAGTGGAAATCTCAACGTTACAGCTACATGAACTCTCCGCGCGCGGATTGTTGTTTGAGGCGTTAGAAAAAGCGTTAGCCGATGGTGAAATCACCACCGATGAAGAAGACGTGATCCGCAAATTATTAAACAAGCATTTAGCAGCGACACAACACTCAATCGAGTGCGTGATCTCGCTAAATAAACGGCAATAAAAAACCACGGCGGCAACCGTGGTTCTATACGAAGGAATTTTTTATGAAAACCAAAATACAGCTTTATGATACACAAATTCGCCAAGATGAACAAGGGCGTTTTTGCTTAAATGATTTACATCAGGCAAGCGGTGGTGAAAGTCGTCATCGTCCTGCTTACTGGTTATCAAATCAGCAAACGCAAGAGTTAATCGGCGAAATTTCAAAAGACGGAATTCCGTCTATCCTTACAAAACAAGGACTTGGAACATTCGTAAGTAAAGAACTTGTTTACGCTTACGCAATGTGGATTAGTCCGAAATTCCACTTACACGTTATTCGCACATTTGACAGCTTGGCAAGTCATCAAAATTCGACCGCACTTTTACCTGACTTTTCTGATCCGGTTGCAGCGGCTCGCGCATGGGCTGACGCAAAAGAGGGCGAACAACGCGCTTTATTGGATAGCAAACAGAAATCAGAACAGATTGAATCAATGCAGAGCTATTTCCGTCACGGTATGAGCGCACCTCAGTTTGTAAAAGGGTTAAACGGTGCTAATTCTTCGCAGATCAATGATTTCTTGGCTCGTAAAGGTTGGGTTTACAAGGATAAATACGGCTGGCGCGTAACATCCCGTGCGCGCGATGTGTATCTGACCGAAGAAAACACACAGGTAGCCGAACACGGTCAAGAAGTGCGTATTTTTTACAAGCCGGTTTTGCTGCAAAAGGGCGCAGCAAAAATCTATGACTGGTACATGAAAAATCAATTACCGATGAAAGCAAACTGGAACGGTAATTTCAAACAAGATAAGGCGGTGGCGTAATGAGTGATTTTATCGTTAATTCTTTCCAAATCCCCAATGCGTTTGTTGATGAATTGATTGCTGATTTATCAGGGAACGCCGTTAAGTGTTATTTATTAATCGCGCGTCAAACAACAGGCTGGCAGCGGGAAAGCGATTACATTTCCGTATCTCAATTCCAAGAGAAAACGAAGATCAAGGATAAGCGCACGATTTACGCCGTTATCGACGAATTAGAGCAAGCGGGCTTGATTATTACTGAGCGCGAATTAGGCATAACAAATAAATTTTATTTGGTTCGTAATGTACCTAGTACCAGTAGCAAAAAATGTACCCAGTTACAAGAAATACAACCAGTGACAAAAAACGCCACTAGGGCAGTAGCAAAAAATGTACCTAGTACCAGTAGCAAAAAATGTACCTCACATAAAAACAATATAAATACACCATTAAATACAATTAAAAAAACTTCGCAAAAAAATACCACACTTTCGCTGCTTGCCGAGTTCGGTATCACCGGTCAGCTTGCCGATGACTTTGCCGAACACCGAAAATCGAAAAAAGCGGCGATTACGAGGACTGCACTTGAGGGCTTTCAGCGCGAAGCCGACAAGGCAGGCATTCCGCTTGCCGAAGCAATCGAAATCGCTATTTGCCAAAACTGGCAAGGTTTTCGGGCTGATTGGTGTAAAAACCTGTCCGGCGCGAAAGGCAAAAAACGCGATGATTTCGCCGATGACGGCAGCTGGGCTATCGGTCGCACGGTCAATGTGCCGCGAGGGTCAATGATATGAGAACCGTAGCAAACTTAGCGCAGGTCATCGGTAGCGAGCCAAACTATCGCGCGCCGGTGGAAAAAGCGCGGATTTCTGACAACGCAACGAAACTTGTTGATCGCATGTTCCAGCGGCTGAAAGCGTTACACCCCGCATGGAAACAAGCGTTTGCCACCACCGAAGATTACAACTACGCAAAGCAAATTTGGCTTGAAGAATTACTCAAAGCCGGCGTTGTTACCCCGTTAAAGCTCAAACGTGGACTTGATATTGCCGCCACACAAGCAAGCGCGTTTTTCCCGTCAGTAGGTCAATTCATCGCATGGTGCAACACAACGGATTACTCCACTCTTGGTTTGCCAACACCTGACGAATTGCCGGCGCGAATAAGTAAATTTCAAGCGGTTTACTGCACGGACGGTGAGGATAAATTTAATTATTTATCGGACGCTGAATACTGGTTATTAACCGACTTGTGCAGCCGCGGTCGTCGTGACCAATGGACACCGACGGAATTTAAAAAAGAGTGCGAACAGGCACTCAAGGCAATAGCAAAGCGAATTGAAAGCGGCGAAACAATACCGGCACGCAGAAAACAACTACCGACACAAACAACCGTGCCAACCAGTCCGGAAAAAGCCGCAGAAAACATCGCAAAACTTAAACAGATTATAGGAATGAAAAGATGACAGAGCGAAAATTTGATAAGGACACATACCCAACATCACTTTCACTATTTAACCCGATTCATGCTGAATTTGGCTTTACGATTGATGGTGCCGCACTACCGCACAACGCAAAACTTGAGCGATATGTAACGCCTGAAATGGATTACTTAACTTACCCGATACAAAACGAGCGCATTTTCATAAACCCGCCATTTAGTGACCCGTTAAGTTTTATTAAACGTTCCGTCGAACTGTTTGAAAATCATAACTGTTTAGTAGTGATGTTACTGCCGGTCGATATTAGCACGGAATGGTTTTCCTTAATCACTCAAAAAGCGACAGAAATCCGTTTTATTGTTGGTGGCCGCATTAAGTTTTTAAGTCCTCAAACGGGTTTATGGACTGATGTCTGCCGTGGTAATCACTTAGCGATATTTGACCCGCGTCACCGCAACATGGGGCAAGTTATCCGTCATGTTCACATTGACGACCTAGGGGAATTCGAATGGCGAGCCAAAAGCAGAAAAAGACGGTAATCCACGCGGTTAAATATGCGAACGGTGCGGTTGTAGCGGAAACAGACTACGACCGCAATTTACTCAAGGGGTTGCCGGTTGGAAGTGCGGTAAAAATCACACCCATCGGCAACAATCGAAACTACCAGCATCACAAGAAGTTTTTCGCGCTACTCGATGCAGGTTTTGAATATTGGCAGCCTGAATTTAGCGTGCTGACCCAAGCGGAAGAATGGATAGCGCAGGCGGTCGCAAGAGAAATCGCAGTAGTGGCCAACGATGAGAATCTGTATCAGAACGTAACTAAACCGATAGCAGATAGCGTGCTGGCAAAAGTGCGGTCGAATCGCGAATCAAAATTAGATTATGAGGGCATGAAAACCCTTGAAGCGTATCTCGATCATGTGATGAAAAAAGCTGGGTTTTACGACATCAAGCCGGCACAAGACGGCGGCACACTGAAAGAACGTTGGTCAATTTCATTCGGCAATATGAGCCAAGAAAAATTCAACGACGTGTACAAGGGCGTGTTTGGCGTTATTTGGAATGAAACCCTTTGTAACGTGTACGAGAACGAATGGGAATTGGAAAACAAGATTAATCAATTAATAGGGTTTGGAAGTTAAGACAAAAATGAAGTGTAAAACGAAGAAATGTAAAAACTGCGGCAATCTGTTTTATCCGGCAAATTCTCTTGCGAAAGTCTGTTGTGTTCAGTGCGCTATGGAATACGCCAAAAAACAGGCGGCAGTCGAGCAACACAAAGCAGAAAAGAAACGGCTTAAGGAACGCAAGGAAAAGTTAAAAAGCCGCGCAGAGTGGCTCAGAGACGCGCAGGCTGTATTTAACAAATTTATTCGGTTGCGCGACAAAGACCAGTCCTGTATCAGTTGCGGCAGATACCACGAGGGACAATGGCACGCAGGGCATTATCGCAGTGTTGGAGCTTGTCCTGAATTGCGGTTCTGTGAACAAAACGTACATAAGCAATGCGCACCCTGTAATGACCACAAAAGCGGAAATATCATTGAGTACCGAATCAATCTTGTGAATAAAATCGGCGCAGATAAGGTGGCTTGGTTAGAGCGACAAGACCACGAGCCGAGAAAGTACACAATCGAAGACTGCAAGGCGATCATCAAACATTACAAAGCGAAAATTAAGGAGTTAGAGCAATGAAGCGGTTTGCCGAGTTAACGTTGACAGAGCAGCAAGAAGAGTTCGTCGATGAATGGATGTTTAAATGGGGGGCATGGGTGCGGTCCGGTCGATTAGACAAAGCACAGGTTAATATCATTGCTAAGCTAATGCAAAGCGTAGCATCTGCTGAACCAGGGGAACAAACCTGCGATGATGAAACAGGTTATATGATTAGCCAAATCGTCGATCGGTTCTTCGCAAAAAATGACCGCACTTTGCGCTATATTCTGTTTTCATATTACGTTAATAAAAACACAATTAATCGCATAGCCGTTAAACTGCGTGAAAACTGTGGAGAGATGAAAATGCAGCCGTGCGCCGGTAAGTCAGATATTCGCATTCCGAGCCTTAAAACTGTGAAGCGGAACGTTGAAAAAGAATTGAAATTGGCAAAAGCGATAATTCACGAACTGCTTGTAACTGGTTTCGTTATTCTTCGAACTGGTCGACAAAATGCAAAAAACATCAAAATTACATATTGACAAACCTTGTCATCTTGTCCTATTATTTGAATATATGGTGGTCGTCGTGTAAGTGATGTTCACCTACAGTCGCCAGAAGGTGGCTGTGTGTTGAAACAACGATGAAATTAATGGATTTGGATTTAAGTAAACCCTGACTGGTAACAGTTGGGGTTTTTTATTGCCCTGAATAAAGCGGGGTGGAGTATGGCAAAAATGCAGGTGTTTAAGGATATGCCGATTGAGTCTCAAGCTCTTGGTTGGGTTACGGGGCTTTTCGGTGCGCTCACGTTGTCCGAATGGGCTATTCTGATAGGTATTATTGTGACGATTTGCGGTTATCGGCGGGAATCAAGATATAAAAAACGTATGCTGGAGCTCGAAGAAATTCGAGCTGGAATCCGCGACAAAAACGGGAATCTGATTAATGAACAAAACAGTTAAAAAAACGTTAGCCGGCGCGGTGTGTTTGGTAAGCGTTATTGTTGGCAAGGTTTACACTGATTATGCGGATGACCTTGTGATCAGCAAAGAGGGTGCGCAAGCTATTGGCGACGAAGAAGGTTGTCGCCGTGACCCTTACCGTTGTTCGGCTCATGTTTTAACTTACGGTATTGGCGCAGCCGTTACTGGCGGAACAATGATTCTCGAAAATAAGCGTTACACCGATGAAGAAATAGCGGAACAATATGCTAAAGATCTAAAGAAAGCAGGTGATTGCATCATGCTTTACTTTAACGGTGCAGACATGAATCAAAATCAAATAGATGCTTTAGGGTCTGTTATTCATAATTTAGGCTGTGGCGGCGCTCGTTACTACTACGACAAAAAATCGGGTAAGCGGCTTAAAACTCAGTTATACAAAGCGGCTTTAGATAAAGACTTTGTGCGCATGTGTAACACGTTTACAAACTACGCAAATGTGAACGGAAAGCCGCACCCGGCAATCATGAAACGCAGAATAAGAGAGCGTGATTTATGTTTAACCCCGGTGAACAATTAATTAAACGGATTAAGTTTGGTGTGATATGTGTTGGTGTCGTTGCGGTTTTGTGCCTGCTCGGCGTTTTGCGGTACCAGCACAGCACCATTGTTAACTTAAGAGCCGACAACAAAGAGCAGGCGCAAGCGTTATCTCAAAAAGAAAAAGAGATAACGAGACTGAAAAACGAAGCGGCTGAAAATCAGCGCATCATGTTAGAGCTATCGAAACAAGAAGCGGAAGCACGGAGCGAATCAGATGAAGTTATTAAATCCATCCCACAAGATATTAAACAAAGCCATCCTTATAATGCTTCCGCTCCTCGTAATGTTGTTGAGTTCTTGCGCAGGTAAACCACAAGCTACCGGTTGTCCTGTATTGCCGCCTGCTTATGTTGCTCATTTGGATAAGACAGGATTTAACGGCAACACATACGGAGACATCACTCAATACTCTGTCATCCTTAAGCGTGAGCGCGACATGTGCCTGAATAGGATTGATAAGATAAGAGAGTGGCAAGTTGAGAACACTCAGCACTAAATGGAAAATTAAAGGGCGTTAAAACAAGCGCCCTTTGTTGTATGTACACAAAAGGAATGAAAATGCCCGCAAGAATACCTAAAGCATGCCGAAAACAGGGATGTAAGAACACAACAACGCATTCAAGCGGTTATTGTGAACTGCATTTAGGTTGCGGATGGCAACGACACCAACAAGGCAAGACGGCAAGCCAACGCGGTTATGGCTCACAGTGGCGAGCGTTGCGCACCGTCGCCTTAGAGCGTGACAAGTATCTATGCCAAGAGTGCTTAAAAAAAGGTAGATATGTTATAGCAACAACCGTTGACCACATCATAGCTAAAGCACATGGTGGCAGTGACAATCTTTCAAACTTACAAAGTTTATGTAATTCATGCCATAAATTCAAAACCGCAAGAGAGCGCTTGAGATAGCGTTTAAAGTGCGGTCAATTCTACAAGGGGAGGGGGTGGGTAAATCTCTATAGGTTTCAGCTATGGATACCGCCCGTTCAACTCAATTTTCACAACCGCGAAATTAAGATTTTGAGGTAAGCGCCAAAATGACAGGGAAAGCACTTGTTCCGGGGCGTGGGCGCAAGCCTAAGCCTACGGCAGTTAAGAAACGGCAAGGCAACCCTGGAAAACGGAAATTAAACGAAAACGAATTAGTTTCCGAGCAGTTAACAATCGACACCCCACCGCCTGACGATCTGAATGATGACGGCGTGACGATGTGGCACTTTGTTTTAAAGGAACTTTGCCCGCAGGGGATAGTTTTGAAAACCGACTTAGAAACCGTTGCTAACTATTGCATTGCATACCAAAACAGAAAAGCCGCTAACGCTGATATTAAAAAATTCGGTGGAACTATTGAGACGGAAAGTGGATTAAAGCGGAACCCTGCTTACACGACCCTGAAAGAAGCACTGGCTGATATGGCAAAATTCGGATCGTTGCTTGGACTTGACCCAAGTAGCCGGAGCCGACTAATGAGCAATGCTGATACGCAATCAAGCAATCCATTTGCGGAGTTATTCCAATGACCGACAATGTGAAAAAAGCGAACAAATACGCAAAGGACATTGTTTCCGGAAAAATCCCCGCTTGCCGACTGGTGATTAAAGCTTGTCAACGGCATTTAGACGATCTGAAAAATCAGAAAGACAAAGATTTTCCTTTTCGCTTTGATGAAAAACTGGCGGAACGGGCTTGTAAATTTATTCAACTTTTGCCCCACACCAAGGGGGAATGGGCGTTAAAGCGCCAGTTGATCACGCTTGAACCTTGGCAGTTGTTTGCGGTGATGAATGCGTTCGGCTGGCTGAAAAAATCTAATGGATTGAGACGTTACCGCGAGGTTTACACCGAAATCCCTCGCAAAAACGGGAAATCGGCGATTTCGGCGGGCGTTGGTCTGTATATGTTTTGCGTTGATGGTGAATTTGGTGCAGAGGTGTATTCCGGCGCGACAACCGAGAAGCAAGCATGGGAAGTATTCCGCCCCGCCCGCTTGATGTGTAAAAAAACCGAATTGCTTTGTACTACATTTGGAATCGAAGTAAACGCATCTAATCTTAACCGCCCTACCGACGGATCGCGCTTTGAACCGCTGATCGGCAATCCAGGTGACGGTGCCTCGCCGAGTTGTGCGATCGTGGATGAGTACCACGAACACAAAGATGATGAGCTTTACACTACCATGCTCACTGGTATGGGGGCACGTCGCCAGCCGTTGATGTGGATTATCACGACGGCGGGTTACAACATTGAAGGTCCTTGTTACGACAAGCGCCGCGAAGTGATTGAAATGCTGAATGGCACGGTGCCGAATGATGAATTGTTCGGTTTAATCTACACAATCGACGAGGGTGACGACTGGACAAGTCCGGAAGTGCTACAAAAAGCTAACCCGAATTTTGACGTTTCGGTTTATGCGGATTATTTGATAAGTCAGCAGAAACAGGCGATCAATAATCCACGCTTTACGAATAAATTCAAAACAAAGCACCTGAATGTTTGGGTATCAGCGAAAGAATCCTATTTCAACATGGTGAGCTGGGAGAAGTGTTACGACGAAACATTAATCCTTGAAGATTTCCAAGGTGAAGAAGTTTTCCTCGGTCTGGATATGGCGCGAAAGCTCGATATGAACTCACTTGTGCGGGTGTTTAGTCGAATTATTGATGGTAAACGTCATTATTACTGTATTTCTCCATTGTTTTTTGTGCCGGAAGACACTGTTTTTAGTACTGATACTGCTTTAAAACGAGTGGTGGATAAATACCAAAAATGGGTGGTCAGCGGGCATTTAATCGCAACCGACGGCGCAGAGGTGGACTATCGCGAAATCCTTGAATGTGTGAAAGACACAAACAGGGAGCATCAGGTTAACTGTGCTGCAATTGACCCACACGGCGCGATCGCCATCTCTCACGATATGGCGGACGAGGGATTAAACCCGATAACCATCACACAGAACTACACCAACTTATCAGATCCGATGAAAGAGCTTGAAGCGGCTATCGAATCAGGCCGTTTTCACCATGACGGGAACCCTATCATGACTTGGTGTATTGGTAATGTGGTTGGGAAAACTGCCGCCGGGAATGATGACATCGTTAGACCGGTGAAAGAAATTCCAGAAAACAAAATTGATGGCGCGGTTGCGTTAATGATGGCAATCGGTCGAATTATGCTAAATGAAGATGACGGGATTTTTATCCCGGACGAGGTATTAACGCTATGAGAACATTTTTTATTGATCTGGTCGGTTTGGCTGGACTTGGCGCATTATGTACCGGCGTTTATCTCCAATATGGAACGGCTCAAACCTGCATTATCGGCGGTGGGCTTTGCTTGTTATACGCTATTTTTTCAGCGCGGGGGCGTAAATGATTTTTGATAAATTGTTTAGTGCCCGCTCCCTTGAAAACCCGCAGGTTCCGTTAAGTGCCGAGGGCGCTTATGATGACTTGTTCGGCGGAACACAATCGCGCACCGTTGACGCTGATACCGCAATGAAATTAAGCGCGGTCTATGCCTGTGTTTATGTGCTATCAAGTGCTATTGCGCAGTTACCGTTACACGTTATGCGCAAAGATGGGAAAAACATAGAACCGGCACGCGACCACCCGTTATTTTACCTGTTACACGATAGCCCTAATTTCTGGCAGACGTCCTACAAAATGCGGGAATACGGGCAAAGTGCGGTACTTTTACACGGGAACTCTTACTTACACATTGTCCGCCGCCGAAGTGGTGAAATCGAATCGCTTGAAACGCGCGAGCCTTGGTTGGTGCGGTTGCTGAAAAACGGTGGACGGTACATTTACGGCTATTATGGCGAAGATGAAACGTTGTCAATCAGTCCCGATGACATGATCCACGTTAAAGCGCTTGGCGCTTCGTTGAAAGTGGGTAAGTCTGTTATTCAGCAGCACGCCGAAACAATCGGGCTTGGGTTGAATGCGAAAGATTTCGCCGGGTCTTTTTTTCTTGGCAATGCCCGCCCAGCAGGGATTGTGAGTGTAAAAACGCCACTTAATGAAAAATCATGGTTGAGCTTCAAAAAATTCTGGGATAAAGCAAGTTCGGAGCTGAAAAACAAAGAAAACAAGACGGTTCTTTTACCTGCTGAGCTGGACTATAAAGCGTTAACCGTTTCCCCGGTCGATACCGAACTATTATCCATGATGAAATTGAATCGGTCAGAGATTGCGGGAATTTTCAACGTTCCGGCACACATGATTAACGACTTGGAAAAGGCGACCTTTTCGAACATCTCTGAGCAGACGATTCAATTCATCCGTTACAGTTTGATGCCGTGGATCGTGAACTGGGAACAGGAAATTAATCGCAAGGTATTTACCGAAACCGAACGCAAAGCCGGTTATTTTGTGAAGTTTAACCTTGGCGGCATTATGCGCGGCACGCCAACCGAAAGAGCGAAGTTTTATCATAGTGCGATCACCGATGGCTGGATGTCACGCAATGAAGCCCGCACACTCGAAGATATGAACCCAGTTGACGGGTTAGATGAATATCTTGTCAGTGTTAATGCGGCACAACAAATCGAATCAGACAAGAAAGAGGAGAACAAACCCGATGACTGATATTGAAAAACGGTCCTATGTTGGCGAAGTTCGGGCTGAAAGTAAAGATTCCGAACCTACTCATATTATCGGGTATGGTTCGGTTTTTAACACCCGCTCGCAGTTGATGTGGGGCTTTCGTGAAATCATTATGCCCGGGGCATTTGATGACGTGCTGGATGATGATGTTCGCGGTCTGTTCAATCATGACCCGAATTTCATTCTCGGACGTTCAACCGCCGGCACATTAAGCCTAAGTGTTGACGACACCGGTTTACGTTATGACATTATCGCACCTGATACGCCGACCATTCGGGATTTAGTGATCGCGCCATTAAAGCGCGGCGACATCACTCAATCATCATTTGCTTTTAATGTGGCCCGTAACGGCGATGAATGGTATGAGGATGACGATGGCGTAATAATCCGCGAAATTCACAAGATTTCACGCCTTTATGACGTTAGCCCGGTAACTTATCCAGCATATCAGGAAGCAAACAGCACGGCGCGATCGTTGGACGCATGGAAAGAAGCCCGTAACAGTGGCGATATTCAGAAAGCCGTACATCAAAAAGCCGCCCGAGAACGATTTTTATCGTTAATATCTGGCAAGTAAACAGATTTAATTAAACCGACCGCACATAAAAGTGCGGTTTTTCGTTTCTAGAGAGGAAAAACAATGCCTAAATTACATGAATTGCAAGAAAAACGTCGCAATATTGCTGCGCAAATGCGCACATTACACGACAAAATCGGTGATAACGCTTGGACTGACGAGCAACGCACTGAATGGAACAAAATGAAAACCGAATTAGACGGTGTAGATGCCGTAATTGCGCGTGAAGAAGAACTTCGCTCAATGGATGAAAAATTCGTTAAGGAGCAAGAAGCGGCCGAAGCCGAAAAACGCGCTAAACATGACGGTGAGAAAACAAAAACCGCTGACGAAATGCGCGCTCAAGCGTTTAACGTATTTTTGCGTAACGGTTTAGGCGAATTGAGCCAAGAAGAGCGCCAAGCGTTGGCGGAAATGCGCGCGCAAGGTGTTGGCGTTAACGATAAGGGCGGTTATACCGTACCAAAAGAAATGCAGGCACGCATTGTTGAGCAAATGAAAGCCTATGGCGGCATTGCTCAAGTAGCGCAAATCCTGACAACCTCTGACGGTCGCACCATCGAATGGATCACCGCCGACGGCACTACCGAAGAAGGTGAGTTAATCGGTGAAAACACTGCCGCAACCGAAGCAGATACTTCATTCGGCATCGCTAACCTTGGTGCGAAAAAATTATCATCCAAAATTATTCGCGTATCTAACGAATTATTGCAAGATTCCGCGATTAACATCGAATCTTATTTGGCTGATCGTATCGCACAACGTATCGGACGCGCAGAAGCAAAATATTTAATCCAAGGCACCGGCGCAGGCACACCGGCACAACCTAAAGGGTTGGCAGCAAGTGTTACCGACACCACCGCTGCTAAAGTAGCGGGTAAAGTGGACTGGTTGGATATTAACGCATTATTGCACTCCGTTGATCCGGCTTACCGTAACGTGGGTAATTCCCGTTTAGCCTTTAACGACAACACCTTTAAAGTGTTGAAAGAAATGGTTGACGCTCAAAACCGCCCGTTATGGTTGCCTGATGTTGCCGGCGTGGCACCATCTACCATTCTTGGTAAGCAATACGTTATCGATCAAGGCATCGCCGACATTGCCAAAGACGCAAAATTCTTGTATTTCGGTGACTTCAACCGCTTCGTGGTGCGTCGTGTGGCGTACATGACATTGAAACGCTTGGTTGAACGTTATGCCGAATTCGACCAAACCGCATTCTTAGCGTTCCACCGCTTTGACTGCGTGCTTGAAGATACCTCAGCAATTAAAGCGTTAATCGGTAAATAACCAATAGGTGCGGTTAATTTCGACCGCACTTTTCTTTTTCGGGGGCGTGATGAATATCACACTTGATGAAATCAAATTGCAGTGCCGAATTGATAGCGACGATCAAGACGATTTGCTTCAGGTTTACCTTGAAGCCGCCAAGGCGACAATCGAAAACTACACCAACCGCAAACTTTACGAAATGCTACCGGATGACCCACCTGATAACGCTCAAGAGATCACTGGAGATCTGAAAATAGCGATCTTAATGTTGGTGGCATATATGTTTGAAAATCGTGGTGGATGGAATGAAGGGCAGGGCGTGAGCAATTTTGATTTACCGCCGACTGTAAGGCTAATCATTGAACGTTATCGGTTTATACACATATGAACATCGGAAAATTACGGCATCGAATCACATTGCAGAAGCAGGTCAATACCGTAAACGACTACGGCGCGGCGGTGACGACGTGGAAAAACGTTGCGACTGTTTGGGCTGATGTGCGTCCACTATCCGGGCGCGAGTATTTCTCGGCCCAACAAGTGCAATCGGAAGTGACTACGCAAATTTGGCTCCGTTATCTTGACGGGATTATGCCGACAATGCGGGTTAAGTTCGGTAAGCGCACTTTAGAGATTGTATCGGTACTCAATACGCAGGAGCGCAATGTATCGTTGCAGCTCATGTGTAAAGAGGTGATTAATGGGTAGCGTAACGGTCCGCGTTGATGGCTTGAAAGAGTTGCAAAAAGCAATGCAAAGCCTTGGGCGAAAGACTTCTAACCGTATTGCTGTTAAAGCAATGCGTAAAGGCGGTGCAATTGTGCGTGATAAAGCGCGTTCGCTCGCACCAGTCTTGAAAGAAAGCGTGCCGCACAGACGTGCAGGTACATTAAGAAAATCCATTCAAAGCCGTACGAAAGTTGGCAAAAATGGCAGAACTGATGCCTATATTTGGGTAAAGGGGCTTTCGACCAAGCAAGTGCTGAAATTCAAGGAAAAGGGCGGTAAATCCAGTGCGTACAATCCGCGCGATCCGTTTTACTGGCGTTATCTTGAATTTGGCACATCTAAAATGCCCGCGCGACCGTTTATGCGACCCGCCTTTCAGCAATCGAAGGAACAGGCGGC